>NZ_JBEVDX010000171.1:0-6752 GCF_040513095.1 Pedobacter sp. | reverse complement strand
CTATTATCGTTGAAAAATTAGGTGTGGATGAGAGCGAGGTTACCCCAGAAGCTTCTTTCACTAATGACCTAGGTGCGGATTCTTTGGATACTGTAGAACTTATCATGGAATTCGAAAAAGAATTCAATGTAGCGATTCCTGATGATCAAGCTGAGACTATCGGTACAGTTGGTCAAGCAATTGCTTATCTAGAGAAAAACGTAAAGTAAAACATACGGTCTCCGTATAATCCGTATAAATGGAATTAAAAAGAGTAGTAGTTACAGGTTTAGGTGCACTCACTCCAATTGGCAATACTATCCCAGAATTCTGGGATAATTTGTTAAATGGGGTGAGTGGCGCTGCGCCTATTACAGGTTTTGATACAGAAAAGTTCAAAACCAAGTTTGCATGTGAGCTTAAAAATTTCAATCCTGAGGACTTTTTAGACAAAAAAGAAGCACGCAAATTAGATCCATTTGTGCAGTATGCCATGGTATCAACAGATGAAGCCGTAAAAGATTCAGGGGTTAATTTCGCTGAATTGGATACAAACCGTATCGGCGTAATCTGGGGTTCAGGTATTGGTGGTATAAAAACGTTTTTGGATGAAATGAGGAATTTTTATGCAGGTGACGGAACTCCCCGCATTAATCCCTTCTTCATCCCCAAGATGATTATTGACATTGTTACTGGTCATATTTCGATTAAATATGGCCTCCGCGGCCCTAATTTCGCCACGGTATCTGCCTGTGCTTCATCAACGAACGCCATGATTGACGCTTACAATTACATCCGTCTGAATATGGCAGATATGGTTATCAGCGGAGGATCTGAAGCGATTATTAATGAAGCCGGTATTGGAGGATTTAATGCCATGCATGCGCTTTCTACGCGTAATGATGATCCTTCAACTGCCTCCCGACCTTTCGATAAAGACAGAGATGGATTTGTTGCCGGAGAAGGTGCAGGAACAATTATCCTTGAAGAATTAGAGCATGCAAAAGCACGCGGTGCTAAAATTTATGCTGAATTAGTTGGTGGTGGAATGAGTGCAGATGCAAATCATATCACGGCCCCGCATCCCCAGGGATTAGGCGCCAGGATGGTGATGACCAATGCGCTGAAAGATGCAGGAATGAGTACGGCAGATATTGATTACATCAATGTCCATGGTACCTCAACTCCTCTTGGAGATATCAGTGAAACAAAGGCTATTGTAGACTTATTTGGTGAAGACGCTTACAAATTAAATATCAGCTCCACGAAATCAATGACTGGTCACCTGCTGGGTGCTGCCGGTGCTGTTGAGGCCATTGCTTCTATTTTATCGGTAAAAAACGACATCGTTCCGCCTACAATTAACCATTTCACGGATGATCCTGATTTCGATCCAAAGTTGAATTTCACATTCAATACTTCACAGAAACGTTTAGTGCGTGCGGCATTGAGTAATACTTTTGGGTTTGGTGGGCACAATGCCTCAGTCATTTTCAAGAAGTACGAAGAGTAAACGTTACAAATCGATTTTTATAGAATTTAATGCCCTTATTTGACCTCTATAAATTGTATTTATCCCCGGATAAAGAGTTTATAAAAAAGCTTCGAAATATGTTAGGCTTTGTGCCTGGAAATACCATTTTGTATAAAATGGCGTTCAGGCACCGGTCTGTGGCTAAAGTTTTAAAAAATGGAAGCCGCAGCAGCAACGAACGTCTCGAATTTTTGGGCGATGCTATCCTGGGCGCTGTAATCGCTGAACTGCTCTTTAAACATTATCCCTACAAAGAAGAAGGCTTTCTCACTGAAATGCGCTCAAAAATTGTAAACAGGGCAAACCTGAACCAGCTTGCACGCAAGATGGG
The DNA here is from genome assembly GCF_040513095.1 of Pedobacter sp. Lineage (GTDB taxonomy): Bacteria > Bacteroidota > Bacteroidia > Sphingobacteriales > Sphingobacteriaceae > Pedobacter. Next base: position 4,908 of record NZ_JBEVDX010000171.1, on the reverse strand, counting down.
TTTTGACCAGCTGATCGTCTTTGATCAGAAAATGGTCAACGCACAAACCAAACATCATTCGATGTTAGGTGATGCCTTTGAGGCGCTGATCGGTGCAGTATATCTTGATAAAGGATACAATTTCACTAAAGAATTATTGCTAAAACGTATTGTTAAACCGTACATCGACATTCACACGCTCGAATTGACGGAGACAAATTTCAAAAGCAAGCTGATCGAATGGTGCCAGCGCCATGCGAAAGATATAACTTTTGACATGATCCAGAACGGCGAGGGCGAAAGCGCAAAACTGTTCACAATACAGGCCGTTATCGAAGGCGAAAGTTATGGTATCGGCAGGGATTATAACAAGAAAAATGCTGAAAAACAGGCTGCAGAAAAGGCTTGCGAGGCATTATCTATTTAGCGGCTATTTTTTTCTTAGCGTATCAGTATATTGCTTATACGAATCCCTGATATATTTTACTGCATCATACTCTGTCCAGTTCCTTGATTTGCTGTACTCGGGACGATAGTTGAGCATAAAGTTTTCAAGATCTTTTCCTTCAAGCTCCGTATTCTTCTGAATCAGTGCTTCATTAAAAAATCCATCGATAGCAGTCTGTTGCATTTCCGTGTTGTAGAATTTACCGAAGCGCCTTGCCTTTTTAGGTGTACTTCCAAAAAGCTCATACAAAGCCGTTAATGGCGCAAAAATGTACGAAAGCAGTGGCGGCTTTCCCTGATAAAACGATCCCTTATCCCTGTAATCCTGTCTGAGTTCATCCAATTCCTGTTTTTTAGACTGGCCGCGGATGTTTACCTGGTTCAGGGTATTGCCCATATCCACATAAATAATCATGTCCCTGTCAGATAATACTACCTGTTCTACGTCAGAAAAACTGCGTTTAATTACCAGCAGAGTATCCCCTACAACAGCTTTGATCTGGAAGATGCCAAGGTCATTGCTTCCTACGGTATACTTAGTCCGTTTGTTGGTAATCTCAGCAAGTGCAACACGGTTTGTAGAGCCCTTAACCATAATTACCCCATTGAGCCTGAATTCCTCCTGTGCAGAAACAACAGATGCTGAAGCAAGCAAAAGTGTAGATATGTATAAACTTTTTATAGCAGTGCGAACCATTTATCTGTAATGTATATGATGTAAATTTAACTATTGTTTATCAATCTAACGTATGGAATAGGATCAAATGATCATTTGAAGGCAATTGGGCACATTAAATATTCAACACCCTAACCAATTTAACAATAAATTATATCTTTGCACATGATAAAATCAATGACAGGCTATGGCCTGGCCTCTGCAGATCAGGAAAACACAAAGTTTGCCGTAGAGATCAAGTCTTTAAACAGCAAGTTTCTGGAACTCAATTTAAAACTCCCAAGGGCTTATGCTGATAAAGAGCTGCTGTTAAGGAACATCTGCAGTAAAGAAATTGAACGCGGAAAAGTAAATGTTTCTATCAGTATTGAACGCAGTGAAGAAAATCTGAAAGGCGCAACCATCAATGCCGCATTGCTGAGCAAATATTACAAACAGTTAGAGGCCATAAATATTGATTTAGGAGCCAATTCAAATAACCTTTTACAGGCAGTTTTAAGTTTTCCAGATGTTATTTCTTATACCGAAGAAGTAGTGAACGAAGGAGAATGGGACCTTCTGCAAAGTACATTTAATGCTGCGCTAAAGAACTTCAACCAGTTCAGAGAGACGGAAGGTGCAGTTTTGAAACAGGATCTGGAGCTTCGGATTAAGAATATACTCGATTTTTTTGCACAGATCGAAGTGCTTGCACCACTGAGAATTCCTCAGATCCGGGCAAGACTGAACCAGTTTCTGGAAGAAAACGCCGCTAAACTTACTATTGATCAGAACCGTCTTGAACAGGAACTGATTTATTATATCGATAAACTGGATATTACTGAAGAGAAAATCCGTTTGAAAAGTCACTGTGATTATTTCACAGAAACCCTGAAAAGTAAAGATGCCAATGGTAAAAAATTAGGTTTCATTTCTCAGGAGATCGGCAGAGAGATTAATACAATGGGCGCAAAGGCGAATGACGCTCAAATTCAGCAACTTGTTGTGGGGATGAAGGAAGAATTGGAGAAGATCAAAGAACAGTTGTTAAACGTAATATAGACCTCATCAATGATACAAGGCAAGCTCATTATATTTTCTGCGCCTTCTGGAGCAGGCAAAACTACCATAGTCAAACACTTACTGGAGAAATTTCCTGCGTTAAGTTTTTCTATCTCGGCCACCACAAGGGAATCGCGCGGGGATGAACAGCATGAAAAGGATTATTATTTTATCTCCAAAGAAGCGTTCCTGCACAAGGTTGCCCACCAGGAATTTGTAGAATTTGAAGAGGTTTATAACGGAACTTTCTACGGTACCCTGCGTTCGGAAATCGAAAGAATATGGAATGAAGGCAAACACGTGATCTTTGATATTGACGTAGAAGGCGGATTACGCCTGAAACGCAAATACGAAGAGGATGCTCTGGCTATTTTTGTACAGCCACCTTCACTGGAAGTGCTGAAAGAGCGTTTAAGCGGTCGCGGAACAGACAGTCAGGAGAAACTGCAGGAAAGATTTATCAAAGCAGAAAAAGAATTACAATATGCGGATAAGTTTGATGTTGTGCTGAAGAACTTCGACCTGCATACGGCTTGTCAGGAAGCGGAGCAGCTGGTATCAGATTTTATCAATAAATAAATATCCGTTTTTAAGGATGGCAAAAACAGGCTTATTTTTTGGTTCCTTTAACCCGGTACACATGGGGCATATGATCATAGCAAGTTACATGGCCAATTATACCGGCCTTGATGAAGTCTGGCTGGTTGTATCCCCGCAAAATCCTTTAAAGCATAAAAAAGGCTTGGGTAATATGTATGACCGTTTGGAGATGGCCCGGCTGGCCGCCGAACCTGCTGAAAATATCAAAGTAAGCGATATAGAATTTACGCTTCCACAGCCTTCCTACACCATCGATACATTAACCTATCTCCACGAGAAGTACCCTGCAAAAGAGTTTGTACTGATTATGGGGGCAGACAATCTTGTATCCTTAAAAAAGTGGAAGAACTATGAGGTGCTGCTTAAAAACTACAGTATCTACGTTTATCCGAGACCTCACTCTGATCCTTCAGAATGGGTAGGGCATCCATCCATTACTTTTACGGAGACTCCCCAGATGGAAATCTCCTCAACCTTTATCAGGAATGCACTGAAAGACAATAAAAACATCCAGTTTCTTGTGCCGGAAAATGTGATCGCTTTTATGGATAGCAAAAATATGTACAGGTAATTCCTATAATATCTCCTTTAATCGATGCAGGATTTATCGGTAGATCAGGAAGATCGTAGGTCTTTTATGCAGATCTATTTTTTCCTGGCGCCACTGCCCTATCGACTGTGTCCTGATATATTCATCTTCTCCAGTGATATTACATGCTACGCATAGCAACGTTTGTGCTGCCGTATTTTTAACGATATCATCAAACAGGTGATTGTTACGGAAAGGGGTTTCAATAAACATCTGGGTCTGCTTGTTTTTTTCAGCAGTTTTTTCAAGTTCCCTGATGCTTTTAACTCTCTCTACCTTGTCAATTGGCAGGTAGCCATGAAAAACAAAGCTTTGTCCGTTAAAGCCCGAAGCCATCAGTGCCAGCAGCAAGGAGTTTGGGCCTACCAAAGGAACAACCTGTATTCCCCTTTTATGTGCTTCTGAGACAACATCAGCACCCGGATCTGCTACTCCTGGGCAACCTGCTTCACTCATCAGTCCTACATCCTTTCCAGTCATCAGTTCTTTAAAGTAGGGAACCATAGAATCGTTGCGTTTATGTTTACCATAATCGTGGATAGTTAGGGCACTTTGTGGAATTTTGAGACCCGCTTCCTTTAAAAACTTACGGGCAGTTTTTTCATTCTCCACAATATAGGTATCGAGGGCATTAATGGTATCAATCAGGTATGGAGTGAATGATTTTGCAGAGGCATTCTCTGCCAAAGGGACAGGAATAAGATATAGTACGCCTTTTTTCATTAGTAAAATATATGTTTTTATTTTTTTGGTATCGTTTATGTGATACCACACATTGATCAGCTATTCCTGCAAAAGAAAAGAATTAAAAACTGTAAAGAGATAATTATTGATAATAATCAGCAAACAGGCTGATCTGTCCTGTCATCCAATTCTAATCTTTAAGAGCTTAAAATCACTTAAAACAAATATAAATCCTGTATTCCATACAAAACTAATAACATAATTAGGCGAACAGCAGAACTAGCGTGCATATATTCTTCTTCTGATTAAACTATTTTTAAATTCTCTACTCATAGTGACATAAGGTTAGGTTAGGTATATTAATAACACACAAATGAAAAACATGATCAAATTGCCGGCTGTCATCCTGGGGCTACTGCTCCTGGTCACCGGTCTCACACAAAACGCAGTTGCCCAGGAGGAAGACGACATCACGCTGGAAACCTTTTACGAGGAGCTGGCACCTTACGGGAAATGGACACAGGACCCGGATTACGGTTATGTGTGGCATCCAAATGTAGACCAAAGTTTCAGGCCTTACTATACTGACGGTCACTGGACGATGACGGAGTATGGAAATACATGGGTATCTGACTACGAATGGGGATGGGCACCATTTCATTATGGCCGCTGGATAACCGATCGTTTCAATCAGTGGATCTGGATTCCTGATACCGAATGGGGACCAGCATGGGTAAGCTGGAGAAGTGGTGGCGGATATTATGGCTGGGCACCTATGGGCCCAGGAATGAATATTAATGTCAACATCAACATTCCGAGCTTATGGTGGGTATTCGTGCCACAACGAAACATCTACTATAACAATTTCCCACGTTATTATTCACGTAGAAAT
>NZ_JBEVDX010000170.1:0-3191 GCF_040513095.1 Pedobacter sp. | reverse complement strand
AATCTTTTAATAAAAGTACGCGTTGTTTTTGCTTGGTACCTGTTACGTAAACGTTTAGTAGCGTTTGCTCTTATTCTTTTTAAAGATGATTTATGATTTGCCATTTTTTAGTATAATAATATTTTATATAATTTAAGGTATTGGTGATTTTCCGAATCTCCTTTTACCTTATCTTTCTCTTTTTTTCGGACTGCAAATATAGAACTTATGTTTTTAAAATGCAAAACGATATCACAAATAATTTAAATATTCTTAAATATTGATTCACACCTCTTTAGATACGGTGCTGGAATAGTAGTCTGTAAGTTCGGGAACGGCTTTGAGAGAAACAAGCCTGAACAAGATTTAAAGCAATAAACAACCAGATTTTGCCAGGGGGTTGCTAGGGGGTTGGTAGGGGGGTGATAGGGCCTCCCTAGGGTCTGAAGCCCTGGTAACCCCCTAGCAACCCCCTGGCAGATACCTGTATAGATTCCTTTTATATTTCTTTCAGGATTGTTTCAATCCATCTTCTCTCAAAGCCATCCCAAAGCAAGATCCCTGCTGCTCCCCGGCCTTCTATATAATAGATAAAACATATTATCATTTAAGCCTTTCATTAAATGCCTAAAATGCTATTTTTGACAGCATCATATCCTTAAAATCGATGAAGAAGCGTATAGCTATATTTGCCTCAGGTTCGGGCTCCAATGCCCAGAAAATTATGGAGCTGTTCAAACACAGCCCGGAAGTTGAAATTGCACTGGTACTTACCAACAATCCGGAGGCATATGTGCTGCAGCGTGCAGATAACTTTGAAATACCTTCGCATATTTTCGACAGAAAAGAGTTCTATGAAACTGAACAGATTGTAGATCTGCTTAAAAATCTGGATATCGACCTGATCGTACTGGCAGGCTTCCTTTGGCTCATCCCTAAAAACCTGATCGCAGAATATCCCGGACGTATAGTGAACATCCACCCTGCCCTCCTGCCCAAGTTTGGCGGCAAGGGAATGTACGGCGATCATGTACATAAAGCTGTACTTGCTGCCGGAGAAACTGAAGGCGGTATTACCATCCATTATGTAGATGAAAACTACGATGAAGGAGAGTATATTCACCAGGCAAAATACAGGATAGATAAGGGAGATAACCTGGAAATGCTAAAATTTAAAGGACAACAACTTGAACACCAGCATTATCCGCGTATAGTGGAAAGCATCCTGAAAAAGATACAGAAATAAGATTTTTTATCCTCCAATTACTGAACTTTATCGCTTAAAATTTATAATTTTGCGGCTCAAAAATAACACCCAATGAGCCAACAAATAAAGATCAAAAACGCTTTAATCTCAGTATATTACAAAGACGGTCTGGAACCACTTGTACGCCTGCTTGCACAGCAAGGTGTCCAATTGTTCTCTACAGGCGGTACAGAACAGTTCATCAAAGATTTGAATTTACCTGTTACAGCTGTTGAAGACCTTACAGGTTATCCTTCGATTTTAGGCGGAAGGGTCAAAACTTTGCATCCAAAAGTTTTCGGTGGTATCTTAAACCGCAGAAACCTGAACGAAGACAAAGCTCAGATCGCAGCATATGAGATTCCTGAGATTGACCTGGTAATCGTTGATCTTTATCCTTTTGAAGAAACCCTGAAAGCTGGTGGATCTGAAGAAGAAATCATTGAAAAAATTGATATTGGTGGCATTTCCCTGATCAGGGCTGCAGCCAAAAATTTTAACGACGTAGTTATCCTTGCTTCAAAAGACGATTACTCTACCCTGCAGCAGCAGCTGGAAGATCAGAATGGCGAGACTACTATCGCTCAGCGTAAAGCATATGCTAAAAAAGCATTCCATACTTCATCTCACTACGATACTGCGATCTTCAACTACTTTAATAACGAAGAACCACTGACTGTATTTAAACAAAGCCTGAACACTGCCAAAACTTTACGTTATGGCGAGAACCCGCATCAGCAGGGGGTGTTTTATGGTAACCTGGATGAAATGTTTACTAAGCTGAACGGTAAAGAGCTTTCTTACAATAACCTGGTTGATGTGGATGCAGCAGTAAGCCTGATTGATGAATTTCAGGAGCCTACCTTCGCGATCCTTAAACATACCAATGCCTGCGGTGTTGCTTCAAGAGCGACCATTGCTCAGGCATGGGACGATGCCCTGGCATGTGACCCGGTTTCTGCCTTTGGGGGCGTCCTGATCGCTAACCGTGAGATCGACCTGGCAACAGCTACAGAAATCAATAAATTATTCTTTGAAGTCCTGATTGCCCCTTCTTACCAGCCAGAGGCAGTAGAGCTGTTTAAAGCAAAGAAAAACAGGGTGATCCTGCAGCGCAATGAAGTTGAGCTGAGCAAAAAGCAATTCAAGACTTTACTGAACGGTGTGATTGAGCAGGACAAAGACCTGGTCATTGAAGACACTGATCAAATGACCACTGTTACAGAGAAAACTCCTACAACCGATGAGTTAAAAGACTTATTCTTCGCCAATAAAATCGTTAAGCACACAAAATCAAACACAATCGTTTTTGTGAAAAATAATACGTTGCTGGCAAGCGGTGTTGGGCAGACTTCGAGGGTTGATGCCCTGAAACAGGCAATTGTTAAAGCCAATGCTTTTAACTTTGACCTGATAGGTTCTGTGATGGCATCGGATGCTTTCTTCCCTTTCCCTGACTGTGTTGAAATCGCTGCTGAAGCAGGTATTACAGCGGTTCTTCAACCTGGTGGCTCCATAAAAGATACGGATTCAATCGATATGGCAAACCAAAAAAGTATCGCTATGGTGACTACTGGAATCAGACATTTTAAGCACTAATTTTTTAAAGCGGAATACAATAAAAAGATGTAGTTTTACATTCTAATAGTATATAGAATTTTTATAACATAACTTATCACCTATAAATGGGTTTATTTAACTGGTTCACACAAGAGGTTGCCATAGATTTAGGCACCGCCAACACCCTGATTATACATAATGATAAAGTGGTTGTTGATGAACCTTCAATCGTTGCTTTTGACAGACAAACCAATAAAATTATAGCAATAGGCCGTCAGGCTATGCAAATGGAGGGTAAAACGCACGATAATATCCGTACGGTAAGACCTCTGAAAGACGGTGTTATTGCAGATTTTAATGCTGCTGAAGCAATGATCAAAGGTATGATACGCATGCTCAACGGTGG
>NZ_JBEVDX010000169.1:0-7665 GCF_040513095.1 Pedobacter sp. | reverse complement strand
GCTCAGTACCTTTTCTGATATCATGGATGGTGCTCAGTACATTTTGTACAGCGTCAGGCGTATGTGCATAATCCACAATGCCAATGATCTGTTTTGCATTGCTCACATAATCAAAGCGCCCTTCAGCACCGCTCAGGTTGCTCAGGATTGTCAGCACCGCCAGTTTATCCTGGTCGAGCAGCATCGCAGCACCATACACCGCCAGCAGGTTATAGGCATTGAATGAACCAACAAGTTTAAAAAACACGTCTACTTCATCTATCTCCAGGTTCAGTCCGCTAAACCTGTTTTCGATCACCCGGCCTTTATAATCTGCCAGTTGTTTCAGTGCATATGTTTTTTTGGATGCCTTCGTATTCTGAAGCATCACCATTCCGTTTTTATCATCCGCATTTGTCAGCGCAAAACCCGATTTGGGAAGGTCGTCGAAAAATGCTTTTTTGGCCCTGATATAATTATCAAAAGTCTTGTGAAAATCGAGGTGATCATGTGTGATATTGGAGAATACCCCGCCTACAAATGTCAATCCTTCTATCCTGTGCTGCACTACCGCATGTGAACTTACTTCCATGAAGCAATGTGTACAGCCTGCAGTTACCATATCCCTCAGCAGCTTGTTCAATGCCAACGGGTTCGGTGTAGTATGTGTGGCAGGAATAATTTCATCATCAATCTGGTTCTGTACCGTAGAGATCATTCCGGTATGGAAACCTAAGCTCCTGAACAGTTTAAATAAGATGGTGGCAATCGTTGTCTTTCCGTTTGTACCGGTAATCCCAACCAGCTTTAAAGCAGCAGAAGGATTTCCATAGTAGTTTGCTGCCATGATACCCAGCGCAACACTGGAATCATCCACTTCGATATACGTTACTGCCGGATCTTTCTCTTCAGGTAAATCCTGACAAATGATCACTGCCGCACCGGCTTTTATAGTCTGACTGATAAAAGTATGGCCATCAGATAAAGTTCCTTTTACAGCAAAAAAGACAGCATCTTTCTTTACCTCGCGGGAATCGAAAGTCAACATACTGATTTCCCTGTTGGTTGAGCCAACCAGGTTTGTTATCGCTACTCCATATAAAACGTCCTGCAACTGCATCTTTTATCTTAAAGCTAATTGTACCAACAGGCCTTTTCCAATCTTGGTTCCCTGCGGGATAGACTGGGCCATTACTTTTCCACTTCCATTGATCCGTGTTTTCAACCCGGCATTGCCCAGCAGGTAAAGGGCATCTTTCAATCCCATCCCAACCACGTTTGGCATCATGCCTTTCACAGAACTATATTCTTCATAAACAATCCCGTTGCTCGTATCCACACTGTTGAAATAATCTGATTTCGCAGCGTACAGTGTTTTTATTCCGAGGGCATTATATACTTTTTTAACCGCCTTGCTTTGTCCTGCTTTCGCTTCCGGACTTTTTGTATTGCCTACCAGGCGTACATCAGCCACATTGCTGTACATCTCCAGGTCGCTCGCATAAATGCGGTCTGCAATTTCCTTAAATACCGGACCTGCGACAGTTGCTCCGTAGTATCCGTGTTTAGGTCCGTTGATACATACGATGATCGAGTATTTAGGTTTATCAGCCGGAAAGTATCCTGCAAACGAGGCCTGGTAACTTTTTTTAGCCTTATAACCTTTATTACCATCAGCCACCTGCGCCGTTCCTGTTTTGCCTGCGACACGGTAGAAAGGTGATCCCATCAGTTTACCTGTACCTTCGGTAATTACACCTTCAAGCATGGCATGCATTTTTTTCATCGTCTTTTCAGAACAGATCTGCGGATTGATCACCCTGGCTTTGAACTGCTCAACCGGATTGCCCAGACGGCGTATTTCTTTTACAAAGATTGGAGAGATATACTTCCCGTTATTTGCTATGGCATTATAAAAAGACAGCATCTTCAATGGTGTCAGCTGCATTTCATAACCGTAAGCCATTTGTGGCAGCGTGAGGTTTTTGTTCCAGCTTTTGTTTTTCGGATTCTTAACTACCGGCTGTGCTTCTCCGGGGATCTGGAGTTCTAATTTTTTGTTCAGGTTCCACTCGTAAAGGTGATCCGTAAACTGTGCCTGATTATCTTTATAACGTGTACTCACCAGCTCGGCAATTGCCGCGTTTGATGATTCTTCAAATGCTTTTTTTACTGTAACCACACCGATACTTCCGTGAGAATCCACGATTGTTTTACCTGGAACATGATAAGATCCTGTATTTACCATTGTGTTGGTATCTACTTTCTCATCTTCAAGCAGTGCCATGTAAGAGGCCACTTTAAACGTAGAGCCCGGATCCTGGTTACCGGCAATGGCATAGTTAAATGTTTCTTTATATTCTCCGGGTGCAACCTGGGTATAGTTTGCTATTGCCCTGATCTCACCCGTATTTACTTCCATCAGGATTACCGTACCGTGGTCGGCATCACTCAGGATCAATTGTTTCTCCAGCGCACTTTGTGCCAGATCCTGCATATTGATGTCAATCGTAGAAATGATATCGGCACCTTCTTTAGGCGCAATCTCTGCCTCATCGTTTACCGGCATCCACACTCCGCCCGCAATCCGCTGTACCAGCCTTTTCCCGCTTTCACCATTGATATAATCGCCATAAGCTCCTTCGAGTCCTACACCGTTTGACACATTCTCGTTTTTATAACCGATTGTCCTGGCCGCCAGGAACTGGAAAGGCTTGATTCTCTTATTTTGCTGGATAGCCATCAGGCCACCGCTGTATTTACCGATGTTATACAGAGGAAACGTACGAAGGGTTTTCAACTCCTGGTAGTTCACTTTACGTTTAATCAGCAGGTACCTGACACTGTCAGCCCTGGCTGTACGGAGCATACGCGAATATTCCTTGGGCGTTTTATCACCGAAGAACTGCGACAGCTTCATGCCCAGCGAATCTACCTTGCTGTAAAAGATCTTGTTGTCGCTGATGCCCCCGGCAAACATATCCATCCGCAATTCATATTCCGGAACAGATGTGGCGAGGAGACTGCCGTCATTAGAGTATATATTACCACGGGCAGCCTCCACGTTGATATACTTTGTAGAGAGACTATCGGCCATGGCACGCCACTTATGTCCCTCTACAAATTGTACATCGCATAATCTGATCAATACTGCCACGGCAAGCAGTACAATCAGTCCGAAGGACAAATAAACACGTAATAATATGTTAGCTCTAATGTTCATCACTGCTTACAATAATTTTTTTAGGAGGCTCTGTGAGCTCCTTTATTCCTAACGTATCAACCTTTTTAGCTACTTCTGTCAACTTGCTTTTGAACATCAGGTCGGCTTTCAGCGACTTATATTCCCAGCTCAGTTCTTTTACTTCTTTATTTAGTTTATCAATATCCCTGATATTTTTTACTGCCATATGGCTGTTCGCGATATACAACATCGTGAGCAGTGACAGGAAAATCAGAAAAGGCATCATCGCTGTTGCCGCTTCTTTTGATACCGCACCTTCAGTGAAAAGCTTTTTGAAGAAAAGGTTGGTATTCACCGTATCCTTTTCCTTTTTGGGTTTCAGTTTAATTATCGGTTCTTCCGGTAATTCGTCTTCTTCCTCTATCTCTTCTCTGAACTGGTTATTCATAATTTTTCTCCAATCCTAAGTTTGGCACTTCTTGCCCTGCTGTTTCTTTCGAGTTCTTCATCGTCTGCCACAACAGCTTTCCGGGTGATGGCTTTAAAGGGTTTTTCTTCGTTTCCAAAGAAGTCCTTATCCGCTTCGCCCCTGATCTTGCCTTTTGCAATAAAGTTCTTTACAGGCCTGTCTTCCAGTGAATGGTAAGACATGACTACCAGTCTGCCGCCAGTATTCAATACTTCGGCCGACTGCAGTAAAAAGCTTTCCAGCACATCTATCTCGGCATTTACTTCAATCCGTAAAGCCTGGAACACCTGTGCCATATATTTATTTTCTTTTCCTTTCGGGATGTGTGCCGCTGCAGCAAGTTTAAAATCTGCAAGCGTTACAATCGGCTGGTTGGCGCGGAAGGTCACTACCGACTTAGCCAGGGATTTCGCATTTTTGACCTCACCATAAATACCGAAGATCCTGTGCAGTTTTTCTTCAGTATAAGTGTTCAGCACATCTGCAGCTGTAAGCTTGCCCTGTTTATCCATCCGCATATCCAGTGATGACTCAAACCGGGTAGAAAATCCACGTTCCGGTTCATTGAACTGGTGCGATGAAACTCCCAGATCTGCCAGGATACCGTCTACCTGTTTGTAGCCCAGTAAACGGAGATTATTTTTTAAGAAAGCAAAGTTCTGATCAACAAACAGGAAACGCGGATCATCAATCCTGTTGCGCTGTGCATCCGGGTCCTGATCAAAAGCGATCAGTATTCCATTTTTGCCCAGTTTACTCAGGATTTCTTTTGAATGGCCACCGCCACCAAATGTAACATCAACGTAAACGCCGTCAGGCTTTATATTTAATCCATCAATACACTCCTGGAGCAGTACTGGTACGTGATAATTATTCTCCATCTTCCACCCTCCTTTTATTTCCCATCACTTCTTCTGCGAGTTTCGCAAAATCTTCAGGCTCACTGTCCATGAAGTTATCATAGGCCGACTTAGACCAAAGTTCAATTTTATTGAACTGGCAGGCCAGCACAACTTCTGAATCAATACCAGCATACTCCAGCAAAGATTTGGGCAAATTTACCCTGCCGGCAGAGTCCAGTGTCAGTTCTGTGGCACCGCGTGTAAAAAAACGTATAAATTCCCTGGTCTTTGCTTCAAACTGATTCAGTTTGCTGAGTTCGGCAACGATGTCTTCCCATACTTTTCTGGGATAGATCACCAGGTGTTTTTCAAAACCCCTGTTTACCACAAGTCCCTCCTGGTCAACGTTTGGCAATTGTTTCTTCAGACCCGAAGGCACCATCATGCGGCCTTTGGCATCCAATTTACAATCAAATTCTCCTAACAATTGAACCATTATAGTATCTACACTTTTTATGTAGTGTAAAAATAGATACTTCTACCACTTTTTACCACATTCTACCACAAAAAAGTTATCAACATACTATTTTCCCCATTTTTCCCCACCTCAAACGCAAAAAGGCCAATTTTCATTGGCCTTTAAGATCGGACTCACGTCCCAAGATTGCTATAAACTGATCATTAACTCATTGAATGTCTGAGCTAAATTATCTATTTCTGCTTATTTTAGTCATTAATTGCTTTCACACCCGGCAATTCTTTACCTTCCATATACTCAAGTAAAGCACCACCACCTGTAGAAACATAACTCACTTCATCTTCCAGTCCGAATTTTGCAATTGCAGCGGCTGAATCGCCGCCACCGATCAGTGAAAATGCATCGTTTTCTTTGGTTGCCGCCACTACTGCTTCAGCAATTGCGCGTGTACCCTGCTCAAAATTAGCCATTTCGAAAACACCCATCGGGCCATTCCACAATAATGTTTTTGAGTTTTTGATCACATCAGCGAACAGCTCAATAGTTTTTGGACCTATGTCCAATCCCATCCAGTCGGCCGTGATCTGACCAGAATCTACATTTTTCTTTTGGGCATCGTTATCAAACTTATCAGCGATCACTGTATCTACCGGAAGCAGGATATTTACCCCTTTGGCTTTGGCTTTTTCCAGCAATTCCAAACACAATTCCATTCTGTCGGCTTCCAGTAATGAAGTACCGATTTCACCACCCTGTGCTTTTGCAAAAGTATATGCCATACCACCACCGATGATCAGGTTATCTACTTTGTCCAGCAGGCTTTCAATCAGAAGGATTTTGTCCGAAACTTTAGCTCCGCCCATTATCGCTGTAAAAGGTTTATCAGCGTTATTGTTGATTTTCTCAGCGTTCTTCAGCTCTTCAGCCATCAGGTAACCGAAATATTTTTCAGTAGGGAAAAATTCTGCGATGATAGAGGTTGAAGCGTGTGCACGGTGAGCTGTACCGAACGCATCGTTTACATATACATCACCTAATTTAGCCAGTTTACCGGCAAATTCTTTATCTCCTTTTTCTTCTTCTTTGTAGAAACGCAGGTTTTCAAGCAATAAAACCTGTCCCGGCTCCAGGTTTTTTGCTTTCTCAGCTGCATCAGCACCAATGCAATCGTCTGCAAATTTTACTTCAAGATCAAGCATTCTTGACAGATCACCCAGGATGTGTTTAAGGGAATACTTCTCTTCAGGGCCACCTTTCGGGCGACCTAAATGCGACATTAAGATCACAGCACCGCCATCATTCAAAATTTTGGTGATAGTTGGTAAAGCTGCACGCATTCTTTTATCATCTGTGATACTGAAATCTTTATCCAGAGGTACATTAAAATCTACCCTGATCAGAGCTTTCTTATCCTTAAAATCACATTGGTCAACTGTTTTCATCTTGTATATTTAAATTATGTAAAATAGACTGGTTTTATTTTCCCTTTATGTCTGCAAAGACATCAGCGATCAGCCCTGTTCATACCGTATTTTATTCGTTGCACCAAATATAAGAACCCTGAGCAGATGTAAGCTGATTATTTAAAAATTAATCAGCGCTGCTGCAAAGCCTTTATGTATTTGCTGCCGACTTCTGCTTCGCTATTTTCAATACCAAATCTACCAATCTTGCTGAATAACCCGACTCATTGTCGTACCACCCTACTACTTTTACAAGATCACCAACGATAGAAGTAAGTTGAGCATCAAAAATACATGAATGGGTATTGTCAAGAATATCTACCGAAACAATCGGATCTTCAGTATATTCCAGGACCTCTTTCATTTCATTCTCAGCTGCATGTTTAAATACTGCGTTGATCTCTTCAATTGTTGTAGGTTTCTTTAAAATACAAGTAAAATCCGTGAGCGAGCCATTTAATACAGGGACGCGGATTCCTGCCCCTCCCAACTTTCCGTCCAGGTGAGGGAAAATATTGGTGACAGCTTTTGCGGCCCCGGTGCTGGTTGGAATAATTGATGCAGAAGCAGCCCTGGCACGGCGCAGGTCTTTATGTGGTGCATCATGGAGGTTCTGATCCCCTGTCATAGAATGGACAGTCGTAATGTAGCCATCCAGGATCCCCCAGTTATCATCCAGGATCTTCAGCATGGGCGCTACATTATTGGTGGTGCAGGAAGCATTGGAAATAATATCTGCCGTGATATCAATCTCATGGTCATTGACCCCACGTACATACATAGGAATATCTTTATCTGCCGGTGCAGAAATCAACACCTGTTTAGCACCAGCAGCAAGATGCTGCTCTGCTCCCATCCTGGTTGCAAATTTTCCGGTTGCTTCCAAAACCAGGTCGATTTCCAAAGTAGCCCATGGTAAACTTTTTGGCTGAGGTTCCTTTAAAACCAGTATTCTTTTTCCGTTGATCACAATTGCTTCATCGTCAAATGATACATTACCTTTAAAGCCACGGTGAACTGTATCGTACTTAAAAAGATGTGCAAGTGTAGCCGGATCTGCAAGATCATTTATGGCTACTACGTTGATGTTTTTTTCAAGTGCCGCACGTAAAAATACCCGGCCTATCCTGCCAAAACCATTCAGAGCTAATTTCATTTTAGATTATTTTGAAGGGCACAAAACTAGCTATATTCTGGTTAGAAAAGGGAGGAATTGTGATTGTTTTACATCAGGTTTATATAACTTGGTA
>NZ_JBEVDX010000168.1:0-13943 GCF_040513095.1 Pedobacter sp. | reverse complement strand
CTGGATACCGTCCCAGTAAGTTTTGATCTGATATTTGGTAATAGTAGATTCTAAAAATGGATTCTGAACCGGTGTGAATGGCATCCTTGCGCCGTAGCTCATTTTGCTTACAAACAGATAATCACCGGTAAGCAGCGTCCCCTCCATGGATCCTGAAGGTATGGCATAGGCTGAAAATATCAGTCCCCGGATAAGTGTAGATGCAACCAGGGCAAATATCAGTGCATTCAGCCATTCGCGTTTTTTGGATTTCTTTGGCTGAGCGGCTGCTGTTTGCTTTTTGAATGGAAAGTTCAGTTTCATGTCAGTAGTTTTAGTTATTGATTTGACACTGAAGCAGAACAGTTGTTACAAACAGCAGGAATTACTATTCATATTTCAGGGCATCAACCGGATTTGCCCTGGCTACTTTAAATGATTGCAGACTTACGGTCAGCAAAGCAATCACTATCGAAAGCATTGCAGCAAGCATGAAAGGCCAGATGTTCATATCTATTCTGTAGTCGTATTTCTGCAGCCATTTGCTGGCTAAGATATAGGCCAGCGGAAAAGCGATGAGATTTGCGATCAGCACCAGTTTAATAAAATCTTTATTGAGTAAAATCAGTATGCTCTTTAAATCTGCTCCCAGTACCTTCCTGATGCTGATTTCTTTCTGGCGCTGTTCTGCCATGTACAGCGCGAGGCCCAGTAAACCCAGGCAGGAAATAAAAATACAGAAGCCTCCAAAAAGATTGGACAGTGTGCTCAGTATCCTTTCAGTTTTCAGTTTCGCATCCATCGACTGGTCGATATATTCCAGTACGGCCGGGTATGACGGGTTTAAACGCTGACTAATATCTTTCACGGTCTGCACAGATGCATTCAACGGCTGGTTAGGGTTTAACCTCATCATCAACTGCGAAACCAGATGTATGTTATAGTAAAATATGGTGGGCAGGGATCTGGCACCTGCAGAACCATTTGCATAATCCTGTATAACACCTATGATAGTCAGGGGTGGACTTCCAACCCAGTTGATTACCGTTCCTACCGGATTTTTAAGTCCCATTCTTTTCACTGCTGCTTCATTCAAAATCACATTGGTAGCCGTATCTGCCGGAAACTCCCGGGAGAAATCCCGTCCCTGTACCATGCTGGAACCTACGGTTTTTGCATAATCGTATCCGGTGCTTCTGACTTCAAACAAAGCATTGTCGCTGATGTCTTTGCCCGGCCAGCTGAAATCACTGCTATTGTTAGACATGGTAGTAAAGTTCCCGGCATATTCACTTGCCATTACTACTGCTTCGGATTTTTTCAGTTCCTGCTTCAGCAGCTCTACTTTAACAGGGTCTTTAAAATTACCTTCGAGCTCCATTTCTACCAGATTATTCTGGTCGAAGCCCAGGGGTTTATTTTTGATATACTGCATCTGCGTGTAGATCACCAGGGCACAGATGATCATACAGATAGATAGACTAAACTGTATCACGACCAGTAATTTACGGATAGATAGCGCGCCTCCGGCAGCTCCCTTGAAACCTTTGAGCACTTTTATCGGAGTAAATGACGACAGGTAAATTGCTGGGTAACTGCCGGCAAGCATCCCTGTGATCAGGATCAGGGATATTAAAACTCCCCAGAATGTATAGGAACTATAATCAATGCGGATAGCAGTATCCAGCAGCGTATTGAATTGCGGAAGAAGCAGCTCAAGCAGCGCAAAAGAAATGAGCATGGAAATCGTTGATAACAACAGTGACTCCAGTACAAACTGGCCCATCAAAGCCTTTCTGGATGAACCCAGAGCTTTTCTTACCCCCACTTCCCTGGCACGTTTTTCAGAACGCGCAGTGGAGAGGTTCATGTAATTGATGCTGGCGATGAGCAATACACAAAAAGCAAGAAAGGCAAACAGGTTCACCTGGTCAACTTTACCTCCCGTTAGTTTTCCATTTTCAAACTCATCATACAGGTGGTGCATTTTAAAGGGAAATAAAAATGCCTCCAGCCTGGTCTCAGGATCATGTGTTTTGATGAGTTTCCTCAGGGCAGCATCCGTGGCGGCCACATTTGCATTCGGCTTCAGTTCAAAGAAGGTCATGCAGGAGATGGCGCCCCATTCAAAGGTCTTTTCAGGCGGGAATATAGTATTTTCATAAAATGACCAGGTCTGTACAGCATCAAACTGAAAGGTTTGATTTTTTGGCGGGTCACTAATCACTGCCGTCACTTTCAACCATATACGGTTATCCCATTTCAGGCTTTTTCCTATGGGATCCTGGTCGCCGAAAAACTTCTTTGCAGTGCTCGCTGTGAGTATCAATGAATGGGGATCATTGAGTGCAGTAGCCATATTCCCGCTTTTCACATCGTAATCAAACATTTTCATGAACGAGGGATCTGCTGTGATAGTATTCAGTTTGAATTTGTTGTTTTCATTGCTGAACAACCTGTTGCTTCCATTGCTGGAAACGCGGCAGGCTGCTTCCACACCAGGCAGTTCCTGCAATCCCGCAGCTGCCACTTTATTCGGAGTGTAAGGATACGTTTTTACGGTTCCGTCAGTACTGTGGTTTAGCTCTGCCACATACAGGCGGTCAATCGCCTTGTACTGCTGATCAAAACTGTATTCATAATTCACATAGAGCAACAGCAACAAGCACGAAGTGAGGCCAATGGCAAGGCCCCCGATATTGATCACTGAAAAGCCCCTGTTCCTTTTAAGGTTCCGGAGCGCTATTTTGAAGTTGATGAAAAACATACGTTATGATTTGCCGGTACAATGACGAATTGCATGCCAGCTTACAATAGCCGGTTGAGAGTATCAATATAGAGATTTTCAGCTGAAAACTGTTCATTAACGATCAGGCCATGTCCGCAAATGCACAATGCAGGCAGGCTTGCACTGAAGCAATTGTGTAGTTTTAACACTATCCTGCTCAGCTTTTACCGATACAAAAAGGTCATTCTCCGGCAAAGGTGTGTAAACAATAGTTTTTCTTGGTCTTTTTACCCTATGAAAAGATCCATTTCTGTAATTATCCCGAATTACAATGGCAGAAATTTATTAGAGTTATATCTTCCTTCCGTTATCAACGCTTTGGTTCTGGCTGATATTCCCTATGAACTGATCATTGTGGACGATTGCTCCAAAGACGACAGTGTAAGTTTTATCAAAGCTGTTTACCCTGAAGTGATTTTAATTGCAAACAGTAAAAACTCTGGTTTTTCCTATACCTGCAACCAGGGGATAAAGATCGCAAAAATGGAACTTACTTTTCTGCTCAATTCCGACGTTCAGCTGAGTCCCGATTATTTCAATGCACAATGGAAGTATTTTGACCATAGTGATACCTTTGGTGTAATGG
This sequence comes from Pedobacter sp., assembly GCF_040513095.1. Lineage (GTDB taxonomy): Bacteria > Bacteroidota > Bacteroidia > Sphingobacteriales > Sphingobacteriaceae > Pedobacter. Next base: position 10,590 of record NZ_JBEVDX010000168.1, on the reverse strand, counting down.
GTAGGATCATGAGCAAGGACGGGCAGCGGATTGAAGATGCAGCGAGAATATTATTTTATAAAGGCTGCCGCATCAAGGCCAATCAGTTTTACTATAGCCAGGAAGAGGATGCCCTTTCCTATACCGCATATTTGTCGGGCGCCAATGCACTGGTAAGCACCAAAAAACTAAAAGAACTGGAAGGGTTTGATGAGATCTTCTCCCCTTTCACTTCCGAAGATTCAGATCTGTGTACAAGGGCATGGCTTGTGGGCTGGAAATGTTATTACGAGCACTCATCGGTCTGCTACCACCAGGTAAGCGGCAGCATCCGCAGGAACATTAAACCCAACTTTGTAAAGACGATCTATTTCAGGAACAGGTTTATTTTCCACCGGATTCATCTCACAGGATTCAGGGCAGCCGTACTGCCGGTATACATTCTGCTGGCTGAACTTTTTACGAAACTCCTGACGGGGAAGATCTGGATCCTGGATAGTTTCAGTGAATATAAAAAAACCGAAGCCGACATCCGGATATCTGTTGAAAAACTGAACGCGCTCAAAATCAGGCACTCATCAACGATGAGCATTGAAGATATCATACAAAAAATAAATAATTCGATAGATGGAAAGCCGATTATACGTTTGTAAGTTCTATATTAATCCAGTCTGCTCATTTGCGCAGCGACAGCTTTAAACTCATGCAGGACCCGCCTTTACCTATGGAATATGATTTTCTACAGAAAATCGAGGCTGCCGAAAGCCCTGTCTTCAGCTATTCTATCTGTACACTTACCACCCGTATAGAAGAATACCGTGAGATGGTAGATTCATTTATCCGGGCCGGATTTGGCCGGGAGGATTGCGAGTTCCTGTACATTGATAATTCAGCACAAAATCATTCAGATGCCTATACAGGTATCAACCGGTTCCTTGCCCGCGCTAAAGGAGAATATATCATTGTATGTCATCAGGACATATTAATTGATAAGGACACAAGGAATGATCTGGAGAATAAACTTTCGGAACTGCAGCAGCTGGATCAGCGCTGGGCAATTTGCGGCAACGCTGGTGCCGCGGGTCCAAATCATATTGTTTATCATATCTCGTATCCTGACAATGTTTTTAAGGATAAAGGTAAGTTCCCACTGAAGGTCACTGCACTCGATGAAAACTTCCTTGTGATTAAAAAAAGCGCAATGCTGGCAACTTCTGCTGATCTTTCCGGATTTCATTTGTATGCTACCGACCTTTGTCTGCATGCTGAGATCAGGGGGTTTTCCTCCTGGGTGATTGCCTTTAACCTCACCCATAAAAGTTATGGCAATGCCGACCATACCTTTGAGCAGTCGCGCCGGCAGCTGATCAAAAAATACAATCACGCTTTCCGGAACCGGTGGATACAAACCCCATCTGCAGTATTCCTGCTGTCTGGCGCTAAACTGAGGTGGTTTTATGCTAACCCGCTTGCTCTTTTTGCAGTAAGAATGTGGAATGGAATAAAAAAGAGGTTGTGATGACAGAGGTTACTGCATTAGTTTCAATAGCGCTCTGCACCTATAATGGTGAAGCCCATCTTGCTGAACAGCTTTCATCGCTGACCCGTCAGAGCTATCAAAATATAGAGATCATAATAGTTGATGATTGTTCGACAGACCAGACTTTAAGTATGATCATGAACTTCATTCGCACAGACTCCAGGATCAGGTTATACCGCAATGAAAAAAACCTGGGTTTCAATGCAAACTTTAAAAAAGCAATATCTCTATGCACAGCAGAATACATTGCGATTTCAGACCAGGATGATATCTGGATGGAAGACAAGTTAAGTATCATGATGGACTGCATAGGTGACAATCTGTTGTGTTACCACAACTCAGCTTACATTGATGAAAACGGTGTTGCCAGCGGAAAATCCACCTTGTCTGCCCATCGTTTTACAGCAGGATTCTGCTGCAGGACCTTACTGCTGAACAATTGTGTTTCCGGACATGCCTGTCTCATCAGAAAAGAACTCCTGGAAAGGACACCAGATTTCCCGGCTGGTTTATATTATGATTGGTGGCTGAGTTACACAGCTGCCTGCCTGGGACGGATAACTTTTACTAAACAAACCCTGGTGCAGTACCGTATACATCCGCACAGCATTACCCATCGCGACAATAAAAATTCAAGATCTTTACGCATTGAACATTTCAGGAGTTTTAAAGACCATGCACTTACCCCTGCTCAGCTGAAGTCTTTCCTTGAAAATCTGCTTTTACTTTACAAAAAGTCTGAATCTCAGTTTTTCTCAGCCGGATTATTTGTCCTGTTAATAAAAAACTACAGTACGCTGTTTTACACCCGGAAACGCTCCCTGTATTCTAACCTGAAGTTTATTCTTCGCGAAAGCTTAACTAATTGAACGATGAACCCTGCATAAGCGCTAAACACATATATAAGCTGATGAACCCTGAAGAAAAACCCCTTGTCTCTATTGCTGTATGTACCTACAATGGAGAGAAATTCCTTAGAGAACAACTCGACAGTCTTGTTCTGCAGACGTATACTAATAAGGAGATCATAGTGATTGATGACTGTTCTACAGACAGCACAATGGCTATTTTACAGGAATACAAGCATAAATACAGCTTCTTCAATTTTCTTCAGAACGATTATAACCTTGGTTATGTAAAGAATTTTGAAAAAGCGATCTCTTTATGCAAAGGTGAATACATTGCACTTTCAGATCAGGATGATATCTGGGATCCGGAAAAGATCGAATTACAGGTTGCAAATATCGGAACACATGCGCTCATTTATCATGACTCGGCCTGTGTGGACGAAAATGGTAATTCTCTTCATAAAAAATTAAGCGATGTATGCCTTTTATACCAGGGAGAGCTGCCTTATCCCTTTATGTTTTTCAATTCGGTTTCGGGCCACAGCATACTTTTTCACAGAAAACTGATTCCTGACATTCTTCCTTTTGACCCAAAATACTTCCACGACCGCTGGATTGCATTTGTAGCTTCGGAAAGAGGAGGAATCAGTCTCCTGCCCCAAACACTGGTGAAATACAGGCAGCACAGTACCTCTACTACTGATCTTCTCGATATGAGGGCAACAAAGGAACATGTCCGACATATTTTTTTTAACCGCGAGGCGATCGACTGGATTATTAAATGCAGTGAAAGATCTATCGCCTATAAAGCGTTTTTTAATGAGATCCTGACCTGTTTCAGCCAGGATTACCTGCTGATCAACCGCCTCAAATTGTACAGGTTGCTGTTTGCAAAATCAGCAGAGGTTTTGTTTGTTTACAAAAAATCAACCATCAGCAAAATGAATTACCTGCGGAAGCTGTGTTTTTTAAAGAAGTATTCTATCGGGGATTTGAGTTAACACTGCTTCAATATTTATTTTTTGACTATTTTTCACTATAATTATAGGTGTGTATTCCGCTCCGAAATTGATCGCCTGAACATGAAAAACCCTTCCTTAAAAATCCTCACTTATATTCTGATTACCGTTTCAGCATTTTCATGCAAGAGAAAACCTTCTAACGAAACGGGGCAGCTTCCACGTATTGCTATTGCAGGACTGGCGATTGAATCAAGCACATTCTCACCTGCCCTTTCTGATGAAGCATCTTTTCGCGGTAAATATGGCCAGGATGTTTTCAGCACTTATTCCTTTATGGGAATTGATTCACCATTGCGTAAGAAAGCAATCTGGATCCCAACTTTAAATGGTCATGCCATTCCAGGTGGTGCGGTAAAGAGAGAGGCTTATGAAGTATTGGTGCTCAGGACATTGGATTCATTAAAGAAGCATTTGCCTTATGATGGCTTATATTTTGATATCCATGGTGCCATGAGCGTAGTGGGATTAGATGATCCGGAAGGTGATTTTATAGAAAGAATACGCAAAGTAGTTGGCAAGAAGACAATGATTTCAACATCTATGGATCTTCACGGCAACGTGTCGCTGCGCCTCGCAGAGAATTCTGACCTGATTACCTGTTACCGTATGGCACCACACGAGGATGCAATGGACACCAAAAAAAGAGCAGTAACCAATCTGATTGATAGGATCACCAGCGGCAAAGGAAAACCTGCATATAAAGCCTGGATACCAGTACCTGTTTTGTTACCGGGCGAAAAAACAAGCACCCGAATAGAGCCCGGAAAAGGTATATACAAGGCTGTAGCCCCGGCAGCAGCACAGGAAGGAATTGTTGATGCAGCCATCTGGATAGGTTACGCCTGGGCTGATGAACCCCGCAACCATGCTGTAGTAATGGTTACCGGAGATGATAAAGAAAAAGTAACAAGAACAGCCGAAAAGCTTGCACAAAGTTTCTGGGATGCCAGGTCGCGTTTTAAATTTGTTGCCCCTACGGCTACGCTGGCAGAAAGTCTTGATAAAGCCATTGGCAGTAAGAAACATCCATTTTTCATCAGTGATTCTGGCGATAACCCTACAGCCGGAGGAGCCGGTGATGTCACCTGGACACTCACAGAAATACTTAAACGCCCTGAGTTTAAATCTGCCAAGGGACCATCCCTGATCTACGCATCAATCCCAGGTCCTGAAATTGTTACTAAAGCGCTGGCGGCTGGCGTAGGTAAACCTGTTGAAGGGTATGCAGGTGCTGCTATTGATGCACGCTATGCTCCGCCAATAAAACTCTCAGGAAATGTTGAATCCATTTATAAAGGGGATAAGGATGCAGAAGTGGAAGTAGTGATAAAAATAGGTAGCGTCCACGTAATCGTGACCAGGAAACGTAAGCCTTACCACAAAGAAATCGACTTTACCAACCTCGGCCTCGAGCCGCGTAAGGCTGATATTGTGGTAGTAAAGATTGGATATCTGGAACCGGAACTGTATGCTATGCGGGCCGATTGGTTACTTGCGTTAACGCCTGGTGGCGTAGATCAGGATCTGGATCGCCTTCCCTACAAAAGAATTCAGCATCCGATGTTTCCTTTGGACAAAAACATGAAAGATCCTGATCTAAAGGCTAAACTTGTACGTTTGTCTAATGAGCTATAGTTTATTTTCCCAATAAATTGGTATTCAGAATCCAGTCCGGATAATTCCTGATTCTTGATTCAGGCAAAGCCAGTTCAGGAGCGTATAATATGGTCCGCCATGAATACGCAGGACAAATTATTGCCTTTTCACAGCTGCTGCTTTCTTTGAAATTCATAACATAAGCTTTGCTATTCAGATAACTCAAATACGCGGTCTGACGCAACTTTGCTATATCAAAAAACAAAAACGAACAGCAATATGAAAACTCAGAAAACATGGTTGATCACAGGTGCCTCAAGAGGCTTTGGTCTTGAAATTACAAAAGCAGTATTGGAAAGCGGTGATCAGGTAATAGCAACCGTTCGCAGCAATCCGGAACAATTTATTTCACAGTTTAAGGACAATAAAAATCTCTATGCAGTAACACTTGATATCACCAATGAAAATCGAACTATAGAGGCTGTAAAACTCGGAATAGACCATTTTGGAAAAATCGATGTCTTGGTAAACAATGCCGGCTACGGTATCCTTGGCGGCGTTGAAGAGACCAGTGATGCAGAAGCAAAAAAGAACTACGAAGTGAATGTATTTGGAACACTCAATGTGATCCGTGCGGTGCTGCCTTACATGCGCAAAGAACATTCCGGACATATTATCAACATTTCATCAGTAGGCGGTCTTTTCGGCTATGTAGGATGGGGAATTTACGGATCAACAAAATTCGCTATTGAAGGAATTACAGAATCTCTGGCTCAGGAGCTGGCACCACTGGGCATCTTTGCAACAGTTGTTGCTCCGGGTTTTTTCAGAACAGGATTTTTAGATACAGGCTCTCTGATCAGCACAGAAAAGATTATCGAAGATTATGATGAAACTGTGGGCACCTCCAGGAAAAACGCAAAACTTTATAACCGCAATCAACCAGGTAACCCGGAAAAACTGGCAGAGGCATTTGTAAAACTCGCTGCTTCAGAGAAACCTCCGGTGCACCTTCCTCTAGGCACTGACACCTATAACATGTTCAATCAAAAAACAGCAGCTTTTGTAGCGGAAATGGAAGAATGGAAAGAAGTGATTACGGGAACAGACCATGAAGATGCTGTAGTTGCAGCACATTAAGATCCATCCTCATATGGCAGGCTGTATTCTATACGCTGAATCAAAAAGAAATTTGGGCAGCTTAAAGAATACAGCCCTTTATATATATATGACTACGGACATCTTACGCATTGGCATTACGGCGAAATTCCGCAGGCGTAAACCCTGTATTTTTCTTAAAGAAAAAATTAAAATTAGGCTGCTCGGCAAAGCCGATGCTGAAACTGATATCCTGCAGGCTCCAGTCCGTTTGTAAAAGAAGCGCCTTTGCCTCGTCCAGTATCCGGTTCCTGATATGGGTACTTGCGTTCTGACCGGTATGTTTTTTAAGGAGCGCATTCAGGTAGTTGGGATGCATATGCAGGTCATTGGCAAACTCCTTGGCCGTCTTGATACGGATAGGGCTGCTGTAATTGATTCCTGCAGTTTCTTTTTCAAGCAGGTTAAAAAACTGATGCATATGACTGTAGTCTCTACTTACCTCATCCGGTTTAGGGTAATGCGCCACTTTCATACTCTCTACCATCAGGAGCTGAAGAAAGGCCTGCATAGCGTCTTCCTTAAAATCGCCGTTCAGCAGCTCTTCTTCCTCCATTTTCTGAAAATACTGACTGATTGCCGGCACTTGCTCTTCCGCCAGGCGGATCACGCTTTTAGGTTTATCAATAAATAACCCGAATTTATCAATTACTGCTTTTAACTGCAGATGGTGACTAATAAACGTCTTCTTGAAGAGAACATAGTAACCTCCTGATTCTTCAGAGAGGTTTTTCCAGGAAATGATATCATTGGGATGGATATAGAGCAGCGTGGGTTTTTCAATATAATAGGTATTGAGCCCCATGGTAAATACCCCCGTACCTTGGGTGACCAGCAGGATTTTATAAAATTCCCTGCGATTGGGCGAGAGGTAATTGCGGCACTCATGCTGTTGACGGTTGAATACCCTGATTGTCCAGTCTTCATAAAATTCACGGAAAACCGGGATCATATCAGGAAGGTCGCGCAGGGTGTCAATCACCTTACTGTCTAGGGTTGTTCTCATAACGCATCCATTTATCAGGAAGCACTAATTTAAAAAAAACTTAATTCGAAATTCCAATAAGTCAATAGCTGTGCCCAATTATGACAAATCGTTTATTATTCGAAATTATGTCCTTGCCCATCTTTGAAATTCATAAAGCTTGCTTTGGATTTAGTACGGAGCCCCTGCAGCTTTCTGCAGAACTTTGTTTCAACAAAAAAAATTCTCATGAAAAAATCAATTTTAATCATCGGAGCAGGTACCGGCCTGAGTACTGGCATAGCCGAAAAATTTGGTGCAGAAGGTTTTGTGATCAGTTTAATCAGCCGCAATGCAGCCAATCTTGAAAATATCAAAAACGAGCTTTCAGCAAAAGGTATTGAAGTTAATTATGCTGTTGCTGATGCGGGAAATGCAGAGCAGCTCACAGCAGCTATAAACGGGCTGACGGTCCAGTCTGAGGGCTTTGATGCAGTACTCTACAATGCAGCAGTATTAAAAGCTAAGGACATTATGGAAGAAAGTTCAGCAATACTGGTTGAAGACTTTACCATCAACGTGGCCAATGCTTTTCATTCCCTGAAGGTTACTTATGCGGCTTTGCGTAAGAAAAAAGGCGCATTCTTACTGACCGGCGGCGGATTAGGTGTATCACCAAGTGCGGATTATGGTTCCCTGTCCATTGGCAAGGCCGGCGTCCGCAGTCTTGCCTTTCAGCTGAATGAGCGCTTAGGCGATGAAGGAATTTATGTTGGCCTGCTCACAGTAGCAGGTTTCATCAATCCACAAAGTGAAACACATTCCCCTGCTGTGCTGGCAAAGCTCTTTTGGAAACTTTACACCGAAAGATCAACAGTTGAAATACATCAGTAAAAGTTTTTTTGGTTACAACCTTGTTCAAATCGGTTATATCAGGCAGTTCAGTTAGATTGATCTTTGTTCTTGAAGACAATGACAAATAACAGGAACAATATGAAAACGATATTTATCACCGGCGCATCAGCCGGATTAGGAAAATCCACTGCAAAATTATTTCAGTCTAAAGGATGGAAAGTTATCGCTACCATGCGCAACCCGGAAAAAGAAACTGAACTGAACCAACTGGATAACGTAATCCTTTTACCAATGGATGTAACGAACATTGAGCAGATCAATTCAGCTGTCCGCGAAGCTTTCAGTACCGGTACTGTTGATGTAGTATTTAACAATGCTGGTTATGGACTTATAGGCCCGCTGGAATCCTACTCTGAAGAGCAGGTAAGAGGACAGTTCGAAACCAATTTTTTTGGTGTGGTTTGGGTAACACAGGCCTTTATCCCATATTTCAAAGATAGAAAAAGTGGCTTATTCATCAATACCACTTCTTTATGCGGACTGGTAAGCTATCCTCAGTCATCCGTATACAACGCATCAAAATGGGCGGTAGAAGGCTGGAGCGAGAGTATGTCCTATGACCTTGCAGTTTTTAACATAGGCATAAAAAATGTGGCACCGGGAGGAATCAAGAGCAATTACATGAATGTAATGGAAGTAACGGAAGATGCAGATTACGGGCCTCTTAAACAGAAAATGATGGAAGGGTTTACAGACGGCACATTAATGGAATTCTCAGAAGCCGAACTGATTGCAGCTGTAGTTTACCAGGCTGCTACAGACGGAGAGGATAAACTCACCTATCCTGCCGGAAACGACGCAGCAAGGATCTCTGAAAAAAGGCGCAAACAAGGTCCTGAAGCCTACAGAAAAGAGTTGTTTGAGTACCTAAATCTTGAAAGTCCGTACACAGTCAGTGCAAATAACTAAAAACAAATAGCATGAGAATATTTTCAGTTCTCATGCTATTTTACCAGATATTTCTATAGGTTGCCATCCTGCTATTGACCTGTAAAAATCCCCGCAGGCAAATGCCCGTAAATACTTTCAAAACCAAGGCCAAGCACTTTGATATTATAATTTATAGGAGCACCCGCAGATACCGGCCAGTTCACAGATGCTGTTACCCTTCCCATTTCTTTGACTGCCTGCCATAAAGTTTTCGTTTTGATGGCTCTGGACAACTAGCGTGCCAAGGTAAGCGATAAATTAAGTGTATATTAACATATGATTAACTCAACAGAAAAACCGGGCGGTTCAGGAAATAAGAAAGGCTCTGCTTTTCATGTCAGCAGAGCATTTCTTTTGTAGCTTACTAGCCCAACAAACCTGATCTGAGGTCAGTCAGTTCTTTAAGCAACTCAGCTTTGATCTTATCAAAATAGTAATCCATTTCATTATGGGCATAATCATAAAATTTAGATTTATCATTTTTCGATAAATCACCCAGCTCGAAAGTGGCATCTATTATTGCTTTCTGAAGTTCCAGTCCGCTGTTGCTGTCCTGAACATCAGCTATCAGAGTGTCAAGTATCATTAACCTGTCTTTTCTATGAGCGTCTGCGTTAAAAATAAATGAAAACAACGATTCTGCGTAAGTACGGATGGCATCCAGGGCAGTTTCGTTACGGCGCAAAGCTTTTTTTACTGCCGCAGCAATCTTAGTTTTTATTTCATCAGGCTGTTCAGCATCATCCTGTGAAACCAGACTGTTGTGATAACTTTTCAGTTCCTCAACACCCGTGAACATGATGCTGATGCCGTTTTCAGTGGCTTCAGTATATGGAGCCTGTACAAGTTTGGTATTGAAATCAGTCAGATGTACACCTTCTATTTCTATAATTATATCTTTTATCATTTCTTTTCTTTAGCAGCTGCAAATGTAGGGATAGATGCTGAGTTAACACAGTGATTACCGAGTTGAATGTTTTTACAACCGCAGCGCCCTCGGTCTGTTGACCGCAAAACTTACAAACACTTATCAATCAGATGATTTGATGGTTATTGATGAAATTAAAATTGCTTTAATTATCAATTGATAATTTTAAAAGAGATTTGTTATTATCCAAAAATAGATGGAAATTGCTGGAAGGCATACATTTAACTGCAAAAAACACCTTTAAATATGAAAAAAGTAACAGGACTTGGCGGCGTATTTTTCAAATGCGATAATCCGCAAACTATGAATGAGTGGTATGCCAAAAACCTTGGATTGCCCACCAGTGAATATGGAGCAACCTTTGAGTGGCGGCAGGATGATGATCCTTCGAAAAAAAGGTCTACTTCCTGGTGTACGTTCCCACAGCATACAGATGCTTTCAATCCCTCAACCAAGCCATTTATGATCAATTACAGGGTAGATAACCTTGTTTTACTGCTGGAGGAACTGAAAAGGGAAAACGTAACGATTATTGATGAGATTGCGGAGTTTGATTACGGAAAATTTGTCCATGTACTTGATCCGGAAGGAAATGTGATTGAATTATGGGAACCTAAAGATGAATCTCTTTAAATTATTGTGGGGGGAGAAGGATTCGAACCTTCGAAGTCTTGCGACAACAGAGTTACAGTCTGTCCCATTTGGCCACT
>NZ_JBEVDX010000167.1:0-11767 GCF_040513095.1 Pedobacter sp. | reverse complement strand
CATAATATTAAAGATTACACTTTCTTAACCCCTCAGAAATGGGTAATGTTTTAATAAAGGGAGCTTAGCTGATATATTTACTAAAACGATTACTAATAATAATGATATGATCCGAAATCAATGTTTACCCTTCTCTTGCTAACACTCATCACTCCTGCGTTCCCACTACGGATATTGAGAACAAACTATCATAAGTTACAAAAGAATCGATTACTGGTCTGAGCGTCAGAAGACGGGGCCTGAGGCCGCGCTTGGTGATTCTCTGCTAAAGGCAAATCAGAATTTTCAGCAATTGCTGTTAAAGTATAGCGCAGAAGCCGGCAGATGGTTTTCGGGCACATCCCCGAGAGCAGGAAAACGTTAGCCTGTTAAAGGTATTACTGGCAGAACGTGAAGCTGAAAAAAGGGAATGGGCTGAACTGACTGAAGAAATCACGGTAATGTTTTCCGTTGGGAAAACACCAAAACACAGTTGGCTGTTATATGAATTGTTAGCACCAAATGGCATTTTCAAATTAAGTATACAAGTTTGTTAATACATAAAAAGCCAATAGTCTCTTACAACTATTGGCTTAAACTACGACACCAAAACTTTATGATACGCTATTTCTCATCTTTAGATAATGAATATGGATATGCAGAGGGATCTGAACCCCTTGCTTTGTTTGGTTCTGCTGACATCTTAAAGTTTAATACTGCCCCGTTCTGTAATCCGCTATGGCTGATCCAGTTTTTGGAGTAGTCTTTACCATTCAGCTGCAGCGACTGCACATAACGATTGTCATCACTGTTTGCTGGTGCATTGATGATCACCTTTTTACCGTTATCCAGCGAGATCGTCACTTTTTTGAATAAAGGCGCGCCCAGAACGTACTGGTCTACACCCGGCGTTACCGGATAAAATCCCATTGCCGAGAAGATATACCATGCAGAAGTCTGCCCGTTGTCCTCATCACCGCAATAGCCGTTAGGGATAGCCTTATACATTCTGTTCATGGTTTCTCTTACCCAATACTGCGTTTTATAGGGTGCACCACCATAGTTATACAGATAAATCATATGCTGGATAGGCTGGTTGCCATGTGCATACTGTCCCATACCCGCAATCTGCATCTCCCGGATCTCATGGATTACGTTTCGGTAATTCTGCTCATCAAAGACCGGAGGCATAGAAAATACGGAATCCAGTTTCTCTACAAACTTTTTGGATCCGCCCATCAGCTTTGCCAGTCCATCCACATCATGGAATACCGACCAGGTATAGTGCCAGCTATTGCCCTCAGTAAAGGCACCGCCCCATAAAAAGGGACGGAAAGGAGTCTGAAAAGTTCCATCCTGATTCTTTCCGCGCATCAAACCTGATGCAGGATCAAACAGGTTCCTGTAGTTCATCGCCCTCTTTTTGTAAATATCAGTTTCCGCAGCAGGTTTGCCTAAAGCTTTACCTAACTGGTAAATCGTAAAATCATCATATGCATATTCCAGTGTTTTGGCCGCATTTTCCCTTACCTTAACATCAAAAGGGATATAACCGAGGTCATTGTAATACTTCACTCCGTCGCGCCCAACGGCAGCCATCGGCCCTTCGTTGTTTGCTCCGTGTTTTAATGCTTCCCAGAGTGTATTGATATCATAGCCCCGTAATCCCTTGATGTAAGCGTCAGAAACTACTGAAGCAGAGTTATTGCCAACCATGATATTTGCATAGCCCGGACTGCTCCATTCAGGCAGCCATCCACCTTCCTTATAATCATTGATCAGACCTTCCTGCATTTCTTTATTGATAGCAGGGTAAGCCAGGTTAAGGAATGGATACAAGGCTCTGAAGGTATCCCAGAAGCCGGTGCCGGCAAACATGTAGCCCGGCAATATTTTTCCATTGTAAGGGCTCCAGTGCACGATTTTATTATCCCGGTCCAGCTCGTAAAGCTTATTGGGGAAAAACAGGGTACGGTACAGGCAGGAGTAAAATGTCCTGAGCTGGTCCGTGCTGCCGCCTTCTACCGAAATCTTGCTTAAAGCCTTGTTCCAGGTAGCTTTTGCTTTGGCCTGCGTAGCGTCAAATGAATCACCTGCAAGCTCTCTCTGCAGGTTTAGCTCTGCCTGATCAAAACTGATAAACGATGATGCTGCTTTTGCAGTTACCTTTTCGCCTTTGGCAGTTTTAAAACCAATCACAGCGCCACTATGATCACTTGTTAATTCCAGCTGGCTGCCCAGTGCATCGCCTTCAAATGTTTTTGTGAGGACAAAATCCTTATTGAAGATAATGACAAAATAATTTTTAAAGTTTTTAGGGAGCGGGCCTCTGGCATATTTAGTAGTATAGCCAATGATCTTTCGCTCGTTTGGAATAATCTTGATGTAAGATCCTTTATTTTGTGCATCTACCACTACAAATGCACTATCCGTTTGAGGAAATGTAAACCTGAACTGTGCAGCGCGTTCTGTAGGTGTAATTTCTGTTGTGACATCGGCATCTGCCAGATAAACACTGTAATAATATGGTTTTGAGACTTCGGCGTTGTGGCTAAACCAGCTGGCACGCTCGTCATCTTTAAACTTGAGGGATTTGGTGACAGGCATAATGCTGAATGCACCATAATCGTTCATCCATGGTGAAGGCTGATGCGTTTGTTTAAACCCACGGATTTTGTCTGCATCGTAGGTATAAGCCCATCCATCTCCTGATTTTCCTGTCTGAGGTGTCCAGATATTCATTCCCCAGGGTAAACCGATAGCAGGGTAAGTATTTCCTGTTGATAGGCTTGGCTTAGACATGGTACCCATCATTGGGTTTACATATTCAACGGGGTCGCTGATCGTTTTTGTGGTCTGCGCAAAAGCAGACGAAACAGCAAGGCTTAAGCAGGCCAGTAATAGTTTTTTCATAGCTTAACTGATAGAAGGATTCTGAACATATGCTGCCCAAAGTTCATCCAGGTTTTTACCCGTGAGCTTGGTCCAGCTTTCTGCAGTATAGGTATGGTCTCGCAATTGCTGGTCAATAGTCTTGATGATACCTGGTTTAACCTTGCTTTCCATCCAGACAAAGAACCTGGCAGTGATTCGGTAGCTGTTCTTATAAGTATGCTCTGGTTTTAATGCAGGCAGGGTCCAGTTGGCGCCGGGGTTATCGATCCCGAATTTATATCTTACATAGTCCGCAATACCTTCAGTAAGCCATCCCGGTCCTACGCTTCTGCCGTAATTCTGAACAATATGCATTCCCTCGTGGGTGACCACATCGATGTCTCCGGGATGCTTGCTCATATAGGCCGGACTGAATACGATTTCGCCATTGGAGGTAGCTGCAACGCCTTTATAGGCTGTATCGATAAAGAATTTTACTTCTTTTAGCGTTTTTGGGTTATACTCTTTAGCAAGTTTTGGATATACCTCAAAAAAGGTAGCTACTAATTTTTCTTTAAGTTTTGGGTCGAAGCTCTGATCGTTGCTCTGATAGGTAAGTGTGTACTTTCCTTTTTTGATCACTTCCTGGGCATGTACCTGGCTGCCCGTTAAGGCAAGGCCGAAACATGCCAGCATAAGTTGGTTTCTTTTCTTCATGTTGTGTGTTTGCAATAGTTAAAGAGGAGACGTCCATTGCTGAACGTCTCCTGTAGCTTATTAGTATCCCGGATTCTGCTGTAAATTAGCATTCAGATCTCTCTGCTGCTGCGGAATTGGGTAAAGTGCTTTGGTAGCTGCGGTAGGTGTATGGTCCCACCAGGTGCCGGTAGTAAATTTGCCAAACCTGATCATGTCATCTCTTCTGAATCCTTCGAATATAAACTCGCGCCCACGTTCTGTGAGCAGTTCGTCCAGCGTAAGCGTAGCTGCGGTATACGGTACATATGTACCGGCAGCATAAGCACGCTGTTTGGAATCATTGATCAGCTGCAGGGCATCGGCTGTTGCCGTACCACCATTTTTGCGCATCAATGCTTCAGCTTTCGCAAAATAGATCCAGGTTAAACGGTATACGTTCCAGTCGGTATTGTTATAGTTCACATCAATTGCTGGAACTCCTCCCGGACCCGCAACCTGATTGCCAAGCTTGTACTTGTTGAAGCGCACACCGCTGTTTTCTTCACCTTCACTCATGTTGGAAACCGTAGAGTTGGTTTTATTTTTCTGGATGTTATCAACAAAAGTCAATTGCAGACCGTTGTATTCCTCAGAAGCTAAAACAGGTGTAACACCATCAGCAAATTTAACCTGCGGACCAATGCTCAGCCAGCTGGACTTGCGTAAATCAGTGGCTTCGTATTTGGTATAATTACCCGGAACCACTACGATTCCGTCATTACCGTTACGGCCGCCACCATAGATTTCCTGTTGTTTAAAGTGGTAGAATTCTCCGGGCCATGAAGGCTCAAAGTTTGCTATGGTAAAGTTATAGGCGATGGAGAAGATCACTTCCCTGGACAAGTCGTTAGTGGTCTTGTATTGATCAGTGATATTCGGATCCAGTGCCATCGTCGCGTTTTGTGCTCCCCCGGTACCATTCATTACTTTGTCGGCTGCAGCAATACAGTCATCCCAGCGGGCAGTACCCGTCCACACTTCGGCATTGAGGTAAAGCTCGGTCAGCATGGCGTAGCCACTGGCCTGCGACATACGTCCCAGCTGTGTTCTGGAAAGCTTTGGTGCTTTGTCTATATTTTCCTTGATTTCTTTTTCTATAAAATTGAAAACATCCTTTCTTGCCATTGTTTCTGGTCTGGCAGGAATACCAACCTGTGTAACTACAGGGATATTTCCAAAGAGGTCCATAAGTTTTAAATAGTGAAACGCACGAAGCAATTTGAGTTCCGCCAGGAAAGAGTCTTTCTCTGTCTGGGTAAGTCCCATGTCAGTAATGCTTCTTTTTTCGATGTTCTCGATCGGGTCATTACAGAATCCTACACCGGTAAACATTAAACGCCAGGCGTTATTCAGTCCTCCTTCATCAACGGTCCAGGTGTGATAGTGTAAACGTTTCCATTTACCACCGTCTTCGCCATGACGTCCTTTTGTTGGCCATGCAAGCTGGTCTGCAGAAAGCTCCGCCGGTCTCCACCAGCCATCCTGTCCGGATGGAGTTACCCAGGCATTGGCATGGGTGTATGGTCTTAAAACAGCCGATAAAACCTCTGTTTTATTGTTGTAAAAATTATCTGCAATCAATTGGTCGTAAGCATTTTCATCGAGCTGTTTTTTACAGGCCGAAGAAAGCATTACGATGAACAGTCCTATATAGGAGATATATCTTTTTCTCATCTCTACTTAATTAAAATCCAATATTTACGCCGAACACAAATGATCTGGTGCTTGGGTAAGCGCTGCGGCTATCGATACCCAGTACCCTGCCGTTAACGTCATTACCGATACCAGTATCCTCAATATAGTCAGGATCGCTGCCGCTATAGCCCGTGATCGTTGCAAGATTTTGTCCGGTCACATACACAGATAACCTGTTGATGTATTTGTTTTTGATCTTGAAATCATACCCAACGGTTACCTCATCCAGTTTTACAAAGGATCCGCTTTCCAGGTAATAATCTGAGTACATGTAGGTATCATTGATCTGGCTGTATTTGCCAAATGTGCTTTCCAGTAGGTTACCGCTCCAGGTTTTATTGGCATATGAAAGTGCTGTGGTATTCAGGATATCATAGTCGAACTTACCTCTCAGAAATACTTTGAGGGTCAGGTTTTTATATCTGAAGTTGTTGCCCAGCGATGCATAATACTTAGGGATGGCGTTGCCAATAGGTGCAAGATCTGTCAGGTTACGGTCTTTGGAGTTGTTGATCTGCGCATTTAAGACCGCCTCACCTTTGCGGTTATAGAATAACCATTTGCCATCTGGTGTAAAACCTGCAAAGCGCTTGCCCCAGAATTCGCCAAGTCTTTCTCCCTCATAAGTAGTATAGGCATCACCCAATGCACCTGCACCACCGATCGGTCCAAATGTCTTATATAAAACCTTGTACTCCTCATTGGAATAGGAATCCAGTGTGTTCTTCAGGGTACTGGCAGTTGCTGTTATATCCCAGCTAAAGTCGGGACGTTTCATTGCTGCATAGCTCAATGCCAGCTCAATACCTTTTGAAGACATCGTTCCAACGTTGGTATAAAGCGAACTTTGTACATACGGAGGCTGTGGAGAAGTATAAGTATCCAACAGGTCCTTAACCTTACGTTTAAACAAATCTACCGAACCGGAAAGCTTATTGCCGAACATGGTAAAATCTACCCCAACGTTTGTTTCAGCTTTTCTCTCAAATCTCAGGTTAGGGTTAGAATTTCGGGTTGGTCCATAAGTTTCCAGATACTGCCCGTCCGGATAGATATAACGGCCACCACCGCCCAGTGTTACGCGGGATGCGTTGTTTGCAAAGCCGCTGTTACCCGTCTCACCGTATCCTACTCTCAGTTTTAAGCTGTTGATAAAAGTGAGATCTTTGACAAACTGTTCTTCAGACAGTAACCAGGCAACCGAAGCAGCTGGGAAATATCCAAATTTGTTGTTGTTACCAAACCTTGATGAGCCTTCACGGCGTAAGATTACGCTTGCAATGTATTTGTTGTTAAATGAATAGTTTAACCTTCCGAAAAGGGCAACCAGCGTATTGTCGTTTTTATTACTGGCAATTGTTGCTTTACCTAATCCCAGGGCAGATCCCTGTGCAAGGTTGTCTTCGCGGAACAAGTCGTTGATGAATCCCCTGTTGGAAGCACTGAAACCTTCTTCGATATGGTATCTGTAGCTATAACCACCAAGTATTGTGAAGTTATGTTTCTCCGCAATAGTTTTGCGGTACTGGATAGTCGGTTCAAATGCATAATCCTGAGATAAGAAAGTACCTCTGGCGGCGTAACCTCCACCCGGGAAACTGGTGTTCTCCACAGAGTTTTCGCCAGCTTTGAGGATGTACTGACCGTCTACACGATTATCCCTTAATGCCGAACCAAATGCAGAGAGTGTAAGCCCTTCGATGATGGTGAAGTCGGCCTTTGCATCCGCTGAGCTTGTTTGCTGTTTGCGGTAGTTTGTTTCCTGATTTAAGCGGGCCAGTTCGTTTCTGCTGGTCAGGTCAAAGCGGTATGTCCCATCAGGGTTGAAATTTGATAGCGTAGGATTTTTAGTCAGTTCACTTTCAAAGCCTTCACCACCTAAAAGATTTGCATTATTTAAGTTTGTAGCAAGATTAACAGCCATCTTTAAGCGGTCGTTGAGTCCGGTTTGTCCGATGCTTAAGCGTACCGTGTAGTCCTTACGACCGTTTTGTTCGGCTATACCATCAAGATCACGGTAGTTGATACTTGCCCGGTACGTTGTCTGATCACCACCACCTGCCAGAGAAAGGCTATGGTTTTGTGAGAAATTGTTTTTGTTGATCAGTCCGGCGTAGAAGTCCGTAGTACTTCCAAAATCCTGCTGCTTGATATCACCCGAAGCGATTCTTGCGCGGAACTCATCCGCTGTAAGGAAATCCAGGCGCTGGTTTAAAACTTCCCTTCTGATGTAGGATGAATAATTGAATTGAGGTGGTCCTTTTTTACCTTTTTTGGTCGTTACGATGATTACACCGGCATTGGCCGTTGAACCATAAATCGCCGCACCGGATCCGTCCTTGAGTACGTCGATCGACTCGATATCATCCTGTTGAAGGAGGTCAAGGTTTCCTCCCGGAATACCGTCGATCACATATAGAGGGCTGGTACTACCCGTTACACTCACGGCACCACGCAGCTGTACACTTACACCACTGTTAGGGTTGGAGCCGCTTCGCGTCACTTGCAAACCTGCTACTTTACCCTGGATCAAATCCAAAGGGTTACGTGCACCCGTGTTTCTGAATTGATCAGGACCTACGTGAGTAGCTGCAGAGGATACTTCCTTAGCGTTTATGGTTCCGTAACCAATACTTACTACGCTGACTTCGCTTAGATTATTGTCTGATGAAATCAGCCTGATGGTTTTGTTTGCTGCTCCGGCACTCTGAGACTGTGAGATAAAGCCAATAAAGCTGAAACTGAGCGTATGGCCCGCTTCCGCTTCAATGCGGTAGGTACCATTTGAATCCGTAAGCACTGTTTTACCTGATGCCGTATTTTTTACTGTTACTCCGGGAAGGGGGATGCCCTTATCGTCCACCACCTTACCGGTGATGATATTTTGAAAGCTGGCAATTTCAACCGGATTGAGGTTGTTGTAGGCCAGCCATTTTGGTCCGCTGGCTCCCAGTACCACGACTGGAGCACTGAGCATCACCATAACAGATAAGCCTGTAAATTTGGGTAGAATAATTTTCATATGTGATTGGTTAGATCATTTTAGAATTAGGGAGAATTAGTTTTCATTTCCCGATTACTAAATCGGTTTACTTTCTAATAGCTGCTATTGGAAAGCACGTTTTTCAGATCATGTAGAGCTCATGTTTATAGCGAAGTTTATTATGGTTAGAATTAAATAGGGGGAAGATGTTTTGTAAAAAAAACACCTCGTTCACAAAGTTGATCATAGTTCAGCTCAGATTTATATGGCTGAAAGGAAGAAGGAGAAAAATCAAAATAGATATTTTTATAAATGATTAAAAATCAATTATATAAATGCTAATAACCCCTGAAAAATCGAAATTTTACAGGGGTTATTCATTGATATTTTAACAATATCACATTAGATTTTCGGGCAGAAATTGCGGAAACTGTTATGAATTGACCGTCTGTTTTTCCTGGTCATTAAATTTGATTTCCATGATCATCTTATCAAATTCCTCACCCTGAACAATGGCCTTGGATTTAACCCGAAACTTGTAGGTGTAGATGGTACTGATTGTGTTTTCTAAAATATTTGCGATGGTTTGGCTATCCTTTATTCCCAGTCGCACCAGGGCAAAAATCCTGAGACTGGTGTTCAGCACTTCAGTCTTTTTGGGAATAATCTGATCCTCTGCTTTCAGCAGGGAATTAAAGGAACTGATAAAATTTGGGAAGAGTTTTAGGAAGATATTATCAAAAGTATCAAACAGTGATGTACGCTCTTTTTTGATATCTATTCCCTTCGCAATTTCTGCAAGGTCTTTATAACTATCATGCCTGATCATCCGCTCTGACGAGCGTTTGATCTTTTCCAGTTTCTGGATATATCCTGATACGACCTGAAAAAAGTAACCTATATATTCTTCTTTAATAATAGCATCTTCAGATAGCTTTTTATTTAAGTGGTCCAGCTGGCGGTTCTGCTCGTTTACATATACCTCTCTTAGCCTTACATCCTGCAGCTTTTTGTAAACTACAAAAAAGGTGATACCGGTAACGGTAATTGCAGCGGCTAAAATACAGATCAGCACAGTCAGCGTATCGTTCTTACTGCTCTCCAAACGAATCAGCTTTTCGGCTTCCAATGCTTTCATGGCTGTCATGATTTCATCGTTGTACAGTTTATTACCATAAAAAGAGGCCTGTTCTGTGGCTTCCTTTAACATAAATTCAGCGTCTTCAATATTTCCTTCCTTAAATAGCAGTTCCGCCAGTCTGAATATAGCAAGAGTTTCTTTAGTCGAAGTTCTGATATCATAGATCGCAGAGGTGGTAATTAAGCTTCTCTTTTCGGGGCCATCAGTAAGATTGCTAAGATTATGGGCCGCGATCGCTTTTTGGTGCTCTGATAGAGTTTCGCGCTGAAGCAGTCTCCTGTAACACGCTGCGGCTTCTTTGGTTTTGTTCATGTTGTTATACAAAACCGCTGTTAATGATAACCTTTCAAAGGAATGGGGAGGTGAAAGCTGGATCGCACAGATCAGTGCTACCATAGATTCTGACTGATGTACAGGTGAATAAAATTTATTGGTGTTGTACATAGACAGGCGTGTGAAAGCCCGTGTTTTCAATTGATAATAACGGAACTTAACCTCGTCGGGCATCAATCCCACTTCCAGCTGGTCTATACCATCAAACGCTTCCTTGAACATGCCGCAGGAAACCTGGATAAAGCCCAGTTTAATCTGGCTTTCATATTTTCTTGGAACATGTTTAAGGGCGGTGGCAATCCTGATGAGCCTTTTGGTGTAAACATGTGCAGAATCAAAAAGATAGTCTTTGTACTCCCAGTAAAGCTTGTCACACAGCAAATACTGTCCCTCCAGATCACTGGAAGATGTACGCTGAAGTTGATTTCTCAGCCGTATTATCTTTTGTTCTTTCTTTGTATCATACTCTTTTTTTCTTAGTATCTCCATCTTCAAAACCGACAGCAAGCTATCTTGCTGATGACAGAGCGCAGCGTAGGGCAGTAGAAAATAAATTATAGTAGGTATAAAAAATTTCATGGGTTTCAGTGAGTTATCGATAGTTGCTGAAGATAGCATACCACTCTAACATTTTATAGTATAATGTGCGTAATAATTATACGTTTGAACAAATCTTTTGCTGGTGTATAGCTCAAAGATAAAACTGGCGTGCCGAATATTTATAACAGAGTCTATTAACAGGATTTTTAACTATTTCTTTACTTTTTCGTCCTCTTTCCTGCATTTGTTCTTTTGGCATTTATATTCAGTTCGTGTGCCGGCAGGAAGAACGTGGTGTATGACCGTGAACTGAAAAGACTCAAAGCTATTACAGTAACATACCTTGCGGAGGCTAGTCGAGGAAGCCTTGCGGATACAAAATCTGTCCATGCTTCTCCGCAATAGCCTGTAGGTTTTGAATAGATTCAGCATCCATCGGTGGCTGCGGAAGAAATTCTCTGGCAGCTATAGGTTCGCCGATTTCTTCAAAAAATTCTTCCAGGCCGGCAGGGACAACTGTACAAAGCAACTGCGCCAATTTATCGCTTACATTTTTAAAATAATGTACAATACCTCCTTCGGGCACTACAACGAAAGAGCCTTTCTTCGCCAAATATGATCCGGCTTCTGAATGAACCTCCACTTCGCCCTCCACAATGTAAAAGGACTCATAGAAATTGGCGTGGGAATGCGGTCCGGGGCCATTTTGAGGAGGTACCAGCATTTCAATGGTTGAAAATGCTCCATTAGTTTGTTTGCCGGAAACGAGTATACGGTAGTTACCGCCTGCCACTGACAAAATTTCCCCGCCGGTAGGGTCTACTGTAATCGGTGTTGCTTTTGAGTTTTCCATAGGAATATAGTTGTTATAAATTTTACGTTTTCAAACCAGAACAAGCGCTGATCAGCTTCTGTTTTTCTGACTCTCAATTACATATTTTTGTATAAGCATGTTGAGTTGTCCTTTTTTGATAGCGGCTTTTGCAAAGAAATTAAATACAGGCTCAGCAAATTTCTGAAATCCTGCCATCCGTGAATTGCTTAAGTAAACAAACAAGCACAGGTCTGTGAATTTCTTTGGTGTTCCGGCCTGGGTAGCTAAGCCATCGTTTGCCAATCCTTTTAAAATGAAGAGGGCATGCTCAAAGTTCCTGTTCCCAGGATCTATAGTGGTAGTGATGATACATTCTTCGTGAGAAACATTATGGTAATAATGGTTCTCATTCGCATCGATGGTGGCCACATTACCCTCTTTGAGCTGCATGATTGCTTTTCCTTTACCTACCTCCAGGGTTCCCTTCAGGACAGTAAAAGTTTCTGAAAACAAGCTGTGATAATGCCATGGCGTTTTTTCTCCTGGAAGAATGTTCAGTTCCACTATGCTTTGCCCTTTGCTTTCTGCTGATCTGATCAGTTTAGCGTATCCTGAGTTTCTCATCGTGTTTTTGTTTGAGGTTTTGTTACTAGCAGCACAATGCCAAAGC
>NZ_JBEVDX010000166.1:0-22753 GCF_040513095.1 Pedobacter sp. | reverse complement strand
AGCTTTGGATGATGCCTGCCCAAACTCATGACCTGTAAATCAACATGTCAACACCCGTTGCTGATTTGTGGTTAAATATATAGTTCAACCCTCTTTTGTCCAGTTCAGGCAAAAGAAACAGTGGCACTTTTTTATGGTATACGTAGATCAGCTCACCTGTTTTGAGTTGTTCGGTATTTTCCATAATCACTAACATAGGGTTTGGCATTTCCAGGTAACGTACATCGATGTATTTCACCTTATCCGCAGGATAGCGTCTTTTCACACTATCAAATCTTTCCTGTTCGTTTTGTTTTTTCTTGTCCTGTCCCTCAAATACCGCAGCATACTTATCATCCGTTTTCTCAAACCATGTAACTACCAGGTCATTGTCCAGCACCTCAACATAGTAAAGAAAACCCTGGTCTTTCAGGAGATTGATCAATGGCGTAGGCTCAAACTTATTGACAAGCCTCAGGCGTTCACCCCCCGCCAGTTTACGGACATAATTCAGGATCACTTTCAAGGGATCCTCATCCCGCTCAAGATAAGGGCGAACATCCAGGTCGAACACCAGGGCCCTTCGGCCAAAATCTATTTGTTCCGACGACTGTCCGGTAGCTACGTCCGCTTTTTTGTCAGTGGTACCAGCAACAGTAAAACCTATATGCTGCATCACGTTTAAAAAATCCTTCACATGACAGCCTGCAATCTTACAGGCCTCGGCAATTGTAACCCTGCGGGCCAGTAAATTTCTCAATATGGGGGACCTCAGTTTGGAAAAATTCTTGTTGAGCTTTACCAGCACATCTATAACATGTACCTGATCTGCATCCAGCAACACTTTAATGCGTGTATTGGCATCAATACTGATTCCGTTTTCAGCTTTCATCTTGTTTTGCGTTTAAGTTCACATTCCCCATGATTAAATACCAGCCCGGGGTTACACCGGTTACAAATTACTTTCCCTTACTTTTTTCCTGATGACCAGATCGAAAATAAAATAGCTGAGCAGCAGGATGCCTGCACCAAAGAAAACATCCCCGAAAACCCTCAGCCATCTTAGGAATACCATTCCTGGTTGCTGCATGAGTTCGCTGGAGCGGGCGTACCACATTCCTTTGTCTATACTTGCCATAGCCTGCCAGATTCCTACCGGCAGCAGACTAAGGAGACCCATCGTTAACAAACCAACATTGATCGACCAGAAAATCGAACGCAGCAGTTTCTCGTTCCAGACCTCATGACGGTATAAACTTCTCATCACAAATAACATGAGGCCAATTCCCAGCATTCCGTACACGCCAAAAAGCGCTGTATGGGAGTGTAATGCAGTAGTATTTAAGCCTTGTATATAATATAAGGCTACCGGCGGATTGATGATAAACCCAAATACACCCGCGCCCAGGAAATTCCAGAAAGCAACCGCAATCATAAAATAGATGGGCCATTTGTAATCTCTGATCCATACAGTTGATTTCGACAGTGTATAATTGTGATAAGCTTCGTACCCTATCAGTACCAGCGGAACAATTTCCAGCGCGCTGAATGTGGCACCAAGGGCCATCACACCAACAGGTGTACCTGAGAAATAGATATGGTGGAAAGTTCCGAGTATACCCCCAAACAGGAAGATTACTGTGGAGAAAATCACGTTCAGTGTAGCTGTTTTGGTTTTCAGCAGTCCCAGGCGCACAAACAGGAATGCAATAACTACCGTAGCAAAAACTTCAAAGAATCCTTCTACCCAAAGGTGAACTACCCACCATCTCCAGTATTCCGCAATAGCCAGGTTCGTTCTTCTTCCCCACATCAGGCCTGCGCCATAGAACATTGCTATTGCGGTACAGGAAATTAAAAACATAACAATCAGGTTCTTTTCTTCCGTTTTCTTTTTAAGGACAGGGAGCAGCGGCCTTACCATCAAAGCCAGCCAAAGGAACAGGCCAACCAGTAAAAATACCTGCCAGAACCTGCCCAGGTCTACATACTCATATCCCTGGTGTCCAAACCAAAAGTTATCCACCAGGTTTAACCTTTGCATTACCGCCATCCATTGGCCGGCCATAGAGCCGAGTACTATAATTAGGAGTGCTACAAAGAGGAAATTGACGCCAATAATCTGGAATTTGGGATCCCTGCCTCCAACCGCCGGGGCTATATACAAACCAGTTGCCAGCCAGGCTGTTGCAATCCAGAAAATCGCCAGCTGCGTGTGCCAGGTACGTGTAACCGAGTAAGGCAGAATTTCAGACAGAGGTATACCGTAGAACCCGTTCCCCTCTACCCCGTAATGCGCTGTGACAATACCCATTACCACCTGCAGTACTATTAAAAGACTCACTACCAGAAAATACTTTTTGGTGAGCAGCATTGATGGGGTAATACCTTCTCTCAGTAAGGGATCTTCAACAGGAGTTTCCAGTTCTTCCTCCTTACCTGATTGCACATGATAATATAAGATGACGCCTATAGCCAGCAGCAGCAGCACGATACTGACACCAGACCATATCAATAAATCAGGTGTAACTACGTTCCCTACCAGTTCGTCTGATGGCCAGTTGTGCGTGTAGGAAATTTTTAAATTCGGTCGCTCAGTTACCGTGGCCCATGTAGCCCAGAAGAAGAAAGCAGTCATCTGATGCATTCTTCCACGGTCTTTCACTGTCATTCGTGGAATGGCATAATCATTCCTCAACTTATCGAATTCAGCATCATTCATGAAAAGCCCTTCGTAGTACTTGCTGAGATAAGTGATCGCCTCTATGCGGTATTGCGATATGGTTATAGTATTTGTTTTTTCATCAAAAGTATTTGGTCTTAGTTCTTTCTGCAGCCTGATTTTTAAGGCCGACTGCTGCTCTTCACTGAGCGCGCTGAAATCTTTCCGGAAATCTTTCTGTGCATATTTATTGAGGATAAATACCGCTTCCCTGTGCAGCCAGTCTGCCGTCCAGTCGGGCGCTACATATGCCCCATGGCCCCATACCGAGCCAATTTCCTGGCCGCCTATACTTTGCCAGACATTCTGCCCGTCTTTAATCTCTTCCCCGGTAAAAACTACCTTTTGATCCTCAGAAACTATACGACCGGGAATTGGCGGCGCCTGCTGGTAGATCTGATACCCGTAATAACCCAGTACCGCAAACGAGATACTCATTACAAGTGCAAGTGCGATCCATAGTCTTCTTTCTTTTTTCATCTGCTTTTGTTTTCTTTTAACAGGAATGATCTGCATCAGACTGAATACGGCCGGTATCATCTGCTACAATTCAAATCCTTTTGATTAATCATTAACTATTCGATACGCCAAAGGTATATTGGGGATCAACTTTAGTTTTATGAGCGTAATCATAAAAGAAAAAAAAGCGTTTAGGTGTAGGGAACTATCTGTAGACCTTACGGCTGCTGATATTGAGCTCTCCTTTTTTCTCGAGGGATTTGATCGAGCGGATGACAGTCTCCACCCTAAGTCCGGTCAGATCAGCGATCTGTTGCCTCGTGATTTCCACTCTGTAGGGTTTATCTTCGGGGATCTTGCTGATCTTGGTTTTGAAATAATCGATCAGTTTCAGCACCCTGTGTTCGGGCTCCTGCGATGAAATTTCTGAAGCCATAATGGATTTGAAATACAGTCGCTTTGCCAATGCAGTTGTCAGTTTAAAAAGAATTTCGGGGTTAGCCATCAGAAGTTCGACGAACCGCTCTTTCCTTAGCAGATAAATCTCAGAGGCCGCAATTGCTACTGCATTCGCCGGGTAACATTCCTTAATCAACATCGGCGGCTCCCCAAAGCTGTCACCATCAGAAAAGATTCCCTGTACAAATTCCTTACCGTCGTCATTAAAGTTGTTCATCTTCACTCCGCCGTTGATAATCTGGTAAAAGTACCTGCTGGAATCACCCTGGTTAAAAATGATTTCCCCTTTGCTGAAGCAGACTTTTTTCGCTCCGTATGCTATTAATAAATCTTCAGTTACCATTGCACAATATTTTTACCAAAGATAAATAAACTCTTAATAAAGGATGAATTTATCTTCTATTATCAGCTTGTTTAGGAAGAACAGTACAATTGCCTTGAAGGCTTAAATCAGTAAATATGTAAAATGAATCGATTCAGCTATGGAAAACCGGGAGGTTTCAGCTGAGATTTGGGTAATATAAAATCATGTGGCACCGGGATGAAGCCACCGGGGATATTAGTAAAAATCATGCAGGACAAATATTCTGATATTTATCCTGCATGAGCAAAGCTAACCTATTCGATTAAACAAGTTTTACGTTTACTGCATTCAGGCCTTTTTTGCCTTCTTGTTCTTCGTATTCTACTTCATCATTTTCACGAATCTCGTCAATCAGACCAGAAACATGAACAAAGATTTCTTTTCCGTTTTCGTCTTTAATAAAGCCAAAGCCTTTTTCACTGTTAAAAAATTTTACTGTACCGTTTTTCATTGTAATAAATTGTTTAAAATAATGGCTCAATATAGTTATTATACTTGTGGAACCAAATTATGTTTGCAAGAAGTCGGTAAAAATATTCAACATTAAATTCACAATGAACTATAAAGCATATAATCTTTTCATTTAAATAATTTCTTAGTTTTCACGAACATTAAAACGCAGGCCAGATTGATGCTGAACGCTGTCCCGATGGTGAATGTGCAAAAATAAATAGCCTCATGAACGCAAGAATGGAACATAGATCACAGATTCTTAAACTATTACATGATAAAGTGTTTTCTTGCAGTAAAAATTTATAATTATATTCTTAGTTTTGAAGCATAATACACATTAGACAGCAAAAAAAATTAAAGTTTATTAGTAATCTATAATGGTTAAATTATTTATAGGAGGCTTTCCGCTGGATTATACAGAACTTGAACTGGTACAGCTAGTTGCCTTACATGGAACTGTGAATACGGTTAAAATTGTCAGGGATAAAAAAACGGGCATATGTAAAGGGTATGCATTTTTGGAGATGAAGAGCCTGGCCGATGCAAACAATGCGGTTGAAGCACTGAGCGGAAGAAGTTTAAAGGGCCAAACATTAACCCTTAAGGTAAACGATGAGGCAGCTCCGGCTCCGCCTGCAAAAAAGCCATTTCGCCCTGCAGCGCCAAAGCCAGCTACTTATGTTAAAGTTGAAAGGCCGGCGGGTATTAAAGTGGAGCGGCCGGCGGGCGTGGTTAAACCCAAACGTCCGAGAAAAGCATAAATCTTGTGCCGGGTTATCACGGCCAATTTAAGTCCGCACAGTTTTGTTGTGCAATTCGGTTCCCATTTTGCGGATGCACCACTCTTTTTAACTGCCTGTGCGTGAATTCTACTGAACGAGGCAATCACCGCGCTAAATCGAATTAATGGTACAGATAATGTATTATTTTCCGGACATTCACCTGCTGCGCATTACATTTTCCTGCATATAATCAGCTATCTCAAATTGGCAAAGATATTGCAATGCAAATGTAAACAGGTGATTATGTATAATTCAGAAAGAGAAGTTGAAAAACTTTGTTTTTCAATCAGACAAAATTTGAAAGCAAGTATAGACAGACAAGTACCATTCACACATCTTGTCGGTTCATATAATATCTCACTCGAATTTATCAATAACAATGATCTGGTACTCCAGGCTAGGAGAACCGGCAGCGGCAATTCCAATTACCGCATGGCTTTGAGTAAGGCGATCAGCGATTACTACGACATCGAAAAAAGCGTAGCTTCATTAATACTTCAATACGATAGCGCAGTAGCTTAAAGCGCTTTGATATTCATACAGGGTCCTTTGTTTTTCATAACAAGCCCCCTGCAGTTATTCAGACATTTGAATTGTAATTTAATTCAGATATCATGAGTAATCTATCAAAAAAAGGAACTGTGCTCGTCATAGCATCAGGTACCGACACAATTATTCTTAAGGACGGCACAGCAGCTGAAACAGGTTTCTTCCTGAATGAGCTGGCTGTACCAGTAAGCGCCGTACTTAAAGCCGGCTATGACGTCATACTTGCTACACCCAAGGGTAACATACCTGTTGTGGATGCAAAATCCCTGGATGTCACGCATTTTGATAACAAGGAACAGGAATACCAGAAAGCGCTTGACTTTATACACAACCACCCGGCTGTTCAAAACCCTGTTAGCTTCCGCGAAGCTATAGATAGCGGCCTCGATAGATTTGCAGGTGTGTTTGTTCCCGGTGGTCATCCGCCAATGGTTGACCTGATGCAGGATGCGGAACTTGGAGAGATCTTTCGACACTTTCATTCCACTGCCAAACCTACTGCCTTGTTATGCCACGGTCCTGTTGCCATTACCGCTGCAGTAAATAATCCTGCCCAATACAGAGAAGCGCTCATAACAGGTGATAACAACACCGCTAAAAAACTGGCAGAGGGCTGGATATATGAGGGATACCGCATGACCGTCATCTCCAATGAGGAAGAGTATTTTGCAGAAGAACACTTACTGGGCAACAGAAAGGTTCCATTCTATGTCGCCAATGCCCTGAGCATTGCTGGTGGTCTGCTGGAAAAATCTGCTAATGGAATCTTTACCCCTCATGTGGTTCAGGACCGTGAGCTGATCACCGGCCAAAATCCGCCTTCAGACAAAGGATTAGCAGAGCTCTTCGTTAAAGCACTCGATCTTGGGGTTTAATAATCAAACTTGTAGGTAAGCCATAAAACATCGTCTTCTATCTGCTGCACCTTTTCAAGTTTCAGCAGGGTCGCTCCTTTCTTTTTAACGCTCTCTTCCACTTCAAAAAGTGTGGCGGTGTCAATCCCGCCATCTGCTATAGGTAAAAAAAGCTGATGCAGCTCATCGATCAGTTCTTCATTCAAAAAACTTCCATTAATGTGTGCTCCGCCTTCGAGCATCAATTTTTCTATCCCAAACAGGTTGCGGAGTTTTTTAAGTGCTGTTTTCAGATTAATTTCCTTCTTACCCGCAAAAATATAAGAGACACCTATATCCTTAAGGTGGGCCAGATAGGCATCCTTTACACCTTCCGTCAGGACCGTGATGACATGGTCACCGCCCATCGTTGGTTCGTTCCATCCTAATTTTGCACCGGCATCTATTGCGATGGCAAAGGAGCTGCCGGCGTGTTCAGCTACAAAATCAAGACGGTCAACTTCATGATGTCCTTTTTTAAGCACCGCAGGCGCAAAATCCGTAAAATCCTTTTCCATGGTGGTGCGGCCAACTATCCAGGCACCAATCCCAAAGGTTTCATGCGCTTGTTCAAATTTGCCCTTCAGGACTTTTATCCGGGGACTATCCCCCCACTTTTCTGTCAGGATTTTACCATCTACAGAGGTCATCATCAGACATATCACATAAGGGCGATCATTCATCATTATCTTTTTATAAGTAATTAAGCGTAGTATTAACAATAGTCCTGATCACTTGTTCGCCAATACTTCCGTCAACATTGAGAATTTTGAATTATCTCATTCTTATAAAAACTTAATTATTTCTACCTTGGCGTATAGTTGCACGAATAATGGATACAGTACTGTAAATTTCAGGGACACAATAGATCAGTTTAGCACCTAAATCCACATCATGAGATACTCTTTTACGAAGCACACTTATTTTTTTATCCTCCTCTTCAGCTGTTTTTTTTCCAAGGGCTTTGCCCAAAGCAATGCCGGTTTTACTTTAAAAGGGCTGATTAAAAATTCAAATGAGGGGGATGTGGATGGTGCGACTATCTTTTTAAAGGATGGCATTAACGGCCAGGTGCTCAAACAGGGATCAAGCAGTAAAGATGGAACATTTTCTTTTATTGTGGCTGCGGGAAACTATGTTATTTCAGTAAGTTATTTAGGTGCACTTGCCTATCAGACTGACCTGCTGAAAATAGCTGGCAATACCGATCTGGGGCCAATTAAGATTGTCACTTCGAGCCGCAGCCTAAAGGAGGTAGTGATCCAGAGCACTGGCAACAAACCACTGATTAAGATCGAAGGCCGGAAGATGGTATATGATATCCAGAAAAGTATAACCGCCCAGGGCAGTACGGCATTGGAAGCATTGAAAAAAACTCCCGGGGTGATCGTCAACCAGGACAATACTGTCACTCTAAATGGCTCCAGCGCTGCCCTGGTGATGGTCAATGGTCGGCAAACCTATTTACAGGCCGAAGAGCTGGCGACATTGCTCAAATCCATTGCTGCCTCTGACCTGAAAACGATAGAAATTATCAAAAACCCCTCCGCCGAATATGATGCAGCAGGAACGGGTGGCATCATAAACCTGGTACTTCAGAAATCACTTGCAGAAGGTTTTAACGGCAGTATCAATAACGGGCTGGCCTATGGTAATACCATTAAGCAAAACACCAACCTTAACCTCAATTTCCGCAAGGGTAAACTCAACCTTTTTGGCAGTTATAACCATAGATTCGGCCATTATGCAATGGATTACGACAATGACCGGACAACAAACGGGAAAGTATTTTTAAATAACAGCCATGATATAGACAAACAGCATAGTATAGGATCAAATATTGGGGCGGATTATGCAATTGACAGCACCAAGACTATAGGTGTTGTGGTGAATGGCAATGTGTCCAGCGGAGGCGGGATCATCTTTCCGGTTACCAGTATTTTTGATCAGGCCAGCGGGCAGCTTTTACAAACCCTGAGAAGTGAAAGCAGCTACCCCGAGCAGATAGCCAAAAGGTACAATACCAATTTGAACTATCGTTACAAAGGCAATAACCAGACTACTTTTGATGTTGATGCAGATTATGGGATCTTTGATGCTGCTACTGATAATCTGAGTAAAAACGCCTATTACTCAGCGGCAGGTGACTTCCAATCCTCCAATAACTTTTTGGTCTCCAACAGCAGGGATATTAAATTGTATGCCCTCAAAGCAGATTACGGATTTCCTGTGGGGAAGGGAAAAATGGTGGCCGGGGCTAAATACTCAGATGTAAATGCAAAAAATATATTTAATCAGTATGATGCCAATGGCGATGTAAATGTGATTGATGTAAACCTTTCCAATACTTTCAATTACCACGAACAGGTCAGCGCAGGATATTTGAAATATGAAACTCCACTTGGTAAAAACCTGAACATAGACTTTGGGGTAAGACTGGAAAACACGCATTCCAAGGGTGATTTACAGCCCAGGGAAGGCAGCAGCCAGGATCCTGCATCGGTAGTCAGAAATTATCTGAATATCTTTCCAACCGCAGCCATCACTTATAAGACTGAGCAATCGGGCACTTACAATCTGAGTTTTGCCCGCCGCATTGACCGCCCGGCATACAACAATCTGAACCCCTTTTCATATCCGGTTGATGAACTTTCCTACTGGAGGGGCAATCCCTTTCTGCAGCCGCAATATGCCAATAGTCTGGCACTGCAGTATAGTTATAAGAGTACTACAGCCGCTGTCAGTTATACGCATACAAGCGACTTAGCCAATGTCATTACGGAAATAGCAGAGGATAATATAATTTATACCATACCCAGGAATATTGGTTTCAGGAACAACTTGAGCATGACCGTTACGCAGCAGGTTAATCTGGCAAAATGGTGGAATGTGAGCATCAGCGGCTTAGGATACCGGCTACAGAATAATGTCGGTACTGCCGAATACGGCAACTATAACCGAAGCCGTTTCGCCGGGACTCTGAATGTGCAGCAAACCTTCAAACTTCCTGCACGCATCACTGCAGAAGCTGCAGCAGTAGTTAATTCCAAAAACATCAGTGGTTTAAATACTTATGTAAAGAGCAACTCCCAAATTGACCTGGGCATGCAAAAGAATCTATTGAGTGATAAAGCAACACTCAAACTGGCTGTTACTGATATACTAAGAACAAACAGGATCAATACCGATGCCCGGCTCAATGATTTATTGCTTCATACTACCTTTAGAGGCGAAAGCCGTCAGGTTCGTCTGAACTTCAGCTATCGCTTCGGTAACAATAAGATCAAGACTAATGCCAGTCGTGAGACAGGTTTGCAGAACGAATCAGAGCGGCTGTAATGAAGCACCAGCCAGTTTTAAGACTGGTGCTTTTGAAAACTTTTAAACGGATAAGGTTTGCCCTCCGTCAACCCTGATTATTGATCCGGTAATGTTATCAGCATAGGAGCTCATCAGATAGGCAACTGCGCCGGCAACTTCTTCAGGCTTTCCGAACCTGCCTGTATCGTTTTGCAAAAACAGGGCCGCTGCATTCTTTTCAATTTCCTCCCAGCTATCGCCCCAGTTATTCTGCGGTGCCATCCCCAAAATCAGGTTTTTGACAGTTTCAACCAGCATCGCTCCTGGAGCAACGGTATTGGATGTTATTCCTGAACCTTTAAGATCCCTTGCCAATGAAACCGTTAAATTGTGCCGCGCTGCCATTGCAGCATTGTAATCCGGCTGTATAGCCATAGGCTGGATCCCTGTGATCCCGCCCACCTGTACAACTCGTCCCCATCCCAGTTCACGCATCTGTGGCAACAGACGCTGAGCCATTCTTATACCTGACACGACGTTTGTATTGTAAGTCTGCAGCCACTCCCCCGGAGTAACATCCATCCAGGGCTGTCCCCGGTAAACACCGGCATTGTTAATCAGGATATCAATAGGTCCATTTACCAGTGCAGCTTTTACCACATCATCTGCCCCCTCATCCGTCGCAAGATCACCAATTGCATATGCTGCTTTCCCTCCGAATTGGTTGATCTTATCTGTAACAGCTTTTGTGCGGCCTTCATCCCGGCCGTGAACTACTACCTCAACCCCTTCCGCTGCCAACATAATTGCTATTGCTTCTCCCAGGCCGGAACTTGATCCTGTTACCAATGCTCTTTTTCCTTTAATTTGTAAATCCATGATTCTTGTTATTATGATTGTATTATTATAATTTAATCGCCACCAAAAAGCTACTTTTGGATAGTCAAAGGTATCTGGCAACAAAGGCGCGAACAAGAACGTACGCGGACAACAGTAACGAACCGCCATGTTTGTAATATTGAAAATCAATAAGTTATGATCAGGAAAGAAATCAAAAAGGACTTTGACATGGCAGATTGCGGCATCCGTAATCTACTGGATCGTGTTGGGGATAAATGGTCCCTCATGATTATTGATATGCTAAGTGAAGGAACACTTCGTTACAGCGAACTGGACCATAAAATAGGAAGCATCTCACAAAAGATGCTGACGGTAACACTTAAAAGTCTGGAAACCGACGGGCTGATCAGCAGAAAGGTGTATCCCCAGGTACCTCCCAAAGTAGAATACACGCTTACACCGCTGGGCGAAACCTTAATGCCTGCCATTAATATGCTGAAGAAATGGGCGCTGGAAAGTACGCCAGCTATTTTAGAAGCAAGAAACAGAATGCAATTAAAAGAATAGTAATTATGAGCAATCGATTAAAACCAGGGATAAATCATATTGAGTTTTGGGTATCTGATCTACGTCAATCAATGAACTTCTATAACAGCTTCCTGCCCCTGATTGGCTGGAAAAAAATTAGTGATGTTTCTTTCTCTACTGAAAACATGGTTATTTACTTCCAGGAAATGAAAGAGATCAAAAAGCTAAGATCGCTTGGTGTAAGGCACCTCTGCTTTCAGGCCGTTGAAAAAGGGCAGGTTGAGGAAGTCTGCTCTGCAATGGTGGCGCAACAAGCAAACATTATTCGCGGTCCCCTACTGATGCCGTATTCAAAAGAGTATTACACTTTAGATTTCTTCGATCCAGACGGACAAGTAATCGAAGTAGCGCATACTCCATTTGCAAATATGGGTTAACCCCCAGGGCCTGGTCAAGAAAACTTATTACCTTCCTGTAATTTTATGCCGGTGCTCTGTACCCCAATCTGCCAGCACCTGTATGATAGGTTCCATAGTATGACCATACGGCGTAAGCTCATACGTTACAGTAATGGGCTTTGTGGCATTAACTGTTCGGGTAATCAGCCCATTAATTTCCAGCTCCTGTAAATCTTTCGAAAGCATTTTGGAGCCCAGACCATCAATCTGTCTTTGCAAATCGGTAAAGTTCTTTTTACCATAAAGCAGCACACTAATCACTTTGATCTTCCATTTTCCGCTGATCAGATCTAGTGCATCCTGTATTGCAAAGAGGATTTTTGAACAATCCTTTTCTATGTCACCGAGTAATCTTGTTTGTTCCATTTTTGCGATCATTAAGGGAACCCACTATACTAAGGGAAACCCATATCAAAAGTAAAGTTAAGTTAAATTACCTTTGGACCAACAATTTTATCGAAAAAATTTATGACAGTTACTTTAATTCATAGAAAAACAGCAATTGCTATTATACTTACTGTGCAACTGATGCTGGCGATGGATTTCCTCATCGTGATTGTATCTTTAAAAAATATTCAGCTGGATCTGGGTTTTACCGCTACAGATTTATCCTGGATTCCAAATGCCTTTGCTTTGGCATTCGGTGGCTTGCTTCTGATGGGGGGACGCCTGGGTGATATCATGGGTCAGGTCAGAGCCTTTCAGGTAGGTCTTGCTATATTTGTATTTGCTTCGCTTACAGGAGGCATGGCACAATCCCCTTCCATACTTATCATCGCCCGTATTTTCCAGGGAATAGGTTCGGCACTGGCTGCCCCAAGCGTACTCGCTCTTATTACTATTCTGGCGAGAAATGAAGATGAAAAAAATCGCAGTCTTTCACTCTTTGTAGCAGTATCATCTGTTGGTGCATCATTAGGTCTTATTTTAGGCGGGGCATTAACAGCCTTTATATCATGGAGATGGTCATTGCTGATCAATGTACCAGTAGGCGCAATAGCTTTTGTTGCAATTGCTCTTCTTGTACCTGAAACTGCGAAGCTAAGGGGTAAAGTAGATTTTTTGGGCGCATTAACGGCCACAGCAGGTTCTGCAGCACTCGTCTTTGGCTTTATCAGTGGAGGAGAATATGGTTGGATTGCTTTGACAACAACAGTTAGTTTTATTGCTGCTGTTGCACTATTCATGCTTTTTATAAAGATAGAAACTATAGTTAAAGAGCCCTTATTGAAGTTAAGCATTCTGGCCCCGATGCAAAGGCGCGGGGGTTTGCTGGTCATGGCAGTCATCTGTGGAATGCACTTTGCAACCTTGTTTCTTATCCTTCAATATTTTCAGGAAGTGCTGGGATACAATCCGCTGATGGCGGGAGTCGCTTATCTTCCCTTAACCACTATAGTATTCCTGTTATCAAATTACATCCCAGGCCTGATTACAAAATTCGGAAACCGCAGCCTTTTAATTACAGGATCCGTTTTGGTAGCACTCAGTTTGCTGGGTTTTTCAGAACTAAGCAGCACCAGTACATATTCAGCTGGCATCCTCATTCCAATTGTTGTGCATAGCATTGGTATTGCCTTGGTTTTTACCCCAGGAAGCATTGTAATACTCGAGGGTATCAAGGATGAGGATGCTGGTATAGCTTCTGGAGTTCTGCAGATTAGTCAGCAGATCGGTGGCGCCATCGGCATAGCTGCGGTTTTATCGGTATACACAGCCAATTCGAAACCGCAGGACTTTTCCTCCGGGCTGAGTACGGCATTCTTAACAGCTGCAGCGATTTCTGTGGTGGCTGCCATCATAGCAATGATTACCATACCAGGGAAACAAAAAAAACTACATTACACATCACAAACAGTATAAATAACAAGACAATGAACAAATTTGAAAACAAGATAGCTGTCGTTACCGGCGGAAACAGTGGTATGGGCTACGGAACGGCAAAGGTATTGAAAGACTTAGGTGCCACCGTTATTATTACCGGAAGAAGGAAAGAAGCAATCGATCTGGCTGCAAGTGAACTTGGAGTTACCGCTATTCTATCAGATCAGGCGAAGCTTCAAGATATTGACAGGCTGGTCGCAGAGGTCAGTGAAAAGTTTGGAAAGGTTGATATCCTCTATATCAATGCCGGAGTTTCAGGTACATCTACTATAGAAAAGGAAACACCGGAAAACTTCGATAAGATCAACGATGTGAATTATAAGGGTGTATTTTTTACCCTAAGCAAATTCATTCCTTATTTGAATGATGGCGCATCAGTTGTGGTGCTTTCTTCTGTCCTTGCTACTACGGTTAGTCCTACTTTAAGTGTTTACAGCGCCAGTAAAGCGGCAGTGAATTCTATCATAAAGACCGCGGCATTGGAACTTGCCGCAAGGAAGATCAGGGTAAATTCCATCAGTCCTGGTGCAATTGACACCGAATTATTTAGTAAGATGGGAATGGATACTGAGACTTTAAAAGGCATGAACGATTATCTGATCAGCTTAACCCCTATTGGCCGTATTGGCAAGCCGGAAGAGATTGGTCAGCTAGTTGCTTTTCTTTCCAGTGATGAAGCGTCATTCATTACCGGCGCAGACCATATTATTGATGGGGGATCATCAATCGCTTAATCAATTCATTTTATAACAAAACACCAATGGTTTTGTCAGCATTAATGCTGGCAAAACCATTGGTGTTTTGTTGATAGATTAATCAGCGTACCCCTGATGTTCTCAAATGAACATTAAAAATCTGTAATATTGACATCTTGTAACGATGTCAGCAACTCTGCTCCATATGCAGAAGCAGGCGACTGGAATCCAATTTTAAATGAGCCATTCAAGGCATGCATAACAACTTCTACTGCTGAGGTAACCGTTGGCATATATCCATCCTGTGTATCAGCCATCGAGCGTACTACTGTTCCATCTTCACCAGTTACTTCAATAAGGATTTTACTGCGCT
Organism: Pedobacter sp.; assembly: GCF_040513095.1. GTDB lineage: Bacteria > Bacteroidota > Bacteroidia > Sphingobacteriales > Sphingobacteriaceae > Pedobacter. The sequence goes on along the minus strand of NZ_JBEVDX010000166.1, from coordinate 8,015 downwards.
CCGCGCCTGATGCTGCTACAGGATGTCCTTCTTTGAAAGTATCAGAGCCTTCTTCTGCCGGAACCGCCATTGCGAAATATTCTTCAATATCAGGAATACCTGTTGATTTGTAACTGATCACCAATCCACCTAAGGGCATCAGAGAAAAATCTTCCGGACCGTCACCTAAATCAAAAGAAGCAGAAGGCGCTTCAGTGAGTTTTTTAATCTCACCGTTTTTTCTTACCAATAAGCCGGCGTTAATGATATTACCACTGCTGGCAACAGATCCCGGGGTAAAACCTCCTGAATATTTGAAAGCAGCTCTCATCGCAACCGGATTTTTCACGCGTTTAGCAGTATGTACAACCAGTGGATCATACGTTGCAAATAATCCTGCCCCGGATAATAGCATTATACCTGCGGCCTCTGCAGCAACATCTTTACTTTCGGCCAGACGATAAATATCTACCTCGGCTGTAATATCAAAGTAGTGTACTTGCGATTTAATTGCAGCTTCCATTGCCTGCTCAGCAGTTTCACTGAATGGTCCGGCGATATTCAGCAATGCTGTTTTTCCTTTCAGGGCTCTTTTCCATCCCTCTCTGTCAGCAACTGGAAATACATGGTAAGGAACATTCAGTTCAGCAGCTAGTGCAGACAGTCTATCTTCACTCCTGCCGGCAATTTCGAAGTCGATGCCTCTTCGGGAAGCTTCATGAACAATTAATGTACCTGTGTATCCTGTTGCGCCGTAGATCAGCAATTTCCCCTCTGGGGTAGTTTCTAAGTTTTTCATAATATTGAGTATTATTCTGTAGTATACGTTTCAAATTAAAAGCAGCACAAAGTAGTAAATAAACTATTTTTAACCCCGTATATCCCCAGCAAACGTATGCTATTTTTAAAACATTCATTTCAGATTAATGTCATTTAACACCTGCAATGGTCAAAGGTCAAATGCATCACGCAAGACTTAAGAAATTTGTGCGATCAGAAATTTAGCCATCTTTTTAATCCTCACAGGATCGTGATGGATGATGTAGGATTCGTGCCAGCCGGTAAAGGCGCTGAGGATAAAACTAGTCAGCGTTTCAGCATCCGTATCCGTACTGATTTCTTTTTGTTCAATAGCCTGCTGTATCAGCTTCAGCAGAAATCCGTGCGTAAAGTCACTGTCTTCTTTGAGCAGGACTTTGATATCCGGATCCGTTGAGGCAAGTTCGAAGGTTGTTTTAATGGCTAAGCAATGATTATCACTATATAGAATTGTATTCACAGAATCGTTGATTAACCCGATGACTGCTTTTAGTGGTGATTTAATTTTTGAAGAATGCGACAAAGCTTCCTGAATCCGCCCGTGCACATAATTTGTGATACATCTTACAAACAACTGATGCTTGTCACCTATTGTGTTATATAAACTACTGGCGTTTATCTGCATAGCATCCGTCAGATCGCGCATGGAAGTACCACTATAGCCCTTTTTCCAAAAAACTTCCATAGCTTTCTGAATTGCTTTTTCTTCATCAAATTCGACGTTCCTTGCCATAATATCCGCAAAGGTAAGCTAAATCTGAAATGTACGTTTTAGATTAGTGTCATATTTTATTTCTACAAAACATATGTCTAATCCTGCTTAAAATATACTTTAAACGATGTGAACTGATTCAGCTTACTTTCCACTTCAATCTTTCCTCCCATGGCTTCGATCTGGGTTTTTATAATAAATAAGCCCAGGCCCTTTGCATCCAGGTTCCCGTGGAAAGTCTTATACATCCCGAAGATCATTTCTCCGTGCGTGTCGAGATCAATCCCTACCCCATTATCTTTAAAAAGCAACACATCATAGTTATCTTTCTTGTAAAAAGATATATCAATGTCAAGGTCTCTTTCAGGTGATTTGTATTTTATGGCATTGGTAAATAAATTGAGCACGATGCTGTCGAAATAAGCCGTGTTGGTAGTTAGCTCAGCCTGATTATTGAAATTGTAATTGATCGTGGCATTCGCATCCCTGATCAGTACTTCGAAACTTTCTACCGTGAGCTGAATTTCATCCTTCAGGTTGAGGGTCTGTGTGGGCAGGTTTGTATTTGACTGAATGGTAATGATATCTGATAAATTATAAATAGTTGCGTCAAGACTTTTAGCACTTCTTTTGATAAGGCTCCAGGTCATTGCCCTATCCTCTTCGTTATCAGTGTCGTTCAGATCAATAATACCAATGATATTGGCTACGTGCGAGCGGATGTTATGGGAAATAATATAAGTAAAATTAACCAGTTGCTTATTTTGTGCAGAGGTAATATCAACCAGGGCCTGTAACTCCTGCTGCTTCATGATCAGTGGGGTGATATCATGACCAATACAAACGATTTCCACCGGATTATCGTTTTCATCTTTCATCATTTTGAACTCCCACTGGGTCGAGATGACACTACCATTTGGCAGTGGCTTCCTAAGGATGACCCAGTGGGTCTCATTACTCGCTGAAAAGCACTTTTCCACTGTTTCAAAACAGATCTGATGGTCTTCAGCAACAACCAGTTCCAATGATTCTCTTCCTATCCAGTCTTCTGATTTTACAGTCAGCATGTGGCAAAAAAAAGGATTCAGATAGGTGTATCGCCCTTCCAGATCAGTCTTAATGATATAAAAAGAGTTATTTTCAATTATAGATTTATAGTAATCATTATCTTTTTTGATCTGATTAAGCAGCTCGGCCGATTCCACTGGGTTTATATTCATTGTATTGGATTTGTGATGTATCCCGAAATCCAACACCGTGGAGAATTACGTTTTAATAAATATACATCAAAGTTGTCAGCAAAACATTTTTATTACGCATACTGTTATATATTCTGTTGTATTTTTAATAAACTATTAGGATATGATACTAAATTATCTCATCCAGGAATTCGAACATGAAGTAAAAAGTACGCGCAGGTTATTGCAGGCGGTACCAGAGAAAGACCTCACCTATAAACCTTCAGAAACTTCATGGAACATGGGGCAGCTTGCCCAGCACATTGCCACTATTTACTACTGGTTTGTAGGTACGCTCACTAAAGATATTTATGATATGGCAGCCGATCAGCTGGAAAAGAATGAACCAAGTGACATTACAGCTACACTGGCTCTTTTTGAGCGTAATGTAGAGAAAGCACGACAGGCACTGAAATCACTTACCGCTGAGAAATTAGAAGACGCATGGACGATGACAGTGGGTGACCAGGTAGTGCTCGGCCCCTTACCAAGGGGTATTGTAGCACGTGGTTTCCTGTTTAACCATGTTTATCACCACCGTGGAGAAATGATCGTGTACCTGCGTGCTACCGGAAATAAAGTGCCGGGTTTGTATGGTCCAACTTATGAAGATAGCCAGAAAAGCTAATAAAAGGCTGGCAATCGCTAGCTTTGCACAATGAATCATATCCCGATACATTTACTACAGGACAGAACTAACCAGGGATTACAGATCAGGTATTTTGAAAAGGACGAGATCAACGAAGATCCATCTGTTCTTGGCGCACACCGCGACGATCATTACATATTTTTTGTTGTTGAAGAAGGAATGGGATCGATGGTGATGGATTTCGTTGAAGTTGAGCTTAGCGGAAGATTGCTGTATTATGTTTTACCCGGCCAGGTACATTACCGGATCAAAAGTAACTTTGCTTCGGGCTGGTATCTAGCAGTTGATACCGCTCTTGTACCACAGGATTGCAGAAATATTTTTGAGGGTCAATTGCGGGTACAGCAACCCTATCACCTGGCCCCCTATGAACTGGGGCAGTGTATTGCTCTGCTTAGCCTGCTCCGGGAAAAATTAAATGGGGACGATGCCAATCCCTTCTATATGACCATTGTCCAGTCGCTTTTGCAGTCTTTCATAGGTTTCGCGGCTGGATATTACTCGCAATCCACAGACGACAGCACCAGGGGTTCAAGACCTGCTCAAATCAGCAGTCAGTTCAAGCAGCTGTTAAATAAGCAATTGAAAACAAAGAAAAGTCCTGCTGAGTACGCTTCAATGTTAAACATCTCTGAATCCTACCTTACCGAAGCCCTGAAAAAACAAACCGGATTTACAGCCAGCTACTGGATCCAGCAGGAAGTGATCATGGAGGCAAAGCGATTGTTGTATTACAGTCAGCTCAGTGTGAAAGAGATTGCGCACGCTTTAGGCTATACCGATCATTCGTATTTTTCACGGTTTTTCCGTAAAGCTACAGGTAGCCCGGCGATCAGCTTCAGACAGAAATACCGGAAATAGTCCTATCATTACAGCGAATATGCTATTTCACAGGTATTAAAAACGCGGTTCCTTTGTAGTATTAAAATACTACACCATGGAAATATCTATTTTACAACAAATAAAAAACAAAGCCGGAAAGCTGATTGAAAGCCAATTGTTAAACAGCGGAGAGGTACTGGATGTCCGCACCCTGGACGCCTCAGGTTTAATTGAAATTGAAATGCATCTGCCAAATGTTGAAATGCGTAACTGGAACCATGTGCCATATATCAAATTGCGGGTTGATGATTTCAGTTTCAGGGATTATACTCCGTTCGGCTGGGATGCAGATACTGCCACATGCTCCATTTTAATTGATTCAGATCATGAAGGACCGGGAAGCCGCTGGGCAAAGGAGCTCCGCAAAGGGGACACAGTTTATCATTTCAGAACTGAGAGCACACGTCAATCGCCCCACCCTACCGACTTCGTGGTGGGCCTTGGTGATGCAAGTGGCATAGGACACTTGCTGGCACTTCAGCAGCTAACCGTACCGGTGAGCCGTTTTGAAAGCGCAGTAATCATTGACAGCCTGGCCGGCCAGTTGCTGCATGAAAACTATTCCCCTGCTTTGAACACCATGTCTACGCTCGAAGAAATGGCAGGCTGGATTGTTAAGCAAGGCTACTGCACCGCACACACCTGGTTTTACCTCATTGGAAATAACCAAATGGTTACAGCACTGCGGAGACAATTGAAAAGCATGGGTCACGCCCATATCCAGGTAAAAGGATTTTGGTCCTGATACTAATTGAATGTTTGACGGAAAGCTAAAGGAGTCACACTGGTCTTCCTTTTAAAGAGCTTATTAAAAGACTGCGGGTGCTCAAAACCTAAATTGTATGCGATCTCAGCTACTGAAAGGCTTGTTACCGATAAATACTCTTTAGCTTTTTCAATCAAGCTTTCATGGATATGCTGCTGGGCACTCAGACCAGTGAGTGACTTCAAAAGGTCACTGAGATAGTGTGCTGAAAGGTTTAGCTGACCAGCCAGGAAATCCACAGTAGGAAGGCCTGTGTGAAGCGTATGCTTTTCATCAAGATAGGTTGATAAGAGCATCTCCACCTGCGACAAAACATCATGATTAACAGCCTTTCTGGTAATAAACTGCCGCTCATAAAAACGGTTACTGTAATTCAATAGCAGATCAATCTGTGAAAGAATGATATCCTGTGTATGTTTGTCAATATGCTGATATTCCTGCTCGATCTTCAGAAAGATTTCCTCCATATATTGCTCTTCTTTTGCTGAAAGGTGGAGCGCCTCATTGATGGAGTAGGAAAAGAAACCATAGTTTTTTATGGCAGCTGCGAGCGGATGATTGTAAAGAAAATCCGGGTGGACGAGCAAGGCATAACCTGAGGATTGATAGAGTATACCGTTTTGTGTATCATCAAGGGACATTATCTGCCGCGGGCTGATGAAGGTCATTACTCCCTTATCGTAGTCATAATAATTCTGCCCGTACTTGGTTTTTCCGTTAACGTTCCTTTTCAGCGAGATGCAGTAAAAGTTCACTGAAAAGTTTTTCCATATCTCCGGATCTGTGAAGCGAATGTCAGCGATACGAATGACGCTCACCAGTGGATGCAGAGGGTCTGGCAGGGAAACCAGCCGGTGTTTTTCAGTTATGGAATTGATGATCTTCATTGTCAGACAATATACAAATATACAACAGGATAATATTTCTCTTAACTGTTTGATTATGATAAGAACTGTTGTCTGATTTCCTTTCTGAAATCTTCACTGCCCAGTTCCGTACGCCGAGTATACATGGCTTTAGTATCTTCGCCAATAAGATAGCGCAGCTGATCTTTACCGTCAGTCGCAGCTTCAAAGACAATTTCAGCAATTTTGTCCGGATGTATAGCTTGATCCATCATGTTATCAGTCATTCCAAATAACTTATCCTCCAGTTCCTGATATGCAATATGATGACTTTTATCCAGAGACCTCGACGTAAAATCTGTTGCAGTAGCACCCGGCGCAATTGTTTTAATACCAATATTATGTAAGCCCAGCTCAAAAGACATACTTTCGGACCATCCCTCTATACCAAATTTGGTGGCGTGGTAGATAGAGTGCAAAGGAAATCCTATAAATCCTCCCATAGAAGTTGTGCTGATAAACAGGCCGGATTTCTTCTCTCTTAAATGAGGTATAAAAGCTTTTGTTACCCGGATCACCCCCAAAAGATTGGTATTGATTTCTTTTAGAACTTGTTCATCAGTCAATGCTTCCAAAGCACCCATCAATCCATAACCTGCGTTATTGAATACTACATCAATGTTATGTAAGGAAACAGCTTTTTCTGCAGTACTTATGATTTGTTCCAAGTTGGTTACGTCCAGCGGTAATAGAGTGACGTTCTCCAGCAAGTTTAATTCAGTTTCTTTTTCGGGATTGCGCATAGTTGCAATCACATTCCAGCCTTTTGACTGAAACAGCTTCGCGGTAGCTTTGCCCATACCAGCTGATGCACCTGTTATAAAAATAGTTTTGTTCATGATGTTTTATTTACGCCACAAAATTGGGGGAATACCATCCGGAAATTGTTTCCAGATCGTGGGTTGTTGTATCCAGATTGCAGGTTCCGCCCCAGAACGGCTTTTGGGGAGATTGGATTCAACAAATGTTGATTTACAGAAGCCTGTTGAATTGTCGTATGCAAAATTTGTCGCATATCGCCCGTAAATTGTCGCATATACCCCTCCATTCTATTCAGTATTACCTGCAACTTTAGTAAACAAGTTTCAATCAGAAAAGAGATCTATGTCAGACAACAGCGTAACATTACACAGAGTTATCAAGGCTTCTCCTGAAAAAGTCTACCGTGCCTTCGTTGAAGCTACGGCACTTGCCTCTTGGATACCACCTTACGGTTATCTTGCTACAGTGCAGGAGTTGGATGTAAGAACAGGCGGTACATTTAAAATGTCGTTCCAGAACTTCAGCACTGGGAAGATTGACTCCTTTGGCGGGGAATATTTAGAGGTAAAACCTAATGAGCTGTTAAAATATACCGACAAGTTTGATGATCCAAATCTACCAGGCACCATGGTCAATACCATTTGGTTAAAAAAAACTTCAGTTGGTACTGATTTACAAATTTTACAGGAAAACATACCTGCAATGATACCAGCGGAGATGTGTTACCTGGGATGGCAGGAGTCACTTGAAAAGCTTATCAAACTAGTGGAGCCACAGATACCAGATGCTTAAAAACCTATAAATATGAAAATTCCAGAACCGATTAACCAGGATTGCGAAATTGTCACTGTAAGGACTTTCAATGCCCCGAGGGCAAAAGCGTATAAAGCATTTTCTGATCCTGATCATTTGAAAAACTGGTGGGGACCTGCAGGTTTTACTAATACTTTTCATGAGTTTGAATTTAAGGAAGGTGGCAAATGGAATTTTACTATGCATGGACCAGAGAAAGGCCATTATATTAATTCCTGTGAATTCACGGACCTTCAATTCCCGTCGCTGATCTCCTGGAAACGTTATTCTCAGCCATTGTTTCGGGTAGTTGTAACGTTTGAGGAGATCGATCCCGGGCAAACGAAGATTATTTTCCGTCAAGTTTTTGATACTGCCAAAGAATGCAGCAAAATCAGACCTTTTGTTGAAGATAAAAACGAGGAGAATATGGACAGGCTGGAAACCGAGTTAAATAAAATACTTTAAGAACAAAAATCAGTTGAATAGGAAACCTCCTTCCAGTTATCCA
>NZ_JBEVDX010000165.1:0-13405 GCF_040513095.1 Pedobacter sp. | reverse complement strand
TGTAATATTTACACTAAGGATATATAACACTTAAAACAAATAAAATGAGTTTAATTATTGATGTTCATGCAAGGCAAATCCTCGATTCACGAGGTAACCCTACTGTTGAAGTAGAAGTAATCACTGAAAATGGTCAGATGGGCCGTGCGGCTGTACCTTCTGGTGCAAGTACCGGTAAACACGAAGCCGTTGAGTTAAGAGACGGGGATAAAAAAGTCTACATGGGCAAAGGTGTTTTAAAGGCTGTTGAAAATGTAAACAAGAAAATTGCTAAAGAACTTCAGGGTATTGATGTTTTTGAGCAAAATCTGATTGACAAAGCCATGATCGACCTTGACGGATCAGAGAACAAAGGTAACTTAGGTGCTAACGCAATCTTAGGCGTTTCTTTAGCTGTTGCTAAAGCGGCGGCTGCGGAAAGCAGACAACCATTATACCGTTACATTGGCGGAGTAAATGCAAATACTTTACCTGTTCCAATGATGAACATCCTGAATGGTGGTGCTCACGCGGATAACAAAATTGACTTCCAGGAGTTTATGATCATGCCATTAGGTGCAGGCAGCTTCTCTGAGGCGTTGCAAATGGGAACTCAGGTATTTCACCACTTGAAAGATGTATTAAAGAAAAAAGGTTACTCTACTAACGTAGGTGATGAAGGCGGTTTTGCTCCAAACATCGGTTCAAATGTTGAGGCGATTGAAACTGTGTTGACTGCAATTGAAACTGCCGGTTTCACTCCTGGTAAAGATATCTGGATCGCTATGGATGCTGCTGCATCTGAGATGTATGATTCAAAAACACAAACTTATAACTTCCACAAATCATCAGGTGAGAAATTAACTTCTGACGAGATGGTTAAATACTGGGTAGACTGGGCTAACAAATATCCTATCGTTTCTATCGAAGATGGTTTGGATGAGGATGACTGGGCTGCATGGGAGGCTTTAACTTTAGCTATCGGTAACAAAGTACAGCTGGTAGGTGATGACTTGTTCGTAACTAACGTAAAACGTTTACAACAAGGTATTGATAAAAACATTGCAAACTCTATCCTGGTTAAAGTAAACCAGATCGGTTCATTAACTGAAACCATCAATGCAGTATCTCTTGCACAAAACAGCGGTTATACTTCAGTAATGAGTCACCGTTCAGGCGAAACAGAAGATACTACAATTGCTGATTTAGCTGTAGCTTTAAACTGTGGTCAGATCAAAACCGGTTCTGCTTCACGTTCAGACAGGATCGCAAAATACAACCAATTGTTACGTATTGAAGAAGAATTAGGTTCTGCAGCACGTTTCATCGGTAAAGACTTCAAATTCATCAAATAATCTGCAGGTTGGCATTTGATTGTTAACCGATGATTATGAGGATTTTAAAAACATCCGGAGTTTTAAACTTCGGATGTTTTTTTTTATATACATTTGTCTTATGAACAGATTGCTGGATATCTTTAGGAACAAATACTTTCTGTCAGCCGCAGCCTTTGTGGTATGGATGTTATTCTTTGATAAAAACGACATGCTCTCTCAATATGAATACCGTGCAGAAGTACATAAACTGCAGGAGGAGAAAGACTTTTATGAAAAGGAAACTGCCCAGGTAAAAAAAGACCTCAACGAACTGAATACCAATTTAAATACTGCTGAGAAATTTGCCCGGGAAAAATACTTTATGAAAAAAGATAATGAAGATGTGTTTATCATCATTAAGGAAACACCGAAAGACTAAATTGCCCCATTTCTTTTCCTTAAGAACCATTCCGTGCTGAGCAATACCACAATCAGCACGAACAACCACTTAAAGTTGATCAGCTCTTCATACCTGCGGTCTTCATAACTCAGGGTTTTCATCTGTTTGTTTTTCAATAAATTCTGTTGCAAAGCGGCTATCTGATCGTAATGGTACATTTTACCATTGGTCTGATTTGAAAGCTGGTAAAGTAGCTGGTGATTGGCTACTGTCTGCTGAAACTCTGCTACCAGTGCATTGATAATAAAAGAGCCCTTTGCTGTATACTTCTGCGATCCAAGTCCTGTTTTTGCCATATAGCTATAACTTCCAGGCGGCAGTATACCTGCATCCAGCTGATAAGCTGATTCAAATCGGAAGAAGCTGAAGTTATAGGTTTTACTTTTCCCGTTCCTTAATTGAATAGTCACCTCAGACGTATTTACCGGCGCATAACTGTCATTGTATAAACTTGCATTAAGCAGGATATGTTCATTTTCATCAAAGACCTGTTTTGCCGGGTGTACTACAAACTTCCTTTTATCATCCTTCACCGACAAATATTGCACTATTTTACTCATCAGGGAAGAAAATACCGGTACTTGCTGGTTTTCCCTTGCCTCTGAGAACTTCCACTTCCATAAGCCCTCGCCTATGAGATAACCGAGTTTACGGCCATTCATATTCATAAAAAACAGTTGCGGCAATTGGGTGCTAACCTTACCTTTCCGCTGGTTAAGCACAGCCTGGAAATCTCCAAAGGTTTTCAGTTCTCCTGTTGCGGCCTGTAAAGGATCAAAATTTTCAATAACCTTACGGGAAGCAGCATCCAGATCAAACACCGAAGTACCTGTATTGATATCACTGTAGGCATATACAATTCCTCTGCCGTTAGCTGCGATATTTACACCGCTTTGTGACTGGTTAAACTGACTGATGTTACTTTGTGCACCGACAATAAACCAGAGTGGTACTTTGGCAGCACGGATCTTTTCCATAAAACTGTTTGCATCATAGGCAAGTCCAGGTAACTGGTAAAGTACCACCAGCCCGTATAGTTTTGGGTCTGCAATTGCCAGTTTGTCTCCCGTCTGCAGAGATACATCATAACGTTTGTTCCCCGCCAGGGCTTCCTTTAAAGCGGAAAGGTCAGGATGCGGGGACGCAGCTGCAATCAGGATCTTCTGGCGATCGTCAATTACTTCTACGATCAGCTGCTGGCTATTGTTCTTCACAGAAACCTCTCCTTGAACTGGGGAAAGACTAACTGTATACTGGTGTGTACCGATGCTGGTTGCTTTTAACGTCACAGGAATATTTTTTAGAAACTGACCGGAGTTGGGCCTTAGCATTTCTTCATGGAGCTTCTTTCCGTTTTCTGTGACGGTAAGCCTCGTATCGGCGCCGGCACACTGCCAGGCTTCTGCCTGAACTTCGATCCTGAAATCATTATCCAGGTAAACCAGTTCGTTACTGTTGATATTGGCGATCAGGAGATCTTTTTTTGCGGTTGTATCACCGAGGGCAATTGTATATACAGGCGCCTTTAAATCATCAATACTGGCCGCAGGGCTGCCACCCCTGTTAAAGATGCCGTCTGTGGCAAGAATTACCGCTCCCACATTCCTGTTCAGAAGTTCATCCTTAAGCTGGTTCACAAGAGTTGAAGCATCGGTCAGCTTCCCCCTATAGCTAAAATCGAGGCCTTTACTGACATGATCACTAAAACTATAGTCTCTTACATCATATTGCTGGGATAATTCATCTCTGAGCTGCTGAAGGGCTTTCCTGTACTTCAGGCTATCAAAGCCGGCCGGCGCATTAGCACCTGCAGATTCTGAATTGTCCTGCGCGATGACAACAATGGGTTTCTCCAGTGTATAACTGATCTGTTTGATCAGAGGAGAACACAATAGCCAGAGGATTAAGCATACAGCAAGACCCCTGAGAACAGCCAGTGAAATCCTCAGTGTTTTTGTCATTGCAGCAGCCCGCCCGTATATAAGCCAGGCAAAGAAGACTCCTGTCAGTAAGCAGCAAAGAATCGCTAAAAAGGAGTAGAAAGTAAATGAATTGCCCATCGCCTGAAGTAAAGATGCAAAAAAAAAGCGTCAGGGAAAATCCCCGACGCCAGTATATAGTGCATTTATATCGCTTTGTTATAACATACCGCCACAAACAGACAATACCTGTCCGGTAACATATGCGCTCATGTCAGACGCCAGGAACACACAAACATTAGCCACATCTTCTGGCTCTCCTGCTCTTTTCAGCGGAATGCCTTCTTCCCAGCCTTTTACTACCTTAGGGTCAAGCACCTCAGTCATTTCGGTACGGATAAATCCGGGAGCAACAACATTGGTACGGATATTTCTTGAGCCCAGCTCTTTCGCTACAGATTTGGAAAAGCCGATAATACCAGCTTTGGAAGCTGCATAATTTGCCTGCCCTGCATTGCCCTGAACGCCAACTACAGAACTCAGGTTAATGAATGAACCTTTGCGGGCTTTCATCATGATCTTTGAAGCCGCTTTAGTCACATTGAATACCGATTTCAGGTTTACATTGATCACATCATCCCATTGTTCTTCGCTCATACGCATCAACAGGCCGTCTTTGGTAATACCTGCATTGTTTACAACAATATCCAGTGCACCAAATTCAGCAACAATATCACTGATCAGCTTTTCAGCCTCGTCAAATTTAGAAGCATCAGAACGGTAGCCTTTGATTTTTGTTCCGAAAGACTGCAGTTCCTGCTCCAGGGCCTCCCCTTTTTCTACAGAAGACAAATAGGTGAAAGCAACGTTAGCACCCTGTTCAGCAAACTTCTCAGCAATCTTGCGGCCAATGCCTTTTGAAGCACCGGTAACCAATGCTGTCTTTCCTTCTAATAATTTCATAGTATAAATAATTTTTGTTTGGCAGTATCCGGAGAATGCTGCGCTGAATTTGTTCGTTTGATTGAGTTACACTTTAGGTTCCTGCTGACTTAAACAATGGAAGCTGCCCAGTCCCCAGATGATATCTGTTGAATTGATCCCTACCACCTTCCTGTCAGGAAACGCGTCGCGGATGATGTTTAGTGCAATATCATCGTTAACATCCCCGAATATGGGCACAATTACTGCGGCATTGGCGATATAGAAATTAGCATATGATGCCGGCAGCCTTGTATCTTCATGTATCACCGGTGAGGGCATCGGCAGTTGAATGATATTTAAGGGCATCCCGTTGATCAGGCGCATTGCTTTCAGTTCTTCCAGATTTTCTTTCAGCAGGATATAGTTTTCATCCAGCGGATTGGATTCTATTACCGTCAATACCGTATTAGGGTTAACAAAACGGGTAATATCGTCAATATGGCCATCTGTATCATCCCCCACAATACCATCTCCAACCCAGAGAACCTGCAGGGCACCATAACATTCTTTCAGGTACTCTTCGATCTGTTCCTGATTGAGATGGGGATTTCTGTTTTCATTTAACAGACAGGCCCTCGATGTTAAAATCGTACCTGCACCATTGAACTCAACAGATCCGCCTTCCATTACTATCCCGGGGTTAAATACCGGAAGATTGAAATGATCGCCAATTCTGGTAGGGATCACATCATCCAGCTCATACGGAGGATATTTGTTTCCCCAGGCATTGTAATCCCAGTCGACCACCACCTTTTTCTGCGCTGAAGCAGGGTTGATAAGAAACGCAGGACCGTGATCACGGCACCAGGCATCATTGCTCGGGTTAAAGTAAAATTCTATCTGGCTGAGATCCGCTCCGGCTTCTTCCAGTTTCGTTAGCGCAAAAGCTTTTGTCGCTTCATCATTTACGTTAATCCGTACCTTCTCCCCAGTAGCTACAATTTTAATAAATTCGCAGTATGGTGCGTATATGGTATCCAGTTTACCAGGCCATGACGCTTCTTTGTGCGGCCATGTAAGCCAGGTAGCTTCATGTTCTTCCCATTCTGCCGGAAAGCGGTAACCGGCTCTCCTTGGCGAGTGATCAAATAGACTCGTCATCAATATATCTTTTAGTGATTTGCGAATAGCTGTCAATTCTTCTGTCGCGAAGGAACGGCCAGTGTGTTCTGTAACTGTCGGACAGGGTAAGGTCAAGTTCTACAACCTTTAGTTCCTCCTTATCATGTGAGCCCTGGTAAAGTAAAGATCCGAATGGGTTGGATACGAATGATCCGCCCCAGAAAGAAACACCTGCTTCTTCGCCTACACGGTTAATACTTACTACAGGAACGCCATTTGCAATTGCGTGTGAACGCTGAATGGTCTGCCATGCATTGTATTGTTCTTTATTTGTTTCTTCATCCTGCGTGGTTGCCCATCCTATTGCTGTAGGGTAAACGAGGAAATCAGCGCCCATGAGTGCCGTTAAACGGGCAGCTTCAGGATACCACTGGTCCCAGCAGATGAGTACACCAATTTTTGCGTATTTGGTTTTGAACACCTTATAGCCCAGATCGCCCGGGGTAAAGTAGAATTTCTCATAAAAGCCCGGATCATCAGGTATATGCATCTTGCGGTATTTACCTAAATAAGTACCATCGGCATCCAGAACAGCGGTGGTGTTGTGGTATAATCCTTCCGCTCTTTTTTCGAAAAGGGAAGCGATGATCACTACATTCAATTCAGCGGCAACAACTGACAAAGCATCAGTCGAAGGGCCTGGAATAGTTTCCGCAAGTTTGAAGTTCTCATAATCTTCCTCATCGCAGAAATAAAGCGATGTAAACAATTCCTGCAGGCACACTACCTGTGCACCCTGTGCTGCAATCTCGCGGATCTTTACAATTGCCTTATCTAAATTTTCTTGTTTGTTACTGGTACAGCTCATCTGCACCAATCCAACTTGTACTTTAGCCATTCTATGAAATTTTGTGGTGCAAAGTTAACAGAAATCTTTTAATTGATTATTGCCCGCCGGGAAATGATGTATTTAAGCTGACTATGAAGCCTTCGAAGATATGTCAGCAATACTATCCCTGTATTCCTGCTGCAGTTCAAACAGGCATTTGGCACACAGGCAGCTATCATAGTGCTCACTGATATACTGCACCTCATTGAGATTGAGCTGCACTACACTGCACTGGCACTTTGTATAAGAATTGGCCTTACACTCTATTGCCGAACTGCAGCGTTCGCATGGTATAATTTCGTGCTTAGCCATTGTGGGTGAGTATTAAAACACAAAAGTACGGTAAAATCAATTACCGTACTTTATCCGTTCAATTTTATGAGATTTAGATTATCCTGAGCAACTCACGCAACCATCTTCCATCGAGCATACCGGGCCGTCAGTAATTTCTTCAACTACCTGTTCGATAACTTCAGGTATTACAGGCTCCATAGCTTTACCAGCCTGGTTCTCTACAGTAAATTTAACTGCCTGGGAAGCTGCCTGGGTACGCAGGTAATACATACCTGTTTTCAAACCTTTCTTCCATGCGTAGAAGTGCATTGAAGTCAGTTTAGAAGTGTTCGGTGCATTGATAAACAGGTTAAGGGACTGCGACTGGCAGATATAAGCACCGCGATCGGCTGCCATATCAATAATACTGCGCATTTTAATTTCCCAAACTGTTTTATACAATTCCTTGATATAATCAGGAATCTCAGCGATATCCTGTACAGATCCGTTAGCCAGGATAATCCTGTCTTTCATCGCCGGTGTCCACAGGCCTAAAGCAACAAGGTCTTTTAACAGGTGTTTGTTTACCACAACAAACTCACCGCTCAATACACGTCTGGTATAGATATTTGAAGTATAAGGCTCAAAACATTCATTATTACCAAGAATCTGCGATGTAGAAGCCGTAGGCATCGGAGCAACAAGTAAAGAGTTACGCACACCATCTTTTACAACTTTGGCACGCAGGTCTTCCCAGTCCCAGCGGTTACTTGAAGGTTTCACATTCCACAGGTCAAACTGGAACTTGCCTTCAGACAAAGGAGAACCTTTGAAAGTTGTATAAGCACCATCTTTCAGTGCAAGATCATGCGAAGCTGTCATAGCCGCAAAATAGATCGTTTCAAAAATATCTTTATTCAGTTCTTTAGCACCCTCACTTTCAAAAGGCAGGCGCATCAGGATAAAGGCATCGGCCAGTCCCTGAACACCCAAACCAACTGGTCTGTGGCGCATGTTGGAATATCTTGCTTCTTCAATCGGGTAATAGTTATAATCAATTACCTTGTTCAGATTTAATGTAGCCTGGTAAGTTACCTCGTAAAGTTTCTGGTGATCAAACTCTCCGTTTACAACAAATCTTGGTAAAGCCAGGGATGCCAGGTTACATACGGCAACTTCATCCTTGGAGCTGTACTCCATGATCTCAGTACAAAGGTTAGAACTTTTGATAGTTCCTAAATTCTGCTGGTTTGATTTGCCGTTTGCAGCATCTTTGTACAACAAATAAGGAGTTCCGGTTTCAATTTGTGAATCGAGGATCGCAAACCATAATTCCTGTGCTTTGATGGTTTTACGGGCGCGGCCTTCTTTTTCGTAACGCTCATACAGCGCTTCAAATTCTTTACCCCAGCAATCAGAAAGTCCTGGTGCTTCATCCGGGCTGAATAAACTCCATTCGCCATTATCTTCTACACGCTGCATAAATAAATCGCAGATCCAGAGTGCATAAAACAAATCACGCGCACGCATTTCTTCTTTACCATGATTTTTACGAAGGTCCAGGAAAGAAAAAACATCTGCATGCCATGGCTCTAAATAGATTGCAAAAGCACCTTTACGCTTGCCTCCACCCTGATCTACATAACGTGCAGTGTCATTGAATACTTTTAACATCGGAACGATACCGTTACTGGTACCATTGGTTCCGCTAATATAAGCGCCTGTAGCCCGCACATTGTGGATACTTAATCCGATACCACCAGCACTTTGTGAAATTTTGGCAGTCTGTTTAAGGGTATCATAAATACCTTCGATACTGTCATCCTGCATTGTGAGCAGAAAGCACGAAGACATCTGGGGTTTCGGCGTGCCTGCATTGAACAATGTTGGTGTACCGTGGGTAAACCAGCGCTCGCTCATCAGGTTGTAACTTGCGATTACGCTATCGATATCATCCTTGTGGATTCCTACAGCAACACGCATATACAAATGCTGCGGGCGCTCAACGATGATTCCGTTTATTTTCAGCAGGTAAGATTTTTCCAGTGTTTTGAAACCAAAATAATCAAATCCAAAATCCCTGTCATAGATAATTGTACTGTCAAGGATATCGGCATTGGCTTCAATTACTGCCCATACATCATCGGCAATCAGGGAAGCTGATTTGTCAGTTTTTGGATCTACATAACGGTATAACATTTCCATCGTTTTTGAGAACGACTTGGTAGTGTTTTTATGCAGGTTTGATACGGCGATCCTGGAGGCCAGCAAGGCATAATCAGGATGCTTGGTAGTTAAAGAGGCAGCAGTTTCAGCGGCAAGGTTATCTAATTCTGATGTGGTAACACCATCATACAAACCTTCAATTACCTTCTTGGCTACATCTATAGGATCAACCAATTCAGCATTAAAGCCGTAACATAACTTCTCGATGCGGGCAGTGATCTTATCAAACCGCACCGCTTCCTTGCGACCATCTCTTTTTTCTACAAACATATTTTCTTTAGGTTTTGTATTTGCTTATTCAATGTTATTCGGGGCAGCGCCCAACACCGGCAATAATTAATTATTTAAAAATCATCATCAAGAGAGAAAGCAGATGCTTTGTCTTCGGATGACGTAAGTACTCCACTTTTCTGGTAATCACCAACACGTTTTTCAAAGAAGTTGGTTTTGCCCTGCAGTGAGATCATTTCCATGAAATCAAAAGGGTTGGTGGCGTTGTATATTTTATCATATCCCAGTTCTGCAGACCATCTGTCGGCCACAAACTCAATATACTGCGACATTAACCTGGCATTCATACCGATTAAAGCAACCGGCAATGCATCAGTTACAAATTCTTTTTCTATTTCTACAGCATCTTTGATAATGCCGTGAACCGCTTCCTGTGAAAGTCTGGTGTTTAACATTTTGTACAGCAGGCAGGCAAATTCGCAGTGCATACCCTCATCCCTTGAGATCAGCTCATTGCTAAAGGTTAACCCGGGCATTAATCCGCGTTTCTTTAACCAGAAGATAGAGCAGAAACTTCCGCTGAAAAAGATACCTTCAACCGCAGCAAAGGCAACCAAACGCTCTGCAAAGTTTCCTCCGTCGATCCATCTCAGTGCCCATTCTGCCTTTTTCTTTACACAGGGTACTGTCTCAATCGCGTGGAATAACCGGTCTTTCTCGGTTTCATCCTTGATATAGGTATCAATCAGCAGGGCATAGGTTTCAGAGTGGATATTCTCCATCATGATCTGGAAGCCATAGAAGCAACGGGCTTCAGGCAGCTGTACTTCACTCATGAAGTTTACGGCAAGATTCTCATTAACGATACCATCGCTGGCAGAGAAAAAGGCCAGGATATGAGAGATAAAGTGGCGCTCTCCATCATTCAGGTTATCCCAGTGTTTCTGATCGTCAGAGAGGTCTATCTCTTCCGCTGTCCAAAAACTAGCTTCACTCTTCTTGTACATTTCCCAGATTGCCGGGTACTTGATTGGCAACAGGACAAAGCGATCTTTGTTCTCTTTCAGTAATACTTCTTCTTCCATGGTTTATTTTAAATGATGTACAGACTATAAGCGTCGAAAAATCCGCGGATTTAGTATCTAATCCTAACCAATTAGATATTAAATCCTTAGCCAATAATATTTTGATGAGATCGACAGGATTTTTGTTAAAACAAATATAAACTTTGAGGCATTTAATCGTTAGCAATAGTTGTTAACAAGTGGGCGTAATTATCCACACCTAGGGGAAAAGATTACCGATAAATTACTTTAGAAAGTTGTTATTGATTTCTGGTTGTTACATGGAAGACCTCCATAAATGTTAATAACATTTATGGAGCTGACTTTATCCGCCGGAAAATCAATGCTTAAGAGGGCTTACCGTAGGAAATGGTAACTTCTGACTGCCCTTTGTTGAAAAATCCGAGTTCCTTAGCGGCACTTTCGGAAACATCTATGATATATTTTCTGCTGTGCGGACCTCTGTCATTCACTTCAACCTCGACAGACTTTCCGTTAGAAACATTAGTCACTGTAACTATTGTACCCAAAGGAAGGCTCATATGTGCACAGGTAAATTTCCTGCCTCTGTACTTTGCCCCGCTGGTAGTTCTGCGGCCTTCGAATTTTTTATGATAATAGGTTGCGAGTCCTGTTTTTATCCGTGTTACGATACCTGTTCCGGCACCACTTTCTGTAACGTCTGATTGTGCGCTGACCTGCATAAAGACGAACATACTCAATAAAAGCAAACAGTATTTCATATTTAATTTCGTTGGTGAACTGCCAAAGATATATAAAAAAGACGGGGGTTTCCAAATAAAAAATGCCCAATGATCTGATCATCGGGCATTTATGCTGTTTATGGGTCTTCAGGCCCTATTTATCAGGAACAAAATTCATCGAAACTGAGTTCACGCAGTTACGTGTGTTTTTAGCTGTAAAGCCTTCTCCCAGAAATACGTGACCCAGGTGGGCTTTGCAATTTGCACATACAATTTCAGTACGTGATCCGTCTGCGTCCGGGATTCTGAGCACAGCACCTTTAATCTCATCATCAAAACTTGGCCATCCGCATTCTGATTCAAACTTAGACTCTGAACGGTACAGCGGCGCATTACAGCGCTTACAGGTATAGGTACCTTTAGCCTTGTTATTCAGCAATGTTCCGGTACCCGGATATTCCGTACCCTTGCGTACAATTACGTCCTCTTCTTCTTTCGTTAATTTATTCCATCCCATCTTGCTGGTAGTTTTAGTTGTATTTTCTTTGTCCTGTTTCTGGGCACAGGCAGTTAAGCCGGTAATCATGACGAAACCCATGATTAAGATTAGTTTGTTCATCATTGTGTGTAAGTGTTAGGCCTTATATACGATTAACAGCAGGAGCTGGTTTTTAGTGTCACTTCTCCGCAAATTGACAGTATTTTGATGATGATATCAAAAAAAATGAGGCCTAACCATTTGGTTAAGCCTCATTTTAATTATATGTATGAAGGATTACTTTTTCAATGCATCTGCCATAGCCTGTCCGATTTCAGCTGGACTTTCTACAACGGTAATACCGCATTCAGCCATAATCTTCATTTTTGCAGCAGCAGTATCATCAGCACCACCAACGATTGCACCTGCGTGACCCATTCTGCGGCCTGCAGGAGCAGTTTGTCCGGCGATGAAACCGACTACCGGTTTAGTACCATTTTCTTTGATCCACAGTGCAGCTTCAGCTTCCATACCACCACCAATCTCACCGATCATGATGATACCTTCAGTTTCAGGATCGTTCATCAACAGTTCAACAGCTTCTTTAGTTGTTGTTCCAATGATTGGATCTCCACCGATACCGATCGCTGTAGTGATACCTAAACCTGCTTTTACTACCTGATCAACAGCTTCGTAAGTAAGTGTTCCTGATTTAGAAACAACACCAACAGTACCTTTTTTGAAGATGAAACCTGGCATGATACCGATTTTAGCCTCATCAGCAGTAATTACACCAGGACAGTTAGGGCCGATCAAACGGCAATCTCTTCCGGCAATATATTCTTTAACCTGAATCATATCCTTTGTAGGGATACCTTCAGTAATACATACAATAACTTTAATTCCAGCTTCAGCAGCTTCCATGATGGCATCCGCAGCGAATGCAGGTGGAACAAAGATGATAGATACATTGGCACCAGCCTGATCAACCGCATCTTTAACCGTATTAAAAACCGGTTTGTCTAAATGAGTTTGTCCGCCTTTACCAGGTGTTACCCCGCCAACTACGTCAGTTCCGTATTCTATCATTTGCGAAGCATGGTAAGTACCTTCATTTCCGGTAAAACCTTGTACAATTACTTTTGAATCTTTATTTACTAAAACACTCATGTATCTATTTTTTTTATGCAAATCTAAGATTATTGAATGGAATGCCAAATGCAATTTCAACAATAATGAAATATCTTGATAACTGTTACTTAGCGATCCCTACAGAATTAAACTGAAGGTCGTACAGCCGCTTATAATACCCGTCAATCTTTAACAGCTCCTGGTGGTTGCCTATTTCTTTAATCTCTCCTTTATCCAATACAATGATCTGATCTGCTTTCTGAATAGTAGATAACCTATGGGCGATTACAATCGATGTACGCCCTTTCATCAGTTTATCAATAGCGGTCTGAATCAGCATCTCTGTCTCTGTATCTACGGAAGCTGTTGCTTCATCCAGTACAAGGATCGATGGATTGTAGACCAGCGCCCTGATAAACGAGATCAGCTGGGCTTGTCCGGCAGACAGCGTAGCGCCTCTCTCCATTACGTTATACTGATATCCGCCGGGCAACCTCTCGATAAAATCATGCGCGCCAACCTTTTGTGCGGCATCAACCACTTCTGCCATGGTGATCGTCGGGTTGTTGAGGGTAATGTTATTAAAAATAGTATCAGAAAATAAGAAAACATCCTGCAATACTGTTGCGATATTGCTTCTCAGATAGTTCAGTTCATAATCATCAATATTCACCCCATCCACTTTAATT
>NZ_JBEVDX010000164.1:0-31250 GCF_040513095.1 Pedobacter sp. | reverse complement strand
ATTCTACATCTGAAATGTAACGCTCAGGTGCACCTATCAGGAAAGCAAGCTGTTCTGCAGTAAATCCTTTAGCTATCCTTTTGAGCATGATGCGGTAAATGCCTGATAATTGAAAGGCGGAAATGTTTTTGATGTATGCCATTTGATGGGGGGTTAGTTATTGAACATTCGTTGATAGCGCAGCTGTTATAGCTGATTTTGAAATGGGCCTTTGGTTAAAAGCCAGATCAATGTTTTCTTCTGTTACTTCTTCGGGACCGGTCATAGCCACGATCTTTCCGGTCCTATCGAGCCACACGTATTGTGGAGCTTTAGTATTCGGGAAAAGACGACTAAGCACTTTGTCATCGGTGATTAAGGGTATCCAGGATGGTACTTTAGGCGGATGCCTGAGCAGGTATGACAGCACTTCAGATTGAGATTCTGGAGTGATGCGGATGCCCCTAACATCGTATTCATTACTGCATGCCAAATCTTCTATTCGCCCGTAATTGGCAGCACATGACTCCGATTTTGTTGACCACAACTCGATGATCATAAACCCCAGAACCATGTCTCCCAGGTCTGATCGTGTGGTTGGATGGTTGTGTATCTGATCAAGGATCATTTCAGGTATTCGCTGGCCTACCTGCAGGGGGTTGACTAAGACCTTCTTTTTACTTTGGGCATAAGCACTGGAAAAAAGACATAGCACGGCCACAACGAGTATTTTCATCGTTAATTTCATAATGTTAATTTTAGAAGATTAGAAAAATAGAACAGGTAACCGGTCAGATAGGGAGAATCCTATTACCGATTAAATAGTGAGATTAATCTGGTGGTTTGAAAAGAGAATGCAGCCCATCCCGAAGTTCATCAAATGAACATGACAGGATAGATCCGTAAAAAGGATAAATGGTTTTGTAGCTGCGGGTAGGGATGTTGGTACTGTTGGCGGTTGTAATTTTCTTCGCTTTCATTTGGACTATTGATTAAACTTTCAATAGAACCATTTACAAGAAATGAAATAGGCCTCTGCAAATACAGATCCGGCAACAGTTCTTGTAGCCAAGTCACACCCGGTGGAAATCGGGGAATAGTAAACTATTCGGGTACTACAATAAGCTGCGCCGGACCTATATATTGCAAATATAGGCAACCCGGTGCTCTACTTATCCTCATACCCGTAAATTTCCACATTGACCTGGCGAGGTTCTTAAATAGAACACCTCAAATTTTTAGAGATGTTATAAAATAATTATATTGTTTAACAATTACTCATATACAGTTTGTTTTATTACAACAAATATAACTATTAAGATTTAATTAAACAATAGAGAAATTATTTATTTACATTTGTAAGTTTAAAAAGCTTAAAAGCTATCATAACAGAGACATTTTGTTCAAGTTTAAATTATAAACTTAGACCAGAGATACGAAATATAAGGCTACGGCGGGTGGTTTTGTCCTGTTGAGCATAAGATATCATTTGGTATTCGTTCGTATACTGCTATTAGTTAGTCTACATACTCACTATAGATCAACTAGACATAGACTATACTATGTAGACCCCATCTTGACCACAACTTGACTCCAAAACAACCCCAAATTTACCCTTTAGGTCTAGTTGCGGTTATTTTGTGGTCGATATAGGGTCTATATGGTATAGTCTATGTATTGTTTATCACTAATCCGCCTTTATTCTAACATATACCAGTGTACGAACGAAACATGATCCGAATACCCTGCGACATCAAAATCAGATCAACATAAAATAAAATGGTTATATGTTTCCACACCTATAAATATTTCACTAATCACTTGCAGAACAGCATTTTAACACTTATATTTGTACCCAATTTTCGACCTGTAATTTTCAATCTTAGATCAAAATGCGTAATACCTCCTTGTTATAGCCCTTGCCTTGCCTTATTTGATTTAAGTTGAGTGATTGGTTGAAATACTAATTGTTTAATTATTCACTTAAATTTATTTAGCTATGGCTATTGTAACAACCGGCCCCTATGTGGGCTTTTCAGGAACGATCAACGGCATGACCTATTACCAGCTAAAGGATGGCAGGACTGTCGTAAAAAACAAGAACAAAAAAAGAACCAAAGCAGCGACTCCAAGTCAGGAGGTCAACCAATCTGTAATGGGTATGATTTCGCACTTTATGAAACCCTTTGAAGAAATTGCAACGGTAGGGTATCAAAATTTAGCGAAGGCGAAAGGAGACAATACCCACAACATGATGGCCAGCCACCTTTGGAAGGTATTGGAATCCACGCCAAACGGTCGCAAAATTGATTTACGCAGATTTTTGATCACGCAGGGCAATTTGCCCGCTGCCAGAGACATCTCGGTTAACATGACTGGAGAAGGGTTGGAATTTACATGGAATACTGATGTTAAGGCTAAACTTAGCCATCATACAGATCAGGTAATTTTGCTTGCTTATTTTCCCACACTTGAAGAAGTTGAATCTAAAATCGGAGGTGCGGAACGCAGAGCGGGGAAGGATGTACTTCTCCTTAATGGGATCGAAAAAGGACATGTGGCAGAAATTTATATTTCATTTATCACCAATGACCGCTCAGATCTGTCAAATAGTATTTATCTCGGACAATTAAACTGGTAATCATGGCAAGAAGTAAAAACAAATCGATATTAGGAGACCTTAGCGGTCAGGTAGGCCCTGTGGTTGTAACCGAATCCCGTGGTGTTGCTGTTGTAAGGTCAATGCCCAAAAAACCGCGCAGGAAAAAACCACTGAAGGGAAAGAAAAAATCGCACACCACATCTTTTGGTAAGGTTGTCTCTCTTTTAAGGTCAGCCTTGAATGTAATTAATTTGGGATTTCAGCAATCCAGAAGCTCCCACATGAGCGCAATTAATGCTGCTGTTTCCTGGAATTTTAATAATGCTTTAACCAATGATCCGGAGAATTCTGTGCTGGATATGGCAAAGGTAAAATTGAGTTATCCGATCAAGATTACGCAGAAGGCCTGGGAAGCAGCATTATCTGTTGATGCAGAGTACAAGGTCACAATAGCATGGAAACTCAATCCTGCCCCAAAGAAATGCACCCAATTGGATGACAGGGCAGTTATTGTGATATATCACGATAATGGAAAAAGATCCAGATTCCTTTCCTGGGAAAATGCAGCGCTGAGAAGTGATTTGAATTTCACATTCACTTTAGATTATTGGAAGAAAGGCCGTGAAGTTCACTTTTACATGTTTATGATCTCAGCAGATAATAAACTGGTTTCAGATACTCAGTACCTGGGGAGGATCGAATTAACGAAATAGGATTCGTGGTCATAGGCTGTCCCTCTTTCGGGACAGCCTTTTTAAATCATCCAAAAAGGTTAGAACTTTATACAGGCAGGGCAAACTAAAACCGAATAAGTAGTTTCTTAATTCCTTTGAAGTGATTCATGCCATTTTTTGGAGAGGCGGTTAAAAATAAGAAGGACATTGTGCTCATTTTAAAGCTGATGTTTTAAAACAAGATGTTGTTTTTGTATCTTTAAATATTATGG
This sequence comes from Pedobacter sp., assembly GCF_040513095.1. Taxonomy (GTDB): domain Bacteria; phylum Bacteroidota; class Bacteroidia; order Sphingobacteriales; family Sphingobacteriaceae; genus Pedobacter. The sequence continues at coordinate 27,723 of NZ_JBEVDX010000164.1, read as the reverse complement.
CACATAAACCAAAAGGTATATCTAAATCGACAACCAGCGATGGCTTTGCATATTTAACTAAAAGAATTGTTGTAAGTAAAGCAAGAAGTGCTGGCAAAGCTGCAGCTAAAAATGCAATGGAGCTGATGGAATATGTGGTGACAGTAAAGGATGGCTGGGTAATCAAAGAATATCAGGACGGAAAGGTAGAGCAGATTGAAAAGCTTCACTTGCATAATTCATTTCTCTTGACAGAGCAAACTTGCAGTGTAAATTGAACTGTATATTTAAGACATTTGTCGGACAGATTGAGTAAATTGCTGATATTATACAATTGAACAATGCCCAATTTTGAAGCGCTTTTTGATTACATCCAAGAACTTTCCGACCAAACGCTTTCAGCAGATGATAAGCAGATAATTACAACACATTTTAAGCCCAAAAAAATCAGGAAACGTCAATACTTTCTGCAGGAAGGCGATGTTTGCAAATACGCTGGTTTTATCGTGAAAGGCGCTGCCAAAACTTATACAGTTGATGAGAAAGGGCATGAACATATCCTGAAGTTGAGTGTAGAGGACTGGTGGCTTGCGGATTTTGAAAGTTATTACCATTTGAAACCAAGCCGCTTTAATATTGAAGCGCTGGAGGATATGGAAATCTTACAAATTACAAACGCGGTGGTGGAGGAATTCATAAAGCCAATACCTGCCTTTTCGGCAATGCAGAACGTGCTTAGTCAGAATAATACCATAGCAGCTCAAAAGAGGATGCAGTCAGCTATCAGTCAAACAGGCGAAGAACGGTTCGCGGAACTCGTCAATGATTACCCACACTTTATACAAAGGTTTTCACAAAATCTGATCGCCTCTTATCTGGGTTTAACTCCCGAAAGCCTGAGCCGCATCAGGAAGAATGCATTAAAATAGATTGATATTTGGTAAGCATACTTAATGACTTTTGGTAAGATTTAGCCCGGGGCAGGACTGCATCTTTGGGTAAATCTTAAAACAAGAAAATCATGAGTAGATTAAAAAATAAAGTAGCCGTTATCACAGGTGGTAATAGCGGGATAGGTTTCGGTATTGCACAAGAACTCAAAAATGACGGTGCTAAAGGTGTAATCGTAGGTAGAAATCAGGAAACTTTAGACAGTTCGGTAGCTTTGCTCGGTGATAATTTTATCGCCATAAATGCAGATGTCACAAACCTTGACGACCTGCAAAAGGTGTTCAAAGAAACGTCTGAAAAATTTGGTAAGATAGATATACTGGTAGCTAATGCAGGTGCGGGAACAACCGGAACTGTAGCAGATGTAAGCGAAGCTGATTACGACAAGACCATGGATCTCAACCTGAAAAGCGTGTATTTTACTGTACAAAAATCACTACCTTTTATGAATGATGGAGCATCTGTGATACTTATCGGGTCAAATGCGGCACATCGTGCATATCCATCGTTTGGCCTGTATGGAGCTGCCAAAGCTGCCGTGATCTTTCTGGCAAAAAGTTTTTCAAATGACTTACTGGAAAGAAAGATCAGGGTAAATGTGATAACACCGGGTACTACAGACACACCTGCATTTGATAAATTCGTTCCTGAAGAACATATCGAAGCCGTAAAAACACAGTTTGCAGGCTTAATGCCGATAGGCAGGATCGGGCAGCCATCAGATATTGGTAAAGTAGCAGTATTCCTTGCTTCTGAAGATTCTTCTTTCCTGCTTGGCTCCGAAATTCTTGTTGATGGCGGTATGACCTATCTATCTAAATAATTGAAAAAGAGATCTAAATGATCTCTTTTTTTTGCCTTCTATTTCGTCTAATTATACAATGGCATCGAAAATTCGCTGTCGCCATCCGTCTCCAGTATATTCGCCCCTGTCTTTGGCGCAAAGGTCCTAACGCTAAGGGTTTGAGTTGTTTTATTAAATCTCATCAGGCGCATCAGGCCGTTGCCGCCGTTTCTGCTGGATTCTCCGCTGTAAGGGGCATTTTGTCTTGATTGATAGTCTGACAAGTAGGATTTGATTACGTGTCCATTATATGTGTCCTGCCTGAAACCTTCGCCCGATACATGCCCTCCCAACATCAGAAAAACGTTATCATGTGTTTTAACCCTGTTATAGATCACCTGCCCCTGGTTGGTAAATGCAGCAGCTACGGCATTTGTGCCGCTTCCTCCCTGGATATCGCTATTGCTGCCTGCCGGCAGTCTCAATAAACTATGACTCACAATGATGGCTTTCCGGCTTGCATAGGTTGTTAAAACACCATCTGCCCAGTTCATCACATTAGCTTCAATGGCAGCGCTGTATTCGGAATCTCCGGGAGTATTGTATTCAATGTACAGTAAAATATAATCAGTGCCATTGGCGGTAAATAGATCGTAATGGTTATCGTTATTATTTGAGCTACCATAAGGTGCACCATAGTAGGCACGCCCCAGAAAATGGTCTTTACCAAAGTACTTGGCGTAGCCATTATTTGTGCCTCCCTCTCCGGGAAAACCATTAGGGGTCTGGTCATGGTTGCCAACTGCCAGGCCGTAGGGGATGCCATTTGGTAAGCCTGTTACCGGGGTTTCCAGCTGATAAAGAATATTTTTGGCATTTGTCCACTCCGATAACTGATCTTCACCATGGTCAACGATATCTCCGAGATGTATCACATAAGCTATGTTTGATGTTACCCTGTTGGTTTTGATCCAGGTAATCGGCCGGGACGCTCCTGAACAAACTGCGATTTTTCAGAAAAGACAGTACTTGCCAGTTTAAACCATTACTTACGTCTGACTGTAAGATTAGCGAAGTCCCCAGGGGAAGTATTTCCTACCCATAAACCTAGCTTTCCTTCATGAAAAGCATTCAATGAATTTACTACTAAACATGGTGTATTTGAGTTAGTGGTATAAACCTTAATTACCTTCCCCTTAACCTCAATCTTAACATGAAACCAGGCACCGGGGTTAATCGCAGGAGATACCAGACCTTCATAAACCCCTGGATGTTCATTTCTTAAACGCTCCCATCCATATTGATTTTCGAAAACATATTGTACCATATGACTCCGTTGGGCACTATCTGTTGCCAGAAAATTGAATGGCCTGAAATAGATCGCCTCACAGGTATCCTTAGATACACCATGAAATGCAATTCCTAAAAAACTACCTTGTTTTACATCTCTACCACGCAAGTCAATTTCAATGGTACCATCAGAAAATCGCAAATCATGTAACCATGCAACCCCATATCCTTCGGCTTCTGACAGCTGAACAGCTTTATCATTTAATTTACGAACCGTTCTGTTTTCCCCTGTGATCACACCTTTCGAAAGCAAAGTGGGCAAATTATAGTTTACACTTTGGGCTAAACAGTTTGAACACAATACTGGTAAGAGCAATATTAAAAAGCATTTACTAACATAGCAGTTAAAGCAAGATTTCGCGGAATAAAGCTTAGATTGATTCATACATGTGGTTTTTTTTTAATCGATCGAAATATATATTGGAAGAAATGTCAATTTTACAATGTCTTCATTTATTCTTTAATCAAATATATAATCTTTGCCTTATTATACAATTGCTGTTTTCAAGAAAGGTGGTTCAGCTTTTAAAGAGTGAAATACAAGCAATTTCGCGACCTTTGTGCAGACTAAAAATTCTCTTTTCACCGGGCATTCATTTTTTAACCTTGGTTAAAGTAATTGAGGCAATGAACGGCGAATTTTGAAGAATGAAATACACCAATAGCCCGGTAGCTGTGGTCAAAAGAATTTCAACTCAACCTCCATGTCAGCAATAATTAATTACTCCCGCTTTAAAAAACACCTATTTTCTTCCCTGGTACTATCATTTTTATGTTCGGTTAGCTTTGCCCAAAGTCAGCTCCCGGCAAACCGTATGGACTATCATTTTTCATGGGATGGAGTGTCTACAATATTAAAAATGGACATAGTTTATGATTCACATGACAAGGACAGCACTGTCTTTGTCTATGGACACCCACGGGCAGGTGGCCAGTCTCACATATTCGATATTTTAGGCAATGTAAATGTTAAGGACGGCGATCATTTAAAGATTAACCCTACTGAACGACAAATAATTGTTCATCACACTGGTCCCGGAATCAAAAGATTGCATGCTGAAATAGATGGAAAATTGCTTTCTGATATGAGCCATGTACTGGCAGACGAAGCCTTCCGCCCAACTATAGACCCAGGTTTTTTATATACAATGGGCTTTCAGGTATTTATGGAAGTTGCAGACACCGCCTATAGCAAAATTGGAATTGTATGGGATAACTATCCTGCAGGGATGCCATATGTAATTTCCACAGATCCGATGGCCAAACCGGGCGATTTACAAGTAGTTCCGTTTACTGAATCAGACAATAAGCTGGTGCTGATGCAAATGAGCAAAGATTTAGTAGTGGACAAATACATGTTTGGTAAAACTCCGCACTATTTACTTACCTCAAAAAGCGACAGCACAGGTGGGCTTCCAGACAAATTGAAAAGTTTCATGAATAAATACATTCCCACTATCAGAAGCTTTTGGGCAGATGATGATGTACCTTTTTATATGATGAGCGCTATACCCCTGCAACATGATGTTGCTCCAACCATGACTGGCATGGGTTTGCCCAACGCCTTTAGCGTGCGGTACCGTGGACCAATGAATCTGGAAAAGACACGCGTTATTGCCCATGAAGTTTCCCACAATTGGGTAGGTGTACGCTTGCAGTACAAGGAAGTTGCTATGGAGAACAATTGGTTTAATGAAGGTTTCAATGATTATATTGCCCTTTATAACCTTAGTGCTTCAGGTTTATTTACTCAGGAAAATTTTCTGGATCATATGAACAAAGGCAATTTAACCGCACATTATACAAGTCCGGTGAGGACCATGCCTGGTGATTCTATACAGGCAAATTTCTTTATAAGCGAATACTACGAAAATTTGCCCTATCAACGGGGATTGATTTATGCCTTCTACCTGGATAACCAGATCCGCCTTGCCTCTAAAGGTAAAAAGACCATCAGGCATTTCTTACTTGCCTTATTTCAATATGACAAGAAGCAGGGTATGCGAAAAATAACTGCGGAAGATTTTTGTGCAGTAATTGCTCCTTACCTGCCAGGTAAAAATGTGGCCGAAGAAATCAAACGCTATATGTTGCAAGGTGAGCTGATTGATTTCAGTAAGGAAAAATTGATCCCCGAGTTTAAAATGACTTTTAACAATGGAGTACCCAATGTATCCTTAACGGCAGGGGCTCAGCTTAATAAGGTTTTTGCTAAAAATTTTTAGATGCCACAATCAATGCCACCGCCAGGCATTCGATAAGAAATATAGCATCACCAAAGGTTGTATGTGCTCCATATGAGAAACAATACCTGTATTATACTGTTGACCAAGTAAATCAACCTAGAAATAATGAATACAAATAACACAGGACGCAGAGATTTTGTTAAGAAATCTCTCACAGGTACAATAGCTATGACTGCAGGATTATCGCTAGCAGCATCATTTCTAAATTTTTCTGATGCAGCAGCAGAGGAAACAACCTTGAGCGGAGATGCAACTGCTTCGAATGAAAAAGAATTCAGAATGGGCGTAATTGGGCCAGCTGAACTTTCACTTGCCACAAGCCAGATTGCTGTAACAAAAGCAACCAATAAAAATGCAAAAGAATTTGCAGGGTTTGAACTGGCGGAAGCTTTAGCTGTTACCGGTGTATTGAAAGATCTTGGTACAGCAGTGCCACCGATGGATGCAAAAGCAAAGGCTACACTTATGAAAATTAAAAATACTCCGGCAGGACCTGAGTTTGATAAAGTATACATTGCGGCACAACTTGAGAACCATGAGTTCTTGCGCGACCTTGCCTCAAGTTATATAAGCAAAGGTAAATTAGCAGGGGCTGCCGAAAATCAGGGCAGGCATTTGGCCACCTTATCTTTAGCGGTATTTAAGGAACATGTTGCTATTACACATAGAATTTTAACTGAATTGGGCGGTAAATAGTACAACTTTATAGCAATGTCATTTAAACAATGGCATTGCTATCTATTTCATTCAACACCTACATTGGCTGTAATTTCAACCTGTTTTAACAGTACATAAACTCAGTTTGAAAACATCCTGAACTCATATTGAACCCGTACCTGATCAGAGGTTGCTGAGGGGTTGCTCAAGGGTCGTTCAGGGTAAATATAGCGGGGCATTCGGCAACCCCTCAGCAACCCCTCACCAAGCCCTGCTGAAATACGAGTTCATTATGGATTCAATAGTAGTTGTTTACGGGTTCATGTACAGGTCAAGTGCCTGTATCATATATTCAAACATCCTGCTAATAGATTGATAAACAACTATAGAATTAAGTAGTAAGAAGATTATTCAGCTGTAAAGTTAACCTAAAATATTATTTTTGACATAGTAATTGAATAATCATCTGAATATATTAATCAGGGAAATTATTCTATCAGATACTTTAATATTTTATGATCAAAAAATATATACTGATAGTTGCATTAAGCACTGCCAGCCTGAAGGGCTCTGCCCAGTTGTACAAAAACAGTAAAGCACCCGTAGCCACAAGGGTAAAAGACCTGATGGCACGGATGACACTGGAAGAAAAAGTTGGGCAGATGAACATGAGCTCATTAAAAGAATCCCTGCAAAGCAATATTGGTTATGGCGTATTGGAAAGTCCTTTCATCACTGCAAAGGATATCGCTTTCGAATCGGCTGAAGCCAAAAAACACGCTTTCGAGAAAACCCGGCTGGGGATCCCCCCTATCCAGATCGGCGAAGGTCTTCATGGCGTTCTTGCAGCAGGATCAACAATTTTTCCCCAGACGATCGGACAGGGATCAACCTGGAATCCAGAGCTGATATACCAGATGGGAGGTATCATTGCAGAAGAAGCTACAACAATGGGGATAGACCAGGCGCTATCGCCTTTGTTTGATCTGATCCGCGATCCAAGGTATGGCAGAGTTGAAGAATGTTTTGCTGAGGACCCATACCTTGTGAGTAAAATGGGCTACGCATTTGTGACCGGCTTACAGGGAATGCCGTCTCAAACTAAGTCTGCCATTGCTCCGAATAAGATTATGGCAACGGCAAAACATTTTGCGGGATACAGTTATGGATTGGGCGGTGTCAACTTAGCGCCCACACCTATAGGAGAAAGGGAATTGCGGACAATGTTCCTGGCACCTTTTGAAGAAATTGTCAGAAAGGGTAATATTTATTCCCTGATGCCATCATACAATGAGATCGATGGGATTCCGGCACATAGCAGTACTTTTCTGCTTGATCAGGTTCTGCGCAGGGAATGGAAATTTAGTGGTTATGTGATTTCGGATTATGGCGCTCTGGCCCAACTCTACAATTTTCATCAGGTAGCCAAAGGTCCTCATGAAGCAGCAGTGCTGGGACTAAATGCCGGGGTGGATGTGGAAGCATCGCGACCAGATGTGTACAAAGACCTTGCAAAGATGCTACGTGCCGGTACGATCAATATAAAACAGATTGATGCTGCTGTAAAAAGAATTTTGACGGCCAAATTCAAAGCCGGCTTGTTTGAAAAAGGACTGGCCGATTCTGCAGGCATAAACAACAAACTCCATACCGCCACGAGTGTAGCCCTATCCCGAAAGATAGCCGAAGAATCAATAGTATTGCTAAAAAATCAGAATAACCTGTTGCCACTGGACGTTAAGAAACTCAAGTCAATTGCTGTTATCGGACCAAATTCGGACAAGGTGCAGTATGGCGATTATAGCTATACCCGCGACAACCGTTCAGGCACTACGGTGCTGCAGGGTATAAGACAGTTTGTGGGCGAAGACATAAAAGTGAATTACGCCCAGGGATGCGAACTCTCGGGACATGACCGTTCTGGTATTGAAAAAGCCGTAGCCGCAGCACAGGAAAGTGATATAGCGGTTGTGGTTTTGGGTACGACAAGTGTAGTATTTCAAGGCATAGGCTGGAACGGGAAAGCAGGAAAAGATGAACCAACCGATCCCTTTACCTGCGGCGAAGGTTATGATGTAACTGACATTGATCCCCAGGGCGTACAGAGAGAACTGCTGCAGGCCATCTATAAAACCGGGAAACCTGTTATCCTTGTTTTAATCCAGGGAAGGCCCTGGAGCATTGCCTGGGAAAAAGAAAATATTCCTGCTATAATTGAAGGCTGGTATCCCGGTGAAAAAGGCGGAAATGCAATGGCAGACATTATTTTTGGAAAAGTAAACCCATCAGGACGCCTGAACATGAGCATCCCACAATCCTCTGGACACATCCCTGTCTTTTATAACTATGTAAATTCCTCAAAAGGAAACAACAGGGAGCCGGGTACGCCCGATAAGCCCGGTCGTGATTACGTTTACTCATCCACTGCGCCCCTCTTTCCATTTGGCTATGGCCTGAGTTATACTGATTTTATTTATTCCGATCTGAAGTTCTCTGCAAAAAGTTTTGGGAAAGCCGGGCAGGTCGAGGTTTCATGCAAAATAAAAAACACAGGAAGCATAAAAGGCAAAGAGGTAGTGCAGCTTTATGTAGGCGAAAAAGTAAACTCTGTAAGCACTCCTGTAAAATCTCTCCGTGGTTTTACTAAAATTGAATTGTTGCCGGGTGAAGAAAAAACGGTCAGATTTAAGATTGCTGAACAGGATATCCAAATCTGGAACAGACAGATGAAACGTGTTACTGAACCAGGAACATTTAAAGTAATGATCGGCAAAGCATCAGACAATATTATTTTGAGTGATACAATTGAATTTACCGGCAATCCCTGAGAGCCGGGGATAAATGTGTGTTATCAGACAACTTATCAGTCATCTGATAACACACATGATTTCCTTCATATACATTACATGAGCTCAAAAGCGAAATTTGATTCGTAAGAGATATTTGTAATGAAGACACCCGCGAAAAACCAGAATGCTTTACTTAACATATTTTTAGGTACCTCATGTTTCCTGCTGATGTTTCAGCTCTACTGCATTGCGCCTTTGCTACCGGCTTACACCGGGGAATTCAATTCGTCGCTTTTAAACATGGCTATCCCCGCCTTTGCAATTCCGTTTGCCACCGCAGCAGCATGCATGGTCTTGTCCCCTTCAACATTTAAGAAACCTCAGTGGTGGATAGCGCTCTCGCTCCTCGCAATGAGTTCGGGTTCCTTATTGCTGAGTACCGTCGGATCTGCAGAAGTTTTCCTTCTCAATAGAATGCTGACCGGCGTCGGCACGGGTACTATGCTCCCATCTGCACTTGTGCTGGCAACCAGATCAGCTGATAAAAAGGAATCGTTCAGCAATATGATAAGAATTATACTGTCTCTGGCCACAGGAATGACCTTTGCGCCCAGCATTGGTGGATGGCTGAATGAATCATTGGGCTGGCGTTCTCTGTTTCAGGTGGTAGGGATGATATCCGCAGTCCTGTGGTTATTGTTTATCATGTTCAACAGAAGAAACAAAAGTATCAGCTACCGGCAGATACGTATGGTTAAGAGAGAATCCAATCTTCATATCATTTGGAAAGGCAGAAAGATCTACAGCTTTGTGTTTCTTTCAGGCGTATTTCATTCAGGGGTATTTGTTTGGATCAGTTACTACTTTACCTTACAATACAAACTGGGGGCATATGATCTGGGTACCGCCTTATTTATTTTCGGGCTGCCTGGATTAACGGTCGCGATACTGCTCTTCCGTATAAATCAGGATACCAGCGGGATCAGAATCCTTTACTCAGGACTTGCGCTGACGATTCTGGGTCTGCTTGTGATGATGCAGCATCTGCCGCTTTGGCTGGCGGAATGTTTACTTGCGTTGATGTCGCTGGGTTTCTCGTTCTCCCAGCCATTGTTTATTGGAATCCTTAAACTTCCTAAGGCTGGCCTTTCTGCCGGCACACTTTTCGCTATTGGCAGCGGAATACTTTTCGCAGGTTATGGCTCAGGTCCGCTTATCATGGCTGCACTTCTTGAATCTCAAAAGTATGCCGGCATAGGTTTTCTGGTTTTTGTGGTTATAGTTATGGCAGGTCTGGGAAGCTACGTTACCAGCGGAACACACCCCGGGTAGCAGACTAAAGTATACTGACCATTGACTTGACCAGATTTCCACTCGTAGGATTGGGCTCATCCGGCTGGCTGCCGCCAACTGAAAACTGAACATTTCCTCTGATTGATTTTTTCGTCCCGTCTGCGTCTACATAACAGAGTTCCTCAGGCGGCAGGACAAATCTGATGCTCCTGGTTTCACCGGCTGCAAGGGACACTCTCTGAAAACCTTTTAGCGCCTTGAGAGAAGTTTTGATCTGTTTGTTTTGGTTGACAAGATATAGCTGGACTACTTCTTCTCCGCTGATATTTCCATTGTTAGTCACCTGTACTGAGATAACTATTTTTTCGCCCTTTCTCACACTTTTTGGGAAAGGCTTTTGCGTGTATTTAAAGCTTGTATAACTTAGTCCGTACCCAAACCCATACAAGGGCTTGCCTTTAAAATAGCGGTAGGTTCTGTTCTTCATGCTGTAATCCTTAAAATCTGTAAGATCACTGTCAGATCTGTAGAAGGTAACCGGCAAACGGCCGGAAGGATTGTAGTCGCCAAACAGGATATCGGCAACAGCACTACCTGCCGCTTGTCCGCCATACCAAGCGTTAAGGATAGCAGGGATATGTTCAGACTCCCAGGGGATTGCAATTGCACTTCCGGTCATCATTACAAAAACTACAGCTTTGCCCGTAGCTTGCAGCTTTTTCATCAATGCAGTTTGTATCTCAGGCAGCATAATCGAAGTCCTGTCCCCGCCCATAAAGCCCTGTTCATTGACAGACATTTGTTCACCTTCGAGCTGTGGTGCGATGCCGCCTACAAAAATAAATGCATCAGCATCCTTGTGTTTTTCTACCAGCAAACCGAAATCGGTTGTAACAGTGCCTTTCGATGTATCGCCTTGTACCAAAATCGTGTTATTAGTAAAATTCACTGCTTTTTCATAGATAACGGTTGAGTTTTTGCCAACCTTTTCCCTGATCCCTGCAAGCACTGTGGTCAGTTCAGAAGGATGTCCATTGTAATTTCCAAGGATCGAAACCGAATTATCAGCATTTGGACCTAATACCACAATCTTTTTCAGGTTTTTACTTAGCGGCAGCGTGCTGTTTTCATTTCGCAGCAACACCATTGATTCGCGAGCCATTTTGAGGGCGTGCTGCCGATGTTCAGGACTCTCCAGAACATTAATTGATGTCTGCGCGTATTTCACCATAGTAACCGGATCAAATAATCCCAGTCTGAAGCGGATCATGAAAAGTCTTTTAACCGAAATATCTATTTGTTTTTCTGTTATACTTCCGTTTTTCACAGCCTGCACCAGTGCCAGATAGGCTTCCTTTCCACAATCGAGATCTGTACCATGCATCACCGCGTCAGCGGCGGCTGCAGCCGCATCCGGATGTGTTTTATGCTGCTTATAAAAGTCGTCTATAGCTCCGCAATCCGACGTTACATATCCCTTGAAATTCCACTGTCTGCGGAGAATATCGGTCATTAAGATATCACTGCCACAACATGGCTGCGTGCGAAAGGCATTATATGCGCACATCACTCCTGCCACTTTAGATTTCACAACTAGTTTTTCAAATGCCGGCAGGTAGGTGTCCCAAAGGTCATATGCAGAGACATCGGCATTAAAAACATGCCTGTCAGGTTCCGGACCGCTGTGTACAGCATAATGTTTCGCACATGCCGCGGCCTTCAGATAACGGGGATCATCCCCTTGCAGCCCACGGACAAATGAGTCGCCCAGGGATGCTGTCAGGAAAGGATCTTCCCCATAAGTTTCCTGTCCGCGGCCCCAGCGTGGATCCCGGAAAATATTGATGTTGGGTGTCCAGTAAGTGAGGCCAAGATATTTTGCCCCGCTTTTCTGATCAGTGATTGCCTTATTATAAATCGCCCTTCCTTCAAGGGCAGAATAATCTGCCATCCTGAAAAGCGCATCCCGGTCAAATGTTGCCGCCATCGCGATAGCCTGCGGAAATACGGTTGTTTTGTATGGCGTGCGGGCTACTCCATGCAGTACCTCATTCCACCAATCGTGTGCTGGGATGCCCAGTCTTGGGATAGCCGGTGCAGCGTTAAGCATTTGTGATACCTTTTCCTCCAGGGTAAGCCGCCCGACCAGGTCATCAACGCGTTTTTCAAAGCTCAGTCTGGTATTGCCAAAGGGATATCTGCTGATGAGTTTTGATGGTCCCGCAGCAGATTTTGTTAAAGCCGGCAAGCGGCTTATTTCTGTAGCGCAGAGAATAAATGCACCCATGCCCTTTGCATCATCAGTGATGACGGGCTCACTCAGGTAATACTGTACAGTGCCGCTTCTGAATGGCGTGCCACCAAGACCAGACACCTGTACTGTTCCTTTCAGATGGAGCCTGCCCTCCCCATCATAAGTCAGGAACTCTTTTTTGATACCTTCAAATCCTCTGTTTACCACAGGAAGATACTCCTGACTGATATAGTTATTGTTTAAAGCTTTGGCCATTGTATAGACAAACATGCATGATGCAGAAGCTTCGGGATAGTTTCCTTTTTCGTCAGATTTATCGAGTACCTGATACCATAGTCCGTTACCGGGCTGCTGCACCTTTCTTATTGCTGCTACATATCTATTCAAAATGGCGATCAGTTCAGCTCTTTTAGGATGATTCTTTGGAAAGAAGTCGAGCACATCCACAAGCGCCATCCCGTACCAGCCCATTGCCCTGCCCCAGAAGTTAGGGGAATTGCCTGTGGTTTTATCCGCCCATTTTTGTTTTTTAGCTTCATCCCAGCCATGGTAAAGTAATCCTGTTTCAGGGTCTCTGGCATGTTTTTCAAGAATGGTAAACTGCCTGGCGATGTCATCGAAATTATCTTCGTGGAACGTGGACGACCATTCTGCATAAAACGGCTCACCCATATAAATACCGTCAAGCCACATCTGATGAGGGTAGACCTTTTTATGCCAGAAACCACCTTCATCGGTTCTAGGATGCATAAGCAGCTGCTTTCTCAGCAATGAGGCCGCTTTCTTATATTTATCAAGGCCGGTAGTTTTATAAAGGAAAAGCAAAGTACGCCCGTTTTTGATATTATCAATATTATAATCTGAAGGGTTGTAACGTCCGATAGTGCCATCCTCCCGTATAAACAGATCCATAATATGACGCATATAGGTGATATATTTCATATCATGGTCCTGTTCATAAATCCGCGTCATACCGTCGAAGAAAACCCCTAAGTCGTACGACCAGGGTACCGGAGTACCCGGTTTATTGCTTAGGGAATCAGGCCATTTATGCATGATTGTTGCAGCCATTTCGCTGGCAAGTGCCAGTGGTACAGCAGTTTTCTTTTGATTATATCCCATTAGAGGAATACCCATGAGCAGTACCAGTAGTATTGATTTATTCATTTTCGGCAAGTAGTTATTAGTAACAATAAAACAGCTAGTGATTAGAAACGGATGGATGTATTTCAGGCTCCAGATATATTCTCTCTAAGCGTACATTGCTGGTATCGATCAGTTTTACCTTTTCGTCAGTACGAAATCTGGAATCAGAAATCAGTATATTCTGCACCTTCATCTCCGGTAATCCCCTGATAAATACTGCGATCTTTGCACCGTCGCAGGTGATATTACTGAAGGTCATATTCCTGAAGATGGGGGTGCCTGCGTTGACTGTTGGTGTTTCATCCCGTTTTCCATCGGTAGCAAATTTCACAAAGTAGTACATATCAAAGAAAATCGCTTCAGAACCGATATCTTTCATCACTATATTCCTGGCAAAGATGTGTTCAACTATGCCACCCCTACCCCGTGTAGACTTGAACCGGAGTCCTTTATCAGTGCCTATAAAACTGCAGTTTTCAATAAAAATATTGTTTGCCCCGCCGCTCATTTCACTGCCGATCACCACACCACCGTGACCGCTGTATACAGTGTTGCCGCGGATGATCCCCTCAGCAGTAGGTTTACCCCTTTTTCTTCCTTCTTCGTCCTTGCCGGATTTGATACATATCGCATCATCACCTACGTCAAGCACACTGTTTTCTACGATGAACCTTCTGCAGGATTCTATATCCATCCCATCTCCATTCTGTGCATATGCAGGATTTTTCACTGTGACACCAGAAATTGTAAGGTCTTCGCACAGTATCGGATGCAGGCACCAGGCTGCAGAATTTTGAAAGGTGACACCTTCAAGCAATACGTTTTTACAATTTTTTAGTACCAGCATATTAGGCCGCAGAAAATCTTTCATATCCGCAAAAGCTGACAGGTCCTGCCCCGGCGCAATCAGCATACTTTTGCCTTTTTGCTGGGCATCTTTGAACTGAACGCTGGGAAACCAGGTTTTGCGGTCATCGCTGAGTACACCACCGCCATCAATTTTTTCTTTCCATTGCGGGGGCGTCAGCTGCGATTGGTTCACGGCACGCCATACATCGCCATTGCCATCAATAATGCCCTGCCCTGTAATGGCTATATTTTTCAGATCACTGCCGTTGATAGGTGATTCGTTCCTGGCTGCACTTTTACCTTCATAGTCTCCGCTGACCATCTTATACTGATTTTTATCTCTGGTAAATGTTAACATTGCACCACGAAGAAGATGCAGGTTAACATTACTTTTAAGGTATATAGGACCAGAAACCCACATTCCTGCAGGGATCACGACTACTCCACCGCCCCCCTTATTGCAATCATCAATTGCTTTCTGGATCATGGCGGTCTTTAAGGCGAAGGCTGATGTGCCCGCAGCGGGAATGATGGTAGTATCGTTTTTAAAAACCGGACGACTGATCACAGGTAGGTTTTCCCAGGAAAAGGTTTTTGATTCAGGCTGCTGCGCCTTCAGCAACATGCTGCTCATTAGTACTGTAAACCCTGTTATAACTAGTTTTGTAGCGTATCTTTTCATAAGAATTGTTGATATCATTTGGTAAGCGTTTCAGGGATAACCGCCATTTCGATCATCCATTGTTCAGCCAGTGCTGTCCAGAGGTTGGCAGAGCCTGGATTGTTTCGCAATGCGATGGCATGCCCGCCCTGCGGAAAAACATGAAAGCTGACTGGCACATTATTCTCCAGCAGTGCTTTGTAAAACAGGAGGCTGTTATGCGGATCGACAGTTTTATCGTTAAACGCGTCTGCGATGAAACATACAGGGGTTTTTGTGCTAACCAGCAGCTGCGTAGAATACTGTGCCTGCAAATCCGGCTTTGCCGGCTCCCCCAACAGGTTTTTCCTGCTGCCCTTGTGTGCGTATTCGCCCATGTCGATGACCGGGGACACCAGCATCATAAAATCGGGACGGGGGGATACTGCATCCAGTGAATCGCCTATTTTAACAATATCACTTTTCGCCGTTCCGGCCAGACTAGCCAGATGGCCGCCGGCAGAGGAGCCCTGCATCCCAATTTTATCCGGCTTGATGCCCCATTTAGCTGCATTGGCACGAACTACTTTTATTGCCCGCTGGGCATCCTGCAGCGGAGCAGCACTGCGATCCTTCAAATCCGGATCATTGGGTAAACGGTAGTTGAGCACAAATGCAGAAATACCCAGGGTATTGAACCATTTCGCCAGCTGCGTACCACTGATTACATAGGCCAAACGCTCATAGCCGCCGCCAGGGCAGATGATAACTGCTGCGCCTTTATTCTCCTGACTGGAAGGAAAAAAACAGTACATACCAGGTGTCGCCACACGGTAAACACGTTCATTTGCGATACTGTCCGCGCGCTTTGATCCTTTCGAATTTGGTATTTTATTTTGTGGATACAGGGGCATGAAATCCTGCGCTACTGCCAGAGCAGAAGACAATGCAATAATTGATGCAGTAAGGAACAGTTCGTTAAGTATTTTTTTCATCTACAGCTTATTAAATTGAGGCACCCATCCCCTGAAAATATTTTTTATCGTGTATTTTTTAACCTCTCCTTTTGAAAGCTGTTTGGCCCAGGGAACGCGCTGTGCTGTAAGCCCTCCTGGCCCCGAACTTTCGTACTCTGCATAAAAGGCAGTTTTGTCTTTATCTGCGAACAGCGGATCACCCGGCCAGGCGTTCCAGCCTTCGGGAATGATATGTGCGCCCATCTTCGTCCTGATAAATACCGTTCTGGCAAAAGGGCGCCATGGTCTGCCCAGGTACACTTTTTTCGCTCCCTCCGCAGCAATCAACTCACAATCAAACAACACATATCCAAACTCCTGTTCTTTGGTGGTGGAAGCAGCCGTAATATAGGAATCGCTGATACTTTTGATAACACAATGATCAAACACAACAGTGGCTTCCCCAAAGATGAAATCTGTGGTCCCTGAAATGAAACAGGACTCAAAGTAGTTCCTGCCATCCTTGGATGTGTAAAGTGTATCCTGATTGCCAAGAATTGAACAGTTTCTTGCGGCAAAGCGGTCTGCTTCGACATGGAGGGCAACTGCCTGGCCTACCTGCCCGGCGGTATTCTCTATCGTCAGGTTTTCCAGCACACAGTCATTGCCCTGCACCAAAACAGTAAAGGAAGTATAAGTACTGTATTTGGTATTTCCCGCCCAATCTTTACCTGGATAAGCTTTTCCTGAGAAATCGGCATTAGTGATAACCGTATGTTCCTTGTCCTCACCTATGATCGCAATGTTTTTCTTTGCCGGGGGGATCACCAGTTTTTCGTGGTAAGTACCAGCCTTCACATAGATGTATACCCGGTATTGCATATGGTCCCGCACCGCATTTACTGCATCCTGAATGGTTTTGTAATCTGCGGATCCGTCCTGGGCAACCCTGAACTGGATGAGCTTTGTTTGCGCCCGGGCGGATAAACCTGTTAACCCGGCGACAAAAAGAATGGCTATAAGACCAAGTTTTGCTAGTTTGTGTTTCATCTATGAATTATTTAAAAACCTTAGCTATGAATGCAGTAATATTGCCCAGCATCGGATCAAACCAGGGCTCATAGAGGCAAAATGAATGCGGAGAGTCCTTAAAATTGACGATCTCGGTGTATACCCCTTTCTGGTCCATCTGCTTTTTCCAGTCGTCCCGCCCGGCATGCATGCGTACCACCGAACTGTTCAGGAATAGAAAGGGCGTGGTGTTCTGCCCGGCATAAGTAAAGGGCGAAGCTTCGGTCCAGAGATCAATCCGCTCCGTTCGCGGATATCCAAACCACATGCCCGAAGCGCCAAAAGTACCGGGGTTCTGTGTTTCCCATGAATCGGGATGCACAAAAGATAATGTTCCGTCAATATCAATCACAGCATTCACTTTGCTTGAATAGCCAACGTTTCCAAAGTCGCCCTCCAGTTTTTTAACTGCTGAAGTAACGCCTGCAAGCGCAGCCAGCTGGCCTCCGGCAGAGAATCCCAGCAGGGCAACCTTGCCTGTATCAACATTAAGACTTTTCGCATTTGCTTTAAGCCATCTTACCGCAGCTTTCACATCAAAAACCGCATTGGGATATAATGCTTCGGTTGACAAACGATATTCTACGGTGAAGGCTGCGATTCCCTTGTCCGCGAGATGCTGTGCCAGAGGGATATGCTGACTGCGGTCGCCCGAGCGCCATCCACCACCATGGACAATCAATATTGCAGGTGTTTTGCCACCCTTCTTATCTCCAGGCAGAAAAGCATCCAGGTGCAGCTCGCGCTCCCCGGTTTTAGCATATACCAAACCCGGTTTTTCCTTCACATTGGCAAACTTCTGTGGCATCACCAGTTTGATGAAAGGATAATTTTTAAGGTTATTGCGGTAGTCTCCAGCGCTGGAATAGGAAGTATCACGAATGCCGGTGAGCCACTGGGTGCTTTGGCCTTTGGCAAAAACTGAGTATATAAGCCCTAAAATTAATATGGAGTATCTTTTCATTCGTATAAGTTAGCTGACGTGTATAATATATTAATATCCCGGTTAATAACCCGTATTTTGTTTCAGTTTAGGATTGGTTGCAAGCTGGGTGGTAGGTATAGGGTACAGACCTTTGGTTACCGGATCTGTAGAAGTTTTAAATGTCCAGGTGGTATTGAAATAGGTCCCAAACCTGATCATGTCCCTTCTCCGGTGGCCTTCCCATAAAAACTCGCGTGCCCTTTCTTCTTCCAGATTTTTCAGGCTGAGGGTGTTCAGACTTGTAGCATTACTGCGGTTCCGTATCTGATTGACCAGCGTTAGTGCCTCCCCTGTATTGCCCGATCTGAAAGAGGCTTCGGCTTTGCTGAGCAATATATCTGCATAGCGGGTTTGAACATAATCGGTATTGCCATATGGACCGGTCCATGTTACGCCATCAGGAACATATTTCAGCACGCGGTATCCTTCATTATCAGCCGCCGCGGTAAAGCTTACACAATTTACAAGGTTAAGTTGTACGCCTTTGCTATCCACGAGTGGTGTGCCGTCAAGTTTAAACTGAGGACCAAATTGCAGCATGTTGATTCTTCTGTCTGCGCTTTCGTATCTGTCCAGTGCTTCCTTTTGGGTGGAGAACCCATTCGCCGGCGCAAAGGGCAGACTGTAGCGGGTTTGATCGAGTGCCGGCTGGCTGTACAGCATATAAGCGTTGCTCCCTGAGTTTTTTGCCGGGTCGATAGAAAAAGCAAAGATCACTTCTTTAGTTTTTCCCTCATTCAGCACTTTAAAATTGTCAACAGTATTTGTTTCCAATGCAAAGGAACCACTATTGATGACATTATTGGACATAGTAATTGCATCATTCCAGCGGGCGGTACCGGTATAGACTTCTGCATTGAGGTACATCATTGCCAGCAGTGAATACACGGCTTCCTTTGTTAAACGCGGATAGTAACTGGCTTTATTGATGGTGCTTGTTGCCGGCAGATCAGCCACTGCAGCCAGCAGTTCTGTCTCTACAAATTTAAAGATGTCTGCTCTTGCTGTAGTTGCCGGTAAATTATTCTGTTCAATCTTCCCTACAGTTACCAATGGAACATTGCCCCAAAAGTCCATCGCATAGAAATACCCATAGGCGCGCAACGCTTTTGCCTCGGCTATCTGCACCTTAAAATTAGCTACTGCGGGAGATGCGTTGAGGCTCTCCAAAACTGCATTGGCAATCCCTATTTCGGAGAATATATTTGTCCAGGCATTTGCAACCGACTGATTATCTGCTTTTACATTGTGCTGCATGATATCGATATTGTTCTGGTCGAACCATCCTCCGCTTGCCCTTCCCGGTACGATAAATTCATCCGTTCCTTCTTCGGAGAGTGTCCAGGGAGCTGATACCCCCTGTACCTGCTGTAAGGATTGATATATCCCTGCTACAGAAGAATTTGCTTCGCCTTCGGTCTGATAATATGTTGCCGGAGAAAGACGACCGAAAGATTCCTCATCCAGTTTTGTGCATGCTGTTGCCAGCAGGCTGATCAGAAAGGCAAATGTTATTTTGTATGATATGTTCATGGTGATCTTCTTTATAAATAGATGAATTATTGAAAGCTGATACTGGCGCCAAGGCTGTATGTACGCGACCTTGGATAACCCAGGTAATCAATTCCCAGTGGCGGTGTACCTGAAGCGGTAACTTCTGCGTTTACTTCGGGATCCAGACCTGTGTATTTTGTAATGACGAAGAGATTTTGCCCCGTTACAAATATCCTCAGGTTTTGAATGTTTTTGCTTTTAACCGGAACCGTATAAGCGATAGTGGCATTGTCCAGACGCAGGAAGGATCCGCTTTCCAGCCAGCGCGAGGAAAAAGCTTTCGGCTGGTTGATGGAAACCCCGTCATTGATTGCTGACTGCAGGGCATTTCTTCCCGGCAAATTGTTTTTATAACCCAGGTTATTGGCGGTACCATTGTAAATCAGGTTACCATAAACGCCTCTGAGGTTCAGTCCCAAAGTCCATGCACCATAACTCAGGTTATGGCTGGTACCGTAAGTGAATTTAGGTTGAGCACTGCCCAGCACCATGTTCCCGGCGGGATCATAAGTTTCGAGACCTGCGGCATTGATTCCAGTAAATTTCCTTCCAAAATATGTTCCCAGTGGATATCCCGGCATGATCAGCTGCGCATAAGCGCCTGAGGCTACAGTTCCCTGCAATGGTGCCTGCTGGATATTACTGCCTTTGTATAGGTCATTGGATAAGCTCAGCACCTTGTTGATGTTTCTGCTGAAGTTCAGACTTGCATCCCAGGAAAACTTACCTTGGGTAATGGCTGTTCCACCGAGCTCAAGTTCAATCCCCTTGTTTTCTACACTGCCCACATTGGCAATCTGAGTGCTCACAACGGCAGGCTGTGGCACTGCGATCCTGAGTAACAGATCTGAAGTTTTCTTCTTGTAGTAATCGAAACTTCCATGCAGCCTGTTGTTGAAGAAACCAAAGTTGAGTCCTACATTCAGCTGTGAGGTTGTTTCCCATTTTAAGTCGGGATTAGCGAACTGCTGAGGCAATACTACTGTGACCCTCTGCCCACCGATAATATAACCGTTGTTGCTTGGCCCCAATGTGGTAATGGAGTTTAAGTTACCGATTTCCTGGTTACCTGTTACACCATAACTTACCCGTAATTTCAGATCAGAGATGGCCTTTACCTTAAAGAATTCCTCCTGTGAAATACGCCAGGCTACAGATCCTGAGGGGAAATATCCCCATTTATGCAGTGCACCAAAGCGGCTGGAACCATCCCTCCTCACAGTTCCTGTGAACAGAAACCGGCTGTCGTAATTATAATTGACACGGCTATACATAGAGATCAGCGTATTGCTTTCAGCCCCGCTTGTGATCTGGTTGATGGTGCTGGCACCTGCAAGGGAATACCATTTGAACTCATCAGACAAAAAGCCCGATGCGATAATCCTGTCGCTTTCGCCATAGAAATACTGGTATGAGTATCCGCCGATCGCATCAATTGAATGTTTGCCAAAGGTTTTATTAAAGCGGAATACAGTTTCCATCAGTTTACTGTAATCGAAAAACTTCTGTACGCTCGTGTAGCCGTTAAATCCATTTCCTATCGGGTTGTCCTTATCGATGTATGAATTACGGTCGGTAGTCTGCCGGGTATAACCCAGGCTTACATTTACACTGAGCGGTTCGATGATTTTGTAGGATGTCTGCAGGTTTCCAAGCAGACGCTGATTGGTTTTCTGATCCTGTACATCTGTAGAAAAAGAGACCGGGTTGATCCTGAAGGGTGGCACGTGGTTATAATTGCCATTGGCGTCAAAAACGGGATAGGTAGGATTAAATACATAGGCCTCGTAGTTCATACTCGTACCGGATTCTCCGCCTACTGTATTTGAAATTGGAGCTGTATTTGATTTATTCTGTCCGTAATTTAGCTTGAGGTCGAATTTTAACCTGTTATTCAGTGCAGTATGCGTAATATTGGTTTGAACATTGGCCTGTTGCAGGTTGGAATTGAGAACGATACCCTGTTGGTTTCCATAACCGAATGATGTGCGGTAAAGTGTTTGTTCCGAACCTCCTGACAGTGAAACACTGTGGTCATTACTAAATGAGGTCCTGAAAATTTCATCCTGCCAGTTGGTATTTGCCCCCCTGTCGGTGAGTGGTAAATTAAGTGAAGTGACAAGGCTCCGGTATTCATCTGCATTTAAAACCTGCAATTTTTTGGCTACCTGTGCTACGCTGATTTGTCCATTGTAGGAAACCATTGGTTTCCCTGCTTTACCGTTTTTAGTAGTGATAACGATCACACCATTTGCACCTCTGGAACCATATATCGCGGTAGCAGAAGCATCTTTGAGCACAGTGATCGATTCAATATCATTTGGATTGAGTGTTTGCAAGGGGTTAATTGGTTCCTGATCGAACACGTCAGTTCCAGTTCCCCGGATTGAAGCCTGGCCTAAACCTGCACTGGTTGAGATCGGAACGCCATCAATTACATATAAAGGATCATTGGAACCAGTCAGTGAAGTACCTCCCCTGATCCGTACTGTATTTGACGTTCCAGGCTTGCCGCTGTTCTGCGCAACATTTACACCGGCAATTTTTCCCTGCAGTAAGGCCTGGGGAGATAGCGATGCCCCTTTATTGAAATTTTCGGAGGTCAAGGCACTTACTGCACCTGTTACATCCTTTTGCTTTTGGGTACCATAACCTACTACTACGATGTCATTCAGGCTGTTATCCTGCATTATCAGACTAACGGATATTGTAGTTCTGCCTTTGACAGGTATTTCCTGAGGTTTATATCCGACGAAGGAAAAAACCAATATAGCATCTTCCGGTACAGTGATCTTGAAATTACCGGAACCATCAGAGATAGCTGTTCCCTGAGCGTTCTTCACTTTAATTGTTGCACCAGGAATGGGTTCGCCTTTTTCATCGGTAACTTTACCACTTACCTGAACATCTTTTGCGCGCACAGCTGTTTCTGGCTTGCCGGGTTGGACATCCTCATTTTTAAGGGTAATGACAATATTGTCTTTTAATATCTGATAAGATAAGGGCTGGTTTTTCAAACAGATATCCAGCACCTTTTTTAAGTCCTCATCCTTTACGCTGATCGTAATGGGTTTAAGTTTGGTAGAGAGGCTGCTGTTATATAATATGTTGACTTTGGTTTGTTTTCTGATTTCGGAAATTACTTCCGTTAAGGACGCATCCCTGACAGAGAGTGATATTTTTTGCGCAAAAATTGAGGCCTTCAGCTGTAGTACAGTGAGGGCGAGCAAGACAAAAGTGAACTTCATCCTTAGTAAAATTTGTGACAAAAGGTTGCTCTTATGCCTGATTCTAGATTCAGCATTTTTTTTATACATTTGGTTACTTAGGTTAATTTGAGTTGATGTTAGAATTATACTGGATTTCCTAATTTGTCTCTCCGGAGACAATCATCGGGGGGTCCTGCAAGACTCCCTGATTTTTTAGGGCGATGTTGTTATTCAACCTTTTTCAGCCATGGCAATCGATTGCCAAACGGGCTAAAAAAATTTAATCTGTCACTGTCACCCTCCTTCCCTTGACATCAAATTTGAGATTACTGATCAGTTCAAAGCTTTTAAGCAGGGCTGCCAGATCTGAGGATTTGGAGAACGTTCCGCCCAGGCGCACCTGCGCTGCGTTTTTATAGGTAACATCTACATCATACCAGCGGCTGATCAGTTTCATAATCACCTGAATATCCTCATTTTCAAAAATAAAATAGCCATTTTTCCAGGCCATTACCTGGTCCACAGCTACCTGATGGATTTCAATTTCACCGCTGCTTCTGGCAACGGTTGACTGTCTGCCAGGAGCAAGCAACTGGGTCTTTCCTGAAAGCTGGTTACTTACTTTTACACTACCTTCAAGCAGAGTAGTAGAGACAATAGCCTCATCTTTGTATCCTTTGATATTGAAATGAGTACCCAGCACCGTAATTTCCTGGTTTGCTGTGGTTACTTTAAAGGGCATTGTACGGTTATGTGCAACTTCGAAATAGGCCTCACCTGTAAGTTCTACTTTCCGGTATTTACCTGCAAAGGATGTTGGATAGCGGAGACTCGATTCTGCATTGAGCCATACCCTTGTACCGTCTGGCAATGCCACTTCATACTGACCGGCACGGGGAGTTGCAAGCGTGTTATACACAGGTTTACTATGGTTAGTATTTGTGTTGTACACCAGTTTGCCGCTGGCAGATTTATAAATTTGCGTACCGGCCTGGTTGCCAACGTAACCCAGTGGCTGATCATTGAGGCTAAGCTGCTCACCGTTACCGATGGTGAGAATTGCACGGTTTCCGCCTGGGGCAGTGGTATTCTTTGCGAGGTTTGAAGTTTGTTGAACCGAATCAGCCGCATGATCATTCTGAAAAAGAAAGGCGACAGAAAACATCAGCAGTAAGGATGCAGCAATGCCGTAATAAAAATATCTTTTTGTTTTCTGCTCTCTGGCAAGTTTTTGATTAAAGCGTTTAAAGAGTTTTTCTGAAAATTGTTCTTCTCCGCCAGATTCCTCTACCCAGTTCTTAAATTCCAGGGGATCCACTTTTAATGAATGAAACCACTCATCAAGCTCTGCCTGTTCCCTGACCGAAATCTTACGTTTCTGCAAACCATTCAATAGCGTGGCTATGCGCTGAATCTTTGTTGGCTTTTTCACAATATTTATACTTGGTTGTATAGGTAATACGCTCTAGTCAGGGCCAGCCGTTACTCAATATTAATTTTTTTTTTCGAAACAGGTTAACTACATTAGCCTTAACCAAATATCAAACTTATCAAACCACAAGACAGCATTACAGATCTTCAGCTCATTCAGCTCTGGCAGGATGGCAGTACTGATGCCTTTGAAACTTTATACCGAAGGTACAGCCTTAATTTGCTGGCTATAGCCCTGGATAAAACCCGGGACAGGGAACTGGCAGAAGAACTGGTGCAGGATACTTTCATTTCTTTTTACAACAGTAAGGTGTCAGTAGGTAAAATGACTACACCAATGGCCTTTTTGTATATTATTTTAAAAAATAAGATCCTCAGTCTTCACCGCCGCAACCTGGTACAACAGCGCTACCAGAATCTTTTGAAACATAGTTATAGTGAAGCGGATGAACATACACAATCATTGATCGAGACGCGTGAACTGGAAAGGCTACTGAACACAGAAATTGAAAAACTTCCGGATCAATGCCGCAAGGTCTTTCAGCTTCGCAGACAAGAGTCGCTAAGTAATAAACAGGTGGCAGAACAATTATTGATCTCAGAAAACACTGTAGAACAGCACATGAGAAAAGCTTTAAGATTACTGCGGATTGCTTTTGTAAAACACGATGTTCTTGTCCTCTTATTTGTGTTGGAACGATATCTTTAAGGCATCAGCATTGCTGTGCCCGCTGGATAAACGCGATAAGACTACTATAATACGAGATAAGACACCAGAAATATGCGACTAATTCATTTCTTAATATAAATACCGAATCTTCTTAACACTAAAGCAACATCTTCGCATCGTAACCAATTTAACAAATAATTATGATACGAAATCTACTGATAATAGTAGTCTTGCTGTGTTTCGGCCTGAAGAACCCTGTTTCTGCCCAAACTACTCAAGCATCCATTTTTGGAGTTATTACTGACCAGTCCAAAAAACCTATTCCCGGAGCCTCTGTGCAGGCAAGAAACAGTGCTACTGGTTTTACCACCAGAACTGTAACTGATAAAGAAGGTAAGTATACTTTTAAGGAGCTTCCTTTGGGTGGCCCCTATGCTGTAAAAGTGATATATATGGGCTATGGCGAACAAACCATGTCAGTTTTGATGCTCAACTTTGGTGATGCGGTAAGAGCGAATGCAGAAATGCTGGAAGCTTCACAAAACTTAAAAGCAGTTGAAGTAGTAGGTACAGGTCTTCAGAACAAAGTGAAAAACTTTGGTGCATCTACTGAAATTTCCGCTAAAACGATGAACCAGCTGCCGATCAACGGGCGTAACTTCTCTAACTTAATGGATCTATCGCCATTGAGCCGCGGCAGTGGTATCTCAGGTCAGCTGGCATCATCTACCAACTATACGATTGATGGTATGAACGCTAAAAACCCGACCTCCTCAGGAAGTACAACCAGCCGTAGTGGTGCACCTTATTCTATATCTATAGAAGCAGTTCGTGAGTTTAAGGTAGTAACTAACCAATATGATGTTACTTACGGTAGAGCTGGTGGTGGTTCAGTAACAGCTGTTACCAAATCAGGAACCAACACTGTTAGCGGAAGTGCATTTATGTACGGAAGAGCAGACTGGTTATCTAGTCCATATGACATCAGAGGTATCAAACGTGATAACGACTTCTCTACTTATCAGTACGGATTTACTTTAGGTGGTCCGATTATCAAAGATAAACTGCATTATTTCATCGGTTTAGACCACCAGAAAGA
The DNA here is from genome assembly GCF_040513095.1 of Pedobacter sp. Classification (GTDB taxonomy): domain Bacteria; phylum Bacteroidota; class Bacteroidia; order Sphingobacteriales; family Sphingobacteriaceae; genus Pedobacter. The sequence continues at coordinate 1,810 of NZ_JBEVDX010000164.1, read as the reverse complement.
ATCACGTCCACTGATCATCGCGGATATAAACGGTGCTGAAGATGAAGCAAGGTTCAGGGTTACCAACAGTACTTTATCCAGATTTCTTGATATCGCCCGTGCTAAATACGGAGTTGCAAACACTCCTCAGTACGGTACGTTCGACAAGAACCGTGGCAGTGACGCAGCATTTGCCCGTATCGACTGGCAAATTAACGACCGCAACTTATTAACGGTTCGTGATAACTACACGAATGACAGAAACCCGCTGGGCCTGGCGGACAATACTGCGATCAACCTTTATGAAAGTTACGGTAATGATAAGAACGTTGATAACAGTTTACTGGCGACATTACGTTCCACTATTACCCCTAAAATCACCAATGAGTTAAAAGTACAGCACTTGTATACTTTCCAGGCAAGTACACAAAACGATGAGCTTGGATTTTCCATTCCAAGAGCTATCGTGAACAACGTTCAATCAACATTGGCTGACGGTTCAACAGCTGCGACTGCAATTCAGATCGGTGGCCACCGTTTTGGTCAGGAAGGATTTACCAACAATGTATTCCAGCTGGTAGATAACCTGTATTACAACACTGATAAAATCAACTTTACTTTTGGTGCGGACGTAATGTATACACGTGCTAAATCACTGTATGGCAGCGAGGTTAACGGAAGATTCGAGTTTACAAACTCAGCGGCAGGTTCATCACTTGACAACTTTAATAACCTGACTCCAAACAGATATTACCGCGAGGTTCCTCTGGTAGCTGATCCTACGGTAAGAGCAGGAATCTGGAATGCAGCGTTATATGGACAGATGCAAACTAAATTAGCTCCGGGCCTGGATTTCACAGGAGGCCTGCGTGTTGATTACAGTGCATACCCAACCTCCCCGCTCAATCAGAAATTGCTGGATGAAGTTGGAGTAAGAACTGACAACAAGTTGAAACAATTCCTGGTACAGCCAAGGATCCAGTTTGACTGGGATATCAACGAAAACAGGACTGACTTTGTACGTTTTGGAGCTGGTATCTTTGGATCTGACGTAAACAATTATGTTACTATCAACAACTTAACTTTCGATGGTACACACCTTGCAACAGTAGATGTAATTAACAACGACGTTCCTACACCAAACTTTGCAGGATACAGAAACGGTACTGCTACAGCTCCAACATTGGCAGCCCTGCAATTACCAACCATTAATACCTATGCAGAAGATGCAAAAATCCCGGTAGTATATAAAGCCAACTTATCCTACAGTAAATTAATCACCAGTTCACTAAAAGTGGGTGTTACCGGTTATGCCACATTGGGAAGAAACAACTACATGTATGTTGACAGAAACATGGCCGCAAATGCTTTTTTTACCTTGCCTAATGAAGACAACCGTGGTGTCTTTGTACCGACTATGCCAAGCAATGGTTCTCCCGACTGGAAAACCGGCCGTATCAGCAATAGCTTTGGCCGTGTGCTGGAGCTAAACAGTAAAGGTAAAGTAAACCAGTTTGCCGTTGTTCTTGATGCAACCTGGAGATACTTTAAGGATGGTGAAATTACTGCAAGTTATACCTGGAATGATACAAAAGATAATACTTCATACAATGGTAACGTAGCCAACTCGGCAACGCTGTCCCTTCCGGTGAAAGATGATCCGAGAAACCTGAGCAACATGACTTATTCTGATAACCAGTTCAGAAACAAAATTGTGGTTTACGGCACATTTCCATCATTTTATGGTGTAACCGTGGCGGTTCGTTATTCAGGAATCGGCGGTACACGTTATAGCTTAATATCAGGCGCAAACAACAATGGTGACTTTGTG
>NZ_JBEVDX010000163.1:0-36829 GCF_040513095.1 Pedobacter sp. | reverse complement strand
CGTGGTGGATAAGCAAAGCGGTCAACATGATGGATAAGCAAGGTGGGCAAGCAGGGTGATAAACATGGTGTTTAAGACCGTTACAGATCAAACTTGATTCCCTGGGCTAATGGCAGGGTATCTGCGTAATTGATTGTATTGGTTTGTCTGCGCATGTAACCTTTCCATGCATCGGAACCGCTTTCGCGGCCGCCGCCGGTTTCCTTTTCTCCGCCGAAGGCACCACCGATTTCGGCTCCTGAGGTACCGATGTTGACATTGGCAATGCCACAGTCTGATCCGGATGCTGACAGGAAGAGTTCGGCTTCTCTCAGATTGAGGGTCATGATTGCAGAAGACAGTCCCTGGGGCACATCATTCTGCAGCCTGATGGCTTCTTCGAGTGTTTTATATTTAATGAGGTAGAGGATGGGTGCGAAAGTTTCATCCTGTACGATCTGGTAATGGTTTTCTACTTCGGCTATGCAGGGTTTAACGTAACATCCTGAGGTGTAGCCATCGCCTGTAAGGACTCCGCCTTCTACAATGAAGTTTGCGCCTTCAGCTTTTCCTTTTTCAATCGCTTTTGTGTACTGGTCTACCGCCTGCTGGTCGATGAGCGGGCCGACATGGTTATGCTGATCCAGGGGATTGCCGATGCGCAGCTGTGCGTAAGCGCTCAGCAGTTTGTTTTTGAAATCTTCATAGACCTCCTCATGGATAATCAGGCGGCGGGTAGAGGTGCAGCGCTGCCCGGCAGTACCTACTGCGCCAAAGACGGCACCGATGATAGACATGTCCAGATCTGCATCTTTAGAGATGATGATTGCGTTGTTGCCTCCGAGTTCGAGGATGCTTTTACCAAATCTCGAAGCTACTGCTGCGGAGACTATCCGGCCCACACGGGTGGAGCCTGTAAAAGATACCAGGGGGATGCGTTTATCATTATTAATTTTGTTGCCTATCAGTTCCTCACTGATCAGCAGCGAGCTGATCCCTTCGGGCATATCATTGTGTTTAAGTACTGATGCAAGAATATGCTGACAGGCAATGGCACATAGTGCGGTTTTGGATGAAGGTTTCCAAACACATACATTTCCGCAAACCAGTGCCAGAGCAGCATTCCAGCTCCATACGGCAACGGGAAAATTGAATGCGGAGATGATGCCTGCTACTCCCAGTGGATGCCACTGCTCGTACATGCGGTGATGCGGACGTTCAGAGTGCATGGTCAAGCCATATAGCTGGCGGGACAGGCCCACCGCAAAGTCGCAGATATCAATCATTTCCTGCACTTCGCCGAGTCCTTCCTGCAGGCTTTTACCCATTTCATAAGATACAAGCGTTCCGAGGTCCTGCTTGTATTTACGCAGGGCATCGCCAAGCTGACGCACGATATCACCCCTCTTTGGTACAGGGATGCCGCGCCAGAAACTGAAAGCTTTCTGCGCCTGGGTGATGACATGTTCGTAATCTTCCTGGTCTGCCAGCTGTACCGAAGCAATCTTCCTGCCGTCTGCCGGTGAGTAACTGTCCAGTGTGCCTAAACTTCCTGTACCGCCCCAGGTGCTGCCTGTGCTGTAAGCCGGATTGGTATCCGTTATGCCCAGGTTTTTTAAAACAGAATTGATGTCAGTTTGCATTTTTATGGAGATTGATTTATACAAATCAACAAAAAAAAACGGGAAAGCATGAAATCCTGAGGGCTCATTTCCTGACCTGAATTTTACCGTTATTACAATAAAGTTGCGTTATCTTTGTATGAATTCTGGAAATAATCCCAACAGCAATAAAAAGATGCTGACACTGCTTGCCATTCAATCGTAGTTAAAATTAATAATATCAGCCAATTAACAGTCAATATGTTTGGATGTTGATAATTATTTCGGTCAGATGCTACACAATACTGTAAACTTATACTGTATTTTAGAAAAAGGGAGATGTTCTTTAATTAGTAAATACAATGGAAGAGGAATTTTACTTTGATTTTAGTGATGATGCACAACGTTCGGTAGAACGTTACGAGGAGATGTTAAGGAATCAGGATCAGTATTTCTTTGATGCCCAGGCTTTCGAAAACATTATTGACTACTATATTGAAAAGAGCGACCCTGTAAAGGCACTCCAGGTGATAGAATACGCCCTGAACCAGCACCCGTATGCTGCGGTATTTTTAATTAAACAGGCGCAATTATTATTTATAACCGATCAGACAGACCGGGCATTCTTCTCCCTGCAAAAGGCAGAGATGCTGGAAGCCTCCGAAGCGGAAATCTATGTGCTGCGTGGAAATATTTACAACAGCCTGGAGCGTTATGCCGAAGCGCTGGATAATTTCCAGATCGCACTGACTTTTGCTGAAACTACAGACGAGATTCTGCTGCATATTGCTTATGTATATCAGAATATGCTGGATTACGAAAGTGCAATCAAATATATCAAGCAGAGCCTGGAACAGAACATGGAGAATAAGGATGGCCTGTATGAACTGGCCTTCTGTTACGATATCCTGGATAAACAGGAAGAAAGCATACAATTTTACCAGGAATATATCGACAACGATCCCTATTCATACGCGGCATGGTATAATCTCGCCAATTCGTACCACAAGCTTGATTTGTTTGAAAAAGCAATTGATGCCTATGATTATGCCATTCTGATCAAAGACAATTTTGCATCAGCATATTACAATAAAGGAAATGCACTGGTACAGCTGGACCGGTATGCCGAAGCAATCGAGGTATATAAACAAACCTGGGAATACGAAAAACCCAATGCGGATACGTACTGCGCCATCGGCGAATGTTATGAAAAGCTGGAGCGTATGGACGAAGCCCGTGCCTACTACAAGAAATCTGTAAAGATGGACGGGAAACTGGCAGATGCCTGGTTTGGTATAGGCGTAACGCTGAACTTTGAAGAACGTTATTTTGAATCGCTTCATTTCTATAAAAAAGCTATAGAACTGGACGATGAAAATCCGGACTTCTGGTTTGCAATGGCCGATGCCTATTATAAGCTGGGGCAGATCGAACAGTCTGTTGAAGCCTATTCAAAAGTACTTGAATACAACCCGCTCGACATTGAAGCCTGGCTGGATTTTTCTACCGTGTTGTATGAGCAGGGAAGGTTGCTTGAGGCATCGGAAACGATTGCCGATGGGATAAAAAACAATCCCGATGCGGCCGAACTGTATTACCGTATGGTGGCTTATCTGTTTGCACTCGGACAGAACAATGATGCTATCGTTTACCTTGAAACTGCACTCGTAACTGATCCGGATAAACACTACATTTTATTTGAATACCTGCCGCAGCTACAGGATAACAGGGCAATTGTAGAGGTGATCAATAAGTATATCAAGTAATCAGGGGGACCATAAATAGTTCATTTTAGTGCCTTTAAAGCCAATAAAAATTATGCAGGCTGTTCTTGATTTTTTTTATCACCTTTGCAGCAGATATGAATTACCCATTAAATAATATTCCGGAACGTCCGGTTAAACCACGCCAGAGCGGCATTACCATGGTAATGGACAAAGGCCTCAGTTTAAGACAGACAGAAGACTTTATAGATGTTGCAGGCATACATTCAGATATTGTTAAATTAGGTTGGGCTACTTCCTTTGTTACCCCAAAACTGAAAGAGAAGCTTGATATATACCGCAGTGCAGGTATTCCGACTTACTTTGGAGGGACACTATTCGAAGCTTTTATCATCCGTAACCAGTTTGAAGATTATATCCGCGTACTGGAACAGTACGGAATGGAATATGCCGAAGTATCAGATGGTTCTATCGAGATCGAACATGATCTTAAATGTGAATATATAAGTAAACTTGCCAAACACGTAACCGTGATTTCTGAAGTTGGATCTAAAGACGCCACTAAAATATTTGCGCCTTACAAATGGATAAAACTTATGAATGCCGAAATCGAAGCAGGTGCATGGAAAGTGATTGCTGAAGCCAGAGAAGGTGGAAATGTGGGGATTTACAGGGGATCAGGTGAAGTACGTGAAGGCCTGGTAGATGAGATCCTTACCCAGATCCCACAGGAAACTATCATTTGGGAAGCTCCCCAGAAAGAACAGCAGGTTTGGTTTATCAAACTTATTGGCAGCAATGTAAACCTGGGCAATATCGCGCCAGCTGAAGTGATTCCTCTGGAAACTATCCGTTTGGGACTCAGAGGTGATACTTTTGATTACTTTCTTAATTCAGGCAAGTAAAAGCTGTTGATGATGAGGACATTTGGATTAATAGGTTTTCCGCTGGGACATTCTTTTTCTAAGAAATTTTTTACGGAAAAGTTTGAGCAGGAGGGCATTGAGGATTGCAGCTATGAGCTGTTCCCAATGGAAAATATTGATTCCATTACCACATTAACTGAACAGGATAATACCCTAATGGGGCTGAATATCACAATCCCCCATAAAGTTAATGTGCTGCCCTATCTGAATGATCTGGATGATGCAGCAAAAACGATAGGTGCGGTAAACTGCATTTCTATTGAAAACAGGGAGGGTAAAAGGTGGCTGAAAGGATATAATACCGATGCTTTTGGTTTCGCCGAATCGCTTAAACCCTGTTTAAAGGCACACCATACCAAAGCACTGGTTTTGGGTGACGGTGGTGCGGCAAAGGCAGTAAAATATGTATTGGACCAGCTGAATATCTCTTATATTTCTGTAGTAAGAACTGCTGTGCCGGGTGCTGTTCTATACGAGCAGCTCACTGAGGAACTGGTTGCTTCACACCAGCTGATTATTAATACTACACCCCTGGGTACTTTTCCCAATATAGAAGGGGCGCCCGCAATACCTTATCATTTACTGACAGATCAGCATCTTGCGTACGATCTGGTATATAATCCGGAAGAAACTGCATTTATGAGCCGTGCGAAAGCCCGGGGCGCTGTAGTCAAAAACGGTTTGGAAATGCTTCAGCTGCAGGCCCTCCGTGCCTGGGCTATATGGAATACTTAAGAAGAAACTATGATTAAAAACCTGGTACTGTGGAGTATGTTGTTGTTCATATGCAGCGTTTCGGCCTGCAACAATGAAAGTTATGTACCCAAGCCAAGAGGTTATTTCCATATCAAATTTCCAAAAAAGGAATACCTGAATTATAATGAAGGATGCCCTTTTACTTTTGAATATCCTAAGTATGCCAGCATGGAGGCAGACAAAGAGCGTGACGCAGGGAATTGCTGGAATAATCTGAATTTCCCCCAGTTCAATGCCAGGCTGCACCTGACCTACTATGATATTTCCTCTGCCAAAGAATATTACGGGCTGGTAGAAGATGCCCGTACACTCGCCTTTAAACATACCGTAAAAGCCAATGCAATCGATCAGAAGCTGATCAATTTCCCAGACCGCAAGGTTTATGGCGTTTATTATGCAATTGAAGGGAATACAGCATCTTCGGTACAGTTTTTTTTAACAGACAGTGCCAAACATTATTTCAGGGGGGCACTTTACTTCAATGAGCGTCCGCAATATGATTCTATTGCCCCCGTAGTGAGTTTTATAAAAAAGGATATCGAGCGAATGATTGATACCTTTAAGTGGAAACAATAAACACCTTTGCTATGATCACGATCCAGAAGTTTACTTTCAATCCATACCAGGAAAACACTTATGTTTTATATGATGAAACAGGGGAGTGTGTAATTATTGATCCGGGCATGTATGATGGCCATGAGCAAAATGTCTTCGCAGGATGGATTAAAGAAAGCGGATTAACACCTGTTTTGCTGCTCAATACGCATTGTCATATTGACCATGTGCTGGGAAATAAGTTTGTGTTTGACAACTGGGGATTAAAACCAAGCTTTCATCAGGGAGAACTTCCAGTTCTGCAGGCCGTTGTAAGTTATGCACCACAGATGGGGATGCGCTATGAACTTTCTCCGGAACCGGAAGTGTTTTTAGATGAAACCGGAACTGTAATTTTTGGGAACAGTGAACTGCAACTGATCTTTGCTCCGGGACATTCTCCGGCGCATTTATGTTTTTATGCCCGCGAAGATAACTTCCTGATCGGTGGTGATGTCTTATTTTATAACAGTATCGGCCGGACAGATCTGCCGGGTGGCAATCATCAGCAACTGCTGACAAGCATCAGGGAAAAACTTTTTGTGCTGCCAGACAGTGTTGTGGTTTATCCGGGGCATGGCGGTATCACCAATATTGGATATGAGAAGGAAAACAATCCTTTTTTAAGATAAGGACCTGTATATTTGACTAAACGAATCTACATTTGAACACAGCCCTCTATATTGCCCGCAGGTATCTTTTCGCTAAAAAGTCGACCAATGCTATAAATATTATTTCTACCATATCTGTATTGGGTGTTTTTGTGGGTAGTGCGGCTCTGATCATTATCTTATCGGTTTTTAACGGCTTTGAAGAGGTGGTGTTAAAAATGTTCAATACAATCACGCCCCAATTGGTAATCGCGCCGGCAAAAGGCAAGACTTTTGACCCCAACACAGCTTATTTTAAACAGCTCAGCTTAAATAAATCGATCTATTCCTATACTCAGGTACTTTCAGAAAATGCCCTGCTCAGGTACCATGATAAGCAGTCGGTGGGGTTGGTCAAAGGCGTCAGCACCTCTTATCTGAAGAATAAAAGTCTTGACAGCATTACCATCCAGGGCAAGTTTGTGATTCAGAACAGCAGCGGCGCAAATGCTGTGATCGGCTCTGCCATACAGAACTACCTGATGGTAAATACCAACGATCCTTTTACCCAGCTGCAGATATTCTCGCCGCGAAAGGGTATCAGATCCGGATCGGTGAATCCTGCAGATGACTTTGTAGACCTGTATATACCGGTTTCAGGTATTTTTGAGGTGCAGCAGGATTTTGATAATATTGCTATTGTGCCTTTGAGTTTTGCACGCCAGTTATTACAGGAAGATAAAAAGATATCCTCGATTGAGATCAACCTGCAGAAAGGGATTGATGCCGATGATTTTAAGGCAATGATAGAAGAGCAGCTTGGCGCTGGCTTCATTGTGAAGGACCGGATTGAACAGAATAAGGCATTGTACAATATATTGGGTACTGAGAAATGGGCTGTTTACATCATCCTCACATTTATCCTCATTATTGCTATATTTAATATTATCGGGTCGCTGACCATGCTGGTGATTGACAAGTTGAAGGATATAGCCATCCTGAGCAGTCTGGGCGCCGGCAAAAACCTGATCAAGCGGATCTTTCTCTTTGAAGGGATGATGATTACTATGGCCGGCTGTATTTTCGGGCTGCTTATTGGCTTGGGATTTTGCCTGATGCAGCAGAAATTTGGATGGATCAAAATGTCACAGGAGAATCTGCTGATCAGTAATGCTTACCCAATTGGCCTGAAATGGAAAGATTTTGTATTAGTATTCGTTACAGTGAGTATTTTCTCTTTTATGGCATCAGCTTTGTCATCTAATCTGAGCGTTAAGAACATCAATAATTTAAACAAAGATCTTTAACCATGAATTCCTTTAAACATACAGCATTATTATTATCTGCGATGGCTGTTATTTTTGCTGCCTGTAACCGGACTACACCGAACGAGCAAAAAAACAGTACCAGAGTAATAAAAGGACTGTATAGCTATGGGCCGGAAATACATTCTTTTACGGATTGTGATGAGGGCAGGGAATTTTGGGTGGCAGATAGCGCCAAAACGCTCGAGCTTGCCTACAGCAAATTCAATTTTGAGAAGCCATATGAACCTGTCTATATTGAGGCAGAATGTCATGTAATCAAATCTGACAGCCTGATGGTGTCAGCAGATTTTGATTCTACACTGGTAGTGACCAAATTAATCAGGATCACCAAAGAGATCCCTGACGGCCCCTGTAACCAGTAGCGGCTAAGCTGTTACGTACAAGTCTTTTGTAATAGCAGGGATAATTCCTTTTTCCTGTGCCATTTTGAACATGGTATCTATCGCTGATCTGCCTTCTGTGCCCAGATCTGCAGAGTATTGATTTACATACAGTTCTATATGTTTATACATCACCGCTTCATCCATTTCCTGAGCATGCCCCGAGATAAATTCAATTCCTGATTTCGGATTGGCGAAGGCAAACTCCACCGATTTCCTTATCAGCCGGTTTACTTTCAGCTGAACCTCCTGATCAAGGTTGCGGTTGATCACGATACCGCCCAGCGGGATGGCACAGCCTGTCAGTTCTTCCCAGTAACTACCCAGGTCTACCACCTTGTGCAGCCCTTTGTCCATATAGGTAAAGCGGTTTTCATGGATGATCAGACCCAGATCAATCTCATCATTTAACAATGCATTCTCAATATCCGAGAATACCATGACCTGTTTATTGCGTAAATTGGGAAATGCGATACCCAGCAGAAAATTTGCGGTGGTCAATTCACCCGGAATGCCTATTCTCAGTGTAGAATTTTCTTCTTTCAATTTTTCACTGTTTACCAGCTCTTCGTTTTTACAAATGAGCAGGGGGCCAACGCCAAAGCCCAGGGCACTGCCGGCATCCAGCAAAGCATATTTATCTGCAAGGTGTGCAAAAGCATGAAAACTTAATTTTGTGATATCCAGTTCAGACCTTACTGCCTTTTGATTTAGCGTCTCCACATCATCAAATGACACTTCGAATTCCAGTCCTTCGGTATCTATTTTATGATGGATCAGTGCGTCAAAAATAAAAGTGTCATTAGGGCAGGGGGAAAATCCAAGTGAAAGTTTCATGCGGTAAATGTAAGGAGTTCGCAAAGGCCCTCGGTTAACTGTTTGTCAAAAATTCGATTGCCCAGTCATTTAAGTTTTTTACGGCCAGGCCTATTTTCCAGGATTCGCGGTTCCTTTCCTCAACATAGTTTGAAATGCTGCGGACCTGTATGCAGGGGATCCCAGCCTGTTCACAGGAATAAAATACGGCTGCGCCTTCCATACTTTCGGTAACCGGATGCATTCGTTTCTCTGTGGCCTTTATGCTGAGCTTATTCCCATGTACTTTGTTTACAGTAATGCCGTGTACCTTTGGTAAAGCTGTAAAGAGGGTTGTGGCCACTGTATTCTGCGCAGTGTAACTGCTCTTTCCAAATCCAAGGGTATCGATCGTTAAGAACTCATCTTTATCCTCAGCACCCAGTTCAGAAAATGTATCCTGAGTGATGTTTAAGAGACTGCCCAAAGGATATTTCCATTCGTAACAACCCGCAATCCCCAGATTGACCACCAGACTGTAAGCTGCAGATAAATGTTTCCCAAGAGCAAAGGCAGTAGCGGTCATCCCTACGCCGGTGATCAGCAGATCAAATCCTGGAGTTTCCGTAAAATCTCTTTCAGGCAGTTCGAAATGGTTGCACAGGCCTGATAACTCTGCCCTTGTTGCCGCTACAATCAATATCTTCATTTAACGAAGTTACGAGAATTTTAAGGCAGGCTGCGCATGATCGCTTTGTTGATTACAGAACGGCAGACCAAAAGCCTTATAAAACTTTCTACTTTAAGCTTTCTGCGTATATTTGCAGTCAATTACTACAAGAATGATTTATATAACCCGAAAGGAATCTTTTAACGCTGCACATAAACTGGCCAGGCCAGACTGGTCTGATGATCATAATCTGGAGGTCTATGGCAAGTGTGCCAATCCAAACTGGCATGGTCATAACTATCAGCTTTTTGTTACTGTTAAGGGTGAAATTAACCCAGAAACTGGCTTTCTGGTGGATCTCAAATGGTTAAAGGTCGTGATCAATGAGTATATCATCGATAAGCTGGATCACAGAAACCTGAACCTTGACGTAGATTTTATGAAGGATAAGCTGGCTTCTACAGAAAACCTTGCTATTGCAATCTGGGAGCAGCTGTTTCCTCATATTACTGCCGGCGGAGCACAACTGCACAGCATCAAAATTTACGAGACCGAAAATAATTTTGTTGAATATTTCGGTAATTAAACATATCAATGGAAAATCATATACAAGATCCTTTTGATGAGGAGAACGATGGATATATTAAAGTAGACCGTTACAATTCAGGTAAAATTGCGTCTATTTCCAGTCATTACGCAGATATACTTAGTACACTTGGTGAAGATCCCTCACGTGAAGGATTACTGAAAACCCCGGAGCGGGTGGCAAAGTCGCTACAGTATTTAACTCATGGATATGACCTGGATCCGGCAGAGATTCTCCGGTCGGCCATGTTCAAAGAGGATTACAGCCAAATGGTTGTAGTAAAAGATATTGAGGTTTATTCTATGTGCGAGCACCATATGCTCCCCTTTTTTGGAAAAGCACACGTTGCCTATATTCCTAACGGACATATCGTAGGTTTAAGCAAGATTCCGCGCGTAGTAGATGCTTTTGCCAGAAGACTGCAGGTGCAGGAGCGCCTGACGAATGAGATCAGGGACTGTATTCAGGAAACTTTAAATCCTGCAGGTGTGGCTGTCGTGATAGAATGCCAGCATTTATGTATGGCCATGAGGGGAATTCAGAAGCAAAATTCTGTTACTACTACTTCTGCGTTTACAGGTGGATTTGCCAGTGACAAAACAAGGGCAGAGTTTTTGAGGCTGATTACCGCAAAACTGCACTAGATTATATTTTTAATACCACACCCGGTTCTTCGGAGCCCTTTAGAACAATAGAATAAGAGATGAAAGCATATTTATTTCCAGGACAGGGAGCACAATTTTCAGGCATGGGCAAGGAGCTTTACGAAAGTGAAGCCGCTAAAGAATTGTTTGAAAAAGCAAATGATATTATAGGGTTCCGTATCAGTGACATCATGTTCTCCGGTACTGAAGAAGAACTGAAACAAACTAAAGTTACCCAGCCTGCGATATTCCTTCATTCTGTCATCCTGGCTAAATCGCTGGGTGCTGACTTCAAACCTGATATGGTAGCAGGACATTCTTTAGGCGAGTTTTCTGCTTTGGTTGCTGCTGCTGCTATCTCTTTTGAGGATGGCCTGAAACTGGTAATTGCCAGGGCAAATGCTATGCAGAAAGCCTGTGAACTGCAGCCCTCTACAATGGCCGCAATCCTTGGCTTAGCTGATGATGTAGTAGAAAAGATCTGTGAAGGAATAAATGAAGTTGTGGTTGCTGCCAATTACAACTGCCCGGGCCAGTTAGTGATTTCGGGAAGTATAGAAGGTATCGATATTGCCTGTGAGAAACTCACTGCAGCAGGGACAAAAAGAGCATTGAAATTAAATGTAGGTGGTGCTTTTCATTCTCCTTTAATGGAGCCTGCCAGAATTGAATTAAAGGAAGCGATTGAAAATACTACAATCCTGCCTCCAATATGTCCGATTTATCAGAATGTTGACCCAATCCCTCAGACCGACCCGGAAAAAATTAAATTTAACCTGATTACGCAGCTTACAGGTGCAGTACGCTGGACACAAACGGTAGAGCGTATGCTTGCTGACGGAGCGGATGAATTTATCGAAGTTGGACCTGGTAATGTACTGCAGGGCCTGGTGAAGAAAGTTAACAGGGCTGTGCAGACGAGTTCGGCAGCTGTCCCGGTTTAATTCAAATTTTTATTAATTATATCCGGTGTGAATATTGGGGCTAAAATTAGATTTCTATTATTGATCCTGGGGGTATGCTGTATTGTTACGGCAATATCTTTAAAACATTCAATAACCAAAAAAGACCTTTTACAGCACGAGGCAGAGATTCTTCAGGAGAACCTCTCCTCAAATGAACGGATAGTATACAGTTATCTCGCAGACGGACAGAAGGTTGAGCGGGCGAAGCAGTTTCACCTCAACGAAGTTTATGCGTTAAACTATATCAATAACTACAGAACCAAGGGAATAAATGTACTGACCTACGAAAACTCAGTACTTAAGTTCTGGAGTTCCTATAAAGCCATACCCTCAGATCCTTCCAAGATAAAGGAAGGATCTTCTTTTATCCAGTTTCCGAACGGCTGGTACGAGGTGATCAAGAAAACACAGGGAAATTATACCATTATCTTCCTGCTGGATGTCAAGAACCAGTTCAGTATTCAGAACAGGTATCTGAAAAATGGAATCGTAAAAGCGATGTCCTCTACAAATTCTCTTGTGCTGGCCTCATTTATGGATGAAGAGGTATTCGGCATCATTAACCTGGATGGGAAATTACTGTTTGAAGTAAAGCTTAACCCTGGCTATACCCAGGGTATTTATGCAACAATACAGATCTGGCTATGGGTAATCGGGCTGTTCTGCTTTGCTTTATTTACCAATTCGGTTTGTGCATGGCTGGTAAGAAAAGGCCATCTCATAAAAGCTACGCTGCTGCTGATCCTTTTTTTCCTTATCAACCGGATTACTGACCTCCAGTATGGATGGTTTAACCATCAGTTCGACCTCTCTATTTTCAGTCCGGCTATTTATGCAGAAAGCTTCTTCCTGCCATCTGTAGGTGATTTTCTGCTCAATGTCCTTGCATTAACCTGGGTAGTGCTGTTTGTATATACCTACAAGGATAAATACAAGTTTCCGCGCTGGATTTCGCGCAGCAGGCCAATTGGGCTGGCATTTCATGTGATCGCTATCCTGCTCTTTTCCGGAATTGCCTTTCTGATCAACACTGTTTTTTTCGGACTGATCTACAACTCCAAGATCAACTTTGACATTACCAACATTATCAACCTGGGCTGGCTGAGCTGGGTATGTATAATTATCCTCTGCCTGGTCTGGTTTAATGTATACCTGATCGCAAGTATTGTAATTGAACTGACAAAACAGCTGAAGGTGACCCACAAAGAAAGGCTTATCTTATTTCTTTCTCTGTTTGGGCTGTATTTCGTTTATATGATGAGTACGGCTTTTACGGTTTTCTTTATCGCCTATGCCCTGTTTCTGTTTATTATATCCTATAATATATATATTCAGCGTAATAAGTTTTCGATCGGGGTATTTGCGGCCATTTTCTTTTGCCTGGCCTTTATTTCATCAATAAAATACCTGAAGTTTAATGATATCAAGGAGCGCAGCAACAGGTACGTTATTGCCCAGAAGCTGCAGTCTTCTGATGATCCAAAGGTGATCAATTCCATAGAAAGTCTGGGCAACGGGATTTCCAACGACCTGTTTATTGCCGATTATTTTAAAAGCCCAAAATCCAACAGGCACCTTGCCCTGCAAAACTACATTACCAAGACTTTTTTAGACGGCTACCTTTCGCCATTTGAGCATAATTTTTACGAGTTCAATGTAAAAGATTCCATAAGGACGCCGGGAGGTGACAACTCACTGGAACATTACCAGAACCTGGTACGGTCGGGCTCAGTGAAGATCTCCAGTTTCTTTTACCGCCTGAATGATACCTTTGGTTACCAGAACTACTTTGGTATTGTACCGATATTTGACGACAGCCATATTCTGGGGACACTGGTAATTGAGTTAAAATCCCAGCAATACAACTACAGCAGCCAGTTCCCGGAGATACTGATAGACGGGAAACTGAAGAATGAGGATGACTACAGCAACTATTCTTTCGCATTCTATAACAACAATAAGCTCATTAAACAATCTGGCAAGTATACCTACAAACTGGCGAACAATGAGTTCAAAGGTAAATTTGGCGAACCTGTGATGGTGAATGAACCAAGAACGCATTACAGCCACCTGATCTACACTGCGAGCAATTCAAAGATCATTGTAATCAGTAAAGAGAAGGTCACCTATATTGTAAGGCTGGCGGCACTGTCATTCTTTTTCCTTGTTTTCATAATCTTTTCTGCGGCCCTGTATGTGGTTATCTGGCTATTGAAAAACCTTGACCAGAGCTGGGGTGGCTGGTTTAACATCAACAGGTCTCTGATGATCAATGCGAACAAGATCCTGTACAAAACCAGGATCCAGCTTTCTATCGTTTTATCTGTTGTTGCTACTCTGCTGATCGTGGGCTGGTCTACTTTTTTTTATATCAGGGACGAATACAGAAAACAACAGGAAGACTTTATCAGGGAAAGGATCAGAAAAGTACAGCTTTCTTATGAGCGGCAGATCTTTGCGACAGGCATCCCTAAAAATACAGACCAGGCGATCATGAACTTCAATCAGTTTGCAGATATTAACTCTGCCTATCTGAACCTCTTTGACGTGAATGGGAATCTTTTGTTTACATCTTTGCCTAAGCTATATGATTACGGGATTGTAGGAACAAAAATGGGAGCCAGGGCGATGATTTACCTGAAGCTGCTGCAGCGTTCTGAATATACAAACCCGACAGAATCAATCGGTGAATTTACCTATTCTTCTGCCTATGCACCCATCCGGAATGCACAGAACCAGACTGTAGCTTACATCGGATTGCCTTATTACGGGAACGAAGCTGATTATCAGGCTAAAATAGGCTTGTTCATCAATACCCTGATCAATATTTATGCACTTGTATTTGTGGCTATCGGGGTGCTGGCAGTATTCCTTGCAAACCAGATCACGAGCCCGCTTACGTTTATCCAGGAAAGTATAAGGAAAACCAAGCTGGGGCAAAAAAATCAGCCTATTGTATGGTCCAGACATGATGAGATCGGCTCTCTGATTAAAGAGTATAACAAGATGATTGCTGCGCTGGAAGACAGTGCGGTCAAGCTGGCAAAATCTGAACGGGAGAGTGCCTGGAGAGAGATGGCCAAACAGGTTGCCCATGAAATTAAAAACCCGCTGACACCTTTGAAACTGGGTGTCCAGCTGTTAGAGAAGTCATGGAAAGAGAAAGATCCGAATTTTGAACTTAAATTTGAACGCTTTTATAAATCTTTTGTAGAGCAGATCGACAGCCTGGCTACCATTGCATCTGAGTTCTCCAACTTTGCCAAAATGCCGGATACCAAGCTTGAAAAACTGCTTTTGGTTCCTATCATCGAGCAAAGCAGGGATGTATACGTCAACTCTTCGGGTGCCGAGATCTATATCTCTAACCTAACAAATAAGGAGATGCTGGTTCTTGGTGATAAAGACCAGTTACTACGGTCGTTCAACAACCTGCTGAAGAATGCGATTGAGGCTACTTCTGGCAAGGACAAATGTCTGGTATATGTGAAGATCAGGAACGACTCGGACTTTGTTTTTGTAGAGGTGGAAGATAACGGTAAAGGTATTGACCCTGATCTTCAGGAAAAGATCTTTGTGCCTAACTTTACAACTAAATCTTCTGGTACCGGGCTTGGACTTGCATTTGTTAAACAAGCCGTGGAAAATGCCGGGGGATCAATCAATTTCAAATCCTCCGCAGATACGGGTACTGTATTTTACCTGAGTTTTCCGCTAGCCTGACGACTACTGTAAGATGCCTGATCCCTATTTTAAATCGATAGATGCCTTGCCCATGGTAAAACCGTTTGCATACAGAATTACTGAATAGGTGCCTTTGATAAAAGGTTTAGGATTAACCCATTCCATGTTGTATTCAGTATCATCATTGTTGTAAGAAATACTGATCATCTCACTGTATTGCATTTCCTGGCCATCTGCTTCAAACATGTTTGTTTCATTGGCAATCAGGTTTCCTGCAGGATCGAAAATACGGATGTAAATTTTATGGTAATCTTTCTCTGCCAGCTGGTTAGGTACGATGTTAAAATAGGTAGTTATTTTTTGCGCAGCAGATGCTTTTGATACTTCTACGTTCTTGCCGCTGTTTTTTACCTTATAAGCTGCAATACGTACGTTAAAAGCTTTCAATGCAGCACCACTTTTTACTTTGGCCGCCAGTTCTGAATTTTTCTTTTCCAGATCACTTGCCTTTGCTTTCACCGAATTGACCGAGGTGGTAAGACTGTCCCTTTCAGATTTCAGAAAGGTGTTCTCTTTCTCCAGGTGCCCTATATCTTCTTTGTAATCTGTCAGAAATGTTTTGAGTTTCCTGAGTTCATCCTGTGCTGCAGCCAGCTCTGCTTCGGTTACTGTACCCTTTTGGAGGGCCTTCTTCAGCTCGGCAATCTTTGTTCTTGCCTGCTTCTGCTCATTCTGAAGTTTCTCTGTAAGTGCAACATTCATCAGGTTCACCTTATCAAACTCAACCTCAATCTTTTCTACTTCGAGCTTCAATCTGTCTTTTTCAGTATTCGTGGTTACAAAACGTTCTTTTTCGTGCTTATCCCTGAAAAAAAGGAAAGCATTTGTTCCCAGTAAGGCTAAAATAACTACAATGAGGAAATAGATTTTATTACGGTCTCCTTTGTTAACAGGATCTTTTTGGTCTGACATTTGAATCAAAAAATTGAGGTCTCTATGCTTTGTTTGTTAGTACTTATCTATGTATAAAAAAAAACGAACATAGGATAAATTATATTATTTGTGGTAAAAAAATCTAAAAATTGTATAAGACCTTAAAAAAAAATCGTTTACTTGCTGACGTTGAGAACTGCTGGTCGCCAGTAATTCCCCATATTGAGTTAAACTGTACACTACCAAAAACAAGTATAATGCTGAAAAAGATTGTTTTTACAATTTTCACAACTTTAATTACCCCATACATCTTAATTGCACAGATACCCACAAAAATTGCTCCAAAGAGGGAGTTTAGAGGCGTCTGGGTAGCTACCGTAGAGAACATCGACTGGCCTTCGAGGGCCGGTTTAAGCATAGATCAGCAAAAGCAGGAGCTCATTGGCCTGATGGAGCAGCATAAGAGAAATGGGATGAATGCAATCATCCTTCAGGTGCGCCCTACAGCTGATGCTTTTTACCGGAAATCCAGGGAGCCCTGGAGCCAGTGGCTGATGGGCAGGCAAGGACTTGCGCCTGCTCCCGGATATGATCCGCTGGAATTTGCAATTAAAGAAGCACATTCACGGGGGATGGAACTTCATGCCTGGTTCAATCCTTACCGTGCGTCTATGTCAGCCAATTCTTACGCGAGTGATGAGCACATGACCCGCAAAAGACCTGATCTGTTTTTTACTTATGGAGGCAAGAAACAGTTTGATCCGGGACTGCCCGAAGTAAGGGAATACATTGTTCAGGTGATCCTTGATGTGGTAAAAGGATATGACGTGGATGGGATTCATTTTGATGATTACTTCTATCCTTATCCTATCGAGGGCCAGCGCATCAATGACAGCGTTACCTTTGGTAAATATGCAAACGGCTTTACCGATATTAAGGACTGGAGAAGAAACAATGTTGACCTGCTGATCAAACAGCTGGACGATAGCATACACCATTACAAAAATTACGTAAAATTTGGTATCAGCCCTTTTGGGATCTGGAAGAACAGCAATGAAGATACCCTGGGTTCTGCAACTCATGGCCTTTCCAATTATCATGAACTGTATGCAGATTCAAGGAAGTGGATCAAAGAGGGCTGGGTAGATTATATTAATCCCCAGATCTACTTTAGTTTCACGCGGAGGGCCGCCCCCTTTGCTACGCTGGTTGACTGGTGGAGCAACAATACTTATGGCAGACACCTGTATATTGGTCAGGCTGCCTATCTGGTGAACCAGCGAATGGAAGCTGCCTGGAGAAATCCTTCAGAGGTTCCTAATCAGATCAGGTATCTCCGTGCCAATAACCGCGTACAGGGAAGCATATTTTTTAGTTCAAAATCATTTTCTACAGTGGCAAGAGGTACTGCAGATTCCCTGCGGAATGATTTGTATAAGTATCCGGCGCTGCCGCCGCAGATGCCCTGGCTGGATGAAGTGGTTCCAAATTCTCCCCAGACCTTTACTGCTGACGCTACGGCAACAGGTGTGCAGCTGAAATGGACGGCACCATTGAAAGCTTCTGATGGGGAAACCGCATCGGGTTATGTGATCTATCGCTTTACCGAGGGCGAAAAAATAGGGATACTTGATCCCTCCAAGATCATCAGGGTAAGCTTTGAAGATTTTACCTTTTTTATGGATACGACTGTTGAAAAGGGGAAACGGTATAATTATCTCGTGACTGCGCTTGACAGGTTAAAGAATGAAAGTGACCCCAGCGGGCCGGTAGGTGTAGAAGCGAAATAGCAGTATAAAAATAAAGGCCGGAATTTCCGGCCTTTATTTTTATACTGCTATTTCTGTGGCATCAATACCAATCTGATATAATTATTCTCATTGAGGTACTGCTGTGCAGCGGCCTTTGAGGATGCTACAGTAACTGCGTCTATACGTTGTTTGTTGCTCAGTACCTGGTTCAGGTCGTCGCCATATTTGAGTCTGGTGGTCAGGTATCCCAGCCAGTAGCTGTTATCACGGAGGTTCAGCTCCATCTGACGGTGTTCTTCAGATTTAAACTTTGAAACGTCATCTGCTGTAGCCCCATTGGTTCTGATTTTTTTTACTTCTTCCATTGCTGCGGCTATCAGTTTTTCAACATTTGCGGTAGCACAACTGAAGGAGATCGTAAAGTAATAGTGTGCAGTAGGGAATTTTCCTACACTCAAACCTACATTGGGGCTGTATACGCCGCTCTCTTTTTCACGGAGCCTTTCCAGGATTTTGTTTTCAAGGGCGCTTTTTACTGCTTCGAGCTGAATGTTGTTAGCTGTTGTGTAATCGTAATCACCATGGATATACAGCTGTACACTGGCTTTATCTTCCAGTCCTTTGTAAACAGTCTTGCTTACAATTCCCTTAGGTGGATTGGATCCGATATCGACAAAGTTCTGTTTTTTGCCGAGCACGGGCAGACTGGCGATGTAAGTTTCTACAAGGGGTTTAATTGTTGCAGGATTAAAATTACCGACAAATACAAAGGTTTGTTCTCCGAGGTCAGCAAAGCGCCCTTTGTAAAAAGCAAATGCTTTATCTAATGATACTTTGTCCAGATCAGCCAGTGTTGTTGGCATATTCCTTTTGTTATAGGAAGAAAGTACTGCCTGTACAGTATCGGCAAAGACACTCGAAGGGCTGGCATTTTTATTTTCAAGGGTTACCTTGTAATCACTGATGTACTTGTTATAGATCTCCGTGTCTTTCCTTGGACTGGTTGCATAGGCATACACCATTTTCAATGCCGTTTCTATATCCTTTGGAGAGGAACTGCCGGAAAAGCCCTGGTACAGTTCATCAATGTAAGATCCTGCCCTGCCTGTATTACCAGCCAGTAATTTGTTGAGCTGTGAGGGGTTAAAGTCAGCTACACCGCTTTGCTGGATAATCTCAGAAAAGTCGGCCGACTGATAATCATTCGGGTCTGCTACGGAGGTTCCGCCTCTGCCAAAAGAGCTGAAAGCAATCTGGTCATTCTTAAAATCGGTAGGTTTCAGCAGCACTTTAATTCCGTTGCTCAGCGTCCATTCTGTGACTCCTATATCTTCGTATTTCTTTTCTGCTGTCACTTTGCCGGCTGCCGGTAGCTTTGCCAGCAGCGGTTTATTTACGGCATTGTCTACATAAGGAGTAATATTCTTACCTGCATTGTTAAAAGCCGCAAGTAATGCTGCAGGCGCAGGGAGATTTGCTTTATCCTTTTCCGGAGCCTGCACAACCAGGATCTGGTTTGTGGGTGTGATCAGCGTTTTTGCCAGGGCATTTACCTGGGCAAGCGTAGTGGCAGCTAAGTTTTTCTTTGTTTGCGCATAACTAAAATCTATTGATCCTATTGGAGAACCTGTCAGGAAATTGCTGAGATATTGCTGTACAAAGGCAGTAGAAGCTGTTTTATCTTTTTCCTTCAGTTTCTTTTCATTACCTGCCTCAATGTTCCTTTTTACAACATCCAGTTCTGATTGTACGAAACCAAATTTTGCTACCCTTTCCGTTTCAGCTACGGCTGCAGTGATGGCGCTTTCCAGGTCCTTGCCCGACTTGGCAGCAACTACTGTCTGAAAGGCATTTACTCCGGAAACCATCCCTCCCTGGTAAGGGCCATAAGAGCTTTGTGCAAATAAGAAAGGGGCATTGCCTTTCTGGAGGATTTCCTGGAAGCGTGCAGCGATCATTGAATTGATCATGTTGTACATCAGGCTTTTTTGCAGGTCTGCTGTGGTTTTTGCCACTGTAGCAGGGTGTTTATAGATGGCAAAGGCAACATTATACTGCTGTTCGGGATCAGTAACGATCTTTACCAATGGCTCTTTATTATCGGGCAGTGTATACTTAATCCTTTCTTTTTCTTTTGCAGGATTTTTAAGATCGGAGAAGTTAGTAATGATCAGTTTTTCAACTTCAGCCACGTCGAAGTCTCCCACCGCAATTACCGCCTGAAGATCCGGTCTGTACCAGTCGGCATAAAAGTTTTTGATTTTATCATGCGTAAAAGTCCTGAGTAAGTCAATCTTGCCGATCGGGATGCGGTTCGCATATCTGGAATCCTTTAACAATAAAGGCAGCAGTTGTTTACTCATTCTTTCCTGGACATTTTTACCGCGCTGACGGTCTTCTTCGATGATCACACCACGTTCCCTGTCAATTTCTTCCCCATCCATGGAAATACGGCCTGCCCAGTTGGACAAGATCTTAAATCCCGTTTTAAATACCTCAGTACTATCAGTTGGGATGGGCAGCTGGTACACCGTCTGGTCAAAACCTGTGTAGGCATTCAGATCGGCCCCAAAACGCACACCAGCTTTCTGAAGGTAATTGATAATATCATTCTTAGGAAAATCCCTGGTTCCGTTAAAAGCCATATGTTCTGTAAAATGCGCCAGTCCCTGCTGATCGTCATTTTCCATTAATGAGCCTATGCGGTTTGCCAGGTAGAGTTCTGCCCTCTTTTTGGGCTCGGTATTTTTCCTGATATAATAGGTCAGACCATTTGGCAGTTTTCCTATTTTAACATCTGGATCAACAGGAATTGTTTTTCCTGCAGTTACAGGAGCCGACTGTTTAGGTTGAACAGTCTTTTTTTGCGCTGATACTGGTGTGCTGATTGCAATAGATACAGCCACTCCGAGTAAGGCAAAATCGGTTTTTTTAATCATGAGTCAGTTTATATAATATGTTGTTGGAGTTAATTCAGCTAATGAGAGGTTTGGTTGGGGCTCTTTTGGCTTAACATGCCTGTAAATATAAGAAGTAGGATCGATCTGCTGTTTTTTTTATATTTTTGTAGTAAAGAATTTATATATGGCAAGTTTTACATTTACTCCTGAAACGGCACAAAGGGTTAAAATCAAAGTTTTGAGAAAATACAGAGAGTTAGCTAAAGAAAATTTATCATTTGCGCCCGGTAATGAAGATCAGCTGGTAAACCAGTTGACGCAATTGCTGAAAAGAGATGTCAGATACGTGGAGTTCACGATCAACAAAGCCCTTGCCGATCCTGACGGAAACCGGTTATAAACAGAGATCCATCTCTTTTACATAATTGCATGCTCATGAAGAAAAATAAGTTTGCACTGCTGATTGCAACTGTTGCAATAGCCTCTTTAACCTGGTCTTTTAAGGAAGACCTTTTCCTGGTTTCTAAAAACCTGGATATTTTTGCTTCACTGTACAAAGAGATCAGCATCAATTATGTGGATGAGACTGACCCCGGCGACCTGATGAAAAACGGCATTGATGCCATGCTGGAGACGCTGGATCCCTACACGGTGTATGTTCCTGAATCGGAGGTAGAAGATTTCAAACTGAAGTATGTAAGTACCCAGTTTGGAGGAATAGGGGTAACTACCGTTTTTATTGAGGGGAAGTTATTTGTAAATGAAATTACAGAAGGTTATCCGGCTTTTAAACAGGGTATTGTTGCCGGTGATCAGATCATGAAGATTAATGGTACCGAGATCAAGGGTAAAGACCGTCTGCAGGTAAGCCAGCTGCTGCGCGGGCCCCGTGGATCAGCACTTGACCTGCTCCTGCTTAGAGAAGGGACTTTACTACATAAGGAGCTGATCCGTGATGAAATCAGGCAGCCCAACGTAATCTATTCAGGCATGGTTGGCGACATTGCTTATATCAGACTGGATAAATTTCTTGAAAATTCGGCCCAGGAAGTCCAGAACGCTGCAGTAGAATTAAATAAACAGCATCCCAGGGGAATGATCCTCGACCTGCGTTACAATGGCGGAGGTATCTTACAGGAAGCTGTAAAAATTGTCAATCTTTTTGTGAATAAGGATATGGTGATCGTTACCCAGAAGGGACGTAATCCTGAAAAGACCATCAATTACAGAACCAATGCTTTGCCGCTCCTTCCAGATCTTCCGCTGACAGTACTTATCAACGGATCATCGGCCTCTGCCTCAGAAATCGTTGCCGGGGCACTGCAGGACCTTGACAGGGCAGTTATCATAGGGCAGCGCAGTTACGGGAAAGGCCTCGTACAGCAAACTTTTAACCTTCCCTACAACAGCCTCGTGAAAATCACCGTTGCCAAATATTTTACACCTTCAGGACGATGTATACAGGCAATAGACTATTCTCAAAAGAGTTCAGCAGGCAAGAGCGGGAAAATAGCAGATTCGCTGATTGCCAAATTCAATACAAGGACAGGCAGAAGCGTATATGATGGCAATGGCGTTTATCCTGACCTTGTTGTAGGTGCCAGTAAACTAAGTCCGGTGACGATCTCACTGATCAGCAAAAGCATGTTTTTTGATTATGCAAATGCCTATAAGAAAAATCATGCTGTAATTGCTGCACCGGGAGATTTCAAATTAAGTGATGAGGATTACGTTTCCTTTACCAACTCACTGGAAGGAAAAGACTATGCCTATGTATCCAATACAGAGAAGCTGATCAATGACCTGAGAACTGAAGCCGAGAAGGAACAAAAGCTGGCGGAGGTGAAAGCTGATCTGGAGGATCTGAAGGCGAAGATGATTATCGCGCGGAAAACAGATCTTATGACCCATAAACCGGAAATCAAAAGAATACTGGAAAGCCAGATCGTCAGCAGATATTACTTTGAGAAAGGTAGAATAATGCAAGCATTCCAGTATGATAAGGAATTGGAGGCTGCGAAATCGGTGCTGGCCAGTTCCACTAAAATGCTTGCAATATTAAAAGGTGAAGGGGCTTATAAAACTATCGGTGATCCTGCAAAAACACTTGCCGACACCGATAATAATTAAGTTCCGTGTAATTTGACAACCAGCCCGTCCATATCATGACTTAGCTGCAGCTGGCAGGCCAGTCTTGAATTTGGCAGCAGATCAGGCAAGGTATCCAGCATCGCATATTCATCGTCTGTCATTTCCTTTAACTTTTCTTCGCCTTCCAGAACATCTACGCAGCAGGTGGCACAAAGGGCCATTCCGCCACAAGTGGCAAGGATATCATATTCGCAGGCCTTTAAGTACTCCATCAGGCTTAAGCCCATATCCACGGGAGCTTCCAGGGCAGTTAAAGTGCCATCCGGATTCTGTACGTGTACGGTAATGTTATTTTCTTCCATTCTTAAAATTCTGCTACTCCGTTTACAGTTGTATATTTCATGGTGTATTTAACACCTGGGTTCATATACTGGTAAGCGCTATGGCTCATCAATGCTGCTTCATGGAATCCACAAAGGATTAGTTTCAATTTATTTGTATAAGTATTGATATCGCCGATAGCATATATGCCCGGGATGTTTGTAGAATAATCATCAGTATTTACTTCGATAGCGCTCTTATTGATGTTCAGGTTCCAGGCTTCAATCGGGCCTAACTTAGGGCTCAATCCAAAAAGAGGAATCAGGTGATCTGATTCTACGTTTGTAACTTCCAGTGTTTTGTTATGTACGATCTCCACGTTCTCCAGTTTGCCTTCTCCTGAAACAGATTTCAGGTTGCTGTTCAGGATCAGGTTGATCTTTCCGCTTTCTGCAAGTTCCATTACTTTGTTTACAGAATCCGGGGCACCACGGAAGCTTTCGCTGCGGTGTACCAGAGTAAGCTCGTCCACGATGTCTGCTAGGAAGATTGTCCAGTCAAGGGCTGAATCACCACCACCAGCAATCACCATTTTCTGTCCCCTGTATTTTTCAGGGTCAAGGATCATGTAGTTTACACCACGGCCGTTTTCAAATTGCTCCAGTCCTTCAACTGCAGGTTTGCGGGGTTCAAAACATCCCAGTCCGCCGGCAATTACAACAACCTTGGATTCGATAACAGTACCCATATTGGTTGTCAGCACGAAATCTGCTTCGCCACGTTTTTCCAGGCTTTCAATCCGCTCTCCCAAAGTAAATCCGGGATGAAAAGGTTTTGCCTGTTCAAGCAGGTTATCTACCAGTTCCTGAGCGAGAACGCTCGGATAACCAGGAATATCATAAATAGGTTTCTTTGGATATATTTCAGACAGCTGGCCGCCTATCTGTGGTAAATAATCAATTAAATGACAACGCATTTTTAGTAAACCTGCTTCGAAAATAGCAAACAACCCTACGGGTCCGGCGCCTATAACGGCTATATCTGTAGAAATCATGTATTTAAATTTGACGCGAATTTACAAAAATAGTTTGTAATGGTTCTGAATTGGATACAATTGGTTTAAATTTTAGCTAAAACTGACAAAGTATACAGATGTTATCGTCTTTATTCGCCTTCCGCGGGCCTTTGGGCCATATTTGTCTGGATTATTATTTTTGGGTACGATTGATAAAACGGTTCGCTATCTTTGAAGTATTGATGACAAAGAATATATATTTCGCTTCGGATTTCCATCTGGGCTCGCCAAATCATGAACAGAGCCGCATCCGCGAGGACCGTGTTGTAAGGTGGCTCAATCTTATAGAACCTACCTGCTCGGAGTTATTCCTCATGGGCGATGTCTTCGATTTCTGGTTCGAGTACAAAAAGGTGATTCCTAAAGGATTTATCCGTTTACAGGGTAAACTGGCAGCCATGTCTGATGCTGGTATCAAGCTGTATTTCTTCAAGGGCAATCATGATATGTGGGTGGATGATTACTTTGTCAAAGAGATGGGAATGCAGATTGTGAGTGATGAACTGGTGATACACAGGGCTGGCAAGAGTTTTTACCTGCACCATGGTGACGGACTCGGGCCGGGAGATGCAAACTACAGGATTCTGAGAAAGATTTTCAGAAATCCGGTATGCCGCTGGTTATTTTCTATGGTTCCGCCGCGCATCGGGCTTGGAATAGCAAATGGCTGGTCTGTGAAAAGCAGGAACGTCAATATTATTGAGGATGAGCCTTTCCTTGGAGACAAAGAAGAATGGCTGGCGGTGCACTCAAAGGAAGTACTGGCAAAGCAGCACTATGATTATTTTATCTATGGCCACCGCCACCTGCCTATGATCATTGATCTGGGTGACAATAGCTTTTATTACAATACCGGAGATTGGTTTAACTACAATTCGTATGTTGTTTTTGACGGGGAGGAGTTGAGCTTGAAGTACTTTGAAAAGGATGAGGCACAGGCTATCCCGAAAAACAGTATATAATTCTAAGAAAAAGCTTATTTTTGTAATCGATTATGTTAGAGAAATTAGAAGCAATAAAAATCCGCTGGGAAGATGTTGAAGAACAGTTGAGTAATCCTGATACCATGCAGGATATGAAACGGTTTGCCCAGTTGAATAAGGAATATAAAGACCTCAGCAAGATTGTAGATGAATATAAAATCTATAAAAATGTGATGAGTAATATTGAGGCCAACAAGGAAATTCTGTCTACTGAGAAGGATACAGAGATGAGAGAGATGGCCAAAGAAGAGCTTGACGAACTGTTAAAGCAACAGGAAGAGATCGAAGAAAAGGTACGCCTGATGCTGATCCCTGTTGATCCTGAAGATGCTAAAAATGCGGTATTCGAGATCCGCGGTGGTACTGGTGGGGATGAAGCTGCTTTATTTGCAGGCGATCTGTACCGGATGTACAGCCGTTTCTTTGAGCAGAAACGATGGAAAGTGGAAGTGGTTGACGTAACGGAAGGTACTGCCGGCGGTTACAAAGAGGTAATCATGAAAGTTTCCGGAGAAGATGTTTACGGGCAACTGAAATATGAGTCTGGTGTACACCGCGTACAGCGTGTGCCTGATACAGAAACACAGGGCAGGGTACATACTTCTGCAGCTTCTGTTGCTGTATTGCCTGAAGCCGAGGAAATCGATTTTTACCTGAACCCGGCAGATATTGATCTGCAGACCTCCCGTTCGGGTGGTGCTGGTGGACAGAATGTAAATAAGGTGGAAACTAAAGTGCAGCTTACCCACAGGCCTTCGGGACTGGTAGTGGTTTGTCAGCAGGAGCGTTCGCAGCTGGGTAACCGCGAGATCGCAATGGAAATGCTGAGGAGTAAACTTTATGATATCGAATTGCAGAAAAAGAATGGTGACATTGCTGCAAGACGTAAAACAATGGTTTCTACCGGAGACCGTTCAGCGAAGATCAGAACTTACAATTATCCGCAAGGCAGGGTAACCGATCACCGTATCGGATTGACCCTTTATAACCTCAATGGAGTAATGGATGGTGGCGTTCAGGAGCTGATCGATGCGCTCCAGTTTGCTGAAAATGCAGAAAAAATGAAAGAGGGCTCTGTAGCTTAATGAGTTAGATTTTATTTCAAAAATAGTTGAAATATTAATTTTGATATGTGATTATAGTTCCTATATTTGCATTCCCGAAAGGGAGAACGGACCGGTAGTTCAGCTGGTTAGAATGCCGCCCTGTCACGGCGGAGGTCGCGGGTTCGAGTCCCGTCCGGTCCGCAAAAGCCTTTAATCGAAAGATTAGAGGCTTTTTTGATGAACAGAGTCTGGTAAATACCCGAATTCTATCAACTGTTTCCGCTCCTTAATGACTTTCGTGTTGCCTTCATCCAATAAAACAACTACAGTTGCAATATCCAGTATATGCTCATAACTGTGATCAGTAATGATAAAACCTTTATCTGCTGAATGTTTTTTAATCAATTCTTTTATTATTTCGATATGCAGAGGGGATATTCCGTTGAAAGGCTCATCAAAGAGAAGATAGCTGGCATCCGAGTAAACCATCAGCAACACTTCAACAATTCGCTTTTCTCCTCCGGAGAGCTGATTTATTTTCTTTTGTAAAAAAGGCCTTATGAAATCGTGCTCCAAGATTAAGGGTGCATTTTTCTTGCTGCAGAAGCAGGAGATGATGGACTTTAATCTGAGATGATCAGGCAGAAAATTACCCTGGGGCAGGTAATGGATAAAATTTCTGCCTGCAAATAATGAATTGAGTTTGGTCCCGTCTATTGCAACGTATTTGTTGGATGCATCTGACGCTCCGAATATGATCTTTAGCAATGTAGATTTTCCGGATCCGTTTCTTCCCAGCAGGCCGGTAATCTGACCCGCTTTGCATGAAATAAATACGTCGTTAAGAATCTGCTTCAATCCGATTTCTTTTCTGATGCTGTCAGCCTGCAATCCACTCATAGTGTCATTAGTAATATGCCAATCAGAAAGCCTGCGCTGATTGTAACTGTCCATAAAACAGGTTTGCTAAGACCCAGATTATAATAAAAAAAATATTCATGGGGTTTCCGGATTTCGTAAGTGAAATAGTGGAAAGCGGGAAATAAAATAATAAATGCAATGCCGGTACCTGTGAAGAAATAGGCGCAGGGCATTAATAATAAAGATAGTATAACGGAGAGGATCAGTGGGGCAAGAATGAGCTTCTGATAAAAGAAAGATAACCCGTTTAATATGCGCATCCTGGAAATTATTATATTTCCAAGATAGGTAAACTACCAGTAATATCACCTATATAGGGTATGGAGAAATCCCATATAAAACCATAAAATTGCAGCCGCAATGATTGGTATTAAACAATTTCCTCTATAATTGCAGCGTGATTAGGGTAAACAGGCTTATAATGAGTTTGTTCCCCACTTATTTTAAACTTTTATAACTACAATAATGAAAAAAGTAATTCTTGTTACGGGAGCATCTGCTGGTATTGGTCTGGCAACTGCAAATGCACTTCAGGCTGACGGTCATATTGTCTATGGAGCCAGCCGCAGTATCAGTGCTTTAAAAAACATCTCATTTATCCCGTTAGAGATGGATGTTACCAGTGATGCTTCAGTAAATTCAGGAATCGAAAAGATTATTAAAGCACAAGGCCATATAGATGTGCTTGTGAACAATGCGGGTATTGTTCTGGCTGGTCCGCTGTACAGCACACCGGTTGATTTTGCCAAAAAGCAATTTGAAGTAAACTTCTTCGGTGTGGTACGTGTAAGCTCTGCGGTTCTGCCTGGTATGATTCAGCAGAAACAAGGACTTGTGATCAATCTCAGCTCCGTAGCAGGTTTATTTGGCACGCCTTACGTTGGTACCTACACTGCTGCTAAATTTGCAATTGAAGGGTACTCGCAGTCACTGCGTATGGAATTACAAAATACAGGTATTGATGTTACTGTAGTAAATCCTGGCGATTTCAAAACCAACAATACAAGTACGCGTGAAAAACTTCCTTTTTCACTGACACATAAGCAATTGGAAAGTGAGTATGCGGCTGCGATAGAGGTGGTAGAAAAAAATGAAATCAATGGCGGTGATCCTGCCAAAGTCGGGAAACTAATAGCGGGTATAGTTGGTAAATCAAAACCTGCACACCGTTACCTTGTAGGTGATTTTGGTCAGACTACTCTCCCATTAATCGTGAAAGCATTACTGCCAAGCTCCATGTTTTCCAAAATGATCAATGGGTATTATAATATAAAATAACACTGTCAGATATCAAATGCAATGACAGCAACCGATGAGCGTACAAAACAAGTTGTTATTACTGTCAATTACGAAGGCAAGCAGTTTGTTTTCCACACCTTCCCCTATGAATATAGAAGCCTGATGCATCTGTTAGCGGATAAGCTATTTATTGAGGGCTTTGGAGAATGTTCAGGAATGGGTAAATGTGGAACTTGTATTATCGGGGTGGTGTCAAGTAAATTCAGGCTCACTGATTTTGACCGGAATGAGCAAAAAACAATGGATAGGGTTGAAGGTTCGGGAGACAACCTGAGGCTATCCTGCCAGATTGTTGCTGATGAGTTTCTGGAAGGTCTGGAGATTCACCTTATCGAACAGAACTGATTCGGGCTGTAAAAATCTTTTTAAAAAAAAACCCGGAAGCCTGAGCCGTCCGGGTTTTTTATTGCATTTGGTTCTTATTTAAAAAGTTCCTGCAGATCTCTGTCTGCGGTTGGGATTTTCTTTAAGAAATCGTCAAATCCTGTGTTTTCCTGAGAGCTGTACATACCATAAGCATCCATAATATAACCTATCTGCCCGTCTTTATCTTCAAGCAGATAAAGTACAGAGTTATCCGCAGGATCTGAGTCACCTTCAAAACGGTAAGTTTTTATGATAGTCAGATCTTCTGGATTATAAATTTTGTTGAGACCCGTGCCCTGCATTTTACCATGGTCGGTCATCTTTATTTCGTTATCTAAACCTTTTTGTCTCAGTTTTTCCAGGATCTGGCTAAGTGTGGTCATTTCTATTGGCTGTTCCATAATAAAGATTGTTTTCTCTATAACAATGCCTGTTGTAAATGGTTTCGTTTTTTTTATTCAGGTAAATTATATTTCTTTATCAGACCTAACAGCACGCCGTTGGTCCAGCCAAAGCCATCCTGTGAGGCATACTCCCCACCTCCTGCAATAAGATGGATATCAGTGATATTGTACTTTTCCATGAGCTTTCCGGTATTGTGGTAAACTCTGGTATTCAGATCAACCCATCTGGTTGCTATATTCTTTCCCAGCTCGTGATAACCATAGTTTTCGAGACCTGTGATGGCAATCCATTGCAGCGGTGCCCATCCGTTTGGAGCATCCCATTGCTGCTGTGTATTGAGCAGTGTAGTACTTAGGCCACCGGCCTGAAGGAATTTTTCTTCCAGCGCAGTTTTAGCTATCCCGGCCTGTTCCGGATCTGCAACATTAAAAAAGAGCGGAAACATTCCTGCTAAACTTAATACTGGCGAAGATCGTTTTGTTTTATAGTTGTAATCTGTATACCACTGCTGGGTGCCAGACCAGAAATACTTCTGAATGCTTTTCTTCCTTTTCTGAGCCAGACCCCGGTATAGCTTTTCTTTTGCGGCATCATGCCTGAGGGCATAAGATTTTTGAAGGGTGCTTTCGAGGTGATATAACAGGCAATTGAGATCAACCGGTATGATTTGAGTGGTCTGGATAGTTTTCAGGTGTGTGCCGTCAGAAAACCAGCGGCTGCTGAAATCCCATCCGCTTTCGGCAGCGGAGCGGATATCACGGTATACCTGAGGATTTTGTGTTCCGGTTTCCCGGGCAATAAGCACGTCTTCCTTATAGGATTCCTGGCGGGGGATATTAAGCTGATCGTAGTACCT
The DNA here is from genome assembly GCF_040513095.1 of Pedobacter sp. Lineage (GTDB taxonomy): Bacteria > Bacteroidota > Bacteroidia > Sphingobacteriales > Sphingobacteriaceae > Pedobacter. Next base: position 6,660 of record NZ_JBEVDX010000163.1, on the reverse strand, counting down.
GTTCAGCTTGCTACCGTCGGGCATTGTTACCACGTGTTTGGTTGGAGCAGATTTGTCCATCCAGTAGGCATATTCTTTTTCCAGATAGGGCAGATAAGTTTGATATACCTCTTTATTTTTAATCTGCGCGAGCATATCAATCATCAGGGCAAAGAATGGGGGCTGAGACCTGCTCAGGTAATAATTCCTGTTACCATTAGGGATATGGTTATAGTGACTGATAAGATCGGCAAAGTTCCTGATCATATTTTCAATCACTTCATCTTTACCTGAAGCTTTGAGCCCTAACATGGTAAAATAGCTGTCCCAGTAATAGATTTCCCTGAAACGGCCGCCGGGTACAATATATGGATAGGGAAGGCTGAGTAAACTGCTATTGGCTGTTTTATCTGCTGGAATACGCTCCAGTCCCGCCCATAGCTCATTGATATGTTTAACAACTGATTTATTCGTGGTAAGGACCACACTCGTATTTGTATCCGGAAGGATAAAGTTATTGCCGATAAAACCTTCGAGGTTGAAGCCCCTGGTTTTCTTCAGGGTTGTATAATCCTGCAGGATTAACTTTGGATTTCTTTTCGGAAGACAATCCACAAAGGTTTTACCATCTTTTAATACATTTTGCATCTGTACATCAACAAAGAGTTGTCCATACAGCTGATCGGGTGTTTTCGTCTGCTGTGCAGAGAGTCTTCCAAACTGAAGACTTATAAAGAGTATAAGTATGAATTTGCGCATCTTTTCAAATTTACACTTATTACTACGTAAATAAAATTGCTGGGAAAAGCAGGTCTTTTTATGCAGGACAGCAGATTGCCTGAAAAAGAAAAGGGCTGTACCGTTCAGAAACGATACAGCCCTTTTACTGGGATGACCTTAAGGTCAAATGTTATAAAGAAAATGCCGCTTTAACAGCATCTACATGGTCTAATTTTTCCCAGGTAAACAATTCTACTTCAACCGAAGATTCTTCGCCGTTAGAAGCTTTGAATACTTTAGTTACTACTTCGTTTTTCTTCCCGAAGTGTCCGTAGGCTGCGGTTTCAGAATAAATAGGATTACGCAGTTTCAAACGTGTTTCTATTCCGTAAGGCGTCATATCAAAGATTTTTTCTACTTCTTTGGCAATTGCACCATCTGTAAGTGTTTTGCCTTCGGCGTCCTTTACTTTAGCGGTTCCGTAGGTGTTCACGTAGATACCCATTGGCTGAGCAACACCGATTGCGTAAGAAACCTGAACAAGCAGTTCATCAGCAACACCGGCTGCAACAAGGTTTTTAGCGATGTGTCTGGTTGCATAAGCCGCAGAACGGTCAACTTTAGAGGGGTCTTTTCCTGAGAATGCACCACCGCCATGGGCACCTTTACCACCGTAAGTATCAACAATGATCTTTCTTCCTGTCAGTCCTGTATCGCCATGCGGGCCACCGATCACAAATTTACCAGTTGGATTGATATGATATTTGATATCCTTGTTAAACAAGTGCGCAAATTGAGGATACTGGCTTGATACACGTGGAATAAGAATGTTAATGATATCCTCTTTGATTTTTTTTAGCATGCTCTGCTCTTCGTCAAAGTCGTCATGCTGTGTAGAAACGACAATAGAATCGATCCTTACAGGCTCATTGTTATCATTATATTCTAAGGTTACCTGAGATTTTGCATCAGGGCGTAAATACTTAATTTCGCTGTCTTCGCGGCGGATGGCTGCCAGTTCGATAAGGATCTTGTGGGCAAGGTCAAGCGCTAAAGGCATGAAGTTGTCAGTCTCAATGGTTGCGTATCCGAACATCATTCCCTGGTCACCTGCACCCTGGGTAGTTTTGTCGGCTTTATCCACACCCTGATTGATATCAGGAGATTGTTCATGTATAGCAGATAACACACTGCAGGAATTACTGTCGAACATATATTCGCCCTTGGTGTAACCAATTTTACTGATTACTTCCCTTGCAATTTTCTGAACGTCAAGATAGGCTTTTGATTTTACCTCACCAGCCAGAAATACCTGCCCGGTTGTTACTAATGTTTCACATGCAACTTTGGATTCTGGATCAAATGCTAAGAAATTATCAATGAGTGCATCTGAGATTTGATCTGCAACTTTGTCCGGATGGCCTTCAGAAACAGATTCTGATGTAAATAAATACGACATTTTAAATAATTAATTTTATAATCAACAATTATATAAAATGGATAATGACCCTGCAAAAACAGGCAGTAAAAGGAAGTGTATGAATGGTTAGCACTTTTTTTTACGTGGTTGCAATCCCGTTATGTATGCATAACATCGCAAATCAGTCCACCTTAGGATTGCAAAATTACTATATATATTCAATTTAGTCAAAAAATATCAATTATTTTGTACTCGAATTAATTCATACCCCTTGGCAAAGTCGAACATTCTATTTATTATTAATCCTATTTCCGGTGGGAAGGATAAATTAAAGATACCTGCTATCATTGATGCAAACCTGGACCGGTCCAAGTTCAATCCGAACTATAGCTTTACAGAATATGTTGGACATGCAGCTGAGATTGCGGAAGAAGCTGCAAATAAGAATTTTGATGTGATCGTCGCTGTAGGTGGCGATGGCACCATCAATGAGATTGCCACGAAGGTGATGCAGCAGCAGAAAATTCTGGGCATTATTCCCTTCGGGTCAGGGAACGGGCTGGCCAGGTTTCTGAAGATCCCGATGAATACGGCAAAATCGATTCAGGTTATCAATGGCCTTAATGTAGTTAGAATAGATACCGGGACATTAAATGACAAGTTTTTCTTTAATATGGCAGGGATGGGATTTGATGCACATATCAGTTCGGTTTTTGTAGGCAATAAAAAAAGGGGCCTTTCCGGTTACCTAAAGCTTGGTCTGAAGGAAATGATCAACTATAAGCCTGAAACCTATCATCTGCTTATAGATGGCAGAGGCTATACGCGGACGGCATTTGTAGTCAGTGTTGCCAATTCATCGCAATATGGAAACAATGCGCATGTGTCCCCTCAGGCTTCTGTAACGGACGGCCTGCTTGATGTATGTATCATTAAATCTTTTCCCTTATATAAAATCCCCCTGCTGGCTTATCAGATGCTGAACGGAAGTACCGACCATTCTGATCTGGTTGAGATTATCAAGGGGAAGGATATCCGGATTACTCGCTTGGAAGATGCAGCAATACATATTGACGGAGAACCCTTTTTTATGGGCAGGGACATTGCTGTATCGGTTTCCCCCTTATCCCTGAATGTTATTATACCGGCGGCAACTGCAGCCATTATTTAAATATAACGATGAGCAACCCAAAGAAAAAATCACTGAGTGACCTTGGCGGGATCATGTATTCTACCGATCCTTCATTTAATTATGAGCATGAACAGGAGTCTGTTGAAGAAACTGTTCCAAACAATCAGCAGGACCTTAGGGTAACACTTGACCGTAAGAACAGGGGTGGTAAAGCGGTTACGCTAATCACCGGGTACCGCGGGAGTGCCGCTGAGCTGGAAACTTTATCAAAAATGCTGAAAACAAAGTGTGGAGTTGGGGGAGGGGCAAAGGATGGAGAAATGATTATCCAGGGAGATTTCAGAGATAAAGTTGTGTTAATTTTGCAAAAAGAAGGATTTAAAGTAAAAAAATCAGGCGGCTGATTATGGCTATAAAACATTGTTTGCCAGCATTTTGATTGTTAGTGTAAATGCTACAATATTAAATGTTTTCATTTAAAAGCATAAATTTTCAATAAATATCTGCTTAGCTTTGTCATACCAAATATTCTTGTTATGAACAAAGTTTTAATGCCCGGGCCAGACCTTTCTTGGCTGCAACTGGGTAATGATCACGCATTGTATCAGCTCAGTGTGCCTCAGCTGATTGAGGAAGCTGTCATAAACGGTGAGGGTACGCTCACTTCTACAGGTGCTTTAGCAGTAGATACAGGTAAATTTACAGGTCGGTCGCCCAAAGACAGATTTATTGTCCTTGACGATATTACCCGTGATGCTGTTTGGTGGGGTGATATCAACATTCGCTTTAGCCCTTCCGATTTTGATATCTTGCTCCGAAAGGTATGCCAGCACCTGAATCAGAATAAATTTTATGTGAGGGATGCCTATGCATGTGCTGATAAGCAATACAGAACGGGCATCAGGGTGATCACAGAAACTGCCTACCAGAATCTTTTTGCCTGCAATTTGTTTTTAAGACCGGAAGAGGGAGAGTTCATTGATCCCGAATGGACGATTATTGCTGCACCGGATTTCCAGGCTGACCCGGCAACAGACGGAACGAGACAGGCTAATTTTTCTATTCTGAATTTCTCCAGGAAGATTATCCTGATTGGTGGTACAGGATATACCGGTGAAATAAAAAAAGCAATGTTTTCCGTCCTGAATTTTATTTTGCCGGAACAGCGGCATACATTATCCATGCATTGTTCGGCCAATGTAGGTGCAGAAGGTGATACAGCAATTTTCTTCGGTCTGTCAGGCACCGGCAAAACCACTTTATCTGCTGATCCGGAGCGCTGCCTGATCGGAGATGATGAACATGGATGGGGCGAGCAGAGCGTTTTTAATTTTGAAGGGGGCTGTTATGCCAAGTGTGCAGACCTAACGCCCGGGAAAGAGCCGGAAATCCATGCTGCAGTGAGGTTTGGTGCAATGCTGGAAAACATCAATTATTTTCCTGGTACGCGGGAGGTTGATTACTCGAATATTGAAAAAACAGAAAATACGCGCGTAGCCTATCCGATACATTATATTAATAACGCGGCAGGATCTTCAATTGCGGCTGTTCCTAAAAATATATTTTTTCTTACAGCAGATGCCTTCGGGGTACTGCCGCCGCTTTCAAAATTAACACGCGGACAGGCCATGTTTCATTTTATATCGGGTTATACAGCTAAGGTTGCAGGAACGGAAGCTGGTGTTAATGAACCGCAGGTAACATTTTCAGCTTGTTTCGGAAAGGCTTTCCTGCCTTTGCACCCTGCAAAATATGCGGCTCTGCTGGGTGAGAAAATGGAAAGGCACCAGGTAAATGTCTGGTTAGTGAATACCGGATGGAGCGGCGGGGCTTACGGTGAGGGGCAGCGAATGATATTAAGTCATACAAGGGCATTGATCACGGCGGTACTGAAGGGAAAGTTAAGGGCTGCCAAATTTACAGAGCATCCGGTTTTTGGATTGCTTATGCCTGAAGCATGCCCTGGAGTCCCATCAGAAATCTTAAATCCCAGAAATACCTGGGCAGATAAAAATAAATATGATCTGAAAACAAATGAGCTGGCTAAAGCGTTTAATGAAAATTTTGGGCAGTTTGGGGATTTCGCAACTGGGGAAATGTGGGAATCAATCCCGAAAGTTGTGGAAAACGCGTTTTAAATCAATTTTTTTAGGGAAAAATTTGCATTTCAATTTTTTTTTAGTTTTCATTGTGAAAGATTGTCTCCCAAACGAGGCAATCTTTTTTAATATACACTACTGCAAAGAGAATTTGGTTGCAAATAATCTATTTTAGCTGGTAACGATAATTTAATTTGGAATTTAAATCAAAGTTATAAATTTGTTTATTGCAACATTTGATTCTATTCGTCGTTGTGTGTATTACGGAATAATAATCTACATTTAAAAAAACTTTAAAAAACAAGTACTAAAAACTCAAAAACTAAAAAAAAATGGCAAACGCACCAAAACCAACAACAGTTAAACAAGAAGGCTCATCATCAGCTTCAAATCTATTCGCTACATTAACCATCCCTATTTGTATTATTATCGGAATTCTCCTTTATAAATTTGTTCTGGGAGATGCAAACAACTTCATCGATAACAACGTTGAAAATCTTCCAAAAACGGGTAACTATGCTGGTATGGCTTACAAAGGTGGGGTAATCGTTCCAATCTTAATGGGTATGCTTTTAATGGTAATCGTATTCTCAGTAGAACGTTTCATCGTAATCGGTAAAGCAACAGGTACAGCAGGTTTAGATGCTTTTGTTAAAAAAGTACAGTCTCTTTTAAATTCAAATAACATCGAAGCTGCTATTGCAGAATGCGATAAACAAAAAGGTTCAGTAGCCAACGTAATCAAATCTGGTTTGAAAAAATACCGTGAGATGGAAGTTGAAGCTAACATGGATACTGATCAGAAATGTCTTGCTATCCAGAAAGATATCGAAGAAGCTACTACTTTGGAAATGCCAATGTTAGAGCAAAACTTAACTGTAATTGCAACTCTGGTATCAGTAGGTACATTGATGGGTCTGTTAGGAACAGTAACTGGTATGATCAAGGCCTTCGGTGGTTTAGGTGCAGCTGGTTCTCCGGATTCAGCAGCGTTAGCAACAGGTATCTCTGAGGCACTTATCAATACTGCAACTGGTATCGGTACTTCAACTACAGCGATTATCATGTACAACATCCTGACTTCTAAAATTGATAAATTAACTTATGCAATTGATGAAGCTGGTTTTAGCATCATCCAAACTTATGCCTCTACGCATAAATAGAAAATAATGTTATTTTTTTTTACCGGCTTTATGGAAAACCGGAAGAATTAACATCATTATATAAAACATAAGTAATTTTAAAATTATGGCAAGAGCAAAAGTTGCAAGAAAAAGTACCTCGATCGATATGACCGCCATGTGCGACGT
>NZ_JBEVDX010000162.1:0-31282 GCF_040513095.1 Pedobacter sp. | reverse complement strand
AAAAAAAGGCCTGCATAAAATGCAGGCCTTTGTCAAAATATTTTATTTTACTTACCCTGTGCTGCAGTGACGCGGGCAATGTATTCATCGATCATCGTAGCTTCCTGGCTTGCAGGGAATTCTGATTTGATTTTTGTATAAGCTTTTTCAGCATTTTCATAATCTTTTTGCGTTTCATAAACCAGGCCCAGTTTTTTAAGGAACATAGGAGATGTAAATTTATTGCTCGATTTATCAGCAGCTTTTTTATAGTAGGTAATCGCCTGGCTGTAATCTTTCAGCTCGCTGTATGCATCGCCCAGCATTCCCAATGCCAGAGGATCTGCCACAGGACTGCCTGTTTCTGCATATTTGCCCAAAACATCTGCCGCTTTTTTGTACTCCCCTTTACGTAAATAAATTCCGCCAAGATAAAGGTTGGCTAAGTTTGCAGATTTTGTATTGTTATATTCGTCAGCAATTTTCTCAAAACCAGGATAACCTGAATCTCCGTTAATTGCTTTGTTTGCTAGTGAGTCTACCCCAACATATTGTTCTGCTTTGTACATTTTTGCAGACGCTTCTTCAGCTCTTCCTTTTAAGTATACGTTCTGATACCAGAAGTATATGCCCACCAATACGATAACCGCACCGGCAATGAACAAAAGGCTTTTAGAGTTTTCTTCTACAAAAGAACCCTTTCTAACGTTATAATTTACTTCTTTTTCTGTTGTGGACATTTTATTTAAAAAAATTAAGGATTGCAAAAATACATTTTTCGGTTAAAGTATCAACCTCTTTTTTTAGTATTTACATAAATTTTTAGCGAAGCGTTCAGTTTCGAACTTCCTGAATCTGATAGGGATAGCTGCCGGAGGGAAACAAATCTCCACATCACGTTATTTTAACAAAGCTAAACGGTAACTTTGCTGATCATACATATGTGGTTAAAAAATATTACTCTGCTCAACTTTAAGAACTATTCTGATGCTGATTTACGGTTTTCCAGGACTGTCAACGCATTTGTAGGGAATAATGGCGCCGGGAAAACCAACCTGCTGGATGCAATACACTACCTGTGCCTTTGCAAAAGCTATTTCAATCCTATTGACAGTCAGCAGATCAAAACAGCTGAAGAACTTTTCCTGATCCAGGGTGATTTTGACCGTCAGGAGAAAAATGAAAAGATCACCTGCGGGGTAAAGAAAAACCAGAAAAAACAGTTCAAGAGAAATAAAAAGGAATACGACAAACTCGCAAGTCACATTGGATTGTTCCCCTTGGTAATGATTTCGCCCTATGACGTAACGATCATCATGGATGGGAGTGAAGAACGCCGCCGGTTTATGGACAATGTGATCTCGCAGACAGATGCACAGTATCTTGATGAACTGATCATCTATAACCGCCATCTGCTGAACAGGAACGCCTTGCTGAAACAGATTGCTGCAACCAGGAGGTATGACCCGGCACTGCTGGAGATCTTTGATGAGCAACTGGTGAACTCAGGGCAGAAGATCTTTGAAAAACGCAAACAGTTTATGCAGGATTATATCCTGTTATTCAATAAATACTATCAGTACCTGACTACAGATGCTGAACAGGTAAGTCTGGTTTATCATTCGCAATTAAATGATACGGCATTTGATACTTTGCTGCAGCAATCCATAGAAAAAGATAAGATCCTGGAGAGGACCACAACCGGCATCCACAAGGACGACCTGATCTTCAGTATTGCTGATATGCCGCTGAAAAAATTTGGTTCACAGGGTCAGCAGAAGTCATTCCTGATCGCACTGAAACTTGCACAGTATGCTTACGTTGAAAAATACAAGGGTTTTAAACCCCTGTTGCTGCTGGATGATATCTTTGACAAACTTGATGACCACCGCATGCATAAGCTGATGGAGATGGTTTCGCATCATGATTTCGGCCAGATCTTTATCACTGACACGGGAAAAGAAAGAGTAATAAATATTTTTAATCAGATCAAAGTTCCTGTAACTTTGTTTGAGGTCAGTAACGGATCTATACACCATGCGTAAACCTAATGATATGATCCTGAAAGATGCCATCACCAAGATGCTGTCGGTTTATAGGTTAAGAGGGAAATTTGATGAAACAGGGGTAGTGGCCATGTGGCCGGAAATCATGGGCACTGCTATAGGTAACCGTACCACTCAGATTTATATTGCCCACAAAAAGCTTTTCGTCCGTATAGAATCCTCAGTCATTAAAAATGAACTGATGATGGTGAGAACCGGCATCATCCAAAAACTGAATGAACGCGCCGGTTCTGAGGTCATTAATGAGATTATATTTTTGTAGAACTAGCTTCTGCCACCGCCAAAAATCTTGCTGATTACCCAGATGATCAGGGCAAGCACTACCACTACTACGATAATACCAGACCATACGCCGGCTTTAAAAATACCTTCAACCAGGGAGCAGCTGGAAAGTGTTGTAACCAATAAAGCAACGAAGGCGAGGGGGAAATATTTCTTAATGTTCATGATAGTTTGATTTAATTTATGGGATTACAACAAACTATTTTTGGAATGGTTTGGGACAAATGTTACTTACCGTTCACTTTAAGCAATTCTATCTCGAAAACAAGTGTGCTGTAAGGCGGGATATCCTGACCTGCACCACGCTCTCCATAAGCTAGATCGTAAGGAATAAAGAACTTGTATTTGCTGCCGGTTGACATCAGCTGCATGCCCTCTGTCCATCCTGGGATTACCCTGTCAAGTGTCAGTGTAATTGGCTCTCCGCGGTCGTAAGAGCTGTCAAACTGCTTTCCGTTGAGTAAAGTACCTTTGTAATGTACCAGTACAGAATCTGTTGCTGCTGGTTTAATTCCCTTGCCCTGCGTTAATACCAGATATTGTAATCCGCTTGCAGTAGTCTGTACGCCGGGGGTTTTTTTATTGATTTCCAGGAATTTTTTGCCCTCGGTAATGTTAGCTGAAAATTTAGCCTGACTTACGGTTTTAAATGTATTTCCAATGGCTTGTTGCGCGGATTGCTGGCTCAATAAAGTTTTCTGCCCTGCAAATTCGTCTTTCAAACCCCTCAGCAGCATGTCGTAGTTCAAAGTTTTTAAGCCGTTACTTTTGAGGCTGGCGGCCATTGACATCCCGAAGGCATAGCTTGCAGAATCCAGTGCACTTACAAATTTTACCGGTGTTGCTGCAGTTTTTACAGTTTTTTTGGCCACAGGCTTTTTGGTTTGCGCATCTACCGCCATAGCACAGTAGGGAATCAATAGCGTGATCAATAATTTCTTCATGAATTTAATTTTTGTGGTTAGTATAGGTTTTAAAAAAAATAAGCACCTTTTAGGGGTGCTTATTTAGTATTATTTCAATAGCATCAGCAGAAACTAGAAACGTTCAGCAGCTGTGAAGAAGAAATCTCCTTCGATTGCAGCATTTTCATCTGAATCTGATCCGTGAACTGCATTAGCTTCGATCGACTGTGCATATTTTTTTCGGATAGTAGCATCTTCTGCCTGTGCAGGGTTGGTAGCACCGATCAGTTTTCTGAAGTCTTCAATAGCATTGTCTTTTTCAAGAATAGCAGCTACGATTGGTCCTGAAGACATAAAAGTAACCAGGTCGCCATAGAAAGGACGGTCTTTATGAACTTCATAAAATTTACCAGCGGTTTCTTCTGTTAATTTTGTGTATTTTAAGGCAATGATTTTAAAACCTGCAGCAGTGATGTCATTGATAATTGCACCGATGTGCCCATTTGCTACCGCATCTGGCTTAATCATTGTAAATGTTCTGTTTGTACTCATCTTCGTTTTATTTGTTCTGCAAAACTACATTTTCTGCTGTTAATATTAAACATCAAATATAAAGGAATCATTTAATCATTAAATTATTAGCTTTGCAGCGAATATGCTATCCCTTTCTGAACTCAAATCATTGCTGGCAACGCCGCAGAAAATTGTAATTACAACGCACCACAAACCTGATGGAGATGCGATGGGCTCATCTTTGGGCTTATATGCTTACCTGATCCAGGGCGGACACCATGTGAAAGTGATTACCCCGACAGACTATCCGTACTTTTTGCACTGGCTTCCGAATAATTCGGATGTGATCATCTATACGGAAGAAAAGGAGAAATCTGAGCAATATGTTGCCGAGGCGGCACTAGTTTTCTGTCTGGATTTTAACACGCTGACCAGGATCAATGAGCTGGGCGAGGTTATCCGCAGTTCTTCTGCCTACAAAGTGATGATCGATCACCACCTGGAGCCCGAAGATTTTGATGATTACAGACACTGGAGCATCAATGCATGCGCAGCTGCACAACTGGTATATGATTTCATCGTTAACGTACTGGAAGATGGTCAGATGATGAACAAGGACATTGCTACCTGTCTATATACTGGTATTATGACCGATTCTGGCTCGTTCAGATTTGCATCTGCAACTTCTGATGTGTACCGTATTGGGGCCGACCTGATTGATGCAGGCGCAGAACACTGGAGAATTCACCAGCTTGTATACGATAATGCTACGGAGAACCGTTTACGTTTCCTGGGGAACTGCCTTACAAATAAACTGGAAATCATCAGGGAACTGAATACTGCCATTATATCTGTTACCGCTGAAGAACTGAAACGTTTTGAGATCGTTACCGGTGATACTGAAGGTATCGTGAACTATGCACTATCCATCAATGGTATCAAACTGGCTGCCTTTATTATTGAAAGATCTGATAAAGTTAAATTATCTTTGCGCTCCACAGGCGATTTTCCTGCGAATGAGATCTGCAAAAAATATTTTAATGGCGGTGGACACAGAAATGCCGCTGGCGGTTATTCTGAAAGAAACCTCGAAGATACCATCAGTTATTTTAAATCAATAGTGCCTGAATATAAAACTCAATTATTACAATAAAATAAACAATGAAACCTGCAAGGCGATAGCCGCATCAAGCTTCATCACACAGGAAAACAATTAAATAACAAGATGAAACCTGCAGGGCAATAGCCGAAAGCAAGCTTCATTACAGATGAAAAAACAATTAAATCAAACAATGAAACCTGCAAGGCAGCAGCCGCAGCAAGCTTCATTACAAATGAAAAAGCAATCAAACAAAAAATGAAAAAAACATTAGTATTTCTTTTTGCTGCTACACTTGGTTTAGCAGCTTGTAACAACTTCAAAAAAGGTCCGGGTGGCTTAATGTACCAGATTCACAAAACCGAAGGAAAAGATAAAATCGTTGAAGGTGACATTATCAAAATCAATGCAATTCAAAAAACTGAAAAAGATTCAGTAACCAGCAGTACTTATGATATCCAGCAGCCAGCTGTATTCCCTGTATCTAAAAAACAATGGGCAGGTGATATCTCTGACGCCCTGATGTTATTGGCGGAAGGTGACAGTGCTACTTTTAAAATTGACCTGGATTCAATGGCTAAATATTCTAACCAGCCAAAACCAGCTACTCAAAAAGATAAATACATGATCTTTACTGTGAAAATTGAAAAAGTAATGCACAAAGCTGCAGGCGAGGCGGATTCAACTTTCCAGAAAAAAGCAACCGAATTCTTCCAGGCTGATTTCAAAGCAACTGTTGCAAAACACAAAGCTGCTGAAGCAGGAAAAATCAAAAACTTTATTGAAGACAATAAATTGAAACCACAAACTACCGCTTCTGGTTTACAATATGTAATCACTGCTCCTGGTGATGCACAAAGAGCAACTCCTACAGATACTCTGATGGTAAATTACACGGGTAAATTACTGACTAAAAAATCTGACGGTAAAGAAAACATCTTCGATACAAGTGTAGAGAAAGTAGCAAAAGACAATGGTAAATTTACACCAATGGCTCAATATGGTCCACGTCCTTTCACATTGGGAAGAGCGATCCCGGGATTTGACGAAGGTCTTAAACTGATTGGTAAAGGTGGAAAAATCACTTTGATCATCCCTTCTGCACTGGCTTACGGTGAAGGTGGAATGCCACAGGGCGGTATCACTCCGTTCTCTCCTTTATGTTTTGAAGTTGAGATTACTGACATTAAAAAAGCAACAGGTGCTCCTGTAGCTGCTGCACCAGCAATTGCTCCTGCAGTTAGATAATAATTGCTGATTTAATCATCAGTAGTAAACCCTGTCCAAATCCGGACAGGGTTTTTTTATTAACTTTGTTTTATGCTTTTAACAGATACCCACACTCATTTATACTACGAAACGGATGAAGAAAAACAGGCAGGCCTCTTTCAGCGCTGTTTTGATAACCAGATCAGCCGTTTGTTCCTGCCCAATGTTGATATTTCTTCGATCGCTAAAATAGATGATGTCGTAAAAAAATATCCGGAGAACTGTTTTGGTATGCTGGGACTTCACCCGGTTGATGTGAAGGAAGGTTATGAAGCGGTCCTCGAAGAAATTTACAATAGTATAGCAAGCAGGAAAATCTATGCCATAGGAGAGATTGGCATTGATCTGTACTGGGATAAAACTACGCTTGGGATCCAGCAGAAAGCTTTCAGGGAACAGATCAAGTGGGCAAAAGGTAAACAGCTCCCAATAGTGATCCACTGTCGCGAAGCCTTTGATGAAGTGTTTGAAGTACTGGAAAGCGAAAAAGGGGATGGCCTTAGAGGAATCATGCACTGCTTTACAGGCAATCTTGAACAGGCAGAGCGCACTATAGCACTGGGATTTTACCTTGGCATTGGAGGTGTGGTAACTTATAAAAAAGCAGGTTTGGATGACGTGTTGATGCATGTTCCTCTGGAGCATATTGTGCTGGAAACCGATTCTCCATATCTTGCTCCGGTACCCTACAGGGGCAAGCCCAACGAAAGCAGTTACCTTATCCACATAGCACAAAAAGTGGCAGATCTTTACAATATCTCTATCGAAGAAGTGGCAGAAGTAACAACGGCAAATTCTGTCAAAATATTTAATGTCTGATTTTATAATGACTAAAATTCTCATCATTTACACAGGGGGAACCATTGGTATGGTAAACGACTCGCTGACCGGCGCGCTGATTCCTTTCGATTTTAAACAGATCCGGCAGAATGTCCCTGAGCTTGCCCGTCTCAATTACCAGCTGGATGTACACTCTTTTGATCCCATACTTGATTCTTCAAATATGGATCCGGTGATCTGGGCAGAACTGGCTGCAATTATTGAACGTACCTATAATGATTACGACGGCTTTGTGGTACTTCACGGCTCGGATACTATGGCATATACAGCGTCGGCTTTAAGTTTCATGTTAAAAAACCTGAGTAAACCAGTAGTCCTAACGGGATCTCAATTGCCAATTGGCGAAATCAGGACGGATGCCAAGGAAAACCTGATTACAGCACTGGAAATTGTGGCAACCAAAAAAGATGGTCTTGCGATGGTACCAGAAGTATGTATCTATTTCGATTACCAGCTTTTCCGTGGGAACCGCGCCATAAAATACAATTCAGAAAAGTTCGAAGCATTTCAGTCGCCCAACTACCATATCCTTGCAGAAGCAGGGGTTAACCTGTCATTTTACTCCAACTACATCAATCCCAACCCCTCGGATGAACTGCAGGTACAATCCAGATTCAACGCAAATATCGGGGTGTTAAAACTATATCCCGGAATTACGCCGCAGGCGGTACAGGGCATTACAGGATCCTCTGTTGACGCAATAGTGCTGGAAACCTTTGGTTCCGGCAATACCACAACCGCCCAATGGTTTATAGACAGCCTGCAGGATGCCCTTGACCGGGAGAAGCTGATTGTTGATATCTCACAATGCCAGGGTGGTTCCGTAGAACTTGGTAAGTATGAAACCAGCAAACAATTGCAGCAAATGGGGATCATCAGCGGATTTGACATGACTTTCGAGGCCACAGTAACAAAGCTGATGTACCTGATGGGACAGGATCTTTCCAATACTCAAATCGCTTTTCTGATGGAACAATCCCTCCGCGGAGAGTTAACTGCATAAAGTAAAACTTGTGTAAGAAGGCTGTTTTAAACAGCGGTTAAAGAATATTAACCCTATTTTTGGATAGTAACTGAGCCGGCTTTGCTGCTGGCAGGGTGCTGCAAAAAGGAAATAATTATAATCTGATGAAGATAGAGCAAATTTATACAGGTTGTCTTGCCGAAGCAGCTTATTACATCGAAAGTAATGGCGAGGCGGCAATCATAGATCCGCTGCGCGAAGTTCAGCCCTATTTAAAAAAAGCACAACAGGCTGGTGCCCGTATCAAATATATTTTTGAAACACATTTTCATGCCGATTTTGTATCTGGTCATGTAGATCTTGCACAGCAGTCTGGCGCAGATATCATATACGGGCCAACAGCAGTAACAAACTTTGCTTCACATATTGCTGAAGACGGCGAAGTTTTTCACATTGGCGAACTCAGCATCAAAACACTGCATACCCCCGGGCATACACCTGAATCTACAACTTACCTGCTGAGTGATAAAGAAGGTAGACCTTACTGTATCTTTACCGGTGATACCTTGTTCATCGGAGACGTGGGAAGACCAGACCTGGTTCAAAAAGGAGCACAGACAATGGATGAGATGGCAGGTACGCTGTACGACTCATTGCATGCAAAGATCCTTACTTTACCTGATGATATCCTGGTTTATCCTGCCCACGGTGCAGGATCGTCATGTGGTAAGAACATGAGCAAGGAAACCTTTGACACACTTGGGAACCAGAAACAGGTAAATTATGCTTTAAAAGCAGAAAGCAGGGAAGAATTTATTGCACAGGTAACGGATGGCATATTGCCGCCACCCCAGTATTTTGCCAAGAATGCAGCAATGAACAAGTTTGGTTACACAAGTTTCGCCAATGTACAGAAAAAAGGGATGATCCCTTTTGCGCCGGAGGAGTTCGAAGTTACGGCAAACCATACAGGGGCACTGCTTTTGGATACGAGAGACCCGCAGGCTTTTGCAGCAGGATTTATCCCGCGATCGATCAATATCGGCCTTGGCGGACAGTTTGCCCCATGGGTAGGTGCGCTGATCACAAACCTTAAACAACCACTGCTGCTAATCGTGGAAGAAGGCAAAGCAGAAGAGGCTATTACCCGCCTGGCCAGGGTGGGATACGATTATACTATCGGTTACCTGGAAGGCGGAATAAAAGCCTGGAAAGATGCAGGCAAAGAAATTGATACTGTAGATTCAGTTTCAGTAAATGAATTTGAAACAGAATTTAACGCAAACCCTGGGTTAGCCGTACTGGATGTGCGCAAGCCCGGTGAATTTGAAGCCGGCCACCTTGAGTCTGCAGTTACACGCCCGCTTGATTATATCAACGAATGGACAAATGAAGTCAATCTTTCAGGAACGTATTATCTGCATTGTGCAGGCGGTTACAGATCGATGATAGCTGCTTCCATTCTTAAAGCCAGGGGCGTGGATAATGTGATTGATATTGCGGGTGGTTATGCTGCTTTAAAAACTACAGACTTAAAAAAAACCGATACTATTGCCTCACATTAAGAGATAAGGAACTGATTACCCATGGAAGAATATGACGTACTGATTGTAGGCGCCGGCCCGATAGGACTGGCCTGTGGTATTGAAGCGATAAACGCCGGCCTGAGTTATATTATTATAGACAAAGGCGCGCTGGTAAACAGCCTGTACAATTACCCGGTATTCATGACTTTCTTTTCCACCTCGCAGAAACTGGAAATAGGAGGTGTGCCCTTCGTGAGCATCAACCCCAAGCCAAACAGAAATGAAGCGGTAGAGTACTATCGCCGCGTGGCCGAGAAGTTTGACCTGAACCTCCATCTGTTTGAAGAGGTGCGAACTGTTGATAAAACAGCAGCTGATGACTTTGAAGTGGTTACCTCAAAGAAGACATATAAAGTAAAGAATGTGGTGATCTCCACCGGTTTTTATGATGTGCCGGTACTGATGTACATTCCCGGAGAGGAACTGCCAAAGGTGGCTCATTATTACAAGGATCCCCATTTATATGCCTTTCAGAATGTTCTGGTAGTGGGCGCAAATAACTCTGCTATCGATGCAGCACTTGAAACCTACCGTAAGGGAGCTAAGGTGACCTTAGTGATCCGCGGTTCGGAACTCGGCCCTCACCTGAAATACTGGGTACGGCCTGATATTGAGAACAGGATCAGGGAAGGATCGATCAAGGCCTGGTTCAATTCTGAACTGACTGAGATAGGAGAGGATACTGTCACCCTGAAAACCCCCGAAGGAGAGCTTAAGCTTGAAAATGATTTTGTGATCGCCATGACCGGGTATAAACCGAATTTTGAGATGCTCAGGAAATTAGGGGTGCAGATGGTAGATGAAGTGTCAAATGCTCCTGTATATGATCCGGAATCCATGGAAACCAACCAGCGCGGTTTGTACCTTGCAGGGGTAGTCTGTGGAGGAATGGATACACATAAGTGGTTTATCGAGAACTCAAGAGTGCATGCAGAACAGATCTTTAAACATATCAGCGCCAAAAAATAACATCATTTTTAAATTAAGCACCAGTTTGGCTGAATTTAATTAAGTTTGCACAAATTTTAAAACCTGAATGCCAGGAATAGATCAGATTAAGAAACCCATCGCCGCAGATATAGATGTCTTTGAAGAAAAATTCAAAGCCTCAATGCATAGTGACGCGCCATTACTGGACCGCATTACGCACTATATTGTGAAAAGAAAGGGCAAGCAGATCAGACCCATGTTTGTGTTTTTTGCCGCTAAGCTTTGTGGAGGTATTATCGAATCTACTCATCGTGGCGCAGCCCTGGTAGAGCTGCTGCATACCGCTACCCTCGTCCATGACGATGTGGTAGACAACGCTTATGAACGCAGGGGCTTCTTTTCTATCAATGCCCTCTGGAAAAACAAAATTGCAGTACTGGTGGGCGACTACCTGCTGGCAAAAGGACTGCTGCTATCTGTTAACAACAATGAGTTCCGCCTGCTGCAGATCGTTTCTGAAGCAGTAAAACAAATGAGTGAGGGTGAACTTCTGCAGATAGAGAAAGTAAGAAGAATGGATATTGGCGAAGACCTGTATTTTGATGTTATCCGTCAGAAAACAGCTTCCCTGATCGCTTCCTGCTGTGCATGCGGTGCCGCTTCGGCAGGTGCCGATGAAGAAACGATTGAAAAAATGCGTTTGTTCGGAGAAAAAGTAGGCATAGCCTTCCAGATTAAGGACGATACTTTTGATTTTGGTACTGATGATGTGGGCAAACCGCTGGGAATAGATATCAAAGAGAAAAAGGTAACTCTTCCTTTGATCTATGCCTTAAACCGCAGCAGTAAAACAGAAAAGAAAAGGATCATTAACCTCGTGAAAAACCACAATGATGAACCTGCCAAAATACAGCAGATCATTGATTTTGTAAATGAAAACGAAGGCGTCCGCTATGCTGAGGAGAAAATGTCACTGTATCAGCAGGAAGCATTTGATATCTTGTATACTTTCGAAGAAAGTGAGGCCAGAACAGGACTGGAGCAGCTGGTACGGTATACTACCGAACGTAAAAAGTAACCATATTACCACGGAAGCTTTTTTGTTGAGAAAAATTTCCTAAGCGTTATTATTAAGCTTAATTTCATCAAAAATTATATTCATGAAGCTTTCAATTCAACTC
Organism: Pedobacter sp.; assembly: GCF_040513095.1. Lineage (GTDB taxonomy): Bacteria > Bacteroidota > Bacteroidia > Sphingobacteriales > Sphingobacteriaceae > Pedobacter. Next base: position 19,668 of record NZ_JBEVDX010000162.1, on the reverse strand, counting down.
CTTTTTGCGGGGCTGGCTGTCTCGGCCTATGCCCAGGATGACCTCAATGCTGATTTTAAAAGAATAAATGCCGAAGTTCAGTCCCATTCTGCTGCCTATGGCACGCTGAAATCCGCAACTGAAACCATCGGGCACCGGCTGACGGGATCTGCAAACGGAGCCAAAGCAGAAGAATATGCTTATAAACTGTTGAAATCCTATGGATATGAGCTGAGCTATCAGCCTTTTGAGGTAGAAAGCTGGAGCAGGCTGACCAACGAAACTAAAATCGGAGATTTACCATCCGCTTTGAATACCGTTAAATCTGTAACACTTGCACATTCTCCCGTAAAGGCTTCAGTTTCTGCAGCTATTGCAGATATGGGAAATGGTCTGGAAGAGGATTATATTAAGGACAAGGACAAGGTGAAAGGCAGGATCGCGCTGATTTACCTGGGTGTTTTGCCCGGATCAGCGGCAGGAACGCCCACATTGCATCGTTCTGAAAAAACAGCGATAGCTACAAAATACGGCGCAACAGGAGTAATCATTATCAATGGCGTAAAAGGTGGGGTTTTACTAACTGGAACAGCGTCGGTTACTGGTAAGTTAATCCCTGTGCCGGCAGTATGTATTGGTTTGGAAGATGGCATGCAGCTTAAGGAACAACTGAAGTTTAAACCACAATACGCCAGTTTAAATATGACCAATTTCTCTGGTAAGATTAAAGCCAGGAATGTTGTAGCTACGCTGAAAGGCAGTAGCCTGCCAAAAGAAAAGATTGTTGTAGGTGGGCACCTTGACAGCTGGGATCTTGCCACAGGAGCAATTGACAATGGTATAGGATCTTTCGCGGTGATCGATATGGCCAGGACATTTAAAGTCCTGAATTTAAAACCAAAAAGAACGGTAGAATTTGTACTGTTTATGGGCGAGGAGCAGGGATTGCTGGGTTCCAAAGCTTATATCAAAGCTGCGCAGGAAAAACACGAGCTCGATCAGCTGAAGTTTATGCTGAACTACGATATGACCAATGATCCCAAAGGATTTGCTACAAGTCGTGAGGAGATGAAGGAACTGTTTACGACCTGGGGAGGCCAGATTGCAAAGATCGATACTGGCTTTAAAAATGTATTCCGCGCTGGCGCAGGTTTACACAGCGACCATCAGCCCTTTATGCTGGAAGGAATTCCTACAGGTGGCGGTGCAGGAGGTGAGCTGCCAAATAATTCGGGACAATTTTACCACTCTGATGGCGACAAATTCAGCCTGGTGGATGAACAGCAACTGAAAAATACAGTTCGTTACAGCACAATGCTGATTGATGGACTGGCAAATACGCCGGTTATCCCTGTGGAACGACAAACGGAGGAGAAGTTGAAAGCTTTCCTTGTAGCAAATAAATTGGAGCTGCCCTTAAAGATCGCTGGAGAATGGCGCTGGAAGGATTAAATTAATGCTGCATAAATGAGTAACATCAATATAAAGGAGCTGGCCAAAGTGCTGAATCTCTCTACCTCAACGGTCTCAAGGGCCTTCAGGGACAATAGTGATATCAGCAAAGAAACCAAAGATAAAATACTGGCTGCTGCAAAGGAATACAACTACCAGCCAAATCATTACGCGAGTAATTTACGCGAGCAACGCAGTAAAACTATCGCTGTGATTGTTCCTGAACTGGGCAATAATTTCTTTTCACAGGCCATTCATGGTATAGAAAAGATTGCCAGAAGTAAGGGCTATCACATTCTGATCTATGCTACAGATGATGATTATGAGAAAGAAGTTTCTTTTATCAGACACCTGCACAATGGCCGTGCTGACGGCATCATCATGTCGGTATCAGGCGAGGCAAACGACCATACCTATTTGAACGAACTAAACCAGCAGCGTTTGCCACTGGTGTTTTTTGACAGGGTCTATGAAGATATTATCACTCCAAGGGTAATTACCAACGATTATGACAGCAGCTTTTCTGCTACGCAGCACCTGATCAAACAGGGCTGTACACGAATTGCCTATCTTGTAATCAATAAAAACCTGTCAATAGGAAAAACCAGGATGCAGGGGTACCTGGATGCACTGGAAAAGTACGGGATTCCATTTGACGATCATTTAATTGTAGACTGTACCAATAGCTATAAGCGGAACAATGTCATCCTTAAAGACATGTTCAAAAAGTTGAAACCGGACGGGGTTTTTACTTCGGTAGAGAGACTGGCCTTTGCTACTTATTATGCCTGCTACGATATGAATATTGCAATCCCCGCAGATGTAAAGGTAGTTGGTTTCTCCAGCCTGCAGATTGCCCCTTTGCTCAATCCTTCCCTCACTACAGTTACCCAGCCATCCACACAGATAGGGGTTGAGGCTGCTTCCCTTTTGTTCAAAATTTTAGAGTCGCCTGACCTGGTAAACAGCAGTGAAACCGTGGTGCTGGATTCGAAACTGATCAAGCGGAACTCGACTGCTAAACTTTAGCATTTTTTTGATTTTATGCTGCGCTTCAGGACTTGATTTTCCGGCTTTTTTTTGCCCTGAACTCCGGGGTTTATTTAAAAAAAAATGGCGGCCGACTGAAAATACGCAGAATCTTCTGTTTTAAGTCTGACTTTGAGAGATAGAAAGTCAGTAATACCGGGAACGTTCCCGGTACCGTTCCCGTAAAATGCTTTGAAAAACACTTAGTGTAAATAAAACACTTTATTCTTTTGTTTTATTCCTATATATGACTGAATAATAATATTTTACGCTTGATATATTGATCACGGTGTAAAAATTTGCGTAGAATTTATTGGTTGAAAAACTCTTTTTTGAAGTATAAAATATGGTGCTAAATTTTATTTTGATATAAAATTTGGAAATATTGAACGCAAATGTAAATTTACCCGGAGTGTAATATACACTTATAGCATATCCAAATATATAACCCAAAAAGAGCAATAAATATGAAAGTATTTTACGTGATGAGGCGAGTTTTGCTGCTGGTTTTAACCTTCGCAGCATTTGCCGTACAGGCACAAACCGGTATCATAACCGGTAAAGTAATTGACGAAACAGGACTGGGGCTTCCAGGTGTTTCGGTCCAGGTAAAAGGGCAGTCGAAAGTTTCAAGCACAGATGTAAAAGGTAACTACAGGTTGACAGGCGTATCAAACGGTGCTGTTACGCTTACGGCTACATACATCGGTTACCGTTCTGTTGATATGGATGTAACCGTACAGGGAAACACTGTAGCTAACTTCTCCCTTAAACCTGATGCACAGAATTTAAATGAAGTAGTGGTAATCGGTTACGGTACCGCACAAAAGAAAGATCTTACAGGATCAATCACTACTGTAGGTGCAAAAGAATTCCAGCAGGGTAATATTACTTCTCCTGAGCAATTGATCTCAGGTAAAGTGGCCGGTGTATCCATTACTTCAAACGGTGGTGCTCCTGGTTCAGGAAGTACAATCCGGGTAAGGGGCGGTGCTTCGCTAAACGCGAGTAACGACCCACTGATTGTAGTTGATGGTGTGCCTTTCAGTAGTAACTTATTGCCTGGCGCAACAAATAGTAATGTGATCGCCGGAGTTGGTAACCCACTGAGTTTGATCAATCCAAATGATATTGAAACATTTACGATCCTGAAAGATGCAAATGCAACCGCTATATATGGTTCCAGAGCATCTAACGGCGTTATTCTGATTACTACCAAAAAAGGTAAATCAGGAGCACCGGTGATAAACTTCAGTACAGTAAATTCTTATTTAACAGTAGCCAAGAAAGTAGATGTATTATCTGCTGATCAGATTCGTGCGTATGTAAATGCGAATGGTACAGCAGATCAGAAAGCTTTGCTGGGTACTGCTAATACAGACTGGCAGGATGTAATTTACAAAAACGTATTTAGTACTGATAACAACCTGAGCATTGCCGGAGCATTTAAAAAAGTTCCTTACCGTTTTTCTGGCGGTTACCTTGATCAGAAAGGATCACTGCAAACCGATAACCTTACCCGTGCTTCTGCAGCACTGACTTTAAACCCGACTTTCTTTGATAACCATTTGAAAGTAGACTTAAATTTAAAAGGTACGCTGAGTGAATCACGTTTTGCCAATCAGGATGCTGTGAAAGCAGCGATCCAGTTTGATCCTACACAACCTGTATATGCCAGCAACCAATATGGAGGATACTATGAATGGGTAGGTTCTACAGGACAGTTAAACCCTAACGCACCAAGAAACCCACTGGGACTGATTGAGCAAAAAACTGATCTTGGTAAAGCCGACAGAAGTTTTGGTAACTTAAGACTGGATTACTCTTTCCACTTCCTTCCTGAATTACATGTAAATGCCAATGCAGGTTACGATGTATCTAAAGGATATGGAAATACAAATATTCCTTACTATGCAGCGCAAAGCTTTGGTACCAGCGGATCTTCTACACAATACAATTCTGTACAGCACAATAAACTGGCAGAGTTTTATTTCAATTATGCGAAAGACCTGAAAGGTATCAACAGTAATATTAACGCAACAGCTGGTTACGGTTATTATGATAACTCTACCACAACATACAACTTCACCAGCTACAATGGTCTGGGCGCAGTAATCAGTAATCCCGTGTTTCCTTTTGATACCCAGCAAAACAGATTATTGTCTTACTATGGTCGTGTAGTATATACGCTGGCTGATAAATACATTCTCTCAGGTACCATGCGTGCCGATGGATCTTCCAAATTCAGTGAAGATAACAGATGGGGTTATTTCCCTTCAGCCGGTTTTACCTGGAAAGCTATCAACGAGGATTTCCTGAAGGACAGCAAGGTATTATCTGATTTGAAAATGCGTTTAAGTTACGGTATCACCGGCCAGCAGGATGGTATTGCCAACTATAGTTTCCTTCCAAACTACTATAACAGTGCCAATGAGCAGCAGTATTATATCGGTGGTCAATATTACCACTTCTATACGCCGATTGCTTACGACAGGAACCTTAAATGGGAAACATCAACAACTTACAATGCCGGTATCGATTACGGTTTGTTTAAAGGACGTGTTTTTGGTAGCGTAGATGTTTATTTCAAAAAAACCAAAGATCTGCTGAGTACTGTGCCTATCCCGGTAGGAACTAACTTCAGTAACTTGTTGCTGACCAACGTGGGTAACATGGAGAATAAAGGTATCGAGGCAAGCATCAACGTAGCCATTATCAAAAGCGATGATATCAACTGGGATATGGGCTTCAATGCTACCTACAACAAAAATAAAGTAACCAATCTATCCTTAAATCCTGATCCCAACTACAAAATTGGAGCAGGTGATATTACCGGAGCAACAGGTACAACCCTGAAATGGAATGCTGCAGGTTACAACCCGGGTTCTTTCTTTGTATACAAACAGGTGTACAATGAGCAGGGTGCACCAATTGAAGGTGTTTACCAGGATCTGAACAATGATGGCGTAGTAAACGATCAGGATAAGTATTTCTATAAATCTCCGCAACCTAAGGTGATCTTAGGATTCACAACATCGTTTAACTACAAAAAATGGACACTGAGCACTGTGCTTCGCGGAAACTTAGGTAATTACATTTACGACAACGTTTCCTCCAACCTTGGTGTAAGCAGAAATGTGCTGAGCCCAAGCGGACTGATTAACAATGCAGGCAGCAATTTATTGGAAACCAACTTTACAGCCAACCAGTTCCTGAGCGACTACTATGTGCGTAATGCTTCATTCCTGAAAATGGATAATGCAGGTCTTGCCTACAACTTCGGTAGGATCTCACCAAACAGGAGTACTACACTGCGCTTCACGGCAAATGTTCAAAATGTATTTGTGATCTCGGATTACAAAGGCATCGATCCTGAAAATTCTACTGGTATAGATTACAACCTGTACCCAAGACCAAGAACATACAGTCTGGGTGTAAACGTTGGATTTTAATATTAATAATTTAAGAAGATGAAACTATTCAAAATATTTACGGGTACAGCCATTTTATTGGCTACGCTCTCGTCTTGTAAAAAAGACCTGAATTTAACGCCTACAAATGACCTTACCTCTGATGTGGTTTATTCAACACCAGCGGGCTATAAACAAGTTCTGGCAAAAGTATATGCAAGTTTCGCAACCACCAGCGGTTCGGGCTCTGACAAGAGTGATCTGGGTGGTATCGATGCAGGAACCTCTGATTTTATCCGTTTGTACTGGAATGCCCAGGAACTTACAACTGACGAAGGCCTGTGTGTATGGAACGACCCGGGTGTATATGAACTGAATTACCTTACTTACAGTTCAGAAAATATCATCCTGCGCGGATTGTATACCAGAAGTCTTTACCAGATTACTGTAGCAAACGAATTCCTTCGTGAAAGTACTCCGGAGAAACTGGCTTCACGTAATATCACAGGAACCGATGCGACAAATATTGATGCATACAGGGCAGAAGCAAGATTTTTACGCGCTTACCAGTACTGGGTACTGATGGACCTGTTTGGTAATCCGCCGATCCTGACTGAAGAAAATGCGATAGGTATCGTTTCTCCGAAACAAATTAAACGTGCGGACCTGTTTAAATATGTAGAATCAGAGTTACTGGCAGTTGAGCCTTTATTATTGACTACGCCTGAGTATGGCAGGGCTTCTAAAGGTGCTGCGGATATGTTATTGTCACGTTTGTACCTGAATGCTGCGGTTTACACTGGCACAGCTAAAAATACAGAAGCAATTACCTACGCAAGTAAGGTGATTGCAGGAAACTACACCCTTCAGTCGGCTTACAAAAACCTGTTCCTTGCTGATAATGATGTAAATAACCGCGAAACGATCTTCGCCATCAACTATGATGGTAACTTTACGCAAAATTATGGAGGTACAACTTTCATTATCAATGCGTCGATCAACACAGATATGAATCCTTCTTCATTTGGTGTGCCAAACGGCGGATGGGGTGGTATCCATGCCAGTTCTACTTTGCCGGCAATGTTTGGTACTGCAAGCGCTACAGATCAACGCTACATGTTTTTCGGTACTAAAGCTGCCAACGATGATATTGGCGTATTTACCGACGGCCTGCGCGTAACAAAATTCAAAAACATTACTCAGGCAAATATTACTGCGCCTTCAACAAACGGTACGTTTACCTCAGTAGATTTTCCGTTGTTCCGTTTGCCGGAAGCTTATTTGAATTATGCTGAAGCTGTTTTACGTGGAGGAACTGGTGGTACAACCGCTATGGCGATAACTTATGTAAACCTTTTACGCCGCCGTGCCTACGGTAATGATTCAGGAAACGTATCGTCACTGACCTTAGACAATCTCTTAACAGAAAGAGCAAAAGAATTTTACTGGGAAGGTTACAGACGTACCGACCTGGTCCGCTTCGGAAAATTCACTGACGGCTCTTACTTATGGCCATTCAAAGGTGGCGTAAATGCCGGCCGTGCAGTAGATGCTACCCGCAGTATCTTTCCTTTGCCTTCGGCTGATATCATCGCCAATACTAACCTGGTTCAGAACCCTGGCTATTAATCATCTTTCAACTATAAAAATAAGCGCATCAAGATGAAATCATTATTTATAAAAACGATAGCCTTCAGCATGTTCATAATTATGTTCATGTCTTGCAAGAAGGATGAAACTAAAGTGGTGGCAGGAAACGGTACTGCACCAGCACTAACTTCCACCGCATTGACTACCCAGCTATTAAAGGAAGAGAACGCCGCAGTCAATTTCGGTGTTTTCAACTGGAACGCATCTACCTTCGGATTTGAAGGCAGTGTGGTGTCTTACACTATTCAGGTTGATATTTCTGGTAATAGTTTTAAAGCTCCAAAAGAGATATCAGCAGGAACTTTACTCACAAAGACTGTTACTGTTGCAGATATCAACAGCATCAGTAATCAACTTAAGTTAACCAACAATGTAGCAGGTAAGATTGACATCAGGGTGAAAGCAACGATCAGCGACAAACATCCTGCTGCTTACTCAAACGCGCTGACTTATACAATCACTCCATACCAGATTATCATTGATTATCCGTCGCTGTATGTACCGGGTGCATACCAGGGCTGGGCTCCTGCAACAGCATCTAGGATCTCTTCTGTAGCTGATGATAAATCTTATGAAGGATATATTTATTTTCCTGATGCAGTAAACGAGTTTAAAATTACCTCTGCACCAAACTGGGACAATATTATTTACGGAACTTCTGCAGCAGGTAAAATCGTTGCAGGCAGTGGAGATAACCTTAAGATTACAGGTGCAGGTTATTACCAGCTTAAAGCAAATACCAATGCACTTACTTACTCTGCATTGAAAACTACATGGGCAGTAATGGGCGCTGCAACAGGAAATGTTGAAACACCAATGACCTACGATACCGGTACCAAAGTATGGACAGTAACTAAAGCACTGTCTGCAGGAACATTAAAGTTCAGGGCAAACGGCACAGATGTACTTAATTACGGAAGCAACGCTACAGCAGATGGTACACTGGTAGAAGGCGGTACTGCTATTCCTGTCACAGCAGGCACTTATAAAATTACATTCAACGTAAGTATCCCTGGTAATTACGTGTACTCGATAGTATTACAATAAAACACACACCACAAGTGCCCCGACTAAGGTTAGGGCACTTTTTTTAGTTATCACCAATAATTTAGGTTGTTCCTCAATATATTAGTTTATCCCAATTTAATCTTTCCGTTCAGTCTCAGAAAAAAAGCAAAAATGAAGAAGTTATACGTTATATTCCTTGTGCTGCTGTCAGCAAATACATGGGCACAATCCAAACCAGACCATGTAGATCCCCTATTCTGGTTTACAGGCATGAATAATCCTAAACTGCAGCTGCTGATCCATGGCAAAAACATTGCAGGGTATACCGCTAAGCTGGATTATCCAGGTGTTAAACTGGTAGAACTGCACAAAGTGGAAAACCCAAACTATCTTTTTCTTGATCTTGAAATCTCTGCTGATGCCAAAGCCGGTAAATTCCCGATCTCCTTTTTAGAAAACGGCAAAAAGAAATTCGATTACAGTTATGAACTGAAAAACAGGGATGCATCACCTTCCCGTATCCAGGGTGTAACAAACAAAGACCTGATCTACCTGCTGATGCCGGACCGCTTTGCAAACGGTGATCCTTCTAATGATAAAGTAAAAGGCTTGAAAGAACAGACGTTGAACCGCGACTCCATGTATTACCGCCACGGCGGAGATATCCAGGGAGTAATGAACCACCTGGATTATTTCAAGGATTTAGGTATAACTACACTGTGGATGACACCCGAAGTAGAGAACGATATGCCAAAAGCATCTTACCACGGTTATGCGGTAACTGATCATTACAAGATTGATCCCCGTTACGGTACCAATGCACTTTTTAAAGCTTACGTAGATAAAGCACATGCAAATGGCTTAAAAATAATTAAAGACATCGTTCATAACCACATTGGTACAGGGCACTGGATCTTCAAAGACATGCCAATGAAGGACTGGGTGAACCAGTGGCCGGTGTATACACAAAGCAGCTACCGCGATGAACCTGTAATGGATCCCCACGCTGCCGAAGCTGACAGGAAGAAAATGCTGGATGGCTGGTTTGTACCAACCATGCCGGACCTGAATGAGAGGAACCCCTATGTGCAGAATTACCTGACGCAAAACCATATCTGGTGGATTGAATATGCAGGTATCGACGGATTGAGACTGGATACATACCCTTACAATGAGCCGGCATATATGGCCGACTGGGCAACTAAGCTGAAAGCTGAATTTCCAAACCTGTCTATTTTTGGAGAAACACTAGTAAACTCTGTGGCGTCACAGGCTTACTTTACACAGGGAAATACGGTAAACAGAGGCTTTGATACACAGTTGCCGGGGGTAACGGATAATATGATGAAAAATACCATCTATGAAGCACTGAATGGTAAATCAGGATGGACGGATGGAATATTCAGGTTGTATACTGTTGTTTCTCAGGATTTCCTGTATCAGGATGCCAACCGCAATGCAATTTTCCTGGATAACCATGATATGAGCCGCTTTTACTCTATGATCAATGAGGATTTCAACAAGTATAAATCTGGCATCGCCCTGCTGATGACTATGCGCGGCGTACCACAGTTATATTACGGTACAGAGATCCTTATGAAGAACTTTTCTGATCCGGACGGACTGGTAAGATCTGATTTTCCGGGGGGATGGGCAGCTGATAAAATGAATAAATTCACTGCTGGCGGTCGTACCCCAAAAGAAAACGAAGCGTTTAATTATGTAAGCAAACTGGCGCACTACCGTAAGGAAAGCGCTGCTTTGCAGTCGGGAAAACTGATCCAGTACGTACCGGAAGATGGAATGTACGTTTATTTCAGAATTACTCCCGAAGGAAGCAAAACCGTAATGGTAATATTAAATGCTGAAGACAAAGTAAAAACACTGAAAACTGAACGGTTTGCTGCCCAGATGAAAAATACGGCTGCAATTACCAATGTGATCAGCGGAGAGAAATTTAATAGTACTAAAGAGATCACTGTGCCGGCAAAGACTACGCTGGTATTAGAACTGAATTAATATGGAAGTAAGCACGATAGCATGCATTTTTGACCTCGATGGGGTATTAGTAGATACAGCAGTATATCATTACCAGGCCTGGAAAAAACTGGCCAACTCTCTGGGTTTTGATTTTAGCCATGAGCAGAACGAGCAGCTGAAAGGTGTAAACCGCATGCGCTCTTTAGACAAGATTTTAGCATGGGGCGGTGTAGAAAAGAGCCAGGACGAGAAAGAAGAACTGGCGGCACTGAAAAACACATGGTATGTTGATATGATCAGTAAAATGTCGGCCTCCGAAGTATTACCGGGCTCACTGGAGTTATTGGAAGCGCTGCACGCAAAAGGAATTAAGATTGCTTTAGGCTCCGCCAGCAAGAACTCCGGACTGATCCTGGAAAGAACAAACCTTACGCATTTCTTTGATGCAATTGTTGACGGGAATGCAGTCACTACTTCCAAACCTGATCCTGAAGTTTTTGTAAAAGGAGCAGAGTTGCTGAAAGCCGCTGCGGAAGATTGTATCGTATTTGAAGATGCTTCTGCAGGAGTAGAGGCGGCTATTGCAGCACATATGGCTGTAGTAGGTGTAGGAGAAGAAAAGAACCTGCCGGGGGCAGATATGTTTGTAAAAGATCTTTCAGGCGTATCAGTACAGCAGCTGATTGACCTGGTTGCAAACAGGAAAGGATAAAGAAAAAGTTATAAATAAACGTCCTGTTTCCAGAATTTGTGGAGCAGGCAGGGGTAACCTAAAGCAGTTCTGTGAGTCAGAATGCTTTAAAAAATTGATGCTGATGAAGAATTACATACAAGCGGAAGAGTGGAACATTATAGAGGAAGGTTTTGATCCTCATTTAAATAAAATATCAGAAAGCCTGTTCAGCCTGGGCAACGGGCGCATGGGGCAGCGCGCAAACTTTGAAGAAAGTTATACTGGCGAAACCCTCCAGGGAAATTATGTAGCAGGAGTGTATTATCCTGATAAAACAAGGGTAGGCTGGTGGAAAAACGGCTACCCTGAATACTTCGCCAAAGTGCTGAACGCAGCAAACTGGATGGGCTTAAACATCCGCCTTGATGGCGAAGAGCTTGATCTCAGTCTCTGCAAGGTTACAGACTTTAAGCGTATCCTGAACATGAAAGAGGGTTACCTGGAACGCTGCTTTAAAGCTGAACTGGCTTCAGGAAAACAAATCAGTGTTACTGCAAAACGTTTCTTCAGCATTGCGAATGATGAAGTGGCAGCCCTGCATTACCAGCTGACTGCACTTAATTTCTCCGGAAAACTGGAACTGACATCCTTCATCGACGGAGATGTGAAAAACCAGGATTCAAATTACGATGAGAAATTTTGGGATGAGGTAAACAGAACGCAGAATGACAGCGGTTCTTACCTGACCATGCGTACTAAAAAAACAGAATTTGAAGTAATAACCGGTGTAAAAACACTGGTTATTATAAACGGTAACCAGTCGCAGCTAACTGCTGATACTGCTGTAAAAGATAAATACCTGGCTGAACTGATATCCCTTGATCTTGTTAAAGATAAAACACTGGATATCTATAAAATAGCAACCAATCTTTCTTCACAGAACTACGATAAAGCTGAACTGATTGAAAAAGCAGCTGAGGTTTTAAATGCTGCTGTACTAAAAGGTTTTGCCGCACTGCTGGAAGAACAGGCTGCGGCATGGGCTACGAAATGGGAGGAAGGCGATATCATTATTGAGGGAGATGTAGCTGCGCAACAGGCTATCCGCTTTAATATCTTCCAGCTCAATCAGACCTATACAGGTAAGGATGCCCGTTTGAATATCGGCCCTAAAGGTTTCACCGGTGAAAAATACGGAGGTTCTACCTATTGGGATACTGAAGCTTATTGTATCCCCTTTTATTTGTCGACCGCCCCGCAGGAAGTTTCAAAAAACCTGCTGGTATACCGCTACAAACACCTGGAGAAAGCTATAGAAAACGCACAGAAGCTCGGCTTTGATAAAGGTGCAGCTTTATACCCGATGGTAACTATGAATGGAGAAGAATGCCACAACGAATGGGAGATCACTTTCGAAGAGATCCACCGGAACGGCGCTATCGCATTTGCGATCTTCAATTACATCCGTTACACAGGTGATCAGAGTTACCTGAAAGAATACGGACTGGAAGTTCTGATCGGCATTGCCAGGTTCTGGAAACAAAGGGTAAACTGGAGCGAAGCCAGACAGCAGTATGTGATGTTAGGCGTAACCGGACCAAACGAATATGAGAACAACGTAAATAATAACTGGTATACAAGTACCCTTGCGGCATGGTGTTTAGATTATGCCGCAGAAGCTGCGGAGATCGTAAAAACAGAAGATCCTGCAAGGTACCAGCAGATCGTTGAGAAAACAGCATTTGAGGAAGCTGCAGAATTTGCCGGCTGGAAAGCTGTAAGCGGAAATATTTACCTGCCTTATGATGAAGAAAAAGGCATATTCCTGCAACAGGATGGTTTCCTGGATAAGGAACAGATTCTGGTAAGCGACCTGCCTGCATCGGAGCGTCCGATCAACCAAAAATGGAGCTGGGATAGAATATTACGTTCAGGGTTTATCAAACAGGCTGATGTTTTGCAGGGAATGTATTTCTTTGAAGACAACTACGATATGGAATCGCTGCGCAGGAATTTCGATTTCTATGAATCCCGTACAGTACATGAAAGCTCTTTATCACCCTGTGTACACAGTATTTTAGCTGCAAAGCTGAATGATGGTGAAAAAGCATATGAGTTTTACCTGCGTACGTCACGTTTGGACCTGGACGACTATAACAACGATACAGAAGATGGATTGCACATCACTTCAATGGCAGGTACCTGGATGAGCATTGTAGAAGGTTTTGCCGGTATGCGTGTACGCAATAATCTGCTGTCATTTAATCCTTTTTTACCGGAACAATGGAATTCCTTTTCATTCAACATCGGTTTCCGTGGGATCCAGCTTAAAATAAAGGTGACCAAAGATGAGATTACTATAAACAATCCTGCAAAAACAATCATGGACATTAATATCTTTAACCAATCGCACAGCGTGCCGGCAGGTGAAACGGTTATTGCCTATAAAGGGTTGGCCGTATGAAAATCTGTTGCCGCACAGCTGTCTTAATTATTTTACTGGTTACAGGAATTATGGAAGCAGGTATGGCACAGGAGAATAAAAAGATCATGATCTATCAGCTATTGCCAAGGTTATTTGGCAATAAGCAACAAAATAATATTCCTTACGGAACAATTGAGCAGAACGGAAGCGGTAAGTTTGAGGATATCAGCGACCGCGCTCTGGATGGCATCAGGGAGCTTGGAACTACACATGTATGGTTTACCGGTGTGATCTCGCATGGGACACTGACGGATTACAGCAGTGCCGGGCTTCCCGCCAATAATGCGAATGTGGTTAAAGGAAGGGCAGGTTCGCCCTATGCAATCAGGGACTATTATGATATAGACCCGGATTTGGCTACAGATGTGAAAAACCGGATGGCTGAGTTTGAGGCGCTGATCAAAAGGACTCATAATAAAGGCATGAAGGTGATTATAGACTTTGTACCTAACCATGTGGCCCGCGAATATCAGTCGCGTATGAAACCCAAAGGGGTAAAAGATTTTGGTGAAGGAGATGATGTTCATCTTGCCTTTAGTTCTGCCAACGATTTTTACTATGTTCCGGGAAAGGATTTCCTGGTTCCTAAGCCTAACCCAGTTCAGCATACACCAATAAGTCCGCTGCAGGAACGTCATTATGTTGAGTCGCCGGCAAAAGCCACAGGAAATGATGTTTTTTCGGAACATCCTTCAATTGACGACTGGTACGAGACGGTGAAACTCAATTATGGTGTAGATTACCTGGATCAGCAGAAAGGGCATTTTGATCCCATTCCAGGCGTGTGGACTAAAATGCGGGATATCCTGATGTTCTGGACAAAAAAAGGTGTAGATGGTTTCCGTTGTGATATGGCGGAAATGGTTCCGCTGCCTTTCTGGAACTGGGTGATACCCGAGGTGAAAAAAACCAATCCTGAACTGATATTTATTGGAGAAGCCTACGATCCATCAAAATACAAGTCGTTTTTAACTACTGGAAAGTTTGATTACCTGTATGACAAGGTAGGTTTATATGACGGATTAAAAAAACTGATCAGAAGCGAAGACCAGGCAGATATAAAAGATATCCGCAGGGTTTGGCAGCAGGAGAGCGCCGGTTTTGGCGATCATATGCTGCGGTTCCTGGAAAACCATGATGAGGAAAGAATCGCCTCTGCAGGTTTTGCCGGAAGGGCCGAACTGGCACTGCCGGCAATGGTAGTTTCTGCAACTTTATCCGGTGGCCCGGTAATGACCTATTTCGGTCAGGAAGTTGGTGAGCCCGGAAGAGGAGCAGAGGGCTTTAGCGGAGAGAACAACCGCACTACAATATTTGATTACTGGGGAGTGCCGGAACACCAGAAGTGGATGAATAATGGTGCTTTCGATGGGGCTGGTTTAGGTACAGAGCAAAAAGCAATGCGGGACTATTATGTAAAACTGCTGCAATTTGCCGGTACTTCTGAAGCCATTGCCAAAGGCAGGTTATGGGAAATCCCTGTGGCAGGCAATATGAACAAAAGGATGTATGGTTATGTAAGGTATACCGCCACTCAGCGTTTGCTGATCCTGGTGAATTTTGACCGCCATTACCGGATGGAATGCCAGTTGCAGATCCCAGCTGAAATATTACAGGGCAAAGCAGTCAGTAATGTGCATGATCATTTATCAGATTTGAAACTTAACGATATCAAAGACAATTCAATACCTGTTTGGGTATTGCCCATGAGTGCGCAGATCTTAGCTTTTTAAGTTCTGCAACCAAAACCAATTATACCTGTTATGGAAGAAAATAAAGTTGTTGCCCTTAAACCGAAGTTATCAAACCTCCAGATCTTTAATATGAGTGCCGGATTTTTCGGCATACAGTTTGGTTTCGCGCTACAAAATGGCAATGCTTCGAGGATCCTGCAGACTTTCGGCGCAGATGTGGAACATCTTTCGCTATTCTGGCTGGCAGCACCGTTAACAGGGATGATTGTACAGCCCATTATCGGGTATTATAGCGACAGGACCTGGAACCGCTTTGGCAGAAGAAGACCTTATTTTCTGGTGGGGGCTATCCTTACAGCTATCGCGCTGATCCTGATGCCAAATGCCGGGGCTATGGCCAGTTTCCTTCCCCCCATAATAATCGGTGCAGGAATGCTGATGATCATGGATGCCTCTATTAATGTAGCCATGGAACCTTTCAGGGCTTTGGTAGGGGACAAACTGCCGGATGAACAGCGGAGCTTCGGCTTTTCTATGCAAACCTTCCTGATCGGTGCAGGTGCGATCTCGGGTTCATGGCTGCCATATGTGTTTTCAGAATACCTGGGAGCATCAAAGGTAGCCGCAGCAGGTCAGGTACCGCATAATGTGATCTATTCCTTTTATGCAGGAGCAGCAATTTTACTGCTAACCATCCTCTGGACAGTAATCAATACCAAAGAATATCCGCCTGAAGAAATGGCCTTATACCACGCTGCGGAACCGGAAGTGGAAGAACAGAAAGGTGTGTGGTCTATCCTTACGGATTTTTCAAATATGCCCGGGACGATGAAACAGCTGGGACTTGTACAATTCTTTTCATGGTTTGCCCTGTTCTCTATGTGGGTATTTACCACTCCTGCAATTGCGCAGCACATCTATAAGGTATTGCCGGGCGATACTTCATCTGTGAAATTTGCTGATGCCGGCAACTGGGTAGCATTTCTATTTGGTATCTATAACGGTGTTTCAGCACTCTACGCTTTGGTCCTGCCTTCCATTGCAAGGGCTACCAGCAAAAAAATTGCGCATGCTTTTTCGCTTACAGCCGGCGGTGCAGGCCTGTTATCCATATATTTTATCAGTAATCCCGATTATCTGATCTTTTCAATGATTGGCATAGGCCTGGCCTGGGGAAGTATTTTATCCATGCCCTACGCGATCCTGTCGGGTGCTATTCCTGCGCGGAAAATGGGTGTATACATGGGGATCTTTAACTTTTTCATTACCATGCCGCAAATAGTAAACGGGTTGTTCGGTGGACTTATAGTAAAGGAGTTTTATCACGGTGAAGCGATTTACGCAATCGTGCTGGCCGGAATATTCATGATTCTGGGCGCTGTATCGGTTCTTTCCATACGGAATGGAAAAGACAAATAAAATAACCATATTAGACTAATTTCTGATTTTTTACCTATTTTTACCGCCCACTTATGGAACAGATAAAAACGTCATTTGATTTTGAAAAACCTATTGCTGAACTGATGCAGCAAATTGAAAAGGTTAAACAGGTTGCTGATAAAACAAAAGTAGATATGTCTGCTACACTAATAGAGCTGGAGGAAAAATTATCCAAAACTCAGAATGCTCTATATACCAATTTAACAGGCTGGCAGGAAGTTCAATTGTCACGCCACCCGGAAAGACCACAGACGCTGGATTATATCAGCATGATCTGTGACGATTTCGTTGAGCTGCATGGCGACCGCACAGTGGGGGACGATAAAGCTATTATTGGTGGTTTTGCTACAATTGGCGGCCAGACGGTAATGATCATCGGTCATCAGAAAGGTAAAAACACAAAGGAACGTCAGTACCGTAATTTCGGAATGGCTAATCCCGAAGGTTACCGCAAAGCTTTGAGACTGATGCGTCTCGCAGAAAAATTCAATAAACCGGTAATTTCTTTTATAGATACCATGGGTGCTTACCCGGGTATCGAAGCCGAAGAACGCGGTCAGGGTGAGGCTATCGCCAGGAATCTGCTCGAAATGTCGGTACTGAAGGTACCTATCGTGTGCTTCATCGTTGGTGAAGGTGCATCCGGTGGGGCATTAGGTATCGGTATCGGTGATAAAGTATATATGCTTGAACATACCTGGTATTCAGTGATCTCACCTGAATCCTGCTCTTCTATCCTTTGGCGCAGCTGGGATTACAAGGAAAAAGCAGCAGAGTGTTTAAAGCTGACCTCTACAGATATGTACAAGAATCAGCTCATTGACGGCGTGATTAAGGAACCGCTTGGAGGCGCACACCAGAATCCTGCTGCCATGGCTGAGACTTTAAAAGCTCAGATCCTGTCAGACCTGAAAGAACTGGGCAAGGAGAAAACAGAAAAAATGATTGCTACACGGATTGAAAAGTTTTGCTCAATGGGTGTGGTTAATGAATAATAAGATTGATCTGTTATATTGATGCTGCCGAGCGCGGAAGAACGCTCGAAGGCATCAATATAACAGATCAATCTTATTTCAAAGGGACAATCCAGGGGACATCCTAACAGGGAGCATAACCTGGCAAGGGGCATAGCCTGACAAGGGGCGTAGCCTTGCAAGGAGCATACCTGGCAAGAGGCATAAAAAATCGGGCTGCAAATCAAATTTGCAGCCCGATTTTTTATGCCCTGTATCTTCTCCCGGCTTACTGTTGTGGCTGCTGAGAGAAGTATGGTGAGAATCTTGCTTCCAATCCCTGGAACTGCTGTGACAGCTGCTGTGCCAGTTTGGTTTGTTTCTGCTCTGTAGCAGTTTTTACCATCTGGTTCAGGAACTGCAGGCCAAGCTGTACGTTTTGCCCGCCAATGAACCTGTTGCGGCTCTGCGATACATCAGCAAGATATGTCAATTCCTTTTGGATATAGTCGGCCGATTTGGTCATCAGTGTATTTGCGCGCTGGGTATCTCCCAGGGTGTACAGGTTCTCTGCAAGGAAATAAGTTCCCATCATTGAGCGCATACCGTAGAATTTATCAGGCATCACTTCGAAATAACGCGCTACCACCTTTTTCGCATCTGCAATCTTTCCTTCTTTGATCAGTCCGCTGATAGTGGTATTGAATACGTTATTGAAGATAGAGATATCATCCGAAGATTGTGGGTCAAGATATTTCGACTCTTTCACATTTCCCCATTTGAATTTGTTGTACATATTGCGGTACAGGATATCTGTATCCACCAGCTCGTTTCGTCCGGCTGTAGTGTCTATTTTAAGAGGCAGCAGGCGCATTGCGAGGCCTTCTGTATACAAATAGT
This sequence comes from Pedobacter sp., assembly GCF_040513095.1. GTDB lineage: Bacteria > Bacteroidota > Bacteroidia > Sphingobacteriales > Sphingobacteriaceae > Pedobacter. The sequence goes on along the minus strand of NZ_JBEVDX010000162.1, from coordinate 1,015 downwards.
TGTCCAGGCCATTGAACTGGTCTGAAGGCACTGTGCTTGCAAAATAGATAGGTCTTTTCCAATTGTTAGTGGCAAGGATGTCAAGCATAGCAAGTGTACCTTTAGTTACATAGTTTTTGTTGAACGTCCACTGCATCACCGGAGCGATCTTAGCAGAATCTGCAGCACTTACAGTACCTGTTTTTACCACTTCCTCAGGATTGATCGTGAGCTTAAAGTTCTTGGTAGGGATAAAGTTTTCCTTTGTTCCGTTTTGCAATGGGATCTTATCTGCATCATCATCAGATAACAATACATCAAGTATGTTCTTCAGTTCAACAGCTCCTGCTATTTTATAATCCTGATAGTACATTACATCCCTTACACCCTGTACATATTGTGAAGGTTTCATGCTGATAGGAAGCGGTTCAGATTCATTCTGCTTGCGCTTCATGCCATCGATGTACCAGTCCGTATCAAATAAACTCAGATTCACTAAACGTACGTCCGGTCTTACATTCTCAACTTCCTGGATATACCATAGGGGATAGGTATCATTATCACCATAGGTGAAGAGGATAGCATTAGGAGCACATGACTCGAGGTAATCAACAGCGATATCGTGCGCTACCAGTTTAGATGAACGGTCGTGGTCATCCCAGCCCTGTGCACCCATTATTACCGGTGCTCCCAGTAAACAGATTACTGTAGCAGCAACAGCGCCATTCTGTGCAGTAATTTTTTTAAATACCCAGTCCTTGATGGCGAAAACCCCAAAGCCTATCCAGATGGCAAAGGCGTAAAAAGATCCTGCATAGGCATAGTCCCTTTCTCTTGGTTCAAGTGGCTTCTGGTTCAGGTAAAGCACAATGGCAAGACCGGTGAAGAAGAACAGGAGCCCAACAATACCAGCGTCTTTCTGATTGCGTTTAAAATGCCAGACAGCACCCATTAAGCCAATGATTAGAGGAAGGAAAAAGAAGCGGTTATATGCGCTGTTTTCCACGATAGACGGAGGTAAGTGCGTCTGATCACC
>NZ_JBEVDX010000161.1:0-36557 GCF_040513095.1 Pedobacter sp. | reverse complement strand
CACATAGCAATGCTGTGCCGGGATTTGAATGCTCATTTGATAGTTGACGAAGCCCATGCCTTAGGTGTGTTGGGTACCGGGCTCGTCGACCTTCTTCATCTGCATCACTCAGTTTTTGCCAGGGTAGTTACCTGTGGGAAGGCACTGGGACTTCATGGAGCAATCGTATTAGGGTCTGATTTACTGAGAGATTACCTGATTAACTTCGCGCGACCCTTCATCTACAGCACAGCGCCATCCTTCACACATCTTATATCGGTAAAACTCGCTTATGCGCGACTTTTAAGCCGGCCAGAGGATCAGCTAAGCCTCCAGCACAAATCATCGCTCCTGAAGGCTAATATGCCCTGCAGAACAAAACTCCTGTCCAGTCTTAATCCTACGGCTATCCAATGTGTTTATCCGGGCGGCAATGCCGAGGTCATGAATTTCAGTAAGGAGCTGCAACAACGGGGCTTCGACGTCAGGGCTATCCGAAGTCCGACTGTCCCTGCCGGTAAAGAACGGTTAAGGATCTGTATCCACCTGCACAACAGCAATGAAGAAATTCTGGCGCTGTGCGAACAATTCCATCAACTAAATGATAACTATCATGCAAAATAAACCCTTATTTGTCACTGGTATTGGCACCTCTGTCGGTAAAACAATTGTTTCAGCAGTCATTTGCGAACAGTTACAAGCTGACTACTGGAAACCGGTACAGTCGGGCGACCTGGACAATACGGACAGTGATCAGGTTAGAAAACTGATCAGTAATACAAAAACGGTGATCCATCCCGAAACATTCCGGCTCGAACTGGCTGCCTCACCGCATCAGTCGGCCAAAGCGCAGGGTCTTAAAATAACCCCTTCAGCTTTTCAAATTCCAAAAACAGACAACCAGCTGCTGATTGAAGGCGCCGGCGGATTGTTTGTACCGCTGGCTTCGGATTTCCTGCTGTCCGATCTGATCCGTCAGCTGGATGCCGAAGTAGTATTGGTTATCCGCAACTATCTCGGATGTATCAATCATACCTTGCTCAGTCTTCACGCGCTGGCCGGTTTAGCGATTCCTCTGAGACATGTGGTACTCAATGGCAATTTCAATGAAGATACAAGAGACATCATTCTGGCAAATATTCCGGCAGGAACCACCTGGAGCGAAATGCCTGAGATCCGGGAACTGACCAGGTCTTGCATCGCTTCCCTGAAACCACAACTACACAGACCGACAACTAATTAAACCTATTTATATGAATAATTATACTAACCTAAGAAACGACTGGACTATCAGTGAAATCGAAGCCATTTATAACCAGCCTTTGCTGGAACTGGTGTATCAGGCTGCAACAGTGCACAGAACGTTCCATAAGCCAGACGAAGTGCAGGTTTGTACGCTGCTCTCAGTGAAGACTGGCGGATGCCCTGAAGACTGCTCGTACTGCGGACAGGCCGCCAGGTACCATACCGGCATCACTGTAAAATCCTTAATGTCCAAACAGGATGTGGTTGCTATTGCACAGCGGGCTAAAGATGCTGGCTCGTCCCGTTTCTGTATGGCAGCTGCATGGCGCGAAGTACGCGATAACCGTGATTTCGATAATATCCTGGAAATGGTTGAAGGTGTAAACGCTCTTGGTCTTGAAGTCTGCTGTACACTGGGTATGCTTAGCGAGAGCCAGGCCCAGCGTTTACAGGAAGCGGGTCTTTACGCTTATAACCATAACCTGGATACATCCAAAGAGCACTATGAAGAAATTATTACTACCCGTACCTTTGATAACAGATTAGACACACTTAAAAATGTACGCAAAGCCGGGATCAGTGTATGTTCCGGAGGGATCATCGGTTTGGGCGAAACGCATGCAGACAGGATTAATATGCTGCACACATTGTCTACGCTGCCTCAACATCCTGAATCTGTTCCGGTGAATGCCCTTGCCCGTGTAAAAGGCACCCCATTGGAAGATCTTCCGAAGGTAGACTCCTGGGAAATGGTAAGAATGATTGCAACTGCCAGGATCATCATGCCGCAATCAATGGTGAGATTAAGTGCCGGCCGTGCCGAAATGAGCACCGAAGAGCAGTCCTGGTGTTTTATGGCTGGTGCAAATTCAATCTTCACCAGTGAAAGTGAAGAATTGCTGGTTACACCCAATCCAAGACTGGATGACGACCGTAAGATGTTCAGCGTACTGGGTCTAAAACCGATGGTAAAAGAAAAATCAGTACAAACAATCCCCACAGCATGACCTTAATTAACAGAGACGCTAAGACCATCTGGCATCCTTATACACAACATTTTATGGCCAGACCTCCTCTCCCGATCGTACGCGGGGAAGGAGCTTCTTTGTACGATGAAGAGGGCAACCGTTACATCGACGCGGTATCCTCATGGTGGGTTACCCTGCATGGCCATTCTCAGCCCTATATTGTAGAGCGGGTGGCCGCGCAGCTGAAGAAACTCGACCAGGTAATTTTTGCAGGCTTCACTCATGAACCTGCCATTGCCCTTGCAGAAAGTCTGCTGGCCATCCTTCCTGATCAGCAGCAAAAAGTATTTTACACGGACAATGGCTCTACTGCGGTTGAGGTAGCTTTAAAGATGTGCGTTCAATACTGGTTCAATAAGGGACAACCAAGAAAAAAGGTGCTTGCCTTTAATAATGGGTATCATGGTGATACATTTGGGGCCATGTCCGTTAGCGGTAGAAGCGCCTGGACGTCACCCTTTGACAATTTTTTGTTCGAAGTGGTCTTTATTGACACTCCCACAACAGCAAACCTCAGTGACCTGAAAGGGATAATATCATCACACGCGGTTGATCTGGCCTGTTTTATTTACGAACCCCTGGTTCAGGGCTCTGCTGGTATGCTGATGTACGAAGCCCCGGCATTGGATGAACTCCTGGCCCATTGCCGGCAGGAAGGTGTACTTATGATCCAGGATGAGGTATTTACCGGATTTGGCCGTACCGGAAAAAACTTTGCTGCAGATTACCTTGTGACCAAACCGGACGTAATGTGTTTCTCTAAAGGGCTCACCGGAGGAACTATGCCATTAGGCGTTACTACCTGCTGCATGCAGATTTATGAAGCGTTTTTATCTGAAGATAAAATGAAGACGCTTTTTCACGGTCATTCTTTTACAGCTAATCCTTTGGCCTGTACTGCCGCACTGGCGAGTATCGAACTTTTGTTAGAGACAGAAGCACAGGAAAACATTCAGAGGATCTGCAGCAGCCATCGGGAGTTTTTACAGCAAATTAAAGATCATCATAGAATAGCAGCGGTACGCCAGACCGGAACTATCATTGCCATCGAATGGAAAACAGTATCCGGAACATCTTATTTCTCTGAACTGAGAAATCTTCTCTATGATTATTTCCTGGACAAAGGCATCCTGATGAGGCCATTAGGAAATGTTATTTATATCCTGCCTCCCTACTGTATCAGTGATGCAGACCTGAACAGGATATACAGTGAAATCAGGAATGCACTGGAGCTCTATTAAGATTTCATGGGTACCACATCAGCACCATACATTTTACGGATCACAGGGAGCTGCGCATTTCAATGCAAATTCTGCATCAAAATCTTCAGGAGTAAACAAGGTAAGTTCATCAAAAAACTCTGAGGAGAACGCAATTGCCTTAAAGAGTACCTGTTGCAGTGAATACCTTTCACAACCATAACTTACTAATAATTCTTCATAGGATGGGTAATATGGAGGTTTTTAAGATTAAACTGTTTTAGCAATGGCAAAATGTAATAAAAAATATTAAATCAATTTTTGGGTTACCTTTTTCCCTTTACAGCATTAACTTATGAACAAAACATTTATATAAACATAAATTATGAAAAACGTATTTAAATTTGGCTTTTTAGCTCTAGCGATCTCTTTATCAGTTGCAGCATGTGGTGGTAACAAAGAAACTTCAAGCACTGATTCTACAACTACAACTGTTGATTCTACAATCACAACTGTTGATACTACTGCTGCTGATACAGCTGCAAAAGACACTACTGTAAAAGACACAACTGTAAAAATGTAATTTTAAATTACCCTATATAAAAAACGCCTGAACCACTAGATTCAGGCGTTTTTTTTGAAGCAAGCTTAAGGTCTTCCACTGGCCGTGCCTTCATCATTTTCAATGCCTCTTTTATTCTTCTTGATCTCTCCGTTGAGCTTTCCAAACTTGTAACTGAAACTGATATTGAATTTGCGGGAGTAGATATCAAAATAATTGCTTTGTCTGAAATCACTTGTATTGCTGTAGAAATCCAGCCGATAAAATTTCCGGAAGGGCATGTCTGCATTAAGTGAGATCGTTCCCTTTTTATTGAGGATTTCTTTCTGCACACTTCCGGAATAAAAAAAGAATTCATTGTCACGGCCCTGCAGCATCACATAACGACTGTCGTACCCAAGGTTAAGCCCTACAGTATATCCCTTCTCAAACTTATAGCTGGTATAGGTAAATGCGTGACCCTGATAACCTTTTGCATTGTAAAATTCCCCTGAGTATGTTCCTGTAAGCCATACGCGAACGAGCTCCAGGTTCAAATTGATGCTCATCTTCTTCGTCAGCTGAAGGTTTGTATTCGCATCCAGGCCTAACCTACGGTTCTTTCCCACATTTGCGTATGTGGTAGTATTTACCGTGTCAGGGCTTACAGACATCACACTTTCAACTGTATTATTTGCAAAGGCATAATTCAGTCCTATATTGATGGCACTCTTTTTAAAATTGCTGTAGTTCAGCTCAAAGTTATGATTGGTAACCGGTTGCAGATCCGGATTCCCTGTGGTGATATACTTAGGATTTGTCCGGTTTATAAAAGGATTTAGTTGAAAAAGCCCGGGACGCTGGATACGGTTGGTAAAACCCAGTGTCAGGTTATTTGTGCTGTCAAGTTTTCGCTGCACAGAAACAGAAGGCACAAAGTTATTATACCGCTGATTTAGCGATACACCCTCAAGATCGGCATCTACGGTTGTGCGTTCCCCGCGTAATCCTGCTTTCATGATCCAGCTTTTCAGTTTCAGCTGGTAAGTATTATAGAGCGCATATACATTCTGCTGGTATTTGAAATGATCCGATTGCCCGGGATCAGGGATATATACATCGGTGGCAGGGTCCTGATCATAGCTTTCAAAATTACTGTAACTATTCCTGAGCAGGCTCTTCGCTCCAGCTTCTACGGTTAACAATTTCATGGGATGGATGTAGTCGAGCTGAACTGTGTGGGTTTTGCTTCCGGAATTGTTATGTTGCTGATAATTACTGGCCTTTGTATCAGGAAAATTGTAATTGAGATCCTGCAGGTAATCAGCGTCGTTATCCCGCTGCTGGGAAAAGGATGAATATTTATACGAAGCTGTCAGCAGCTGTTCCTTGTTACCCTTAAATCCCCTCTGGTAATTTGTACCCAGGTCGATACCCGTATTGCGCGTCACCTGATTGCTGAGCAGATTGTAATACCTGGAAGTACTTTGATCTCCGTTAAGCTCGGTGGAGAAAAGATCACTGCGGTCATAACCTTTGTAACGGAATCCATTGAACAAAGCGGTGATCAGATTGAGGGTATCAATCTCATAACTTAACTCTGTATTGCCGTATATGTTGTTCATACGATTGTCCTGCGTTCCGTTCTGAAACAAACTGGAGTTCACAGGACTGGTAATGATATTTTGATTCCCAAAAACACTGGGTTGTCTGGTACGTTTGCCGGCGCCTACATAACCATTCATTCCGAATTTACCCTGTTTCACTGTACCGTTCAGATTCGTACCGTAGCCATTACGCGTATTGTAACGGGTGTTCAGCCCTACATTATACCCCTGCTCGAGATCTTTTTTTGTAATGATATTGATAATTCCAGCCAGTCCTTCAGCATCATATTTTGCGGGAGGCGTGGTAATTACTTCTATCTTTTGGATGTTGCTGGCGGGCATTGACTTAAAAACGTCTGCGGGATTAATCGCCACCAGCGCTGATTCTTTACCGTTGATCAGTATTTTATAATTACCTGTTCCTTTTAATTTAATGTTATCACTGGCATCTACGGAAACCATCGGAACCTTGCGGAGCATATCCAGCACCGTAAGTACTTTGCTTTCCGCGTCGCTCTGCACGTCATAACTGATACGGTCCACTTCCTGTTTGATCACAGGCCTGTTAGCAGTAACCGCCACTTCAGTAAGCTGCTGGGTTGTTGCTTTCAGCTTTATCCTGACCAGCCCCGGAGATGTACCGATAGGATTGATCACCTTGTTTTGGTAGCCTATAGAGGCGATTACCAGCTTATAAACACCGTTCTTAGAAAAAGCAAGTTCAAAGGAACCATCATCCTTAGTTAAAGTACTTTTAACCTGTACGCCTGTTCTGGCATCCTGCAAACTAATGGTAACGAAACTGACAGGTTCGTTTTTTAATGAATCAACAACTATACCTTTAATCACAGCAGATTCCTGTTTAAGGGTACCCGCTTCATCCTTAACAGCAGATGATTTGTTTTGCGCAACACAGAGACGGGCAGAACAGAGAGATAAAAAAAACAGTACAGTTAAGGAAAGTTGCGTCATATGAAGATTGATTTTTTCATATGACAAATATAATTTATGATTGTTGCATCATCAGGGTATTAATATTATTATTTGATCACATCTGGTAACACAGGATAACCTGGCATCCTTACTACCCTCAGCTCAAACAACCAAAAGTTCTGACGCAAAAAACCCGGTAATGCTCCTGCACGACCGGGTTTTACTGAATTTTATACTATTAATGTTTATCCCACCAAACCTTTGACAGAAAAGAATCCCCATTGGATAAACGGGAAACTGCAATCAGGTAATTCGCATTGTTCAGCTGGGCCTCTCTTGTGGAATAGATCGCCCTGCGCGGAATTCTTCCACCTGTAGAACCTGGATTGCCGCCGGGTATCAACACCGGATAACCCGTTCTGCGCCACTCAGCAAAAGCCTCAAAGTTTCTTCCAAACAAATGAATCCACTTTTGGGACATGATTCTTTCCATTTTTTGCTCATCAGAAAGTCCCGTAAAATTCAGTACCGAAGCTGAATAGGCAGCAGGAACAGTATTAATGGAGTAAGGAGCAAGCTGAAATGCAGCAGCTACACCAGCCTTAAAAAATGCTTCTGCATCTGCAGGTGTTGCTCCCCAGCCTAAAAGTGCAGCTTCAGCTTTAAAAAAGCTCACTTCTGAATATGTTAATGCATAGGCAGGAATGGGAGCAAAAGAAGCACTGAACCATGTTGACAGCGACGCCGTTGAGTAATTGTCCCTGATCACCTGTCCCAGCTGCGCATCGGTTAAAGCAACACCTAGACCAGCATAGGCAGGCGCTCCTGCCTTTACACTGTTTACGGTCGGCTGCGCCAGCAGGGGCAGGCGCGGGTCATTATACTCTTTCAATTTATTGACCAGTGCCGCAGCAAGATATCTCAGGTCTGAACTTCCGGTAAGGAATTGTCTGAGCATTGGATTTGCATTTACCGGCTGTGCATTATTAAATGTAGGAACTGCAGCATTATCTGCATTGGCAGTAAACAACAAGGCAGTCTGGCCCATGGCAGACTCCACCGTAGTTCTTGCCAGTGCCGGGTTTGCATAACGGATACGCAAACCAAGGCGAAGTTTTAATGAAGTAGCAAACTTGCGCCATTTCGGAATATTACCTGCGTAAAAGAAATCAGCAGAGCCATAACTTTCGTCGCTATCAGTCAGCTGTGCAATGGCAGTATTCAGATCTGCAATAAGCGAAGTATAAATACTCTCCTGCGTATCAAACACTGGTGTGACCTGTACAGCATCTGCTGTTTTGGTTACCTGGCTGTAAGGAATATCACCAAACATATCTGTCATACGTTGCCAGATGCTGATTTCATAGATCTTTGCAATAGCCAGTTTTGAGCGGCCCGAAGGGTCAGATTCTTTGCCCCTCAGTTCGAAGGTGATTTGTTTTAAATCCTTGATCAGCGCAAAATGGGCTTCCCAGATTGCATCTTCAGAGGATTCCAGATATCTGGAAACAGGGACCACCTGTCCCCCTGCCCAATGCTGTGCCCAGGATCCAAACTTATTATTTGGTAATTCGCCGCCTTCTGCAAATGTACCGTCGCGCAGTACCCTTGAAAATATCAGGACAGGATCTATAACAGTCACCGATGTGGGCGGGGTATTTATTCTATCAAAATCTTTGGTACAGGAATTTAGTATCGTCACCACAGCTAAGCTGCAGAGTATCATTTTTATATATTTTTTCATCTTTTATAGCTTTAAGATCGCATAGCGACGTTGGAGTTTAAAGGGACAAGCTTAAGTTAAAACCGATATTTCTGAGCATTGGCAATGAGGTAGATTCTATACCGATGGACGAATTAGAAGTATTGAATGAAGAAGATTCTGGTGAGAAACCATCCGTTTTACGCTGAAAATAAAATAGGTTACGACCATATACCCCTACTACAATATTCTTGATCTTCGACGTCGGGATCAGTTTGGCGGGCAACTGGTAACGGATGCTGATTTCACGCATAGCGATATAACTTGCATCGTTCAGCATTTCTTCTGATACCATTACCTCTTTATCACTGGCCACCAGGTTCCAGTAATCCTGCGCTTTGACAGTTTTTGTATTGACTACACCGGTACCGGAATAACTTCCGTCAGCGTTTTTCACAGCAACCATGCCCGAGGCTACATAGGAGCCGTCCCTTCCGGGAACAGTTTTATTGGTAGTACCATAGATGATTTCCTCGCGGTTACTCTGAGAGAAAATCATTCCTCCCTGACGGATATCAACCAAGGCATTCAGCGTAATGCTTTTGTAGCTGAAAGTATTGAAAAAACCACCGAGCCATTTAGGCTGCGCATTCCCAATTGTTTCCACTACCCTGCCGTTACTGCGCAGCGGCAGACCAGTATCAGGGTCGATTAGTCTGTTGCCATTAGCATCTTTTATCCAGGCAAACTGTGTGCCTACCAGCTCTCCAAAAGGACGGCCAACCTGTGCAACAACATTCACTCCCCTGTCAGATCCCATTATAAAGGTTTCCACTCCCGGTGTTAAAGAAAGCACCTTGTTTACATTTTTATTGAAGTTGAAGGTAGTTTTCCAGGTAAATCCCGATGCTGTTTTAACAGGTGTTCCATTCACTGAAAATTCTATCCCGCGGTTGCGGATTTCGCCTGCATTGATACGGGTCACATTAAACAAACTTGATGGCGCAATAGGTACATCCAGGATCTGGTTTTTGGTAGATGCCTGGTAAACTGTAGCGGCAAAACCCAATCTTCCGCCCCACATTTCCAGATCGGCCCCAAATTCAATCGAGGTTGTCAGCTCATTTTTTAAATTTGGATCAGGAATTACTGTTGTAAACGTAGCTAAAGGTACTCCTCCATGGCCATACTGGTCCAGACTATAGGTACCAGTAAGCTGGTAAGGATTTCCGGAGCTTCCGGCCTGAGCAACAGAGCCTCTCAACTTCAGGTATCTGATCGCATTGCTTTTAAAATTAAGTGCTTCTGACGCTATAAAACTTGCACTTGCCGAGGGATAAAAGAAAGAATTGTTATTTTTGGATAATGTAGAAGACCAGTCATTTCTGGCAGACAGATCCAGGAAAAGGTAATCTTTATAACCAATCTGGCCCGAGCTGTAAACCGAGTTAATCTTGGACTCCACCAGATCAAACACATACGAATTTGTAAGCGTATTGTTGATCACATACAGGTTAGGAACGATAAACTGGCTGCCTGTATTACCTGTCTGCCGCAGAAAACGGTTAAGGTGACTTGCACCGGCGTTCAGCGTGATTGTAAAATCATCCTTAATCTTAAAATTACTGTTCAGCAGGGCATCAAAGTTATCTTCCCGCACCCGGATCACATTCTCACTGATGTCTCCTTTACGGTTTAGACTCTGGTAGGTATTCACCGCGCGATACCTCAGGCGCTGATCTGTGTAAAAGTCGGTTCCGCCGGTAGTGCTCAGTTTAAGCCATGGGGCGATGTCATACGATAACCTCAGGAAGCCGATCACACGGTCCCTATGGTCAGTATTCCGAGTTTCATTGATGGTCCAGAAAGGGTTGGCAGTAGAACTGTTGGTGGCGTAGGTTTTTTCCAGTCCCACAAACGGGCTTGAATAGCCCAGCTGCCTGGAAACATCGGCAGCAGTCCACTTGTACTGTTCCAGCACAGTCATGGGGATACTCCTTGGCTGACTGATCAGCAAATACGCCGGGTTATCAGAAGCATCAGACAGGGTTGGCCTGTTCACCGCATCCTGCAGAATATAGTTTAATTTGGCGTCCAGATGAAATTTATCAGTGATCGCTGCTTGAGTGCGCAGGTTAAGGTTATGCCGGTTGATGGTATTGGTTGGCACAAAGCCGTCAACGTAAGTATTATTATATGAAAGCCTGTAGCTTACTTTTTCATTACCACCTTCCACGCTGAGGGTATTCACATAATTTTTTTCCGTATTAAAAAATCCGGTATAGGTGTCAGGCTGCGGGGTAAAAGCCAGTACATTCCCCCATTGATCTTCATAGGTCTGTCCTTCCATCTTTGCGCCCCAGCTGGAACGTGTCAGGCGGTCGCGGCCACCGCTCAGCTTTGGCATCCCTGTAAAACCACCGGCAATGGCCTGCGCCATGGTTACGATACTGCCGTCGCTCTTCCTGAAATTGGTGAAGTCACCATTTAAACCCTGGCCGTAAATATTCTGAAAATCGGGTGAAACAAGTGCTGTGCCGACAGAAAAATCAGATTTAAACTGGATATTCATTCCCTTGCCGGCTTTTCCGGATTTCGTGGTAATGAGGATCACCCCGTTGCTTCCACGCTGACCATAGAGTGCAGCAGCATTAGGCCCTTTCAAAACAGACATCGTCTCGATATCATCAGGATTGATATTGGAAATACCATCTCCGTAATCTGTACCTCCTGCACTTCCTGCGGCGCCAATGTTCTGGTTATCAATCGGCACTCCATCAACCACATACAGGGGCTGACTATTTCCAATGAGGGAGTTATTACCCCTGATTACCACTTTCGAAGATCCTCCTGAACCTGATGCCGCCCGGCTTACCTGCACACCAGACACTTTTCCGGACAATGCATTGGCAACGTTAACTTCACTGCCCTGGGTCAGCTCATTTCCTTTCAGCTCGGCCATGCTGTATCCCAAAGCCTTCTTATTCCGCTTGATACCTAGTGCCGTAATAACCACATCATTTAATTTGGTAGCATCCTCATCAAGAGTGATCGCAATTGAAAGCTTATCCATCAGATTGATGGTATAATTTTCCAGTACCTTTGTTTTGTATCCGATGGAGCTAAACGTAAACGTATAACCACCACCCTGGGGAATACCTGATGCGGCAAACATCCCCTGAACATTTGTGGTGATAGTTGTTCTGAAATTCTTTTCCCGGTTCTCAATTTTCACGGATACACCGGGCAGCACTCCACCTGAGGCGTCTTTAACGATTCCCGTTACAGATGCGCCTGTCTGGGCGCATAACGGTCCTGCGAGCAGCAGCAGCCCGCAACAAAGCAGCAGAATTCTCCGGATTCCCTGTTTTGCAGTTCTGAGTAGTTTTTTCTTCATGATTGTTTTTTTACAATGGTTCTTTTGTAAATCGGTTGTTTAGGTAATTTGGGTGGTAAATGGTTATATTATCATTGATTGTTTTTTTGCTGGCTGAGGTAATAGGTGCTGTCGCGTTTTTCAATATGCAACTGGTTGAGAAGCGCCGTTTCCTGAAGGATTTGATTTAGGGCCAGGCTATCCCGTTTGAACGATCCGGTAAAGTAGCGGTCGGCAATATCCTTCTCTTTGTAGCGTATACTGACAGAGAATTCTTTACCAAGTGATTGATAGATGTTCCGGAGGCTCTGGTTTTTAAAAATGATTGCTGTTGAACTGAATTCGGTGGTTCCCGCAGTTCTTACAGGAGAAATTTCTTCCACCTGATTTACTTTGCTCCGGCTGCGAACGCTGATGTAGGTATCTCTGTTCACTAATACTTCTTCTCCTGCAGACAGATATATAGCATTGGCATGTACAAAACGCCGAGGATGTTCTGGTTTGACCACTATTTTGCCTTCGTGCAAAACAATTCTGGTCCCTGCGTCCCCCTCATGTGCTAGTACCGTAAAATCAGTTCCTAATGCAGTAGTAACAGTACCCCCGGCATGAACATTAAATGGCCGCGCGCGGTCTTTTGCCACCTTGAAACGCGCTTCTCCCTTCAGATAGAAAGTACGGTCTTTACCGGTAAAGTGTTCAGGATAATGGAGCTCGCTGCCTGCTTTCAGCAGGATGAATGATCCATCCTCAATCTCCAGCGGTATATCGTCTTTTCCATAATTGATTTTAACCAGATTATACACGACATCGCTTTTGTAAGCTACAGGCTTATGGGGCCAGTTCAGATAAATCCCCAGGCTAAGCAGGATCATCAAAGATGCGGCAATACTCAGCCAGCGGAAATTATTGCGTGTAGATGCATTTGAAATCAATTGTTGTCTTATCCTATCAAGGATGTCCCGTTTTTTAGCTTCATTCAGGCTCAGTGGATCCTTCAATCCGTTCCACTCTTCCTCGGGAAGAAGATCATTCAAAAGATCGGGATTTTCGTGCAACTGAGCTGCCACATATTCAGCTTCATCAGCAGTACACTGGTTCTTCAAAAACCGCTCAGCAAGGTGTCTGTTTATCTCCATTACTTGGAATACGTTTGAACAACATCGTACCCCTAATGAATAATATATATTCCGCCGAAAAGAAAGGCTAAAGGATTTGCACAACGATAAGCAGTGGTGTAAAACCCCGCAGGTACCTCAGAGCTAAAGCAATATGGTTCTCGACAGTTTTTGGGGAGATAGAGAGTCTTTCAGCAATCTGTCCATAAGTCAGATGTTCCATTCTGCTCATCAGGAAAATGCGTTTACGTACGGGGGGCATTTGCTCTATTGCGCTGTAAACAATCTTCAGGGCTTCTTTATGTTCCAGCGTATCCTCGGTGAAGGCTTCCTTTCCCTGCTGGTATTCCTGGTATTTACGCGACTGGGCGGTCTTCCTAAGTTCATCAATAAAGATAGTCCTGGACATACGAAACAGTTGTGTGCTCAGGCTAAAATCAACAGAAAGATGTTCACGCTTTTCCCATAGCCGCACAAAGACCTGTTGTACCACGTCTTCTGCAATGGCTTCTGAATTACATTGCCTTAAAATAAAAAGGTATATCCTACCGCTCCAATGATGATAAGCAGCTTCGAATGCCTTTATACTGCCATTTTTAATTGAGAAAACCTCATCCATTCACCAGAGAATTATATGCTCTAAATTACTGAGAATATTGGCAGTTACAACATAACCTCTTCAATTATATTGACCGGCCGTTATTCATTGTCCCTCAATTGAAATAATAACACCGTTTTTGGGGATTTGCCATACAAGGCTTAATCGTCAATTTTGTATTGTCCGGACTCGGAATTCAAGTCGCGGGCATTAAATACAAAAATCATGAACGAAGCACTCTACGGAAAAAAGATCTTATTTGCTACGGTACCCGATGAAAGGCATTTCAGGCCACTTACGGGTTTAGCTGAATATTTACAGGCATCTGGTTGTGATGTGCGCTGGTACACTTCCCGGATATTTGAAGAACTTTTGAAAAAGCTGTCCATTCCACATTTTGTGTTTACCAGGGCACTGGATATTAATCCGGCTAACCTGGAGTACATTTTTCCTGAACGGATATACATAGCAGACCAGCCGGAGAAAATGAATTTTGACCTGTTGAATATATTTGCGAAACGTTCCTCAGAATATTTTGCGGACATCAAAACGATCCATGATTCATTTCCCTTTGATCTGATGATATCGGACAATATGTTCTCCGCCATCCCATTTGTAAAAGCTAAACTAAATATTCCAGTGGCAACAATTGGCATTACTCCCCTCGCTACAGACTCAGCCGACCTCGGTTCCTACGGGATGGGACTTATACCTGCAGTTAGCACAGACCAGCGGGACGAATACAGCAGATTACGTGATTTTGCAGCTACGGCTTTATATAAACGTTCTATAGATGCCTACGACAGCGTCCTTAAAGAGAACGGTATTTTTATGTCGCCATCTATCCTCTATGATCAGCTCATCAGGGCCTCAGACCTGCACCTGCAGATTGGAACAGCAGATTTTGAGTATAAACGCAGCGACCTTGGTGATAACATTCGTTTTGCAGGCGCATTATCAGCCGCGGCAGCAATCCAAACCGCCAGGAAATGGTTTGACAAACGTTTATTACACTATGATAAGATCGTAATAATAGAACAATGCGCGGCGGAAAAAGAGAGCAAGAAGCTTTTGGAACCTGCACTGGAAGCATTTAAGGACAGCAGCAATACGCTTGTCATTGCAGTTACAAATGGAAACTGCACAGTAGCACTTCGTGAAAAGTTTGGTTCCCCAAGCACAGTTATCGAAAACTTTATTTCTCTGGAACAGGTGCTGCCTTACGCATCTGTATATATTACCGATGGTGATTACATGGCTGTTAATTTAAGTATCCGAAATCAGGTTCCCCTGATCACAACAGGAATCTGCAACGGTAAAAATGAAGTTGGTGCCCGGGTAGCCTATTTCAATTGCGGAATACACCTGAATACCGAGTTACCAGAAGCGGAGGACATACGTGAAGCTACAGCCAAGGTCATTTCAAATGATCAATATAAAAAGAGTGTCAGCAGAATCAGCAAAGGATTCAAGTGGTCAGATGCAAACAGACTGTGCGCAGGTTACCTCGCTGAACTGCTTCATGAAAGCGAATTCATCCAGGCCAAATAACAAAAAGCCCGCAGGATAGCCGTTTTAATTAATTTTTAGCCAGCCGGTGATACTCATCCGGGGGGCGTTGCTGAGCAAAACTTCATGTTCCAGTTCGCTGCTTTTAAAGAAAACACTTTTGCCGTTCACAGGAGTAATGTGCTGTAAACTATTGCCGTGATGTATACACAGTTCGCCTCCATCCTGCTCCTGCCAGTCGGCATTCAAATACATGATCATGGAGTATTGCCTGCTGGCGTTGTTGCCGAACTGGTCTATATGTCTGGTATAAAAACTTCCCTTCTCGTAAAGGGTATAATGAAATTCGTAACCGGTAATCCCTGTATAACAGCTGCTGTTTAAATAACTTACAAAACTATCCATGAGGTCAAAGAACTCATTCTCCCATCTATTGTTATTTTTACGGTCAAGCCAGTAAATCATGTCGCTTCTCAGCAGCTTATTGTGTACTACCAGCTGATCATTTCCGGTACCTGCAGGGCGCAGGAGTTTGCTTTTAAAAAGGCCAACCAGGTTTTCTTTTAAATGAAATGCCAGCGACTCGTTAAGAAAGTTTTCCGTAACCCCTACCTTATCCTGTATAAAACTGTCAATGAGCTTATTAAATATATTTTCCAAATAGAAGGACTGATCAGATATTGACGGATTGCCAATATTTCATCAAGGTAGCTTTTAAATCACCATAAAAATATTTAATTCCTGTTATTTGAATTTTAATTGAATGAAAGGTTGCTCTAGCAGGATCAACCGTTACATGATCTGCAGGTTTTTCACCCTATATTTATCCAGCTTTTCATCTGTGGAAGAGAGTTCTGTTACGAGGTAGCTGATTGTATCAAGCGAAGCTACTTTAAGACGGGAGGAGATATTCATCTTTTCTGAAATACACAGGATAGCGGTTTTGGCAGATGATTTAAGCATCGTCTTTTTGAGGTGGTTGATCTCCCAGTCTACGTCCGTTAAACCATCTTCGGGATGTATTGCATTTGTTCCCATCAGGCACAGGTCGGCCCTGATTTCCGAAAGCTGGTTGATAGCACTGCTGCCATAGGTTACCTGCGAGTTCTGCGAAAACAGTCCGCCAACAAGAACAACTTCTATATTTACATATTTTGCGAGCTCAATTGCTACAAAGGGACTGATAGTAAAGAAAGTAGCGTGAAGATTCTCAGGCAGCTGTTTCATCATTTCAATGATAGTAGTTCCTCCGCCAGTCAGGATTACCATTCCTTCCCTGATCAGCGGAATAGCCTTTCTGGCAATTATCTTTTTGGCATCCCTGGCATAGACATCACTGTCATCATAGGTGGTTTGATAAGATTTTGAAAGCGCGCCACCGTGTACCTTGTGCAGTTTATTGGCTTCAAAAAGCTCCTGCAGGTCACGCCTGATGGTGTCCTCCGAAACTGCAAGCAGTTGTACCAGGTCTGCCGACAAAACCCTGTTGTGCAAATGAATTTGCCGCATGATAAACTCATGTCTTTCTTTTTTCAACATCACTCTTTTTCCGCTAAAGTAGTAAAATAAATAAATTATTTGCGTTTTGCGGGTTCTTGCAGTGTTTTGCAGGTTTATCGTGAAACATGTTACATAAAAAGTTTATTTTACTGTTTTTTTAGTGAATTACATACTATATATTTATAACTGAGTTCTTTTATGCGTTTATATGCGTGTTTAGAACTGTCGTTAAAGACAAAACCTAAACCATTTTCTTACTCTAATCAAAACTTCATGAAAAAAAAGCTACTCCTAATTTTTTTAGGCTGTTTTTTGCTCTTTCTGCATTCATTTGCGCAGCAAAAAACGATTAAAGGCAAAGTTAGTTCCTTCGAGGATGGCCAGACCATTCCGGGAGCATCTGTCAGGGTAAAGGGTACCGGCACCGCCACCCAGACTAATCTCAACGGAACCTACTCTATTTCTGCCAGAACCGGAGACCTGCTGGTGTTCAGTTTCATTGGTTACATCTCCCAGGAAGTGCTGGTGAAAGGCACTGCTCTGGACGTAGTGCTTAAACCTGACGCGAATGCACTGAACGAGGTCGTCGTAACTGCCTACGGCATCGACCGCGACAAAAAGAGTTTGGGTTACTCTACTCCTGTTGTCAAAGGAGACGATGTTTCTGCAACCCAAAGGAATGATTTCTTCGGGGGACTTCAGGGCAGGGTTCCAGGACTGTCCATCAACAGCACAAATGGTAATCCGGGAGCTTCCGCGCAAATCGTGTTAAGGGGTTTCGTTTCTATCAGCGGAGACAATAACGCACTGATTGTTGTAGATGGCGTGCCTATCAATAACAACACACTTAACCAAACGCGCGAACTGATTTCCGGTGCAGCCAACCGCGATCAGGATTATTCTAACCGGGCGATGGATATTAATCCCAATGATATTGAGACCTACACCATTATGAAAGGCCCGGAAGCTACAGCCCTGTACGGAAGTGCAGGTGCCAGCGGAGCCATCCTGATCACAACCAAAAAAGGTAAATCGGGCCGGGGAAGCATCAGTTACAGCAACTCGGTGAGGGTGGAAAGAGTAAATAAGTTTCCCGAAGTGCAACAGAAATATAACACGGGCAACAACGGCGTATATGACGGCACAAGTTCAAATCTACTTGGTCCTGCCTTTTTACCGGGAACAAAACTGTATGACAATATCCATGAGTTTTTCGAAACTGGCTTTACGCAAAAACATAACCTGGCCTTTGAAGGTGGAACAGATGCATTCACTTACCGCTGGTCCAATGAATATTCCGACACCAAAGGAACGATACCAACCACGCGGTACACCAGGTTCTCTTCACGGTTAACAGGTACGGCAGTCATATCGCCTATACTGAAACTGACAAGTACCTTCAACTATATCAACACTTCGAATGATAAGTCAAACAAAGGGCCTAATGGCACACTGATAGAACTTATGCGCTACAGTTCAGCATGGGATATCAACGATTATCAGGATCAGTTTGGAAACAGAAAGTTACATCTTGCCAGTATATATGCTGAATTTGACAACCCGCTCTGGGATGTTTACAAAAACATCAACAACGATAAAACCAACAGGATACTGGCCAACACCAACCTGGAATTTACACCGGCAAAATGGCTCAAAATCAACGGAATTCTCGGAGCCGATATCGCTTCTACTGATGGTATACAAGTGGCTAACGGACAATCTTATAAGGGATCTGGTTCTGCTGCCGCACCTACGGGAGGTAGAATCCTTACTTACAGACAGCTTGCGAAGGTATTCAACGGATCTCTAACTGCAAGTGCAAAAAACACCATGGGTGATTTCAACAACACCTTTATCATCGGTGCAACATTCAATGATTTTAACTCTACGACAGATTCACAGCAGGGTACTAATCTTTTTGACCCCAACTTTTACAGTATCAATAACACGCTGCCAACTACACAGCGCGCTCTCAGATATGTAAACAGATACAGAAATGTTGGTGCTTTCGCACAGGCGATCCTGGGTTATAAAACACTGGTATATCTAACACTTTCCGGACGAGTTGACGGCGCATCAAGGCTAATGCCTAACAACCCCTATTTTGCTTATCCATCTGCCAGTTTAGCGTTCAACTTTACAGATCTGAAAGCTGTAAAGGACGGCCTGCCGTGGCTTACTTCAGGAAAACTCCGCAGTTCATACGCAATAACCGGTAAAGAACCATGGAGAGAATACTCAACCGGTACCAATTACGCAGCTGTGAGATCAACAGGCGGTGGATTTGCATATTCCTACTATGGGGGAAATCCAGACCTCAAACCTGAGAAATCAAAAAACTTTGAAGTAGGTACCGAACTCCAGTTTCTGAATAACCGCCTCGGGATCGACCTGAATTATTACAACCTGATCAGCGAAGACCAGATTATCAATCCGAGATTAAGTTATGGTACTGGTTTCGTGCTCGAACTGATGAACGGTGGTACAGTAAGAAACAGAGGTCTTGAGATACAATTAACCGGTACGCCTGTACAAACAAAAGAGTTTGCATGGAACGTAACTACAAACTTTACACTGAACAGAGGTAAAGTATTATCATTGCCCAGCGTTTTACCGGAATTATATGAATCTGATTCCTGGGTAATCGGAAATATCCGCAGTGCAGTTTCACCGGGTTACAGTACAGCAGCGCTTACCGCTACACGATTCCCAAGAAACATCAATGGTGATATTCTGATTAACCCATCTTCAGGCTTGCCGGTTCTTCCTGATGCTACTTTCTATCCTGTTGCAGACAGAACACCAAAATTTAATGTCGGACTTGTGAACAACTTCAAATACAAGAGCTGGAACCTGCAATTTTTGTGGGACCTGCGGTATGGTGGAGACGTAGTGAACGGAACTGAGTATGCAGGTTACGTCAAAGGACTGAGCGTTAAAACACTTGACAGGGAAACCCCAAGGGTAATCGCCGGTGTATTGCAGGATGGCCTGGAGAATACAGCCAACCCAACTAAGAACACAATTGCGGTAACACCTTACTATAACTCCTTGTATTACACCACCAATGTATCCCCGGAAATGTTTATAGAAAGGAATATAAAAACATTGCGGTTGAGGGACGTTACACTGGGATACGATTTTTCCCCTGCCCTGGTGAAACGCATTGGCTTTATACAAAGTCTGGGTGCATTCATCACTGTTACGGACGCAGTTCTGTTTACCAATTATTCTGGCGGAGATCCTGAAAGCAATGCTAATACACCAGGAACCGGTGGTATTGGTGGTTACGGTATTGACTATGGAAATACAGGAAAGCCTATTGGTGTAAACATCGGTGTCAGAGTTAAATTATAATACGAAAGAACATGAAAAAACTACATATATTATCAATCCTGGCGATATTGCTGAGTACCACAGGATGTAAAAAATACCTGGATATCAATACCAATCCCGCCGTACCCCAGGTGGTAAAGGCCGAGCTTTTGCTTCCCCCTATTATTTACCAGATGACAAATGGAACCGCCCAGGATTACCGGGTGGTATGGAAGATGACACAGAACATGGCAGGTACTTCTGTAGACAATGCATCACTGGTCTACGAGAAACATGGTTATGTGGATTTGAGTGATGTTGGTGGTGTGATATGGAGGATGACCTATGCCGATCTGGGTCTCAACCTGGAAACAATGATCAATGATGGTATTGCCAATAAAAAATATGAATATGTGGGCATCGGCTATGCTATTAAGGCATGGGCTTACCAGATGTGTACAGATATGTACGGCCCGATCATTCTCGATGATGCATTTAAACCAGGTGCATTGACATTCACCTATCAGGACCAGCCTGATGTTTATGCAAAAGTAAGGGAATGGGGCGCGCTATCCATAAAGTACTTAAATATGGAAAGCCCTACAAGTTACGCTGCCGTACTGGCGAGCGTATCAGGAGATGGCATATTTAAAGGTGACAAAGCCAAATGGAAAAAGTTTGTCTATGGGCTGTACGCCTTGCAATACGGGCATCTCACTAACAAAGCCCAGTTTAAAACCAACTATGCAGATAGCGTGGTCAAATACACCGACCTTTCCTTTACGAGTGAGACAGAATCAGCAACTGTGTTTTTTACCGCGACATCTGCTGATGACGCCAACCCACTTGGACCACTACAGGGTCTGCTAACCGCATCTACAACTTATTACGGCAGGCCTACTACCACGATATTGAATTATCTGACAGGTGGTGTACGTGGTACCGCTGTGCCTGATTCTAAAACGTCTGCCGATCCAAGGCTTAGCCGCATGCTCCCAAGCAGTATCGCTAGTGCAACATTGGGAGTATACCAGGGGGTGATACCTGCCCATGGTAATAATACGCCCAATGTCCCGATCGTATACGGAACATTACCTGCAGGAACAGCTTCTTACAGTGGCAAATACATCTTTGCCGATGCAGCCAGATATCCGATCATGACCTATTCACAACTGCAGTTTGTCAAAGCAGAAGCACAATATCTCAAAGGAAACGCAGGCGAGGCTTATGCTTCTTACATCAAAGGGATCAGAGGCCATATGGATTTTTATAACCAGTACGGACGTGCAGGCAGAACACCTGACGCTGCAATTTCAGAAGCTGATATCACTACTTATCTGGCTTCTTCAGAGGTTGCCAAAAGCGGTGCAACCCTAACAATTGCTGATATTATGGGACAGAAATACATCGCCCAATGGGGATGGGCAGGCCTGGAGACCTGGTGTGACCTCAGAAAATACCATTACTCTCCTCTGGTATTCAGAACATATTATCAATTGGTAGGTGATGGAGTTACTGCCGGCGAGATAGGAAAGTATGCTTACCGTTTCCGCCCCCGTTACAATTCAGAATACGTTTGGAACGCCGACGAACTGGCCAAATGGGGAGGATTAAAACCGGACTATGTGACACAGGAAACCTGGTTTAGTTTAGCAAATTAGTATTAACATTTAAAATGAAACACATGAAAATATTTTCAGTTTTGTCTGCCTGCGTACTTGTCATTGCTGTAATGGGCTGTGGCAAAAATGTGCTGGACTACGGAGACACTGCGAAGCTCACATCAGATCAGGCACTTTTAAAAATCAATTATGTATCGATGTATGCCAATAACAGGATTGTCTTTTTAAAAATAAACGATAAAAGGGTCAGCAGCCTGCTTACAGCAAGAACGCCGTTCCCAGGCGGCGGATACAATACAGGAGGTAGCTCCAGCCCGGATTTCCTGGCTGTAGAGCCGGGTAACTTAAAGCTGTCCGTGATATTGCCCTTCAAAAAAGACACCGGTTTGGATTCTGTAGAACTGTATTCAACTACAGTGCAGGTTGCTGCCGGTAAAAATTACGTTGCGCATGTAACGGACACAGCAGCAAATACTAAAACTTTTCTCACCGAGGAAAGACTGGTACGGCCAGATACATCCTTCTCAAGATACCGTTTCGTAAATCTGATGCCCAATGTCTCTGCAGTAGACCTTTATTACGGCACCAGTGCCACTGACCAGACTAAAGACAGTCTTATTGCAGGAAATGTGAAGTATCTGAGCACTACCGATGAAATCCTGCTTAAGAGTGTACAAGCAAAAACCTGGAAAATCAGATCGGCAGGTGCGGCAGTTACAGCCGCTACAATTCTGGCTAACTACACAAGTTCGAGTACGTTTTTGAACCAAAGGGTGTACACCATTTTTGCAAGTGGCTACAGTGGTAAAACTTCAACAGTGCAAAGGCCTTATGTAGCTTTCTTTCTGATCAGGTAAACTGATATTTATATGAACTAAAGGCTGCCTTGCGGGGCAGCCTTTTCTATTTTTAATTTTCCCAAAAAGCAGCTTGACAGGTTTACATAATATTTAGTAATTTACTGATGTAAAATCCGTAAAACCAAACCAAATGTTAAATCGTAGAAACTTCCTCAACTATGCTGCAACAGCAGTTGGAACCACTGCCCTGCTTTCCGCACTCGACAACCCTGCTTATGCATTATTCAATAAAACTATTGGCGCCAGCGACACGATCAATATAGGAGTAATCGGAATCAAGGGCATGGGCTGGTCAGACCTGCAGGCCGCACTTAAAGTGCCGGGAGTAAATCTGATAGCACTGTGTGACAGTGACGCCAATGTTCTTGACCAAAGAATGGCCGAATTAAAGTCTTTGAATGTGAATGCCGCCAAAGTAAAACGGTATAAAGACTACCGTGCTTTGCTCGACAACAAGGATATTGATGCAGTGATCATCGGAACGCCTGACCATTGGCATGCCCTGATGATGATCCATTCAGTACAGGCAGGCAAAGATGTTTATGTAGAAAAGCCGGTCGGTAATTCCATCATAGAATGCAGTACCATGGTTGCAGCACAGGAAAAATATAACAAAGTTGTACAGGCCGGGCAATGGCAGCGCAGTCAGCAGCATTTCAAAGATGCTGTAGAATATGTAAAAAGCGGCCAGCTTGGAAATATCAGAACGGTTAAAGTATGGTGTTACCAGGGATGGATGAAACCCGCGCCTGTTGTACCTGATACCCTGCCCCCTGCCGGAGTAGATTACGCTATGTGGCTGGGACCTGCAAATAAAAGGGCATTCAATGCCAGCAGATACCATTTTAACTTCCGCTGGTTCTGGGATTATGCAGGTGGGTTAATGACCGATTGGGGTGTTCACTTGCTGGATTACGGACTGCTGGGCATGAACTCTCCTGTACCCAAGACCATATCCGCTTTAGGTGGCCGCTTCGCCTATCCGGACCTCTACGAAGAAACGCCTGATACACTGACCACGCTGTATGAATTTGATAACTTTAATATGGTATGGGATTCTGCCATGGGCATAGATAACGGATCGTACAACCGTAACCATGGCATTGCCTATATCGGCAACAACGGCACACTGATCTTGAACAGGGCGGGCTGGGAAGTTATTGAAGAAAAAGCTAGTGAACACAAAGTGAGCAAGCCATTTGTCAAAGCTTCTGACAATGGGATCGAAAACCATATGGTAAACTTCTTCAGCGTTGTCAGGTCAAGAAAAAAGGAAGAGTTAAATTGCTCCATACAGGCAGCTGCGCATGTCGCTACTGTAGCGCAAATGGGGAACCTTGCATTCCGCAGCGGGCAAAAACTATCCTGGGACAATGCCAGGCACCAATTTACAGACCAGCAGATCAACGATAAATATCTGCTGGCCCAATATCATAACGGGTATAGCCTGCCTAAAGTTTAGTATACATTTTTTCGTAATATTCCGCAGCCATTCTGCCTGATTCAAACTCTGGCTCTACATCGGCTGCTGAACGCTTAAGTACCGTTAACCATTCTGCCTGATTTTGATAATACATCGGCAGGATGGTTTGCTCTATACTATCCATCAGGCTTTTATTTTCTGCAGCATCGATTGCAGTATCCGATTGCCTGTCGATCGCAGGACTGATTAAGAAGCAGTTCTCCTTATCTTTCGCAAATTCCGGAACCCAGCCATCCGGTAATGATAAGTTGATACTTCCATTCATGGCTGCAGTCATTCCGCTTGTGCCCGAGGCTTCACGGTACATCTTGGGATTATTCAACCACACATCCGAGCCCTTTTTTAATAATGCTGACAAGCCAAGCTCATAACCGGTAAGCACAGCACAATTGGCAAAAGGCTTTGCACGACGGATGATATGATTAAACAGCTGGTTGGCCCCCGTATCTTCAGGATAAGGCTTGCCGGCCCAGATAAATTGTACAGGAAACCGGGCGTTACCCACTAAAGTCAAAAAGCGGTTCCAATCGTACATAACCAGGTCCGCACGTTTGTACCCGGCAAAACGCCTTGACCAAACTATAGTGATTACATTTTCATCAAATAGTTTACCGCACTGATCTGCTACAGTTTTAAATAAAGCTTTCTTAAGCTCCTTTTTTCTTGCAACTATATGCTGGTCACTGTTATCACGTATCGCCTGCGCCATTTCCTTATCCTTCCAGTAAGAGGCATTTTGTGCATTTGTAATTGAAGTAATCGCACAAATTCCCGGATTGGCACCCCACATCTCCCTCGCGACCTCACCATGCAGTTCAGATACCCCATTGGCCCGGCCCGAAAACTTAAGGGCAGCCAGCGTATAACTAAAAATATCACCTTCCATATTAAGGATATGCTTCACCTCATGATCCTGTAAATGGTAAAAAAACGACATGTCTTTCAGCAGCCTGTAGCTGTGTTCTTCGTTCCCAGCCATTTCCGGAGTGTGCGTAGTAAAAACCACACGTTTTTTTATAGCTTCCAGGTCTCTGAACTTCGCGTAAAGGTAAAAATTCAGGGAAACTGAATGCCCTTCGTTCATGTGATATATATCAGGCTCCATCTTCAGTATATCAAGCAGCATGGCTCCGCCTATCCCCAGGATAATGCTCTGGGCAACCCGGGTAGCTTCATTCGGATCATATAAACGGTGCGTGATCGTACGTGAGATCTCATCGTTCTCAGGAATATCAGTGCTCAGCAGAAACAAAGGTGCCGAGCCGAAGGTCTCTGGTTTTAGCAGAAAAGCCTTTACATGTACCGGGCTGTCATGAACAGGAACGGTAAAAACAATTCCGGTATCCTGTAAAAAGGAATAATCTTTTTCCACGAAGGAAGGCACCATTTGCCCCTCTTTGTCCCTGATCTGGTCGTAATAGCCATATTTCCAGAGCATGCCTATCCCCAGCAGGTTTTGTTTTAACTCAAAGGCACTTCTGAAATGAGATCCGGCGAGGAAACCCAGGCCTCCGCTGTAGATTTTAAGCGCCTGGTCAATAGCGAACTCCATGGAGAAGTAAGCAACGGAAGTAGTATATTTTGGATCCGGAGTGTAGCCGAAGATTTCGTCTCTTGTCAACATAACTAAATTTAGATGTATGAACTCCGATAATCACAAATTGCAGGCCATGATATTTATTGAGGTGTTATGTTTTTATTAAGTGACAGTAGTCTGGTAGTTAATAATTTTGCGTAGTATATTTGAAAATGAAACAAAGTGCAGGAATACTACTTTTCAGGAGAATGAATGATGAAACAGAATTTTTCCTTGTTCATCCCGGCGGGCCTTTCTTTATTAAAAAAGATGAAGGCTGGTGGACGATACCAAAGGGTGAACTTCTGGAAGGAGAAGATCCTTTAACTGCAGCAGTACGGGAATTTGAAGAAGAGACTGGCCATGTGCTCAGCGGAGATTTTATACCTCTGGAGCCTGTTCAGCAAAAAGGCGGAAAAATTGTGCTTGGATGGGCAGTTGAAGGAGACCTGGATCCTGCAACAATCAACAGTAACACCTTCGACATGGAATGGCCTCCACGGTCAGGCAAAAGGAAAACCTTTCCTGAAATAGACAAAGGCGCATGGTACAACTTTTCTGAAGCCGCGCTTAGGATCAATGAAAGACAAAAAGCATTTTTGGAAGAACTCGCAGCAGCGCTGAAATAACCATTAATGTAAAAGATATTACTACGGATAAAATAAGCTCAGCTCCCGAATTAGTTCAATCCCCAGGTTTTATCAGGTTTATCCTGCAGCTCCACTTCTATCCTTCCACCGAGCATAAGTTTCTCATAGCTAAGGTAATTATGGCTATAAGCCTTACCATTCCATTTCATCCCGGAGATATATCCGGAATTTTTGGATTTCTTATGCGTAATGATCTGCAGCGACTTATTACCTGGTAAACCTATGGTCACACTGTCAAACAATGGAGCGGTAAAAGCATAATTGTTAGAAACCGGATCTACGGGGTAAAAACCAAGTGATGCAAATACATACCAGGCAGACATTTGTCCGGCATCATCATTTCCGCTTAAACCTCCCGGTCCGTCACTGTATTCATCAGCCAGAATCTCCTTCACCCGCAAGTGTGTTTTCCATGGCGAGGAAGTGAAATTATACATAAAAGGAATCTGGTGCCCTGGCTCATTGCCATGCCAGTACTCATGTTTGTCAAAAAGCAAGTCCAGTGATTTCTCCAGGCCGGCTTTGCCCCCCATCAGTTTACTCAGGCCGGGAACATCCTGTGGTACGTAAAAAGTATATTGCTGAGGTGTACCTTCGGTAATATAAGGCTCTTTAGCATTTCCTTTAAAGGGTTTGTACCAGCTTTTGTCGATGTACCTTCCGCGCATCATATTCACTTCGGGATCAAAGACATTCCTGTAATTTTTGCTACGCGCAAACAGCGTGTTATAATCGGCTGTTTTGCCCATTCCTTTAGCCACCATGGCAAGCGCATAATCATTATACGCATATTCAAGCGTGCGGCTCACCTGTTCTTTTTTATGGAAGGCTTCCTGCACACTATCCTCCATAGGGATATATCCATATTTCAGGTATGATCTCAGTGCCCTCCTGCCTTTGCCATTAATATAATCGTCCTGGTCCGGGCTGTCAAAAGCATTCTGTCGCATCAGTCGGTAGGCCTCTTTCACATCATAATCGCGGATTCCCTTGGTATAGGCAGAAGCGATAAAAGAAGTTCCGTGATCACCCACCATCGCAGCTGTATAACTGTTCCAGCAGGGGAAAATCGGTAACCAGCCACCCTGCTGTCCTTTAAGGATCATTGATTGTACGCAGTCGTTGATCAGTCCTGGTTTCAGTATTTCAAAAAGCGGCAGCTGAGCGCGATAAATATCCCACATAGAGAAGTCATCATAATAATTGCCTTTGCTTACCTTCTTCAACTTGTAGTCACCTGCAAACTGCGGATATGTTCCATCAATATCGTTGAATAAGCGTGGGTGCTGCATGGCATGGTAAAGTGAAGTGTAGAAAATTCGTTTATCCTTTAGTACCGGCGTTGCTACCTGTATCTGTCCAAGCGATTTTTGCCATACCTGATTATTCTTTGCCACCAGGGCTTCAAAGTCCCAGTTGCTGATCTCTGCCTGCAGATTTGCTTTTGCACCTTCCAGACTGCTGAATGAAGTTCCGATCCGTATACGCAGCTGATCGCCTTTATTTACCTTAAATCCCAGGTAAGCACCAATATCTTTACGATCTTTCACGGTGTTGGTTTTCAAAATAGTATCTCCGCTGAAAGTTCCGCTTATGCCGGCAGCCCGGTCTATTTTGACATAAAAATAACCGCTGAATCCCGCTGGCTTGCCCCATCCCTGATAAATCCGGTGGGCAGGGTTATAGCCCCATACCTCTCCATTCTGCAGATCAACTTTAACGAAGCCCTGCGCCTGGTCGCTGTTAGGCATAATCAGCAGGTATAAACTATCCGCTTTATTTGCGGTAAACTGCATCATGCCAGCCCTCAATGTCGCTGTAAATTCAGCCTCCAGCTGATAAGCAGGCAAGCTCACTTTGTAATAGTGAGGAGCTGTGATTTCATCTTTATGCGAAAATTTTGTACCGTACCGTTCTGCAGAAGTTTTCAGGCTTCCCGTAATGGGCATTACTGTAAAACTCCCATAATCCTGTGTACAGGAACCACTTAGCCAGTGTGTTGCTCTGAAACCATTGATTACATTGTCCTGGTAAAAGTACGGAGGCTGACATTTGGTTTCCGACAAGCGGGTTTGAGGCGTATACTGCGTCATGCCAAATGGCAGTCCTACAGCAGGGATAGTATTTGCGTTCAATTCTGTTCCGCCTCCATGTTTCAGAGAAGCTGCCGTAGTGCTTGCAGCAGTTCCTGCCAAAGGCTGTACATACTGTACTACATCCTGGGCCTTAACGGTAAAATTCAGAAGAGTTGCGGATATTATTGCTAAATATTTGGTTTTCAATTGATACACAGCTGAGGGTGTTAATACAGCGTGTAAAGTAATTATTTTTGTATAAAAACTAAGCCTTTATTCCCTGATAATGTAAGAATACCCAGGATAATATTTCTATACAGCCAAATGCTAAAAGCTATCAGAATCCCTGTAAGCCTGGATCAGCCTGAGTTCACCTTCTTTTCCTTTCTGTGAATTGCCATGTTCCATGCCCATAACTCCTTTATAACCTTTTTCCTTCAGGTGCTTAAAAATATTTTTATAATTGATTTCGCCTGTTCCAGGCTCCTTTCTGCCAGGATTATCGCCAATCTGAATATAAGCAATTTCGTCCCAGCAGCGATCGATGTTAACGATCAGGTTTCCCTCTGTACGCTGCATGTGGTAAATATCAAACAAAATCTTACAGGAAGGACTGTTTACCGATTTACACAGGCTATAGGTTTCATGGGTCTGCTGAAGAAATAGCTCAGGGGTATCACTCAGCGTTTCAAGCACCATGATCAGACCATGCGGCTCAAACACTTCAGCCCCTGCCCGCATGGCATCCATCACATTAGCCATTTGAACACCATAAGGCAGCTTCCTTTCATAAAATCCCGGAACAACTGTCAGCCATTTCGCATTGCAGCGTTTGGCCGCTTCCACAGAACGTTTACAGGTTTCTACGAAATGGTCTTTGAATTCCTTATTACCGGTAGTAAGCGAGGTTTTCCAGTTGTCTCCACCGTCCACCACGAAAACACCCATTCGCATTCCCAGTTTACTTAAGAGGTTCCCTATCTGGATTTGCTCTTCAACCGGCCTTGCCAAAAAGCCGTTATCTTCAATAGCGCGAAAGCCCTGGTCATGCATAAACCGGATTTGATCGGTAAAACTTTTCCCCGCATGACTTGCAAACATTCCTTCATGTGGTGCGTAATCGAGATTGAAAGTTTTGCCGGGAGCAACGGACTGATCAGCGCCTGTAGCAAAGTCAGCACCCATGGTAGTCACTACTGAGCCGGCCAGTAAGGTTCCGGTAGCAATCAGGCCGTTTTTGATAAATTCGGTTCTGTTCATAGCTAAAGATAGGATTAATACCCAGGATTTTGCTTCAGCTCCTTATTTCTGTTGATCTCGTCGCGGCTGAAAGGCCTGAAGTAAATCTTATCGTCCCAGCGCCTGTTTTCCTGTGCGGTTTCTGTGGTTGGCGTATAGGTATAATCATATACTGAAGGATCGTAATGATAGGGCGCCGACATGGTTTTTCCGGCTTTAAACTTACCGGTGATCTTGATATAGGTTGTTTTTCTGCCTAAGGTTTCAGGCGCGATCATCCATCGTCGGGTATCATGGTAACGCTGCTCCTCATACGCCATTTCAATACGTCTCTCATGACGATATACCTCACGCAGTGCCGATTGGGAACTTGCAGTCAGAGCCGGCATGCCAGCACGGAAGCGGATCCTGTTCAACCACAATATAGCGTCAGGCAGCTGGCCCAGTTCGATACTTGCCTCGATATAATTCAGCACTGCTTCCGTATACCTGAAAAATGGCCAGGGCACAAACTGAGGCTGGTTAGCGTCCACAATATTTGGATCAGGGTCTATAAACTTCTGCGTATAATAGCCCGTCCAGCTTCCGTTCCAGTTTTCTATTGAACTGCCCCGGGTGTCCAGCCCGCTCAGCGTGATCACATTACTGCCTTCCAGTAAATCATATGCTCCTGTCTGGATCTGATTTGCCGGGTCAACATTGCCAGATACCTTGTCGCGGGGTTTCCAGCCGGCGCCGTCATACAGTATAGTTGCATACAACCTTGGATCGCGGTTTTGATATGGCGCAGCCTTTTGCATCGGGTTTGTCCAGCTGAAGGCCGTTCCATCGGCCATTTCATAATCATCCACCAGCAAGCCTACCGGCGTGTTTCCTGCCCAGTTATGGTATCCGTTTGGCCCGTTGGCACGTCCGTAGCGCATATCGCTGAGATCAATAAAATACCTGCCCAGAATAAGCTCTGAAGCAGCTGCCGCATCTATACCCGCTGCCTTGCTCCCTCCGCCCATTGCAATACTTTTATAATTTGCGCGGCCTTCTTCTAAGGATACCTTCGCACTAAGGTTCAGCTTATAACCAGATCCTGCATCAATAACAGCTTTAGCTGCATCCAGGGCAGCCTTCCAGCGTGCGCTGCGGTCGCCACTCAGATAACCCAGATATTCCGGGTTGGCATATCCCGAGATAATGGGCGACCGGGATTTGGCGGTAGGGATATCATGGAGGTCGCTCGCCGCATACAACAGTACACGGGCTTTCAGTGCCATTGCTGCAACTGAGGATGTACGGCCGGAAGGAAGCGTTTTCCCGCGGAGCAGGGGAATAGCTTCATCGCAATCTTTGACAATCAGGTTAACGCAGTCCTCGTAAGTTGCCCTTTTAACCGTGAAATCATCATCCAGGGCATAACTTTTGGTCACCAGCGGCACACTGCCCTGATACCGTAACAGTTGCTGGTAAAAGTAAGCTCTCAGGAAATGAGCTTCGCCCAGCAGCTGGTTTTTGAGCTGCTGGTCAGTGATAGCATTGTCAGTCCCGCTCAGTTTTTCAATGGTGATATTACATGCACGGATCCTGTTATACATCAGGTTATAGCTCCAGCTATCGTCTACCCAGCCCAGCGTTGTTGGATTAATTGTACTCGCGTTCACCAGGTCGATCCCCCTGTTGGGGTGTGTAAAAAGGGATTCATCAGAAACCGAAGAAAGCATCTGCTCTGCGAATCCTCCCAGGCTTAAACCGTTATAAATGTCTGTTACAAAAGCCTGCGCCAGTGCCGGGTCTTTCCACACCAGTTCGGCCTGGATCTGGTCAGGCGGATCTACTGCAAGAAAGTCTTTTTTACAAGCCTGCAGCATAACCAATAAGGTAAAGATGCAGAGGTATTTATGAGTTAGTATCTTTTTCATTTGTAGAGAATATGATTTTAAAAAGTTGCTTTGATACCAGAGTTGATCACCCTTGCCTGAGGATAATACTGGGCACTGGAATTGGTAGATTCGGGGTCCCAGATCTTGATCTTATCGAATGTAAACAGGTTGAGACCATTCACATAAACCCGTAACGCAGAAAGTCCTATCTTTTTGCAGAGCTCCCCAGGCAGTGTATACCCGAGTTCTACATTTTTCACCCGCACATAGTTATTGTTGCGGATCCAGTAGGTGTTGTTTCCTGCAATATTCAGATCGGTGAAATAGGTTTGCCCGCGGTTGGACAGTCGCGGGAATTCGCCGCTTGGCTGATCTATTGTCCAGCGGTTCCTGTACGACCATTCCAGGAAGTTCCCTATATCCCCGGATTCCGTCAGCCCCACACTTTGCACTCCACCTGTAGCCCCCTGGATCAAAGCAGAAAAATCGAAGTTGCGGTACTGGAGGCTTAGGTTTATCCCGCCGGTAAATGTGGGTGTATTGGTTTTGTCCAGGCGAACCTGATCGTCGCCATTGATTTTACCATCCCCGTTTACATCCACAAATTTCATGTCGCCCGGCAGCAGCTTCCCGGTAAAGCTGCTGTAATCAATTTTATTGGCATCAATCTCTGCCTGATCCTTGAATACGCCTGCATATTGGTAAACCAATCCGGTATTTGTTGGCATCCCTGTAGAACGCTGCCATTCGGGTGCACCGGGAGTTTCATCCCAGAAGATGATCCTGTTTTTGGCATATCCACCGTTCAGGCTTATACTATAGGTTACATCTCCAGCTTTATCACTATACCCTAATTTGAATTCAAAGCCCTTATTGTTCACCTTTCCCAGGTTCACCGGCGGCAGCTTGTCCGTGATGCCGGAACTTCCCGGAACAGAATTTACCCGGCTGATCAGGATCTTTGTCCGCTTGTTATAAAAATAGTCAAACTCCAGGTTCAGCCTGCTGTCCAGGAAAGCAGCATCTACACCTACGTTTGCATTATTGGCCACTTCCCATCCAAAGGACAGGTTAGGCACTCGGCTTTCGCGCAAAGTCTGGGTCTGCTGGCTACCAGTTACATAACTCCCGAAACCGATAGTACTCAGGTACTGGTACTCAGCGAGTGCATCGCCAAAATATGCCTCTGCTCCCATTTGTCCCCATGAAGCCCTTAACTTCAGATTATCTACGAAACTCACATGCTCTTTAAAAAAGGCCTCCTCAGAGATGCGCCATCCGGCGGATACACCCGGAAAGAATCCAAAGCGTTTGTCCTCCGGGAAAATGTAAGAGCCGTCTGCCCTCCACAGAAATTCCGCAAGGTATTTCTCTCTGTAGTTGTAACCCACTCTTCCAAAATAGCTTAAGCGCGCCCTTCTGAACAAATTATACGTATCATTTGAAGGATTAGTGATTGTTTGCTCTTTATCGCCACCTGCAAGTAATTCCTGCAGAGCAGTAGAAAGGAAATATCTTCTGGCCGCGGCAAAGGCATCGTTATCAACCTTCTCCCGGGTTACTCCGGCCATCAGTGCAAGGTTATGCTCTCCGATCTTCCGGTCGTAATTCACCATTCCCATCAGGTTAACTGCCAGTTGCTCTCCGGCAGTTTCAGATAAGCTTGCGTCGGTACGCTGAGAGCGCACAGATCCGGTCAGTACCGGCGTCACACCATCCTGTTCGAAACTTTTTTTATCCCAGTAGTACAAGGTCCAGGGCGTTTGCCACACCTTTTGCCGGCCAGAGAATTTATCTACCGCAGCCGTTCCTGTAAGTTTAAGTCCTTCCACTCCAGGCACTTTGAGCTCTATTTTGCCGGTCGACTGAAAATAGTCCCTGCGGTCGCGGTTGTAACCGGTCAGGTCTGTAGTGATTACGTAAGGGTTAAAACCATACTCAATATCAGGGCCGGGCAAACCGTTTGGCCATACTTCCGGCTCGGTTGGCTTTCCCCGCATCAGCATCCTGAAGATATCAGCTGCTGCTACTGTCGGATAATTCCGTACTTCTTCTCTCGCGGTGATCCCCAGACTTGCAGTTACATATTTACTTAGATTGGTTTCCAGGTTTACACGCAGGTCATATTGCTGGTAGCCTGTAGCGGATTTCTCATAGTATCCATCCTGATCAAGATAGCCCATCGATATCAGGTATTTGATGTTTTCAGCACCACCGTTGATCTGCAGGTTATGCCGTTGCTGTGGCGACCAGGTTTTGAGCGTAGTGCCAAACCAGTCGGTATTAGGGTAACGCAAAGGGTCTGATCCGTCCTTCAGCTTCTGCAGCTCATCCGGGCGGTACGCCGGACTAAGCACATTTCCATTGTCAGGCCGGGTATAGGAACCTGTGGTATTAAATGCCTGCCAGGCCGCGTTCCACTGATTACTGGGTAAATCCGCTCCAAAGATCTTCAGTTCATTAAGAATTTCAGCATACTGGTCAGAGCCCGCCATTTTTGGGGTCCTGGTAGGCTGCTGCAGGCCATAGCTAAATTCATAGCTAAGCTGGGGTTTACCCGACTTCCCCTGTTTTGTGGTAATCAGGATCACCCCGTTAGCCGCACGCGAGCCGTAGATGGCCGCCGAGGCATCCTTCAGTACTGAAACGCTTTCTACATCATTGGGATTAATCCTTTCCAGTCCCCCAGCCCGGTTGGGTACGCCATCAATCACGATCAGCGCATTGTTATTTCCCAGAGAGTTTACCCCTCTGATCCGGATTGTCGAACCATCTGCTCCGGGCTCTCCGCTGGTTTGCACTGCTGTTACACCCGGCAGCCGCCCGGCCAGGGAGTTGGATAAATTGGCCGTAGGGGTTTTAGCCAGTTCCGATCCTTTTACTGCGGTGACAGCACCTGAGACCACAGCCTTTTTCTGTGTGCCGTAACCGACCACTACAATTTCAGAAAGTGCCTGGCTGTTCTCGAGCAGTTTTACATTAAACAGGGTTTGCCCTTTAACCGGGATTTCCTGAGTTACATAGCCCATAAAAGAAAATACAAGTGTCGCGTTCTCCGGTACCTTAAGCGAGAACTTACCCGCTCCGTCAGTACTGATGGCAATAGCTGTATTTTTCACTTTTACGCTTACTCCCGGCAGCGCCTGTCCTTTTGCATCTGTTACCGTTCCCCTAACGATTACATCTGCCGAACGGACCATTTCCGGGGGGAACGTTTTTTTTAACGGGGGACCTGCAGCAGCAACCTGCAGAGCGGTTGCAATCAAAAAAAATGAGATAAGATTAAGCAATAGCTTTTTCCGGTGCAAAGCGGCATGACTGATCATCTCAGCCAGGTTTAGCAGACGTGTCATCATAGGTAAATATTTGGTAACATCAAATTTAACATTTTAACTCAAACATCCTAATTAATAATCATAAAAATAATTAACATGTTATCCACAATTGCTAAAGTATAATAATGGCTGTATTATCCGTTTAACGTTAATACAGCAGATAATCTAACCAAAATCACTATTTTAAATTTTCTGAAACCAAACCGAAATCCCGATTGTTGCTGGTGTTATCTGTAACCTTCTATCTACCTGCAAACTACATTATGAAAAACAGCAACTTTTACAATAGAAGAGCCTTTCTGCGGACACTATCCTATGGTATAGGCGCAGCGGCGATAATGCCTGCATTAGATACTTTTGCTTTTCCTGCAAGCCGCAAACTAGGTATCGCGCTGGTTGGCCTTGGCGGATACAGTTCCGGGCAGCTTGCCCCCGCTCTGCAGTCCACCGCCCACTGTTACCTTGCAGGGATTGTCACCGGTACACCTGCCAAAGCCAGCAGCTGGTCGTCACAATATAAGATCCCACAAAAGAATATCTATAATTATGAGAACTTCGACAGGATTATTGACAATCCAGATATAGATATTGTATATGTTGTTCTTCCGGTTGCCCTGCATAAGGAATTTACAATACGGGCAGCAAAGGCCGGCAAACATGTGATCTGTGAGAAACCGATGGCACTGAATGCTGCCGACTGCGTTGAAATGATCGCCGCCTGCAAACAGGCAAACCGGATGCTATCTATCGGATACAGACTGCACTTTGAGCCTCATCATATAGAAGTGATGCGGCTGGGACAAAAGCAGATTTACGGAAAGCTCAGCAGCCTTGAAGCTGCCAACGGCTTTACCTGGGGCGGTAATAAAGATTCCTGGCGTTTAAAAAAGGCGCTTTCTGGCGGAGGGGCCTTGATGGACATGGGAATTTATGCTATCCAGGCTTCAAGGTACACCACGGGGCAGGAACCCCTCTTTGTGAAAGCAAGGGAAGAGAAAACCAAACCTGAACTGTTTGCCGATGTGGACGAAACGATTTACTGGGAACTTGAATTTCCTGAGGGATTTAAGACCGAAGGTAAATCCAGCTATAACAATAACTGGAGTTACCTTAAAGTTGAAGCAGCAAAAGGAATATTTGAACTGTCGCCTTCCTATGGTTATGGTGGCATCAGCGGTAAAACATCCAGCGGGATGATGAACCTGCCTAATATCAACCAGCAGGCAGCCCAAATGGACGACTTTGCGCAGTGCATTCTTCAAAAAAGGGCTACCAGGGTTCCAGGAGAGGAGGGATTGAAAGATATGAAAGTAATTGATGCGATCTATAAAAGCATCGCATCAGGGAAAAAGGAAGCCATTCAGATTTAAACCTGTGCAGCCCTTTGGTTCATAGCCTCTAAAGCTTCTGCCCTGGAGGTTTGGGACAGCTCATAGATATATGCCGTTTGGCCAACATGAATTTCGTAGGTATCCTGCTCCAATGCAGCAATCAGGTCTTCGGCCACCTGAGTAGCAGGTATACCATTTTCACCACCAATCTCTTTGGAGAACTCTGTATTTACCAGTGGTGGCATCAGTTCAAATACCTTCACACTGGTATCCCACAGTGCCAGGCGCAACAGCTCTGTGTATGAATGTACCGCAGCTTTACTGACACTGTAAGTTGGTGTGCGGAGGCTGGGCGCAATAGCAACTATAGAGCTTACATTTACTACAGCGGCAGCGGCCTGATTGCGTAAATGAGGAAGCAGTTTTTCTGTTAGTCGCAGCACTGAAATATAATTTGTCTGCATTTCGGCTTCCGCCTTTTCCCAGGCCCGGTTTCCTGAAACCAGATCATACGAATTTCCCAGTCCCGCGTTATTTATCAGGATGTTCAGTGCAGGAAAATCAGCTTTAAGTCTTTCTACCAGTTCATCAACTTCCTCTTCTTTAGTTACATCAAAAGCAATAGGCGTAGCATCTTTTAACTTCAGGGCGGCAGCATCGAGACGGGCCTGATCACGACCAGTGATAATTACGTGGTTGCCTTTTTCAATCAATAATTTAGCGATTTCAAATCCAATACCTGCGCTTCCGCCAGCTATTAAAACAGTGTTTTTAGTTAAGTTCATTTCGGTTCATATTGATCATATACCTAATGGTATATGAGAGTTGATAAAAAAACTGATCCCTGGATCAGCTGTTGAATAAT
>NZ_JBEVDX010000160.1:0-8700 GCF_040513095.1 Pedobacter sp. | reverse complement strand
TAGTCAAAGCGTCTCGTTCATCATAAATATTTCAACTATAAAGAGGCTGCTGCTTCATCACAAAACTAAAGTCACCACACTCGTCATTATAGTTGACAAATAATAATTTCAAATAAGTTAATTAAACGTTTTATCACCACAAAATACCAACAATTATCTAATAAAACCAAATTAAATTCCCCACTTTTAAATATTTTAATAATTTTTATGCCAAAAATAGCGCCCAGGCATCTGAGAGTGATATAAGCTATTTTAAATAATCATTAAAAATGGTTCTAAAAGCAATTAGGAAGTCTTTTAGTGAATATAAGTCACCTACGTAAATTCCATATTTGCAGATTTTTTTATTCATAAACAAAATATCCTGAACAATACTTCCACAACCAATGAAGGGACCAATTACCCACTTTGAGCATTTATTTACACACCTAAGAGATGAGGTAAAAAGATGAATAAACTGGCTGAATTAAGGCTGTCTGAATAGAAAATACTCCAATAGTTAACTATTGTTAATAAATAACATAATACAAATGATATAAATTATTAATATGAATCAATAATTTCGAAGAACAGACCAATACATTATTTGAAAGTTATAATAGTAAAATAAATTTAACCAGATCAGCCATATAATTTACAAAATGATGTGCAATCACTTTGATTAAAGTAACCCCCGATACCCCATAAATGGATTATTTTTTGTATATTTGTAGAGAACGGAATACAAACACACTATTCTCTCAATACTTACTTGCTAATCAATCTATTGGTTAGATTCAATTTTTCCTGGCCCCCTACCGTTGGTGCCTCGGATTTAAGTTTTATTCAGGCTAGATGGATCCTTAAGTTGATATTTAGGATCGCCTTAACAAGTAAACATCAGAGAAGAGTTATTTTTTAACTAAACCAAGGAAATTTATGGCTAAGTCTCAGGCAACCTTCATGAAAAAGCAATTAGAAAAAAACAGGCAGAAGAAAAAAGAAGATAAGGAGCAACGTAAGCAAGATCGCCAGCAAAATTCATCAGGAGGAGACCTGGAAAGTATGATGGCATACGTCAATGAATTCGGTGAGATCGTATCAACACCTCCGGAAAAGAAATAATACAAAAAAAAGCCTGATTCAAACGAACCAGGCTTTTTTGTTTATAATGACCCCACAAAATAATTGAGAACGGCCAGTGTATTTATATAGGGAAGAACTATTGTGCTCTTCCAGTTTTCTTGTCTTGTCCTCTACCGATCAGGTAACCTGCACCAGCACCAGCTACGCCGCCGATAATAGCACCTCTACCTTTCTTTTTATCAATTAAAGCACCACCAAGTCCACCTGCACCTGCACCTATTACAGTTCCAAGCGCTGCGCTGCTCCATCCTTTTTTCTTTTTGGTAGTTGTAGTCGTAGTAGATGAAGAAGTACCTGCCATCCTGGCTGCCGGAGCATTCTCTGCTGCCCTCGCTTCAGATAACATTAAGATTCTCTTTTCTTCAGCTTCTTTCTCCTGCTGAACAGCAAGTTCTTTCTGGGCTACTTCAGCTTTTTTGAAACTATCCACTCTCATACTATCCCGGGTAGCTTTTATAGCTGCCTGTCTGATTGCTTCTTCTTTTTTAGCGTTCGAACAAGCCGACATCGCCAGAACAATTCCAAATATTGCTATTAACTTTTTCATCGTGTATCTTTTTTAGTTAGAGAATTAATAATATATCCCTATTTACTAAAATGATGCCAAGATTAATTTAAATCACTTTGGAGAATCCTTTACGTGCTAAACGTTCTTTAAACGGCCTTATTTATCCATTAATGGCGACGATCCCGGTTCCTC
Source organism: Pedobacter sp. (assembly GCF_040513095.1). Lineage (GTDB taxonomy): Bacteria > Bacteroidota > Bacteroidia > Sphingobacteriales > Sphingobacteriaceae > Pedobacter. Next base: position 6,875 of record NZ_JBEVDX010000160.1, on the reverse strand, counting down.
CAAGGTATCGTGGTCGTCATCCTCTCCATCCGGATTATGTGAAATACGGTCGTTATCATTGTTCAGGTTAACTTTATAGACAGAATCATCTGAGGAGTGATCGGCATCCAGGCCAAGATTCTGATTTTCATCCTGGTCATATAAGTCGCTTTTGCTTTTCTCAACCTGGTCAGTGACTACTTTTTGCTTCATATTTGTCATCACGCATAGTTTATATAGGAGAACAACAAAAATAAACACCGGTGGTTTGCTAAAATTCCACACTTTACGAAAGAATAAGCAATTAAGATTTTGGATATTAGTATTCAATTGATTATTTTCACAGCGAAATTTATAATAATAATATGCGTACAACAGGAAAAGTTAAATGGTTTAATTCTGCAAAAGGGTTTGGTTTTATAACTCCAGAAGATGGAGGAAAAGATATTTTCGTACATTTCTCTGCGATTGCAGGTGATTCATTCAGAGAATTGAATGAAGGTGACAATGTAGAATTTGAATTGAACGACGGTAAAAAAGGCCCTGAGGCTTCTAATGTAACTGTTCTTTAAGGATAATTCGTTAAAAAATTGAAAAAGGGGTATGCTGAGCATTACCCCTTTTTTTATGAACTTTAAATAAATCGGGTAACCCTGAATACTATGATACAGTCTTTAAATAAAGGAATCAGCATCCTTGGATGCGGATGGTATGGCTTGGCAGTCGCGGAAAAACTTGCAAAAAACGGGTACACGGTGAAAGGCTCAACAACGACAGCAGAGAAACAGCTAGTATTAAAAGAATCGTCCATCATTCCTTATATGGTCAATTTTCAGGAAACGGAAGAAGACTTTGATCCCGATTTTTTCAATAGTGAAATACTCATTATTTGTATACCTCCCAAAAGAAGTACTGCTGAACAGCACACTTTCCTGGCAAAAATTGAAAGGATCGCAAATGCGGCATCGCACAGCAGTATCCAAAATGTGATTTTCATCAGTTCCACATCTGTTTACGGAGACCTGAACGCAGAGGTCGATGAGAACTCGACGCCTGTACCTGATACTGATTCTGGAAAAGCCATATTAAAAGCAGAATCCCTTTTGAAAGAGAATACAAATTTTAAAACTACCATTATAAGGTTCGGTGGCTTGTTTGGCCCGAATAGAAACCCGGGACGGTTCTTTGCAGGAAAATCAGCTATACCCAACGGACAGGCACCTGTAAATCTGATCCACCTGTCAGACTGTATAGGCATCACCTTAAAAATTCTGGAAAAATCTGCCTTCGGTTATACCTATAATGCCTGTTCAGCAGAGCATCCAAGCCGCGCTGTTTTTTATACAAATGCAGCTATACACTCTGGTATGGATCCGCCCCAGTTCAAAGATGAACTGCTCAACTGGAAACAGGTGAACAGTATAATGCTGAATGAAAAACTAAATTACAATTTCGAGGTCAAACTGAATGCTGTTGTAAGACAATAAAATAGCGATACCGGCAAAATCAATTTTTCGGAATTGACTGTCATTACCTTTAAAAATGATATATTGCTAATCTGCCAACAGCTGTTGGCGTTAATGGGAGCAGTTTTAAAGGAGTTTTCAAAGATACATTATACAGAGAGATGAAATTAACAATATGGGGCGCGGCGAAACAGGTGACGGGAAGTATGCATTTACTTCAGTCAGAAAATTATAACATCCTGATAGATTGCGGACTGGATTATGAGAAGGATACGTATCAGGAAGAAAACCAGTATTTCCCCTTTGAACCCTCGGAGATTGATGTGGTTATCTTGACGCACGCACATATTGACCACTCCGGAAATCTGCCTACCCTTGTAAGGATGGGCTTCGCAGGACAAATCCTATGCACACCTCCTACTGCCGACCTTACTGAACTGTTGTTGCTCGACTCAGTAAACATCTTTCTAAGCAAACAGAATAAAAGATCAAAAGGAAAAAGAGCAGGATCAGGCCCTAAACCCCTCTACCTGCATAAACATGTAATGGATACGGTGGAACGCTTTGTTACCATCGCATTTGATAAGGATTTCAGTCTTAATCCCGATATTTCCCTGAGGTTTATTCCGGTTGGCCATCTTCTGGGAGCTGCAGCAGTAGTGCTTACACTTCAGGACAACGGAAAAGAAAAGAAAATCGCTTTTACAGGAGATATAGGCCGCAAAAATTATCCTGTACTTGTAGATCCGCAAACGATTCCACCTGTAGATTACCTGGTTTCTGAATCAACCTATGGTGGCAGGACACACAGCAAAGACACTACACTCGAAGAGAAACTTGTAGAAACGATCAACGAAACATGTGTTAAATTCCCGGGCAGACTGATTATTCCGGCTTTTAGTATTGGCAGGACACAGGCGCTCGTTTATTCGTTGAATAAAATCTTTAGCGAAGGACTGCTGCCCCCGGTGAAAATATTTGTAGATAGTCCGCTTGCAAGTTTCGCAACTGACGTGTACCGTAAATACCATCACTTGCTGAATGAAGAATCCCAGGACTTTTATAAACGCAAAGGTGATGAATTCGAATTTGAAGAATTATCCTATGTTCAGGACAAACGTGAAAGTATTTCGATTTCAAATTACCATGAGCCCTGTATTATTATCTCTTCAGCAGGGATGCTGGAGGGTGGCCGTATACAAGACCACTTATACTATAACATCCAGAATTATTATTGTACCATCTTATTTATTGGCTATTGTGCTAAAGGAACACTGGGCAACCGTTTACTCAGGGGTGATCCTATCGTGAGGCTAAGGCACCGCGACCTTATGGTATTTGCTACCATAAAACAAACCGATCTGCTTAGCGGACATGGTGATCATGACGACCTGTTAGGTAATGTGACACAACAAAATCCGGAAACGCTGAAGAAGGTGTTCCTTGTACACGGAGAAAGTAAAAGTCAGGAAAGCCTGGCTGCATCCATCCGTGAAGCTGGCTACGAAGTTGCTATACCGGAAAAAGGGGAAGTTTTTGAGTTATAGCCTCTCCTGATCAGGAAAAGCTACTCTTAACCGTTTTCGAAACCTCTGCAATATGCTGAAACATATCCACAGCACTATCTTCTGCCAGCTGAAAATCTGACTCCGGTACGCTGCTGTTTAAAACTTTCACAAATCCTAACCAGTTTGGCATCAGGTTTTGTGCATAAACGTTGTAATAGTTTAAGCTCAGGTTTTCAAATGCGGGATTTGCACGCAGCTTTTTCTGGATGACGCTGCCGCCGAGTGTAGCTCCTTCCAACACATACATAGCTCCCAAAGAGGATGCATTGCTGTGATCTTTAGGAAGGAAATCAAAGCTGATTGCATCGAGATCTTCCTTATGCATATCCATTTCTATAAGATCCTGCTCCAAAGCAGCAAGCTTGTCCCTGTTTTCTATATCGAGACTATCTTTTACAGCTGTATCCAGCGCATCATGAAGTTTTGATTCAATCGCGGCATGCACAATGTAATTGGTTGCCAGCAATGTTTTATATTGGTCTAACGTCAGCGTTTTATTCATGATCTCACGAACGAACATCAGATTTTCCAACTCATCGTGATGAGCACTTGTAGCCGACTTTAATTTTTCCTGAAGCATGACGCAATATAGGTATAAAGGCTGTTAATTGATACTTCTGTTCTGATTAAACCAGAATTCGTAGAGAGAACGCATACAGATAATCAGGTTATGATATCCGCTTGGTTTAGTCAGAAATGCATTGGCCCCAATCTCCAGGGATGTCCTGACATCATTCAGATCATCAGATGTAGAAAAAAGTATTACCGGTACATACTTAAAAAAAGGAATTTCTTTGATTCGTTTCAAGACATCTAATCCGGAAATTCCCGGCAGGTTTAAATCAAGCAGTATCAGTTTAGGCCTGTGTTTTTCTTCGGCGAAACGCTGCAATGTAGCTAAAGCCGAATTGCCGTCCTCTGCAATGCTCACGGTTAAATCTTCACTCACTTCCCTTACAGCATATTGCATTATAAATGCAAAATCCTGATCATCTTCAACGTAAAATATATCCGGGGACATTACCATGGTCTTAAATTTTGAATGCTACGTAAAAAATTGTGCCAACTTTCAGTTCACTTTCAAACCATATTCTTGCATTGTGCTTTTCAACAATACGTTTTACAATTGCCAGGCCTACTCCGGTGCCTTCAATATCTTTTACATTTTCCATCCTTTTGAAAAGTTCAAATACTTTTTCACGATGGGCAATATCTATTCCGATACCATTATCCTGTATTTTATAGATTACTTCATCTCCGTCTTTTAGCCCTTCTATATGTACAGCCGGATAGTCTTTAGCAAAACTATATTTTACTGCATTACCGATCAGGTTGTTAAAAACCTGACTGATCAGCACAGGAGAGCCCATTATTGAAGGAAGTTCTCCAAAAGTAACTGACACCCTGCCGGCATTGGCAGCAGAAATAACTTCGGCCGCGCTGTCTCTCACAATTCTGTCCATGTCCAAAGCAGTATATTCCACTTCTGCCCTGCCCACCCTGGCCAGCTTTAAAATCTCGTTGATCAGGAAATTCATTTTATCTGCACCGGCAACAACTCTTCTCAATAAATTTTTCCCCTGCTCATCCAATGATTTATTTGACATGATCACCAGTTCCGTGTAACTTTTAATAGAAGTGAGTGGAGTTCGGAGGTCGTGCGAGATTGTGTAGCTAAATGTGTCCAGTTCTTCATACGCCCTTTTGAGACGTTCATTCAAGATTCTGATCTCTCCAGCTTTCTTATTGATCGTAGTAATGATCTTTTCTCTCAGTTTTGCGACATTGGACACTTCGGTCTTCGTCCATTTCACTGCTGTATTTTCTACCAGTTGAGAAAAAATCTCAAATGAATTTCTTGGCGAAAGGTTCATCAGTCCGTTTTCCGAAATCACCACCGGTTTATCAGGATTGCCCGCCCAGTTAATTGCTGTAATCTGTTCCGGCCTGAACCAGACAACAATCTCGTCCATATCTTTAGAGATCATTGCCGCAATAATACCACTTCCAACTTCTTTATAAGCTTTAGCAGCTGGGAACACCTCCGGTAAACGGTGGGTAAAATATACAGCATCGTGCATGGTTGCCTTCAACCAGTCGAACAACTCCCGCAGCTGCAGATTATCTGGTGTAGCACCTATTGCCGAGATCTCATTTTCAAATAATACCGCCGCACCTGTAGCACCTGCGATATCCTTTATTGTGTATTCCTGACCGGTAAGGGCCGACACGAGGTCTTCATCCTTGGTGAGGTGAAGACTAATCAGGCTCATTGCCAGCTGATAGGTATTAGACTGCTGTTCCTGCTCTTCATCTTCTCTGTATTCCAGCGCAGATGAAACGATTTTTCCTATCAATGCAGCACCTTCCCGCGCCTTGTAATCGATAAACTTAGGACTGTAATTATGACAGGCAATCAGTCCCCATAACTCTCCATGAGCGATCAGGGAAATGCTAAAACTGGATTCTACCCCCATATTCTTCAGGTACTGAATATGTATTGGCGATACTGCCCTGAGTACTGAATGCGTCAGGTCCAGAGGTGCAGCTTCTTCAAAAGTAATAATCGGAGCACTTGTACTGTTCACATCGGCAATGATCCTGGTATAATTCAGCTTATATAGCTCCCTGGCCTGTTTTGGAATATCAGATGCCGGATAATGTAATCCATAGAAAGGTTCCAGATCTTCGCTTTTTACTTCTGCGATGACTTCTCCATGTCCGTCTTCCAGAAATTTATAAATCATTACACGGTCGTAATGGATAACATCCCTGATTGCTTTCGCTGTATTGTGTAAAAGAGACTTGAGGTTTTTGCCTGCAAGAATCTCTGAAACTGATTTGCCAATCTGGTTCTGGATATCATACTCTATTGTTGCAGGTTCAAACTCTATCAGATATGAACCTGCAGATGCAGAAATGATCATATAATAGTCCACATCATTGATTTGAACGGGATAAGGATTGACCGAAGCATAATCCTGTTTGAAGGCGCCAAGCTGGACCATCTGTAACAATTGTCCGTTTTTACCCGTTAAGCCGGCAATTACTTCAAACTGTTCAAAAGGTTTTCCTAAAAGCATTCTTGCCTCTGCAGCAATGTAGTCCTTACAATTTTCACTCGCATAAGTGATCATTAAAGATTCAGCATCTACTGCGAGCAGAAATCCATGTGATTGTACTTTTCCTGGAATATGGATGGGTTCCCTATCGCAATTGCTCAGATCGACATTGTTCAAATTCATATATATGTGTAATGCAAAATATTTGCCGTAATCAATTTTTGTATTGGCTGTACAAAATTATCAGAATTTATGAATGTGATGCGGCTTTTAAAAAATTAATACTATCAGAAAAGAAGTATTTAAGCACCATCCATCGCACTGAGCCCGGCAGTATGGTTTAACAGCTTAAATAAAACCAGCATGAAGAAATTGTTAAACTTTTGGTCTAAAACAGGCCATTTGTAGCAAATACTATACACTAAACTGAACTTTTAAACCGGAAAGTCAATTCTGTTAAAAAATTATGCGCGCATATTAAACACTTCATAATGAAGAGATTTGAGGTATATCCGGAACTAATCTGTGCTTTGGCAGGATTATTACGTATAGCAAATCATTCAGTACAAAACTGGACGTATTTAATATCTAACAATAAAATAAAATGAACTCAAAAATTACAAAATCGGCGTTGATACTATCCTTGGTAGGATTATCAACTTCTTTATTTGCTCAGGACATGAATTCTGACACAACAAAACGTTTTGACAAAAAAGACTTCCGTACCTGGTCAATCGGCCTTAACGGTGGTATGTTAACTCACTATACTCCATTCAACGGAAACAGCAATGGCGATTTCC
>NZ_JBEVDX010000159.1:0-75268 GCF_040513095.1 Pedobacter sp. | reverse complement strand
ATATGAGGCCAAAAAAGCCGATATATTAGACAGTTTTTAGTTCCCATATACCCGAGATGAAATCAAGAAACCCTTTGCTGCTTGCCCTTGTGAGCGCATTTTTACTATGGCTCGCCTGGCCGCCGCATACTTTTGCCGCTCCGTTATTACTCGTTGGTTTAGTCCCCCTGCTTATAGCCCTGGACCAGATCATCTCACAAAATGGAAAAAAAACCGGGAAAAAGGTATTTCTTACGGCCGGCTTAACTTTCCTGCTTTGGAACACCTCATGTATCTATTGGGTATACAATGCTATCAGCGCCTATAACAGCCCTGTTGTATCTTTCCTGATTTCACTTATCCCTTACGGATTGGGTGCCTTACTGATGACTTTTGCGTTCTGGCTTTATTACAGATTTATGAAGGTTGTCAGCAAAAAGAGCATAGCCTACCTTGCCCTGCTTTGTTTCTGGATTGGCATGGAATATCTGCATGCTACATGGGACCTCGCCTTTCCATGGATGACTTTAGGAAATGGATTTGCAGGAATGCACCAGCTGGCACAATGGTATGAGTCGACCGGTGTATATGGCGGTTCGGTGTGGATCATCAGCAGCAATATCCTTGCCTTTGAAGTCTGGAAAAGTTACCGGGGCCAGGCAACTGGTTACCTGAGGTTCAGGCCTACTATTACCTGGCTGATCTTTATGATCATCCCTGCTGCGTTTTCCCTGACAAGGTACTATAGCTATAAAGAAAAGGAGGTACCGATCAATGTGGTGACGGTACAGCCTAATATTGATCCCTATGAAAAATCAGGTGGTATATCTGCGCGCGATCAGCTTCAAACATTAAGCAAGTTGTCTGACTCTGTGGCTCAGGTCAATACGGAATATTTTATCTGGCCTGAAACAGCGATTCCAAATTTCGCAGATGAAGACAGGATCCGCAGCAATACAGAATACATCGATGCACAGCGCTTTTTAAGCAAATACAAAAATGGCACATTGCTCACCGGTATCGAGAGCATTAAAATATACAATGAGAAAAAAACACTTTCAGCCAAATTTGACGCGAACAGCAGACAGTATTATGATAACTTCAATACGGCAATGCAGGTAGAAAATTCCAGCAATGTACAATTCTATCACAAATCCAAATTGGTTCCCGGAGTAGAAAAAATGCCTTTCCCTGAAACCCTTGCTTTCCTTGCCCCTGTGTTTTCAGGGTTAGGGGGAACTGTATCCGGATGGGGATGGCAGGATGCCCCCGGAGTGTTCTATTCACAAAGCGGAGTGGGCGTTGCTCCGGTAATTTGTTATGAATCCCTCTGGGGAGGCTGGATCCGCGAATCCGTTAAAAACGGTGCCCAGTTTATCGCCATCATTACAAACGATGGCTGGTGGGGCGATACTTATGGTAAAGACCAGCATTTTGAATATGCGAAATTACGTGCAATTGAAAACCGCCGCTGGGTGGTGCGTTCTGCTAACACAGGAATTTCCGGTTTTATCAATCAGCGCGGCGATGTGGTCAAACAATCCAAATGGTGGACACGCGATGCCCTGAAAATGGATATCAACCTCAACGATCAGTTGACCCCTTATGCAAAAAGCGGAGACGCCATTGCCCAGATCTTCAGTGTGATTGGGATCATACTGGCTCTGTTTATTCCTTATGGAACCTTCTTTAAAAAGAAGGCTCCTGTAAAAATTTAGAAATACCAGGTTAAGCCAGGTATTTGCCTACGATCGGCATTCTGCGTCCCATACCAAAAGCTTTTGGCGAAACACGCAGGATTGGCGGTGTCTGGTATCTTTTGAACTCTGCGGCATTTACCATTTTCATGATCCTGCGCACAAGAGCTTCATCATATCCCTGTGCAATGATTGCAGCAGAACTTTTCTTCAGTTCAATGAACTGGTAAAGAATAGCGTCCAGCGTATCATAATCAGGCAGGGAGTCAGAATCTTTTTGTCCCGGTCTGAGCTCAGCAGAAGGTGGTTTAACGATGGTATTCTCAGGGATCAGTTCCCCGTCGTTATTGATGTAATGGGCAAGCTGGTAGATCTGCGTTTTGTACACGTCTCCAATCACACCTATTGCGCCGCACATATCACCGTACAGGGTTCCATAACCCACGGCACACTCACTTTTATTAGAGGTATTCAGCAGAATATATCCAAACTTATTGGACATAGCCATCACTACGATGCCCCTGCTCCGCGCCTGGATGTTCTCTTCGGTCAGGTTAAATGAAAGTCCTTCAAAAGCATGGGCAAGCATACTGTCAAATGCATCCGCAGCTTCTTTAATAGCAATAATCTCGTGTTTACAGCCAAAGTTTTCTACAAGATCCAGCGCATCCTTAATGGAATGGTCCGAGGAGTATTTTGAAGGCATCAGTACGGCCATTACATTTTCAGGGCCGAGGGCACGACAAGCCAGCGCACAGACGATTGCGGAATCAATTCCGCCCGATAAACCCAATACTGCTTTTGAAAATCCTGATTTACCAAAATAATCCTTTATTCCCATCACCAGTGCATCATGGATCTGGGCGATGTCAGAGGTCTGTTCGTGCTCTGCCTTCCCGTATCCTTCAATCACACCAGCGGTAAGCATATATGACCTTAAATGCTCTTTAAAATAAGGCATTTCGTCCAGGAGATTGCCCTCTTTGTCATAAACCAAAGAGCCACCGTCAAAAATGATCTCCGTTTGTGCCCCTACCTGGTTTACATACAGCAGTGGCAACTGGTATTTTTTCGCATTGTCTGACAAGACAACCATACGTTCATCATCATGCTGATAAGAGAATGGAGAAGCTGCGATATTGATCATTACATCCGGTTTCTGCGTAATGAGCACATCCATCGGATTGGAAATGTACAGGGGGTTATTGTTGATATTCCAAAGATCTTCGCAGATTGTTAAAGCAATTCTCGTTCCCTTGAAATCTATACAGCTGAAGGTTGTTGCAGGTTCAAAATACCGGTATTCATCAAATATATCGTAATTGGGCAATAAGGCTTTTTTTACCACAGCTTTCACTTCAGCCTCTTCAATAAAGTATGCGGCATTATACAGGTCCTTCCCTGCAACTGCGTCATTTTTTACGGGCAGGCCGATGATACAGGCTATACCTTTACAATGCGCAGCGATTTCCTTTGCCGCATCTTCACACAGTGAAATAAATTCTTCAAATTCCAGAAAATCGCGCGGAGGATAACCACACACTGCCAGTTCGGCAAATACGACCAGATCCGCACCATCGGCTTTTGCGAGGGCAATATGATCAATGATTTTTTTGGTATTGTATTCGAAGTTACCAATATGGTAATTGAGTTGCGCTAATGCTATTTTCATTACAATTGATTAAAAGAAAACCCCAAAGTTGATACCAACGAAGTGGTTCTTCACACTTCTGCTTTTATCATCGGAAATATCTGTAAATCCGTTATTAAAGGTAAGCCCGGTAGTTACACTGGTATGCCCTGCGATGTCGTATTCAAGCCCGCCGCCAATGATCAGGCCTGCGCGGTAAAAATTGATATCATTTTTGATATGCTCACCATCCACAATCCGGGTACCCCCTACTGATACATTTTGCTTTGCACCAATATTAAAATCGTTGGACAAACCAAACTGTCCATACCAGCGCACCAGACCAATCTTATCTGTTTTCAGCTTCAATGTCAAAGGGATCTCCACATATTGGAGCATATATTTCAGATCATAAGCTGTAGGATTAGGATATCTGACCGCATCATAATAGGGTCTCGGATTAACCTCTGTAGTTTTACCATTGATGCTGGTGATCGTTAAACCCGTAGAAAAACTATAGTTTTCGGCAAAATCAAAATCAGCCAGCAATCCATAGGCAAAACCCAGGTTTACCCCATTGCTTGTGCCAGTTTCCGGCTTTGCCCAGCCGATGGTAGGATATGCTGCCAGACCAAGTCTGAATCCGTAATAAGGTTCGGGGCCATTCTGTGCTACAGCACTGCCACTTATAAATAAAAACAGAAGTCCGGTAAGTAAATTTTTCATTAGTTTATATTGTTTGTTTTCTGCCATGAAGCTATCATCAGCATTTGTAATATTTATAGTAGAATGCTGATGATGGTTTCATCAACGATCTGTATATATTTGTTAGCAATGAATGATAACGTAAAACATTTCCAAATTTATCTATTTTTTCTGTGTGTAGTGGCATTTTTTTCCTGTAAACAGGGAAAGAAGCCTGATGTCAGCAACATTCAGCTGAATATTAAAATTGAAAGATTTGACCGCGATCTCTTTGCCGGTAAACAAAAAGGCATTCCTCAGACCGACCTGTTCCTGCAGAAAAAGTACAGTGCCTTTTATGATGATTACGTGCACAGAATGGTAGGCGACCCAAGTTATACCAACGCAGCTATTCTTTCTACGCTTTATAAAGACCAGGCTTATACTGATTTAAGCCATGATGCTGACAGTGTATTTAAAACTATGGAGCCTCAGGAAAAAGGACTGACCGAGACTTTCAAATACATCAAATACTATTATCCCCGGGTCAGGATTCCCAAATTCATCGCTTTTGTTTCGGGCTTTTCGGTGCAGACGCCTATTGGCGATGATTATATGGGTATCGGACTTGACATGTTCCTTGGTCAAAACAGCAAATTTTACAGGGCTATTGTAAAAAGTGTTCCCCTATATATCTCCCGAAGGTTCACACCGGATTACATTGTTCCGAGGATTACCGAAACCTTTGCCCGGGAAGAACTCTTCCCACAGCGGGATGAAAACCGCTCTCTGCTGGCAAAAATGGTGGAGAATGGCAAGATCCTGTATTTTATGGACCAGGTAATGGATGAGCAGATTCCTGATGCTGTGAAAATTGGATATACCGATAAACAGCTGGCCTGGTGCAAAGCTTACGAAGGGGATATCTGGGCCTATTTTATGCAGAACAGCCTCCTTTTTGAGACAGATTTCCAGAAAATTCAAATGTACCTCAGCGAAGCACCCTTCACTCCGGGATTAGGCGAAAAAAATGAATCGGCGCCGAAACTGGGCATCTGGATAGGCTGGCAGATGGTCAGGAAATATATGGCTGAAAATCCGAAGGTAAGCCTTCAGGAGCTGATGGCCGATCAGGATGCACAAAAAATACTAAATGCTGCTAAATATAAACCCAAAATGGAGCAGTAAATAAACTATCATCAGATGAAGAAAGTAGGAATTGTACTCTCAGGCGGCGGAATCAGAGGTATTGCACATTTAGGTGTGTTGAAAGCACTGATCAATGCAGGCATCAACTTCAGTCATATCAGTGGCACCAGTGCCGGTTCTATTGTAGGCGCTTTTTATGCTGCCGGAATAGATCCCGAAGAAGGACTGAACATCTTCATGAAAACAAAGCTTCTGCGCTTTATACGGCCTGCTGTGGGTTCATTGGGATTGATAGGGATTGAGCACACTTCCAACCTGCTGAAAACTTTCTTCCCTGAGGATAAGATCGAGAACCTGAAGATCCCGCTAACAATAGCGGCAACAAATTTCAGCGAGGGAAACCTTGTATATTTTAACAAAGGCCCGCTGATCAGGGCCATCCAGGCTTCCTGCTGTCTGCCCGGAATATTCAGGCCGATTATGATCGATAACCAGATGTATGTTGACGGAGGCATCCTCAATAACTTCCCTGTAGAGCCTTTACTGAACAATTGCGATTTTATCATAGGCTCTTCCTGCAACCACCTGAAACCAGTGAGCAGTATTACAAACATCACCACACTGATGTCCCGCGCGGGACTAATGACCATCAACAAGGATATGGAACAAAAATCAGCATTCTGTAATCTCCTGATTGAGCCTAAAGGTATGGGTGAAATCAGCACTTTCGATATGAAAAAAGCTGAAACCATTTACTGGCTGGCTTATGAGGAAACGCTCAGAACTATGAAAAAGAATGAACAGTTCCAGGAACTGCTGAAAGATCTTGCGTCTTAAAAATTGGAATCAGGGAAAAACTATAGTTCTCTTTTCAGCGCAACGATGTTGTCTCCTTCAAGCACAGGAATAGCCTGGCAGATATCGAGCTGAAGACAGAACTTAATATCCTCTTCGATATTCAGCGCCATCATCCGGTGGCCGTGTGCTGATTTACCCACATAGGCCCTTAAATCACTTTTAGCCATCTCATAAAGATCTTCTGCAGCAACGCCGGCATCATCAAACGCTGTAAACAAATTTCTCAGCTGCTGTACAACTGCCCCTGCAAAAAGCGTATCCTCCAGATTAAACTGGTCTTTCCAACCTGCGCAAAGCAGCAGTACATCTTTATCCTGGGTTTTTAGCCAGTCGCACAGCGGCTGCAGGTTCAGAAAGGAACCAATCACTACCTGACTTGCCTTTCTTGCAAGATGGAGCGCTTTAGTACCATTCGTCGTAGTTAGCACGACAGTTTTACCCGCTACTTTATCAGCAGTATAGGAAAATGGGGAATTACCAAAGTTATAGCCTTTAACTACTTCACCATTTCGTTCTGCCGCCAGCAGGTAACCCCGGTCTGCATATGTCAGACAATCTTCCACCTGCGCTACCGGAATAATTGCCTCTGCCCCGTTATCTATTCCATATACGATGGAAGAGGTCGCTCTTAAGATATCAATCACTACAACGATGCTGTCTTCTATGGCGTATAAATCAATGAGGGCGGGTGTAAGGCAAACTTCTATTTTTCTTGGCATATCAGGAGGGATCGGAAACTACGTTGGTTTATTTAAAAAAGGGGAACTTTACTACTTTGGCTTTGATATTATTGTTGCGGATACTGATATAGATCTCAGCTCCTTCTTTTGCATTTTCTTTGGTTACGTAACCCATTCCTATGGCTTTTTGCAGGGATGGCGACTGAGTACCTGAGGTTACTTTTCCGATGACATTTCCATCAGCATCTACGATCTCATAATCATGACGGGGAATACCGCGGTCGATCATTTCAAACCCAATCAGCCTGCGTTTTACACCGGCTTCTTTCTCAACCTGTAAGCTTTCAGAATTTGTAAATGCTTTACTGAATTTGGTTACCCAGCCCAAACCGGCTTCAATCGGAGAAGTGGTATCATCAATGTCATTTCCGTATAAGCAGAAACCCATCTCCAGGCGAAGGGTATCACGGGCACCTAAACCGATAGGTTTGATACCGAAAGCCGCACCAGCTTCAAAAACAGCATTCCAGATGGTCTCTGCATGGGCATTGTCGCAATAGATCTCAAAGCCTCCCGCACCCGTATATCCGGTAGCAGACACCACTACATTTTCTACACCGGCAAATACGCCATTGGTAAAAGTGTAATATTCCATAGAGGCAAGGTCAATCCCTGTAAGGCTCTGTAAAGCTTCGGCAGCTTTTGGCCCCTGAACAGCTAAAAGAGAAGTTTGGTCAGAGATGTTGTGCATCTCCACCCCTTTGGTATTGAATTTACTGATCCAGTTCCAGTCCTTCTCAATATTGGAAGCATTCACTACCAGCATATACGATTTTTCATCTATCCTGTAGATCAGCAGATCGTCTACGATGCCGCCTTCTTCATTTGGAAGATAAGCGTACTGAACTTTACCGTCATATAACTTCGAAGCATCATTACTGATGACACGTTGTATCAGATCCAGTGCATTTTCACCCTTAAGAATAAACTCTCCCATGTGGCTTACATCAAAAACACCTACAGCTTTTCTTACTGTAGCATGCTCTGCATTAATGCCTTCATACTGAACTGGCATATTGTATCCTGCAAATGGTACCATTTTGGCTCCCAAAGAAATGTGTTTGTCTGTTAATGCGGTATTATTCATGCGTCATCGGTTAGATTTTGGGCAAAAGTACATATTTTTTATCCATTTACTAACCGCTCATATACATTGAGCATCCTTTCAGAAACCGTGATCAGGTTGTGGTCGCGCTCCGCAGTTTTACGTGCATTTTCGCCTATTTCGCGCCAGCGGTTGGGATGGGTAACACACTGAAGGATACAGCGGTAAAATTCATCCGCAGTATTGGCTATAAGGATATCTTTTCCGTTTTCGCAGTTGAGTCCTTCGGCAGCATAGGTTGTGGCAATGACGCATTTTTTCATGGCCATTCCCTCGATGATCTTTACCCTCATCCCACTGCCCGAAAGCAGGGGCACAATCATGATCGCTTTGGAATTCATGAACTCCACAGCATCAAAGATCTCTCCTTCTACCACCAGGTTATCGGAATCATAATCATAGAAATGCTGCTGCATGCTCTTCCCGGCGATATAAAAACGGAGTTCACTGTTCAGCTTTTCTATATCGGGCCATATCTCTTCAATAAACCATTCCAGTCCTTCTTTGTTGGGCCTGTAATCCATCGCCCCAATATGGAAGAGCGTAGGGAAACTTGTCTTTTTTGGATCGACTACGTATCTGTCAATATCCAGCGCTACAGGAAAAACATCGAGACAGGTCTCGCAGCCAAAATGAAGGATGGCCTGGCGATCAGGTTCACTGATGGCAAAGATCTGGTGAAAACGGTTGATCTGTTCTGTTTCATATTCCTTCAGCCGGCGGGCCAGGAACTGTAGGTATTTACGTCTTGGAGTAAAGCGTTCAGAATTTGCAAGCCGTTCCCATACATCAAAAACAATATTATGCGCACGGTAGATCAGCTTTGCATTGCTGTTATTCTTGACTACATCGAGATAAGGAACTACAAAAAGACCCTCAAACTGGATGATATCAAACTCGGTTTCCCTGAGGATATTTTCCAGCAGTTTGGCTGCATCATCATCATAAAAGCGCGATACATTGTAGGATTCATTAGAGAAAATATTGAAAAATGCACCCCAGAGATTGACTTCTGTATCCACATCAAAGGAATGAAATTTTATTTTTTCAAAGACGGGATCATAAATGTCGTCTACATCCACCCGGTGTTTATTGGTGTTAATACTGAACAAAGTGATATCCACACCCACATTGAGCAGCCCTTTTATAGTGTTATACACTACAATCGGATAGCCGCTGTTGGGCGGAAAGGGAACACGGTTACTGAGTATTAATGTTTTCAATAAGGTGAAAATACAAATTATAGCTCATTATCTGCAACGAAAATAAGATCAGGATCACTGATGCTAAAAGTTTTACGGTGATATGGTGAAAGCCCATGTAAGATCGCTGCAGAGCGGTGCACTTTTGTAGGATATCCTTTATTGGACCTCCACTCGTAGTGCGGATATTCATCAGCAACGTTATCCATAAATTCGTCGCGGTGTGTTTTTGCCAGGATCGACGCGGCAGCAATATTAAGGTATTTACCATCGCCCTTAATGATACAGCTATGTGGTATATCCGGATAGGCTTTGAAACGGTTTCCGTCAATACTTAGGTACCGGGGCTGGATATGCAGTTTTTCGATCGCCCTATGCATGGCCAGGAAGGAAGCATTCAGGATATTGATCTCATCAATCTCATGGTTGTCTACCGAGGCTACTGCCCAGGCTACAGCTTCTTTTTCTATGATCAGCCTCAAAGCTTCACGCTGGGTATGCGTTAGCTTTTTGGAGTCGTTCAGCTCTCCTGCAATAAAATCAGGCGGCAGGATCACTGCGGCAGCATATACCGGTCCTGCGAGGCATCCCCTGCCTGCTTCATCACAGCCTGCTTCTAAATGTTCCAGTTGAAAACAGTTCAATAACATGGCACTAATTTAAGAAACCTGCAGGAGAATTCCATTCATAAGTTTTAGACAATGTTGCGCTGATAGTTAAACAGTAATATTCTGCGATTTGATATCGAAGGCATCACGCAGCCCTATAGCCATCAGGTTGAAGGCGTAAACGGTTAGCATAATGGCCATTCCGGGTAAGATAGCCAGGTAAGCGGCATCCATTACAATGTATCCATAGTTTTCCTGAATCATGCTCCCCCAACTGGGCATGGGCGGCTGGGCACCAAAGCCCAGGAAGCTCAGTCCGGTTTCCAGCAGGATAGCGGAAGCGAAGTTTGCAGAGGCGATTACAAGAACGGGGCCGGCAATATTTGGAAGGATGTGTTTCAATAAGATGCGGTGTGCAGGAAAGCCGAGTGCACGGGCAGCCTCTACAAATTCTGCCTCTTTGATCGCCATCACCTGCCCGCGTACCAGACGGGCGACATCTACCCAGGTAGACAATCCTACGGCAATAAATATCTGCCAGAACCCTTTGCCCAGGGCAAAGGAAATTGCAATGACCAGCAGCAGGGAGGGCAGCGACCAGATCACGTTCATCAGCCAGCTGATTGCAGCATCTGTCATTCCGCCGAAATAACCGGCCAGGGCACCTAAACTTACACCTATGCTCATGGAAATTATAACTGCGATCAATCCTACTGAAAGTGACACCCTGACACCCAGGATCAGCCTGCTGAGCAGGTCTCTTCCGTAGCCGTCTGTTCCCAGCAGGAAAGTCTGTCGGTAAATATGCTGACTAATAAATTCTTCCGGCTTGCCGGTTACCGGATAACTGCTTTCTGCAGCTTCCTCGTCATCACCAATATATTCTTTTACATAGATCTTGTTTCCAGAGATCCTGTAATCAGTGACCGGGATACTTTTGATGCCCGACTCCTGGCCATACATCATCTTTTCAAGAAAACTGACCTGCGGAACATGCTCCTTGCTGCTGACCACAAAAAACTGAAAGCTGCGCCCCGGTTTTTTGTTGCTGAGCTGCAAATGCATTGAATTGGCCATCGGCGTTTGATCTGGCGTCATCACATATCCTAAAATACCCATCAGCAAAAGCAGGATAATAAAGATCAGTCCCCCAAGTGCAGGCTTATTTCTTTTAAACCGGATCCATATTTTTCTAGCGGGACTGCTGCTTCTCTCCATTATTTAACCATTCTGCCTTTCCAATTGTATTTGCCCGAGTTTCCGGCCACACCAATATAAATAATATATAGTACATGAAGTACATTCAAAAAGGGCAATAATACAAGTAACTCTGTTCTTTTTGCAAACCTGGTGACTCCTGTAAGGAACAGGAACTCTATGGCAATCTTGAGCAGCAGCTGGACCAGTGCAATTTTCAGGAAACCAATAAAAAATACTCCTGCAAGCAGATTGAGCAAGATACTCAGGTTAAAACACCAGATGAATACACCAAGCACAATGATCGATTTATTCTTGTATCTCGTACTTTTTGATGCCCATCGTTTCCGCTGCTGCAAAAACTCATTTAAATTGGGCTTGGCATGGGTATATACGATCGCATCTGTGTTCCTTAGAAACCCAATCTGGTTATCGTAACGTGCCGCTATTTTGTGCAGTAACAGTTCATCATCGCCCGAGGCCAGGTCATCTATTCCCTGGAACCCGCCCACTTCGTAAAAGGCCGCCCTTTCATAAGCCAGGTTGGCTCCGTTACAGGTGGAAGGCTTATTGTTGCCTATTGTTGAAGCACCCAGTCCGATCAGGTATAAAAACTCAAGGGATTGTGACCGTTCAAAAAAACTCTTCTCCTCATCATAGGCCACCGGAGAAGAGATCATTTTAAAATCTTTCTCCTCATAATAAGCTACAATCGTTGTAAGCCAGCGTGCACCCATTCTGCAATCTGCATCAGTAGTAATGATCAGGCTGCCTGTAGCCTCTCCTATCGCTGTCTGGATGGCTTTTTTCTTATAGGAGTTGAGTGCCCTGTCTTCTTTAAGGGAAATCAGTTTTACCCCTGCATACGAACGGACGATCTCCGCAGTATTGTCTGTGGAATGGTCGTCAATAAAGATGATTTCTGTAAGCTCCCTATCGTAATCCTGTGCAAGCAATGCCTCGATGGTACGGTGGATGCTCTCTGCCTCATTGCGTGCTGCAATGATAATGGAAACCCTGGTTGTTCCCTTTGTTCCCTTGTACTGAAAAGGCGATAGTTTGTGCCAGCCGCGGATAAATCCGAAAACAACGAGCAGATATACCAGGGTTAAAAATGATGACAGGTAACTAACGGCGGTTAAGACTTCCAAAAAAATTTAATTTAAAAACGAAATATGAGCCTAATATAGCAGGAATAATAATATTTATCAGCCATATACTTGCAGTACATGCAATAACTGCTACATCTTGACTGGTTACAAAGCTAAAAAAATAGGAGGCGGTGACACTTCTTACCCCGATATCAAACAGATCGAGCGAAGGCAGGGTTGATTGCACAAAAAAAAGGATGCAGACCATCATCAGGATATCCAGGTAATGAATATCGGGAATCAGCCAGTAAAACATGATAAAATATTGGGTACTGAACACTACATATCTTGCCAGGCAGAGCGAAAGTATATGCAGCAGTTCTTTCTTATGGTACCTGCCTAGGATGCTGTAGAATTTCTTGTATTTCCTTGTGAAACGCATGGACAAGAGCAATCCGTTGAGCCAGCGGATATTGAAAAAGAAAATCAGAAAAAATATACAGAACATGACAGAGAGCGCAACCAAAGCATAATTAAGCCGGTAATCAAGATCTACAAACCGGTAGATGAACAGGCAGACGGCTATTGCACCAAAAATGTTTGTAAGTACCATCTGGCCGATATTTCCGACAGCCATGGCCACTACGCCGATGATGCGTCGTTTTGGGGATAAAAAGAAGACCCTGCCCCCATATTCGCCGATGCGGTTTGGTGTAAATACTGCCCAGGTAAGTCCGCAGAAAACCGACTCTATGGAGCGCCACAAACTGATGCTCTCAATTTGCCTGAGTAACCTTTTCCATTTTACTGCTTCCAGCCCCCAGTTGAGGAACATCAGCAGTACAACTAAAGAAAGCACAGCAGCAATCTCCGGCGCAGGGATACCTGAGAGGATATTTTTAAATTCTTTCAGGTTTGTATTGGCAGAGAGCTTATGGTAGATGAACCAGAAGGTAAAGGCAACTATCGCCACTTTCAGGACATTGGAAAATATACCTTTATATTTGGATATCAATTGATCGTTTCTTTTATTTCATGCAAATATGCTTAATATTGTTCTATGTTGGTTGGAAAAAAGGAAAGGGTGATCATGGGTATAGACCCGGGCACAGCGATTATGGGCTATGGTGTGATTTTAGAAAAGGGCAGTAAGATAGAATTGATTGCCATGGGCATTGTGAAGATGGACCACCTTGACGACCACTTTCTAAAACTGCAGCGCATCTTTGCAAAAACAGTGGCTTTGGTAGATGAATACAAACCCGACGTGGTTGCGCTGGAGGCCCCCTTTTATGGAAAAAATATACAGGTGATGCTCAAACTGGGCAGGGCACAGGGCATAGCCATGGCAGCTGCTTTGTCGAGAGATATCCCGATTACGGAATATGCCCCAAGAAAGATCAAACAATCGATTACAGGGAACGGAAGCGCCGGAAAAGAGCAGGTAGCTGCGATGCTCCAAAGATTACTGAACTTTAAAGAGACGCCGGAATTTCTGGATGCAACAGACGGGCTGGCGGTAGCAGTATGTCATTCCTTTCAACGGGTATCTACCACCGGTGGCAGCGGCAAGTCCTATTCGGGATGGGATACCTTTGTAAAAGACAATCAGAAAAGAGTTAAATAGAAAAAGCCTTCATCAGCAGCTGCTGTGAAGGCTTTCCCTTATAAATATCTTTTGGTTAAGCGCCAAGTATTTTGAATACTGCTTTGCAGCATACAAATGCTCCAACGAACAGTATTACCCATGAAACGATTGACAAAGTCATAGAATCACCTGCGAAACGCAGAAAAACTCCAACCATGCTTAACAGGATACCAACAACCAATAATACGTATATTGATGTTTCATTTGCGTTCTGTATACTTTTAGTGCTGCGTTTCGGCTGTTGCTCCATTTGTTTATTTTTAAAATCCTGTGCAAAATTAATATTATTTCAACAAAAACAGCATGTTGGTCAGAGAATTATTTCTTTAAAAACCTTTTAATCCCCGTATCCGCTGTCTGGATTTCTCTGTTTCATCGAGATTGTAACCTCTGTACAGCAATTTTTCCCAGTCGCCATACATCGGATTAGGCAATACAATAAACTTTGTTCCAAAGGCTGCCTTCGCCGCATCAACTTCTTCCCTGGTATTTTTACCCTCCCTGTAAAACACATTGGAGAAATCGCTTAGGTTATCGCCGCATAATAACAGTACATTATGCTGCTCCATCACCTTCTTTCTGCGGTCCTCCTTATTGGATGTGCCTTCGGCCAGCATCAGGTGCTCCGCATCAGCGAAGGGAAAACCAAGCCGCTGCAGGTTAACCAGCGTTGCCTTGGCATCGGGCTGTATCCTGTTGGACACATAAAAAGTTTCTACCTGTTTTGAGGCCGCGTATTTCAGGAAGGTCAATGCTCCCGGTACGGTATCAGCTGCTGCCAGGCTTGTCCAAGCCGACCAATCCTTAGGATTATAGGCTACCCCTTTTTGTACCTGCATGGCAGAGAAAGGTGAATTATCAAGCAGGGTCTCATCTATATCCACAATTACACAGTTCGCTTTGCCTGCCACTGTATCTTTTAACTTTTCATTCAGTGAAAGTTTTGCAAAGTTGTAGGCCTGGAAAGACAGGGCCCTGTACTCTCCCGACTGCTGTTGCCATGCGACAGCAGCGGTGTAGTCTTTTTGTGCGATCTGATCAGGAGTCATTTGTGCAAGTAATCCAAGCGGAAATAACAATGCAGCCAAAACAGGAAACATATACTTTTTCATCATCTGTAACTTTAAAATTCAGGGAAAGTTCGCAGTATAAACCGGATATCCAAATCCCATGTTCCGGTGATTAGCGGGTGAAAAAAAAGAGGCCATCTTTTTGCAAGACAGCCCCTTAAAATTATTTATAACATTGAACTATTAACCATTCAGTGCTGCTGCACCACTCACGATTTCAGTCAGCTCCGTTGTAATCGCTGCCTGACGTGCCTGGTTGTATGAAAGTTTAAGTGCTTTCAGCAGGTCGCCTGCATTTTCAGTAGCCTTGTCCATCGAAGTCATTCTTGCACCGTGTTCTGATGCATGCGAGTCCAATACAGCTTTATACAACTGGATTTTGATCGATTTAGGAATCAATTCCTTAACGATTTCCTCCTGCGAAGGCTCCAGGATATAATCTATCTGTTGTTTGGAAGATTTTTCTGACGATTTGGCTTCTGTTTTAGGCAATGGAAGCAATTGTTCTGTAGTTACGATCTGTACAGCTGCGTTTTTGAACTGGTTGTACACCAATTCTACTTTATCGAAGTCACCTGCCTTAAAACCAGCCATGATAGCCTCAGTAATTTTGGTTACGTTCTCAAAAGTTAATGCAGTAAACACATCATTGTTGTTTCCAATTACCTTGTAGTCTCTCTTTTCGTAGAAATCCTGAGATTTCTTACCGATAGATACGATACTTACATTACCGTTTTTATACTGGTTGCTGTATTTCTCTGCGATCAGGTTGTTGGTTGCTTTAATCACGTTCATGTTAAAAGCACCTGCAAGACCACGGTTAGAAGATACGACTACGATTAAAACTTTGTTCGGCTCGCGTTCCTCAATATAAGGGGATGAAGATCCTTCGAGGTTGGCAGAAAGATTCCCTAAGATCTCTTTAAGCTTCGTAGCATACGGACGTAACTGTATAATAGCATTCGTTGCGCGCTTCAGCTTTGCGGCCGAAACCATTTTCATGGCTTTGGTAATCTGCTGCGTAGACTGCACCGATGATATACGAATTCTTACTTCTTTTAAATTTGCCATTCTTTTTTAATCTTCTTCCTGTATAATTAGTAGTTCGATGAAAGTTCTTTAGCTACTGTTTCCAATACTGATGTAATCTCGTCATCCAGTTTACCGGCTTTTAAAGCAGCCAGCGTTTGCGGGTAACGCAATTCAAGCTGTTGTAAATATTCAGCTTCAAATGCCCTTACTTTATTTACAGGAACTGAACGCATCAGGTTTTTTGTACCGATATAGATGATCGCTACCTGTTTTTCTACAGACATTGGAGAGAACTGACCTTGTTTTAAGATTTCAACGTTTCTCGAACCTTTATCCAGTACAGATTTCGTAGCTGCATCCAGGTCTGATCCGAATTTAGAGAAAGCCTCTAATTCACGGTATTGAGCCTGATCAAGTTTCAGGGTACCTGCTACTTTTTTCATTGATTTGATCTGTGCATTACCTCCTACACGTGATACCGAGATACCTACGTTGATAGCCGGACGTACACCTGCGTTGAACAGGTTAGATTCCAGGAATATCTGACCGTCAGTAATTGAAATTACGTTGGTAGGGATATATGCAGAAACGTCACCTGCCTGGGTTTCGATAATCGGAAGTGCAGTTAATGAACCACCACCTTTAACGATACCTTTGATAGACTCAGGAAGATCGTTCATTTGTCTTGCGATCTCGTCATTGGCGTTGATCTTTGCAGCACGCTCTAACAAACGACTGTGCAGATAAAACACGTCACCGGGATAAGCCTCACGGCCCGGTGGGCGACGTAACAACAGTGAAACCTCACGGTAAGCCACAGCCTGTTTCGACAAATCATCATAAACGATCAGTGCAGGGCGACCTGTATCCCGGAAGTACTCGCCAATTGCAGCACCCGAGAACGGAGCATAAAACTGCAGTGGAGCAGGATCTGCTGCAGAAGCTGAAACAACTACTGTATAAGCCATCGCACCGTTCTCTTCTAAAGTACGCACAACGTTAGCTACAGTACTTGCTTTCTGACCACAAGCTACATATATACATAAAACAGGGTTGCCTGCTTCATAAAATTCTTTCTGATTAATAATGGTATCAATACAAACAGCACTTTTACCTGTCTGACGGTCACCAATTACCAACTCACGCTGGCCACGGCCAATAGGGATCATCGCATCGATAGCTTTGATACCTGTTTGTAATGGCTCAGCAACCGGCTGACGGTAGATTACACCGGGAGCTTTACGCTCGATCGGCATTTCATAAGTCTGACCAACGATCGGACCTTTACCATCAATAGGTTCGCCAAGTGTGTTAACTACACGGCCTAACATACCTTCACCAACCTGGATAGATGCAATTTTTTTGGTACGTTTAATAGTGTCACCTTCTTTGATCTCAGCTGAGGGGCCTAATAAAACCACACCAACGTTATCTTCTTCAAGGTTCAAAACAATACCTTGCAGGCCATTTTCAAATTCAACGAGCTCACCTGATTGAACTTTAGTTAAACCATAAACACGGGCAATACCATCACCCACTTGTAATACGGTACCAACTTCTTCAAGTTCGGCTTCTGATTTAAAGCCCGACAATTGTTGTCTGATAATTGCCGATACTTCGTCTGGTCTTACCTCTACCATAATTTTATATTATTTCTTTTGTAATTCTATAAATGATTCAGGATCTAGACCACACCGTGTGACAGTTCCTTTTTTAGTTTATTTAAGCTGCCAGCAATACTGGCATCAAATTGTTTATCGCCAACTTTAAGAATAAAACCGCCGATCAGCTTTTCGTTTACCTTCTCTTTGATGATGACTTCTTTTGCTCCAATCTCCTTTTTCACTACAGCAACGATCTCTTCTTTGTTGGCATCAGTTAGTGCAATGGCAGAAGTAACTTCAGCAGTTACAATTCCTTTGATCACATTGTATTGTCTGATAAACGCTTTTGTAGTATCAAATAAAATAGCAGAACGGCCTTTGCTCACAATCAGTTTCAGATAGGCTTTTGTGATGGCATGGATACTTTTGCCGAAAATCCCTTCTAAAATTGAGTACTTTTTGTCCAGAGGGATAACAGGGTTCTGAAGAATGGCCTCAAGCTCATTGTTCTGGTTCACCACCTGCTCAATAAGAACCATATCATTTCTGATTTCTTCGAAAGCATTCTGCTCTGTGGAAAGGTCGATTAATGATTTGGCGTATCTTGATGCTGCTTTATTTTCTGACATGTTATTTTTTATTAGAGTAGCAAGAATTAATTCAATTCAACATCTTTCAACAGACCTGCAACCAATTCCTGTTGCTTGGCTTTATCAGCCAGCTGGGTACGCAATACGCGCTCAGCGATATCGATTGATAATGTTGAAACCTGATTTTTCAATTCAGCTAAGGCAGCTTTCTTTTGGTTCTCGATTTCGATCTTTGCTTTTTCAATTAATTTAGCACCTTCGGTATGAGCCTGTTGTTTTGCTTCATTAACGATGGCATCCTTTAATGTTTTCGCTTCTTTCAGGATCAGGTCTCTTTCAGCACGGGCTTCTCTCAAAGTTTCCTCGTTCTGGGCAGCAAGACGCACCATTTCCTGTTTAGCTAATTCAGCCTGGTTTAAGGCTTCATCAATGGTATGTTCGCGTTCTTTGATCGAAGCCAGAATAGGCTTCCATGCAAATTTAGCCAAAACAAACATCAACAATAGAAATGCTATTGTCTGAAAAACAACTAAACCAATTTCCGGTAATAATAATTCCATCTAACTATATATATGTAAATCTTCTTTCTTAAACAATAGGATTGTACTTTGTAGCAATCCTACAAAGTACAATACCATTTTTAGTTACACTAATGCAACTACTACCGCGAAAAGAGCAACTGCTTCAACGAATGCAGCAGCGATCAACATCGCAGTTTGAATTTTAGAGGCTGCTTCCGGTTGACGGGCAATACCTTCCATAGCTGAACTACCGATTTTTCCGATACCCATACCAGCGCCAATAGCAGCTAAGCCAGCACCAATTGCAGCAATACTTCCTGTAATCATGATTCTATATATTAATTGTTGTTAAAAATTCTAATTAGTGGTGTTCCTCTACAGCCATTCCAATGAACAGTGCAGATAATATGGTAAATATAAACGCCTGTATAAATGCAACCAGCAACTCAATTCCATAAATGAAGAGTGCAAAAGGAACAGATACAAACGATACAAAAACAGAGTTGAATACGAAGATCAGTCCTATCAGTGCCAGTACCAGAATGTGGCCTGCAGTGATGTTTGCAAATAAACGTATGGCCAGTGCAATAGGCTTGGTAAATATACCAATGATCTCTACCGGTACCAGTACAATGTATAACCACCATGGCACATCAGGTGTAAAGATGTGTTTCCAGTAATACTTGTTACCATTGAAGTTCACCAGCAGGAAGGTAATCGTTGCCAGAACTACAGTGATAGAGATGTTGCCAGTTAAGTTGGCTCCTCCCGGAAGGAAAGGAATCAGACCCAGCATATTGTTAAACCAGATAAAGAAAAACACGGTTAACAAATATGGCATGAAACGCTCGTATTTATGACCTAAGTTAGGTTTGGCAATATCGTCACGTACAAACATGATGATCGGTTCAAACCATGACTGCAATCCTTTAGGGGATTTGCCGTTTCTAACCTTGTAACCGTTGGCTACTTTCAGGAATACCGCAAGAAGAAGTACCACAGAAAGGAACAGTGTACACACGTTTTTAGTGATAGAGAAATCCAGGGGACGTTTATTGGTCACCTTACCGGCAGCATCATGCTCTGCATAAGCGCCATGCTCATTTGCCCTGTCTGCTGCATAATAAATTTTATCATGCACCATTACAAAACGCTGGCCCGCCCTTTCAACAACAACTTTACCATCTTCATCCTCATGGAATTCACTGGCGTTAAATGTGGCTAATCCGGAAGGTGTGTAAAGTATTACAGGAAGACCAATTGTATAGTCGCCGAATACATGCCAGCTGTGCGAATCAGCAACGTGATGCAGAGCAAACTTACCCAGGTTAAACTTTTTCTCTGCCTCTGGTTCGGCATGAGCGGCTTCAGTTGTCTTCAAAGTGTCCTCCTGCGCATATAACAGGGGCGTTACAAAGAAAAACGCTAAAAAAAGCGTGAAAACAACAATTAACCTACTTACTTTAAAATCAAAAACGTGGCTACAATCCATTTACTGGCAGATTTTTACTATTTATTTTGGTGGCGCAAGTTACATAACAGGGAGTATATTTCAAAGAAGCTGAACAATAAATATAAAGAAAAAAAGTTAAGCGCGAAAACTATCCCCTTCTCAGTACTGTTCAGGCTGTAAATCAGCACGAAAGCCAGAGAAAAGATCATTTTTAAAACAATAGAGCCCATAATGGCCATTACACCGGCCTGCGGATCTATTTTTATACCGAAAAAAGCAGTGAGATAAGCAATGTAGGTAAGCCCTCCGAGGAAGCCGAACACCAGCCAGAACTTGTTAACAAGTAAAGTGACATGCGGGAATAAGAATGGAAGGGCGTACGCAATTCCCGCAAGAATCAACGTATAAATTACATAGTACAGGGTAAATTTGGCTAAATTCAAATCTCTTTTTTTTACAAAAATATAAAATTAGCAGATGAATCCACCTCTTAATTTTTACTATTCAATTGTCTCACAACCTGGTAAAGTGAAATGATTACCCCGATCAATCCTAAAATTGCCATGAAGATAAACTTATCGCTATGCCGGTACGTATCTATTTTATATCCTGCAAAGGCAAACAGGCCGATAACGGCCAGCATCTGGAAGCCCATGCCGGTATACCTGACAAAGTTTGTGGTGTTTTTTCCTTTCCGGTTATTATCCATTTTATGCAAACTTAGAATTTAAATTAATTTACTTAGAAAATAGTGCTTAATAAAATACTTTTGTCATATTCTATTACATTTGTAATGAACCAATTCTGCCTTTTGAAGAATACAGCCTACCGCCACATCAGATTATTCTCTTCTCTTATAGGGCTGTGTTTGCTGGCAGCATGTGGCACTCCTAAAGACACCGCAATGAGCAGGGGCATGCAAAACCTTACTGCAAGGTATAACTATATCTACAATTCCAATCTTATCCTCGATAGTTACGAGGAACAGCTTTACGAAACGTATAAAGACAATTACAATGAAATCTTGCCTGTGTATACTGTTCCTGAAAAATTCAGTTTCAGTACCCTAGCCAATGTTCCGGTAAACGAAAGGGACCTGGATAAGATCATTACCAAAGCCCAGGCAATTGTTGCGGATAAAGCATTCAGCAATTATATTGACAATGCCTACATACTTATGGGAAGGGCACAGTATTACAAGACCAATTACTTTGTTTCTGAAGAGTATTTTGATTACACTGCAAAAACTTACAGTTCAAAACCAAATATCCGGGTGAGCGCTTTAAACTGGAAAGCCAGAAGCCTGATGCAGCTGGATAACCTGAAGGATGCTGCGCTGATCCTGGATACCGTATACAGGGACCTGCCCGATATGAAAGGCGGCAAAGCAGAACCTCTGGCCACCATTGCACAAATGTATATTTACCAGGGACGCTACGCTGATGCAATACTACTCCTGACAAACGCAGTGAAAGCCACACCGCTGAAACGCAACCGCATCCGCTGGACGTACATCCTTGCCCAGTTGTATGAACAGCAAAAAGATTACAAGGAAGCCCTGTCCCACTATCTCAGCGTACAGAAAAGCAACGCTGCCTTTGAACTGTACTTTAACGCGAACCTGAACAGGATTAAACTGACCGGGCTGCTGAACGGGGAACGTCTCAACAGGAAGAAACAATTGACTGCCCTGCTGCGCGATGATAAAAACCTGGAGTATATTGATCAGATCTATTACCATATAGCAGAAAGTTATGCAGATGACAGTGATTTTACTGCTGCAGAAAAATACTATAAGCTATCCGTCCGCAACAGCAGCAGGAACAGTTACCAGAAAGGGATTTCATACCTCAGGCTGGCCGATCTGAACTTTAAGGAATTCAGGAACTTCCTCAAAGCAAAAGATTATTATGACAGTACTGTCACTACGCTGCCAAAAAGCTATCCGGGATACGAACAGATCCTCAGGAAAAGCAATAACCTGGAGTATATCAGCAAACGTTATGAGGCGATAGCCTTTCAGGATACTTTACAGCTGCTGGCAAAATTACCGGAAGCGGAACAGCAAGCAAGGATCAAACAGATGACGCTGAAGGCAAAAACCGCCGCAGCCGATAACGGGAGCTTTAAAGAAGATCCTTTTGCCGCGGCGAATCAGGCAGTAACTGCGGGAGGTAATGCTGCGCTGAATAGTGGTTCTACCTTCTACTTTAGCAATCCTGCTGCAATGAACAGGGGCAGCTCCGATTTCAGTACGAGATGGGGCAAGAGGAAACTGGAGGACGACTGGCGCCAGAGCCTGAAGTCTTCCTCACAGGCCACTACTGAAAGTATCGTAAAAGTAGAGAATGGTGGCAGGCCCAACGAAAAAACTATTGCGATCGGCAGCGCCGCTGATACTTCCGCCAGCAGATACCTTTCTGCATTACCGCTTACGCCGGCACAGCTGGCAGCATCCAATCAGAAGATCATAGATGCCTATTATGAGATGGCCAATTTCTACCAGCAGGAACTGGAAGACCAGGCAGAGGCACTCAGAATTTACCAGGTAATCCTCAGCCGCTTTCCAGATAATAACCGTCTGGCCCCGATCTACTATAGTTTGTACCTCGGCTACAAAAGCAGCAATGCGGCAAGTTCAGATAAATACAGAAAACTCGTACTGGATCAGTTTCCTTCAAGTGTGTATGCCAAAACTATACTGGATCCCCAGTATTCCCTGAAGCAGTCGGAACTGGAAGCCAAAGTACTCGCTGTGTATAACCAGGTGTTCGGGCAATACGAAAGAAAGGCTTTTCCGGAGGTGATTAATTCCGCGAACGCGAGTATGGAAAAGTATCCAAACAGCATGATGAACCCGCAGCTCAGCTACCTCAAATCCATTGCTATCGGAAGAACGCAGCCTATCGACAGCCTGGTTGCCGCTTTTACTGATATTACTGCTGCTTATCCCCTCGATAAAGTAATCGTACCACTTGTAAAAAGTCATCTCGCCTATATTGCTGCCCACAGGGATGAATTCAGTAAAAGGAAAGTTGCACTACCAGATTTTGATATCAATGAACCCCGTTTCTTTGTTTCGGAGCCACTGCCTTCGCAGCCTCTGCCACCAAAAGCCGCTCAACCCGCAGTCCTTCCAAAACCAGAGGTTAAAACTGCTGAGCTTATCCTGAAAGAAACACCAAAAGCAGAAACTACTGTTACGCCTCCACCTGTTATCGGGAAACCGATCTTCAGCGCTGAGGAGTCAAAAGTGTACTATTACGTAATTGACGTGGAAGACGCCAGCCTCAGGCTCAGTTCTTCTCGTTTCGGGATCGGCCAGTTTAACAGGGGCAACTATGCTGATGCGGGACTAAGGCATCAATTAACAGAATTTGACAATGACCAACTCATATATGTTGGGAACTTTAGTAGTTTTGCAGAAGCAAAAAGTTACGCTGATGGAATTACTCCTCAATTGAAGCAGATCATGAAAGTTCCGGCCGGAATATATTCCAGCTTTATTATTAGTAAGGAAAACTTTGAAAAACTTCAGAGTAAAGATCTTGTAACTAAATACTTAGATTTCTACAATAACACCTATCAAAAATGACCAAGAATATTTCAGCTGCAGAGATAAAATCTTATAACCTTACCCTCTGGAAGCTTTTTATTGGAGCACTGCTTATCTTTTCTTTGTTCATCGTTGCCATCGGATTCGGATTATTCGGTGCGCTGCCCTCTTTCAGGGATATTGAACATCCGAAAAGTAACCAGGCATCTGAAATTCTTACCGAAGACAAAAGAGTTCTCGGGACCTACTTTGTACAGAACCGATCAAATGTAAATTATTCCCAGATCTCCCCAAATGTAATCAACGCGCTGATCTCAACTGAGGATACCCGTTTCAAAGAACATTCGGGAATCGACTTCAAACGTACTTTTACTATTATCTTCTACAACCTCATCGGTAAAAAACAGGGCGCAAGTACCATTACACAGCAGCTGGCCTTAAACCTGTTTTCTGAAGAGGGACGCCAGCGCAATTTCTTCAAAAGGCTGATGCAGAAGTTTCAGGAATGGATTGTAGCTGTAAAACTGGAACGCAACTATACCAAGGAAGAGATTATTACTATGTACCTGAACACCGTGGATTTCGGTAACCAGGCTTATGGAATTAAGTCGGCCGCCAGAGTATACTTTAATACAACCCCTGATCAGCTTACTGTACCGCAGGCAGCTACCCTGGTGGGATTGCAGAAAGGGATTACCCGCTACTCACCTACCCGCAACCCGGAGCGCTCATTGGCCCGCCGGAATACAGTGATGGCCAATATGGTCAAGGAAGATATGCTTACCCAGCAGCAGTTTGAAGAGGAAAAAGAGAAACCTTTGGGTTTGCATTTCAGTGCAGCAACCGTAAATGACGGTATCGCCCCGTATTTCAGGGCAGTTCTTAAAAACGATATCAGAAGAATTTTTCAGGAACGCTCTATTGTAAAGGCAGACGGCACACCATACGATCTGGACAGGGATGGTCTCCGTGTAATTACAACGATCAACTATGACATGCAGGTGTATGCCGAGGATGCCCAGAAAGATGCGATGAAGCTGCTGCAGGCACAATTCCTGAAAAGCTGGAA
Source organism: Pedobacter sp. (assembly GCF_040513095.1). GTDB lineage: Bacteria > Bacteroidota > Bacteroidia > Sphingobacteriales > Sphingobacteriaceae > Pedobacter. The sequence continues at coordinate 50,785 of NZ_JBEVDX010000159.1, read as the reverse complement.
AGGCAAGGACCCTTTTAAAGACAAGGAATTGCAGATTGAACAGGGGATCAAAAGGTCAGATCGCTACAAGGCTTTGCAGCTGGAAGGAAAATCTGATGAAGAGATCAAATCAGATTTCAACACGCCTGCGGAAATGAGCATCTTTACCTGGAAGGGTGATATTGATACACTGATGAAACCAATTGATTCGGTTAAATATTATAAATTACTGCTGAGAAATGCGATGATGGCCATGGATCCCAAAACAGGTTATGTAAAAGCCTGGGTAGGTGGTATCAACTATGAGCATTTTAAGTACGACCAGGTAAAAATGGGAACACGACAGGTAGGTTCAACAGCCAAACCTTTTACCTATTCTGTAGCAATTGAAAATGGTTATTCCCCGTGTTACCAGGTACTGAATGAACCTGTGACGATTGAAGTTCCCGGCAGTGCGCCATGGACACCAAAATCAGGAGGTACACTGCCCGGATACCTGACCTTACAAAAAGCACTGGCTTATTCACAAAACTTTATTGCCGCATATCTGATGAAACAGGTAGGCCCTACCGCCGTGGCAACACTTGCAAAGAAAATGGGGATTACCTCAAATGTTCCTGCTTACCCATCTATTGCACTGGGTACTTTTGATGCTTCGGTTTTTGACATGGTAGGTGCCTACAGTGTATTTGCCAATAAGGGCGTATGGACGCAGCCGACCTATATTTTGAGGATCGAAGATAAGAACGGAGTCGTTTTATTCTCTCAGACGCCGCAGAAACACCCGGCAATGAATGAAGAGGTAGCCTATGTGATGACACGCATGCTGATTGGTGTAGTAAAAACAGGTTTTGGCTACCCGCTGATCAGTAAATATGGCATCACCACTCCTGTTGGCGGAAAAACCGGTACCACTCAAAACAACTCTGACGGATGGTTTGTTGGTATCACGCCCGACCTGGTTGCAGGTGTTTGGACAGGTTGCGAAGACCGTGCTTTCCACTTTATAAATACCAATCAGGGTGAAGGAGCGAAAACCGCAATGCCTGTTTTTGGAGGGTTCTTCAAAAAAGTATACGCAAACTCAAAATTGAAAATAAGCAAGGGTGATTTTGAAATGCCTAAAAACGGCGTATCCATCACTTATGACTGTAACCAGTATCAGCAGCAGCAAACAGATACGACAGCACTTGACCAGAAGTTAGGTTTTTAAATGAGCAGTTTTGATTACAAAAAGGCATTAGCCGATATTCCCCATAATCCCGGTGTTTACCAGTACTGGGACCAGGAGGATACACTGATCTATATCGGTAAGGCCAAAGACCTGAGGAACCGGGTGGGTTCTTATTTCAATCAGGATACCCAGATGAATGGCAAGACCAGGGTGCTGGTTTCCAAGATCCGTAAGATTACCTTTACCATTGTTGACAGTGAGATTGATGCCTGGTTACTGGAAAACAGCCTGATCAAAAAGCATCAGCCGCGCTACAATATCATGCTGAAGGATGATAAAACCTATCCATGGATTATTATCAAAAAAGAAGCTTTCCCACGTATTTACTGGACCAGGAACAAGATCAAGGACGGATCAACTTACTTTGGCCCCTACGCCTCTGTTGGCATGATGCATACTATTCTGGACCTGATTAAGGAAACCTATCCCCTGCGTACGTGTAACCTGCCCCTCACTGACGATAATATCGAAAGCGGCAAGTTTAAAGTTTGCCTGGAATATCAGATCGGGAATTGTAAAGGCCCCTGTCAGGCTTATCAGTCGCACACCGATTACGACCAGAATATAGAAGAGATCAAAGAAATCCTGAACGGAAAGATCAGTAATGTGATCAGGGAAGTGAAGCAGATTATCAAAAATGCTGTGGCTGACCTCAACTTTGAATACGCACACCAGTACCAGAAGAAATTGCTGGTGCTGGAGAAATACCAGAGTAAATCTACTGTGGTGAACAGTTCTATCACTAATGTGGATGTGGTAAACATTGCCTCTGATGAAAGGTATGCCTTTGTGAATTATCTGAAGATCATGAATGGCAGTATTATCCAGACGCAGACCATAGAGATCAAAAAACGCCTGGATGAATCTGATGAGGAACTGCTGACCATAGCCATTACTGAATTCAGGACAAAATTTAACAGTACGTCCAGAGAAGTGATTGTCCCCTTTGACATCACCCTGTCTGATGAAAATCTGAAATTTACTGTTCCAAAACTGGGAGAAAAGAAAAACCTGCTGGAATTATCCCATAAAAACGTATTGTTCTTCAGACGCGAAAAACTGAACCAGTATGAAAAACTGAACCCGGACCTTCGTTCTGAACGCATTTTAACGCAAATGCAGAAAGATCTGATGCTTACCCAGCTGCCGGTCCATATCGAATGTTTTGACAACTCCAACTTCCAGGGCGCATACCCCGTTTCGGCTATTGTAGTATTTAAAGATGCCAAACCTTCAAAAAAGGATTACAGGCATTTTAACGTAAAGACAGTAGAAGGTCCCAACGATTTTGCCACTATGGAGGAAGCTGTTTACAGGCGATATAAGCGGATGCTGGAGGAAGAAGAGAGTTTGCCTCAGCTGATCATCATTGATGGTGGTAAAGGGCAGCTATCCTCGGCTGTAAGCAGTCTGAAGAAGCTGGGTATAGATAAGAGGGTTACCGTGATTGGTATAGCAAAACGCCTTGAAGAGCTCTATTATCCGGGAGACAGCTACCCGCTGCATCTGGATAAGAAATCGGAAACCCTGAAGGTCATCCAGCAGCTGCGTGACGAGGCCCACCGTTTCGGTATTACCTTTCACAGGAAGAAGAGGGATCAGGGCACCCTGAAAACAGAACTGGAATCTATTCCCGGAATTGGAAAAACTACGGCTGATAAACTGCTGCGCCAGTTTAAATCGGTAAAGAAAATCAAAGAAGCGACTACTGCCGATCTGGAGAAGGTCCTTAATAAATCGCAGGTACAAACACTGCTGGCCTTTTTTGCCGCCAAAAATATGTAAAATCAAAACCCCGGTACCAATGGCACCGGGGTTTTGTTTATCATTTGGATTACGCTTTCCAGCGACTGGATTAGTATTCCCAGAGACTCTGCTCATAATCTGACATCCCTTTTTTGATACGGTCAGATTCATATAACTTTCTCGGATCTTTAGGATCGGTCTGGTTCAGAATTTCTATGATTGTTTTATTTGCCGGGTTAGTCTCTTTCACAATGTTACTTGAGAACAGTCGTCTTACAAAGAAGTCGTCATAAGTCAGTACAGATGCGTCATTGGCAGGATTTACCAGTTTAGATTTGCTTAGCAAAGGCCTGGCTTCATCATAGTAGATCCAAAATACCGGCTGCCAGTTGCCTTCAACCATTTTCATCGGTGCAATACCTATGATACGTGGTTCAAAAACGGATCTTTTCACGTCCAGGATCCAGTCTTCCTTGATCCTGTACTTCAGGAACTCGTCTGGTCTGAGCCTTTTCATAATCGGGGCACCTACCTTTCCATTCGCATCAGGATCTCCCTCAGAGGTTCCTCTTGCGCTTGTTAAAGCTTCATTGGCAGTCAAAGCAATCTTAAAGGAGTCGTTATCTTCCAGTAATTTACCTGAAGTCGTATCTTTTGGTGAATAAACCGTCAGTTCTTCATTTGCCACGGCATCCATCAGGATTTCAATTAGTTTTGAACTTTCTGATTTCAATACAGAGTTGATGGTATCACGCAGGTCGATTTCGCGCCAGACACGTTTTGAATAGAAAACATCTTCTTCCCTTACATCAGCAAAAGGCACCATAACACTACTATCCACATCTTTTCTGGCATAAAAACCATCTTTAGGTGGAGTTTTGATCTTGGTTTTTTTAAGAACAGGGGCACTTACCGGAGTAGCCGGCGTCTGCGCAAAAGACGCTGTTCCAAATAACAGCAGGATAATAGTGTATAGAACTTTCTTCATCTTGAATCTATTTAGCTATAAATGTTATTGCATCCAGGCTTTTTTGTCTGCCGTCAGGGCCTTCAACAACGATATCTTTAAAGATTACTGTTGCACCTGGTTTAATTGAGTTCAGGGCACCTTTCACTTGTCCGCCAAAAGAACCACCTGGGTTTGCCATAGTAACAGCGTCTGATCTTGGATTAATGAATGTGGTATTGAACCTGATTACCTTATATGTAATATCGAATACAAAATCATCCAGCTGTGTCTCGATCACGTTTGATCTTGCCAGCCATTCGAGGTCTACATTACCACCGGATTTTCCTTTGATAAAAGCTTTCGGTGTAGGCAGGGCTTTTACCCTGAATGCCTGAGAACCCAGATTAAGTGTTTTTCCGGCATTGCTTGCAGATACCGAAATATTCAAAGTTTTACCTACCTGATCTGCACCAACTTTTACTGAGAATTTACCGTTTGAACCAGTAATAGATCCGCCCGGCATGCTTGCCCTTACGCTTTCCAGAGGAAAACCTGCTGCAGATACTGAAAACGGATTGGGAATACCTGCATAAATTACGTTCATCTTATCCGGTGAAACTGTAGCTGATGGTTTTGCCACCTGGTAAGTTTGTTCCGGAGTTCTGTATTCTTTCACCTGCCCGTCGGTTTGTTTCACACGGATCACACCTGACCATTTGAAAACACCAACAGATCCTGTACCGCCGGTATAAGTTCCTTTACCGTCTTTGGTATTTAACCTGCTGCCGTTAACGGTAATTTCAGGACTTGACTTTGAATCACTGGCCGTAAGGAATACCTGTGCAGCGTAAGGCTGTCCCTGTATTACATATGAACTTGGTGCTACTGCTACCGCAGCAAACTGGTCAAGGTTAACCAGAGATTTATCCATATTACCGAATAATTTTTTTACGATCTCTGCTTCAGCATTTTTAGTATCTGCCTGAATTTTGCTCAGTACAGTATTTGCTGCCGTTAATGGAGTTCCTTCACCGAAGTTGATGTCTTCCCATAACTTTTTACCCGAAACATTTTTTTCTGCATCTTTGGCTTCCAGTGAAAAGGAAACACTTTTGCGGTCCTGCGGCTCCAGTAAAGCGATCAGCTTTTCCCTGGTTTCGTTGATTTTCGCTTTCAGTTTCTCGCCTTCTTTCTGGTTGATCATGATGCCCTGGGCGATATCCAGGTTACCTCTTTCAACAAGGTCACCTGTTTCTTCGCTCAATCCGCCACCGGCGGTGCTGAACTGCTGTTTGATCTGCTGCACATATGCATTCAGTTCATCAGCATATTTTTTTGCCTGATTGGCTTTGTCCCAAATAGGTTGTGCCCTTGCCGGCTCTTCTTTCAGCTTTGTATTCTGGAAAGCTGTAAAGAGCTGGTCAATGCTTGTGTTCACATTGGTTCTGGATGATTCAAGACTATCGTTGATATTCTTAAATGCATTCAATATTGTATCAGATACGTTTAGCGCAAGCATAGCTAACAATACCAAATACATGATATTGATCATCTTCTGCCTTGCTGATTCTTTTCCTCCGGCCATTATATAAGCTCTCTCTGGTTAAGTAAATATTTAATTATCTGAGACTAGGTACGTGGCTGGTTCATAGCCGTCAGCATATTACCATAAATAGCATTTAGTGATGACAGATTTTTAGCCAGTTTACCCACCTCTTCCTTGAACTGTTTTGAATCTTCCATTGATTCATTGAAGTTGTTCATGGTAAGGGATAAGTTCTGATAAAATTTATTCATTGATTTCAGATGCGCACTTGAATCCTGTAATTCCAGTTCATATACTGCATTTAAAGAAGAAAGGTTCTTTGCCAGGTGAGTTACCTGTTCGTGGTAAGCTTTAGCATCGGTACTGGTTTCACCCAATTCAACTAAATGAGCTGTTGCTTTGCTGAAAGCACCGGTAAGGGTGTCAAAGCTTGCTGAGGCCAGTTTGATTTTTCCCGTATATTCTGTAGTTGCTGTTGAAGCATCCGCTACTGAAGTTATTGCCGAAACTTTATCGCCGAAGGTACGCAGGCCATTTCCTAAGCTTTCTATCAGTTCAGGTCCGATTTTCGCATCTCCGAGCATTTTATCCAATGCTGCTGTAGACGAGAATCCGGTCTGGGCCACTGGTGCTACCGGTCTTGCAGACACTGTAGGCAACTCACCTGTAAAGCTGTCACTTAGTTCAGGGTAAACCCTATCCCATGCTGGTTCTGGTGCTGGCGGGAAAAATCCGGTTAAGAAGAATAAAAATGCTTCTACGCCCAGACCGATACCAATCATATAATTTCCCCATATCCCTCCAAGGTGAAGGATTTTGAATAATGCTCCAATGATAACGATACTTGCACCCCATGATATGGCTACGTGTAACCAATCAAACTTCTTTTTTGCTGCCATGTTTTTTAGATAGATAAATGTTGATGTATTAGTAGTTTACGAGAATTTTAGTCCTTTAGTTTTTGAAATTGATGTCTGTACCTGCAAATGACGAAACACATCTGAAGCCTATGTACGATCTTGCCTGATCCTGGTACTCATAAGTACCTACGGAGTTTTGAAGGAAGAAACCTATGTCTTTCCATGAACCGCCCCTGACAACTTTACGTTTCATATATTTGCTGTCGGATCCTTTGGCTACGTACGTAAAGTTAGGATTGAAGTCGAGCAGTAAAGGTGAAGCAGAGTTATTATAGGCGGTCACCGTCCATTCAGAAACGTTACCAGCCATATTGTACAGTCCATAATCATTCGGGAAATAGGACCTTACATTTACAGTGTATAAACCTCCGTCATCAGCATAGTTCCCTCTTCCGACTTTGAAGTTAGCCTGCATACATCCTTTGGTATTCCTGATGTAAGGACCGCCCCATGGATATTTTGTTTTTGAATTACCACCTCTTGCCGCATATTCAAATTCAGCATCAGTAGGCAACCTGTACTCAGGGCGTGAGCTGATCGGAAGTTTTCTCTGTGCAGCAACCGGCTCATATAAACGGGTACGCCAAACACAGAATGCATTGGCCTGCTCCCATGATACACCTACTACAGGATAGTTATCATATGATGGGTGATTGAAATAAGATTTAACCATTGGATCATTCTGTGAGTAAGAATAATCTACCTTCCATACCATGGTATCAGGATACACACTTACCGAAGGGAACTGGTTTGGGTTATTTGGATCAGGAGAGTCTACATAACTCTCAATAAAATCTTTACGTTTTTTTGTAGGGTCTTTTCTTCCCTGTTCAGCAAGATCAAGGTTTACAAAGCTGTAAGAATATCTGAATTTTCTTACATCAAGCTCAGGACGTCCAGGCAAAGCATCATCGCCACTGTAATACATATCCTGTAACTTGGAGTTTAGTCCGCCGCTCTTATTGCTCCATAGCCCGGAACCATTACCAACCTTTTTCCAGTTGATATTTTTTTGTGATGAAAGGCTTGCACCACCAGGTGTAGTCTTGGCATTAATAAAATATGCTGCTGCCGCGCCCGGACCTAATGTAGTCAGTGCTACCGAATCTCTGACCCAGTTTACAAACTGCCTGTATTCGGCATTGGTAATTTCAGTTTCATCCATATAGAATGCACTGAAAGAGGTCATTTTGCTGGGCGCACTCTGAGAATTATTAATATCCTCGTCAGACATCCCGATCAGCGTTTTGCCCTGGGGAATGTAAACCATTCCACGTGGCATCTTTTTATTGTTGAATTTCCGGTTATATACGCCCACAAGCTCCCCCTGCCCACCTTTTCCGCAGCTGGAAACGAGTATTGCAATCATTATAAAACCTAGCGTGTAAATTTTCCTCATAAGCCGTTGAGCAATTTTACACAATTTTATAGATTATGATTGATATAAACAACTATTTCAACATAAAAATCTCTCCTAAATGCAAAATAAGCAAGCCGTTAACCTCATGTTAACAACTTGCTTATTCCAAATTTTAAAGAAAATGCAAATATTTTGGATTCCCCAGAGTGGGGAATTGAAGCAACAGATTACGTTACTTGTTGGATTTTTTGATGTAATTCTCTATCGCCATAATCATCGAAGGCGATTCTGGCGAAGGCGCAGCGATATCCACAATTAAGTTCTTATCCGTCACAGCCTTATGCGTATTCACTCCAAAAGCAGCAAGCCTGGTGTTATTTTGCTGGAAATCCGGGAAGTTGGTATAGAGCGACTGAATGCTGGAAGGACTGAAAAATGCAATCACATCGTAGGTCACGTCAGCCAGATCAGAAAGATCACTTACTACAGTCTTGAATAATACTGCCGGAGTCAGGTCATATCCGTTCTTCAGCAGGAAATTCATGGTATCTTCAGTGGCCACATCAGAACATGGGTACAGGAATTTTTCCCCTGAATGTTTTTTAAGCACCTCTGAAAGATCTGCAGCAGTCTGCTTACCAAAAAATATCTTACGCTTCCGGTACTGGATGTACTTTTGCAGATATAGTGCAGTAGATTCCGAAATACAAAAGTATTTCAGATCAGCAGGTACTTCATACCGCATTTCCTCACATATCCTGAAAAAATGATCTACCGCATTCCTGCTTGTAAAAACTACAGCAGTATATTCACTCAGTGTGATCTTATCTTTTCTGAAATCCCGCGCAGGTATACCTTCCACGTGAATAAAGGATCTGAAATCAACTCTCAGGTTGTATTTCTTGGCCAAATCAAAATAAGGCGATTTTTCTGTTTCGGGTTTTGGCAAAGTTATCAGTATACTTTTTACTTTACGCAACCTATCTTCTGTCATTTCTTGCATTTTAACTAGTTACAGCTGTAATCCTATTGCCTTGATTAATATCAAAATAGGGCATATTTCGAGGGCACAAAAGTACATAAATAAATAGAATTTTGAAAACCGATAATGAGATAAAATATTTACCCCTGCCCTTATAAATTGAAACGTGAATATTATCGCCAGTAAAACAAATGATATAACTATGTAATAGATACCATATTTCAATGGCGACAAAGCAAAAGCGACCACCAGGGGGATAAATATTAAGGAGATATTAAAATAACTTAAATATAATATAGAGACATATTCGCTCACTGCTTTCTCGATATTAAACAGGTGTCCCAGCAGGCGGAGCAGTACAATTTTCAAGGCATAAAGTACCACGATCAGTATCGAAACACTTACAAAAAAACGAAAGCCCTGATGGACATAGGCGAGCTGATAGTATTGCGCAACCAGATAAAAAAACATTCCTATAGTAAAGCCAAACTGTATAAACAAAAAAAGGAAAGGCCAGGAACTAAACACGTTATCCTCTTTATTCAAATTATTTAATCCGCGGTTGCTGTAAAATGACTGTATAATATTCTGCAGCTGTTTGGCAAAAGAAATCCTGAGCACCGCAAAAACTACGAGTAACAAACAGATAAATCCCAGCACCCATGTTTTCCCTTTGGGAAGCGGATTGCCGGTCCTGAATTTATTTTCCTTTTTGAATTTACCGTATTTTTTAAACCATGCTTCGAGATCGAGCTTTTCAAAAACGTTCGCTTTTACAATACTGTCTATTAAAATATGCCGGTTAACGAGCGAGTCGGGCAGAATCCAGGTGTGTGTCATGATCGAATCGGTCAAGAACTTTTGCCTGGCCAGAAATGCAGAATCCCTTACTATTCGCGGCTTGTAAAATTTTTGTTTTACAACAGTATCTCCCGCAACCGGACTGATCTGCGCCTTAGCCTCACTAAAGCCCAGTCCGCAGAACAGGAAAATAGTTAGCAGAAGATTTCTATACATGGAGCTGATAAGTGATCAAATTGCATTGTCGCAAATTTAAGATAATATTGTTTACAATCTCACCCGATTGGTAAAATGGTTTACCAGGTACCACAGTTCTTCGCCGGGATAATTCCCTCTCTGTCTTTTTGCAGTACCCTGCTTTTTTTCTTACCGCTGATGATCCAGACAGAATCAAAATCGCTGTCGCTCCAGCTTGTCTTTTCTTTGATGCCCAATGCTTTTGCCAGGCTTGCAATATTTTCGTGGTCCCACACAAACAGTACCGTTCCCTCTTTTTTTTCAAGATCTTTCAGAATGTTATCAAAGTCTTTACCGCTGTACTTACTATTGATACTGATATTATAAGCAGAAGCGAACGGACTGATAGTCTGGAACATCCTGGCGTGGGTTGTTTTAACACCATTACCTATTGAAGGAATGTAGATGTCCTGCGGAACACCAATTTTCTTATAAAGTACGCTCACTAATTTTAGAGAACGGTTGAGGCCAGCACAATCCAGATTTTCATATTTATCCTGTTTTTCACCATGGCGGATGATCACAATCTTCAGTTTAGATTGCGCGACTGCTGTCAGAAATGGCATGGCACAGCATGCCAGAAACGCTAAAGCAATAACACTCTTCTTCATCTTACGAAAATACGATAAAACAATCCTTAATTGCACTTACCTTTGCCGAATGTCCGGAATTTATATCCATATCCCCTTTTGTAAACAGGCCTGCAACTATTGTGACTTCCATTTCAGCACTTCCCTGCAGTTTGTAGACGAGATGACTGATTCGATCTGCAAAGAAATCATTATGAAAAAGAACAGGATTACTGATCAGGTAGGAAGCATTTATTTCGGCGGTGGTACCCCTTCTATTCTGCCACAAAAATCTTTTGAAAAAATATTTGACGTACTGACCACACACTTCTCTATCGCATCTGATGCAGAGATCACCATAGAAACCAATCCGGACGATCTGGATGCAAAAAAGATTGCGGAGCTGCGCCAGCTTCCTGTTAACCGCTTCAGTATCGGTGTGCAGTCTTTTTTTAATGAAGACCTGATCTGGATGAACAGGGCGCACAACGCAAGTGAAGCAGATACCTGCATCAGACGCAGTCAGGATGCAGGCTTTGAAAACCTGAGCATCGACCTGATTTATGGCTACCCTTTGCTGACCGACGAAAAATGGCATAGCAATATCAATAAAGCGATTGGCTTACAGGTGCCTCACTTATCTGCCTATTCTTTAACAGTAGAGCCAAGAACTGCACTGGCAGCGGCAATTAAAAAAGGAAAACAGGTTCCTGTAAACGATGAACAGAGTGCCGCACAGTTTATTTCACTGATTGAGAAATCCGGCGCGGCGGGCTTTGACCATTATGAAATTTCCAACTTAAGCCTGCCCGGCCGCCATGCCGTTCACAACACCAACTATTGGCGGGGCATTCCCTACCTGGGCATAGGCCCTTCGGCCCATGGTTTCAATGGCAATATCAGGTATCTGAACATCGCCAATAACGCCAAATACCTCAGCCAGATTGCAGATGGCAAACTACCGGAAACAGTGGAAGAACTGGATATTTATGACCGTTTTAATGAGTATGTAATGACCTCCCTGCGTACGATGTGGGGAACTGATATGGATAAAATTGAAAGGGATTTTGGCAGGGTCTTTCTGGCTGATACGATTAAAAACATTAAACCTTTTATCCAAAGAAAATGGCTGGAATACAAGGATGGCACACTGATGCTTACCCAGGACGGTAAGCTTTTTGCCGACTATATTGCCTCGGAATTATTTCTGATCGACGAGAAATCAGAGGGTTAACTATCACGCTGTCTGATCGTTAAAAACTTAAAAACCAAGCGCTATTTTCCAACGTATCTTTTCGCAAATCAAAATACCAAAATATGAAAAGATTAATCCTGCCTTTATTTGCTATAGTAGCTATGGCATTCTCAACTAACGTTTACGCGCAAAAAAACCCAATGGTTGGTGGTGCAGCAATGTACCCGACAAAAGACATTGTGGACAATGCAGTAAATTCAAAAGACCACACTACGCTTGTTGCAGCGGTGAAAGCAGCCGGCCTTGTAGAAACTTTAAAAAGCAAAGGACCATTTACAGTTTTTGCTCCTACAAACGCAGCATTTGATAAACTACCTGCCGGAACTGTGGAAACATTGGTTAAACCGGAAAACAAAGCGATGCTGACTAAGATTCTTACCTATCACGTGGTTGCAGGCAAAATGGATGCAAAAACAATTGCAAACGCGATTAAAGCCGGCAATGGAAAAGCAGAACTCACTACAGTGGCTGGTGGAAAACTCTGGGCTTCAATGGAAGGTGACAAACTTGTTTTAACTGACGAAAAAGGTGGAACCGCCGCAGTAACAGTTGCAAACGTTATGCAAAAAAACGGCGTTATACATGTAATTGATACTGTTTTAATGCCAAACTAAGCTAACCTAACCAGTAAAAGTTATAAAAAAACACAGTCTTATCAGCTGTGTTTTTTTATTGTCAGAATTTTTGATTAATCATTTCCACTGTTGATTGCTATATCTATTTTTATATAATTTTACATGATTTAACATTATATTAACATGAAGTTTGACTTATCTCAGATTGATTGCGTAGATGAGATTTCTAAAGAAGATTTCGAGAAAAACTATCTCAATGCACGCAGGCCTCTTGTCATAAAGAACATGGCTAAAACTTGGCCGGCGTACGAAAAATGGTCTATGGACTACATGAAAACTGTTGTGGGCGATCAGGTTGTTCCCCTGTATGACAGTTCCAAAGCAGACCCATCCAAACCGATCAATGCATCGGCAGCTGAAATGAAATTCGGAGATTATATAGACCTCATCAAAAGTACGCCTACTGATCTGCGCATCTTTCTTTTTGATCCTATCAAACAGGCACCAAAACTTCTGGATGATTATATCGCCCCGAAAAATCTGATGGGAGGATTTCTTGACAGCTATCCAAACATGTTCTTTGGCGGTAAGGGCTCTGTAACCTTTCTGCATTACGATATTGATATGGCTCATATCTTCCACACCCATTTCAATGGCAGAAAACACGTTATTCTGTTCGAAAACAAATGGAAGGAACGGCTCTATCAAATTCCCTATGCAACTTATGCCCTGGAAGACTATGATGTTGAAAATCCTGATTTCGAAAAATTCCCGGCACTGAAAGGTGTGAAAGGTATCGAAGCCTATCTCGAGCATGGCGATACCTTATTTATGCCAACAGGATACTGGCACTGGATGAAATATCTTGACGGTTCTTTTTCCATCAGCCTGAGGGCATGGGATAAATCCTGGGCAGTGAAGGCAAAAAGCCTGTACAATTTAACTATACAGCGCAAATTTGATGACTTTATGAAAGGTAATTTCAGGGATAAATATATGGCATGGAAGGAACGCCTGGCCATCAAAAGGGCCAATAAAGCACTGGAAAGTCATCTTCCTCAATAAATAAAGCTGCTGTTCCTTTTTATTGAAAATAAGTAGAATTTAATTTACACTTTTGTTCTTTAACAGATTTCACCCTTTATGAGCTTCATTCTTAAGCCAGTAGATACCGTTGAGAGCATCAGTCCCTCTGATTTTAAAAAAAATTATTTAGACCCAAGGAAACCTCTGATCATTAAAGGTTTAACAAAGAACTGGCCTGCAAGAGAGAAGTGGACTACTGATTATCTGAAAGAAATAGCAGGGCAGCTTGAAGTTCCACTGTATGACAACGCAAAGGCAGATCCTTCCAAACCGATCAATTCTGCAGCTGCGCATATGCTGTTTGGTGATTATCTGGACCTCATTAAAAGGGAGCCAACTGAATTGCGCATCTTTTTCTTTAACCTTTTCAAACATGTTCCCAGCCTGATCAACGATGTTATCCTGCCAAAGGACCTGATGGGCGGTTTTATTGAAAGTATGCCGGCCATGTTTTTCGGCGGTTCCAATTCGGTTACTTTTCTTCATTATGACATCGATCTGCCACACCTCTTTCATACCCATTTCGGGGGCAGAAAACATATCATCCTTTTCGACAATAAATGGAAAGAACGCCTGTATTGTATCCCCAATGCTACTTATGCCCTGGAAGATTATGATGTGGCCAATCCCGACTTTAAAAATTTCCCTGCACTGAACGGTGTGGAAGGATACGAAGTGTTCCTGGAACATGGAGATACGCTGTTTATGCCTACCGGTATGTGGCACTGGATGAAGTATCTGGACGGTTCTTTCTCTCTCAGCCTAAGGGCATGGGACGCATCGCCCGTAAGAAAAGCACAAAGCTTATTTAACCTGGCTATCAAAGGCGGCCTGGATAGTTTGCTGAAGATGGCACTGAAAGCGCCTTATGCAAATTTCAGGGAGAAACTGGCGGTGAAACGTGCAGACAGGGCCTTGGCTAAAGGCTATCCAAAGCCCTAAAAAGGCTCTTTTCCCTCTTAAGTATTTTTACAAGCAGGTAACATTAGTGCGGGGCTAAACTTTTACCTTCGATTTACCGTTAATATAAGAATATGAGAGGTTTCCATTTTTCTGATTTTCAACCCGACGACCTTCCAAAGGGCGGGTTTGATGAACTGCTAAAACTATTCACACAATTGTTGAATTATACAGCAGGTGATGCAGGCGAAACGCTTGCCTGGATGAATGAACTGGATAAGCAATACAAGTTTACCAATGGCGACTATGGGATGGGTGATTTTATTGACGAGCTGAAAGACAAAGGCTATATTAAAGAAAATCCTAAAGATGGCGACATGGAGATCACCTCCAAAACAGAGCAGACAATACGCAAATCTGCACTGGAAGAGATCTTTGGTAAACTGAAAAAAGCTGGAAAGGGAAATCATAACAGCAACCTGTCTGGTATAGGCGAGGAGAAAAATGCCGACCGCCGTGAGTATTCATTTGGTGACAGCCTGGACCAGATCGATATGACCGCATCGATCCAGAATGCACAGATCAATCACGGGATAGGCAACTTTACCCTTACTGAGCGCGACCTGGAAGTGGAAGAGAAAGATTTCAAGACACTCACTTCAACAGTGCTGATGATTGATATATCCCACTCCATGATCCTTTATGGCGAGGACAGGATCACTCCTGCAAAGAAAGTAGCCATGGCACTCGCAGAGCTGATTAAAACCAGGTATCCTAAGGATACACTTGACATTGTTGTGTTTGGTAATGATGCATGGCCGATTACAGTTAAGGACCTTCCCTATCTGCAGGTTGGGCCATACCATACAAATACGTTTGCAGGACTTGAACTGGCTGCCGACCTGCTCCGCAGGCGCAAAACGCATAATAAACAGATCTTTATGATCACTGACGGAAAACCCACCTGCCTGAAAGAAAATGGCCGTTACTATAAAAACAGTATGGGACTGGATAGGAAGGTGATCAATAAAACACTGAACATGGCAGCGCAGTGCAAAAGGCTGAATATCCCTATTACTACATTTATGATTGCCCAGGACCCTTACCTGCAGCAATTTGTCAGAGAATTTACCCAGATCAACGGAGGAAGGGCATTTTACAGCTCTCTGACTGGATTGGGCGAATACATTTTTGAAGATTATATTAAAAACAGAAGAAAAACGGTCCGTTAAACGGAGATACAAATCATATGGATTATAAATCAATTAAAACTCTTGGCGAATTAAAAGCCTCCAATTACGTTTCGCTCTCGGTAAAAGATGAATTGCGCAAAAACCTCATTCAGCAGCTTCAGAATAAAGATGCTGGTTTTGAAGGTATCTTAGGCTATGATGAAACTGTTATCCCCGAATTACAGACTGCTATCCTTTCCAGGCACAATATTCTGCTGCTGGGTTTAAGAGGCCAGGCTAAAACACGTATTGCCCGTTTAATGGTTAACCTGCTGGATGAATATATCCCTTATGTAACCGGAAGTGAAATATTTGATGATCCCCTGAACCCTATTTCCTGGTTCGCCCAGCGAGAAATAGAGACTTATGGTGATGATACTGTGATCAGCTGGCAGCATCGTTCTGACCGCTATACAGAAAAACTGGCTACCCCAGATGTAACTGTAGCGGATTTAATTGGTGACGTTGATCCAATCAAGGCGGCTACATTAAAACTGACATATAACGACGAACGTGTAATCCACTTTGGTTTGATCCCGAGAGCGCACCGCAGTATTTTCGTAATCAATGAATTACCAGATCTTCAGGCACGTATCCAGGTAGCCTTATTCAATATGCTGCAGGAGAAAGATATCCAGATCAGAGGATTTAAATTACGGTTACCCCTTGATGTTCAGTTTGTTTTCACGGCCAATCCTGAAGATTATACCAACAGGGGATCGATTGTAACGCCACTGAAAGACAGGATTGAAAGCCAGATCTTAACACATTATCCTAAAACTATTGCTATCTCCAGAAAGATTACTTTTCAGGAAGCAAAAATCACTGAATCGCAGAAACTGAAAGTTGAAGCAGACGGTTTGGTGAAAGACCTGATAGAGCAGGTAGCGTTTGAAGCGCGTAAAAGTGAGTTTATCGATCAGAAATCAGGTGTTTCTGCACGTTTAACCATCTCTGCCTATGAAAACCTGATCAGTTCTGCCGAAAGAAGAATGCTGATCAACATGGAAGAAAATACCTTCGTAAGGCTGTCAGATCTTACAGGAATCATCCCTGCTGTAACCGGAAAAATCGAGCTGGTTTATGAAGGAGAGCTGGAAGGCCCGGCCAAAGTTGCCAATACCTTAATAGGAAAAGCTATCAAGACCCTTTTTAACCGTTATTTCCCTGATCCTGAAAAAGCTAAGAAAAGCAAGGCTGCAAATCCTTATCAAAGTATTACCGATTGGTTTACAGATGGCAATACTTTAGATGTTGCTGATACCCTCACAGGGCCGCAGTATAAAAAGGAGCTGATGCAGGTTAAAGGGCTGAATGAACTGGTGAAGAAATTCCATCCTAAACTCAGCGCCAATCAGACTTTACTGATGATGGAATTTGTATTGCACGGCCTGGCAGAATATTCGCAGCTGAGCAAGAAATACCTTGACGGTGGTTTTGGGTTTTCCGACATGTTTGACAGTCTGTTTAATACCGAAATTGGCGAGGATGATGACGAAGACGAAGATACCGACTTCAGATAAGTAACACAAAATATTATTACCTAAAATCCAATGGGCCGATTACCCTTTCTTATTGCAGGATGCCTGTTGATTCTGGCATTCGATTATTATTTTGTGAATGCAGCGCTCTCTGTATTTAAGAACTGGACTGAGAAGTCAAAGAAGAGATTTACCCGCATTTACTATGGAGTGAGCATCGTGCTCATTATCGGAGTATTTGCAGGTATTTTCGTTAATATCTTTCTATCCCTGCGTGCAGTGATCCTGGTGTCGTTCTTCCTGATCACAGCATGTAAGATTGTAATGTTGCTGTTTCTGGTAATAGATGATCTGCGCAGGGGCCTGATCTTCCTTTTCAGACAGTTTAGAAAAACACCTCAAAGCCCAACTGTAAATCCTTCTGAGGATGGAGATACAATCAGCCGCTCTTCTTTTCTTGTGAAAGCAGGTATTGTGGCAGCTGCTGTACCCCTGACTTCTCTCACCTGGGGCATTGTCTCTGGTGCCTATGATTATCAGGTAAGAAGGAAAACTTTGATCCTGCCTAATTTGCCAGCCGCATTTGACGGGATTACTATGGCGCAGATCTCTGATATCCATTCCGGCAGTTTCTATAATCCGAAAGCTGTCAGGGGCGGGGTAGAAATGCTCCTTGGCGAGAAACCTGATTTTATATTTTTCACAGGCGATATCGTTAATGATATGGCCAATGAAATGCGGGATTACCAGGATATCTTCAGTAAAGTTAAAGCCCCTCTTGGCGTATTTTCTTCGCTTGGGAACCATGATTATGGGGATTACCACTTTGGAAGAGAATCTTCTCCGGCCAAAGCAAAAAACCTGAAGGACGTGATCAAAACTCATGAACTGATGGGCTGGGACCTGCTGATGAATGAAAACAGGCGCCTTAAAGTTGACGGCGAGGAAATCGGAATCCTGGGCATCGAAAACTGGGGAATGGGACGTTTTCCTAAATACGGGAAAATGGAACTTGCCGTAAAAAACACAGATGACCTGCCGGTGAAGTTACTTTTATCACACGATCCATCACACTGGCGCGCCGAGGTATTGCCAAAATATCCTCAGATCGATGCCATGTTTAGCGGACATACGCATGGAATGCAGTTTGGTGTTCGTACAGAAAAATATCAGTGGAGCCCTATTGAATATATCTACAAGGAATGGGCTGGCCTTTACCAGGAACAGCAGCAACAATTGTATGTGAATGTAGGTTACGGTTTCCTGGGCTTTCCCGGAAGAGTAGGTATTTTGCCAGAAATCACTGTCTTTACCCTGAAAAGGGCTTAAGGATAAACCTGGATAGCAATTCATTTTAAAAGTATAGCCTGTAAATTACAGGCTATACTTTTTTTATCCCGCGTTGAAGCGGTATCCTATACCTCTGACAGTTTGCAGCAACTGCGGATTATCAGGATTCAGTTCAATCTTTTTCCTTAGTCGTACAATATGCATATCCAGGGTACGGGTATTTACATCAGAATTATATCCCCATACAACCAACATCAGTTCATCACGGTTGATCACCTTATTAGGGTTTCTGAGGAAGTATAAAAGAATCCTGTTCTCCAGTATCGTAAGCTCGATTTTTCTGCCATTACGGTACAGGGTGTGGATATTCGGATGATGTTCCATGTCACCAAAACGGTGGATCTCAGACCTGTCATTGTTCAGCAGAAACTTAACTTTGCTTTCCAGCATAGCTACAAGCACATCCATATTGAAAGGCTTTGCCACATAGTCTGACACCCCAAAATTATAGGCATCAATCTTATCTACGTCCTGCGCCTTGGCAGTCATCATAATGATCAGGTTTTCAAAACCCTTCTGGCGTACTTCTTCGCAAACCTCAGAACCTTGTTTACCGGGCAGCATCCAGTCAAGCAGCACAATATCAGGTTTCTCATCCAATATCATTTTCACAGCCAGTTCGCCATCGCCGTTTTCAAGCACTTCGTAACCTTCCGATTTTAAACGGTGTACTACTAAAAATCTTAAATTCTCATCGTCCTCGACTATTAGTATTTTAATTCCTTTAGACATATCATTAATTATTATAAGGCAGTACTATTTTAAATTCTGTTCCTTTATTTACTTTACTTTTTACGGTAATCTCACCCTTCATAAATACAACCAGCTCTTTGCAGAATGCCAGCCCTAATCCTACGCTGCCATTTTGGTTATACTGGTTCTGTATACGGTAAAACTTCTTAAATATATTATTAATTTCCGGCGTCGGAATACCAATTCCATGATCAATAAACCTGAATACAACCTTCCCCTTGATCATTTTTGCCGAGATGTGCAGCTTCTTTAATTCCGGAGGTGAATACTTATAAGCGTTCTCAACTAAGTTATCAAAAAGACTACCCAATAATACAGGATCTGTGATAAAAGTAGTGAACCCGGATACTTCATAGGTGACTTTAAAATCAGGATGTTTCAGCTGATGGGACTCTACCGTACTTTCTATAAAGTCTTCAATATAGATTTCATCACGGTTCAACTGGATTGCTTTATTTTCAATCTGTGTAAATGCCAGTAATTTATTCATCAGCCCATTGAGCTTGTCGGCCTCCTCATCGAGGATTTTACCATACAGTTTCAGCTCCCGCTCAGTCAGTGAACTGGCGCTTTTGATGTTATTCCCGGCAATCTTGATCACACTCACAGGCGTTTTAAATTCGTGCGTCAGGTTGTTTACAAAGTCATACTGTAACTTAAACATCTTATGGTTGATGTTCAGGTTTCTGTAAATCAGGTAAGCCACTAATACCAGCAGACTATAAAATAACAGGATCAGCAAGGCAATCGGCAGAAAGTAACTGAGTATCTCGCGGTCCACAAAGGATTTGGCAGAAATAAAATATAGTTTATAATCTGAAAAAGGGCCGGGAAGGGTGATCTCTGTTGCAATATAATCCGATGAAGTATTCAAAGGATCATAGGTTAAAGGTTCTATCCTGATATTCTGATAAAGTTTCTTCCTGGTATTGATAATCCTGATCTTATAGGGATCCAGAAAGAATGATAACATGTCCTGCTGGTAAACAGGCATAGGACTAAGCTGTTTGTGCAGCATTTCTTTGTAAACTTTCAGATCTTCCATCCTGGGGATATTCAGATAGGTGATCTTATTGGAGCGGATGATGCTGAAGTTGGTAAAAAGCTCATCCTGGCTATGTGCTTTAGTGGTATCCAGTGCGGCGATATAGGAAATAAACTTAATGCCCAGTGCATTGAAATCATCTCCTATCGTAAAGTTCTTTGTGTTTTCTTTTGAAAAGAGCTTGACAGAATCAAGGGGTACCAGATCTCCGAACTGGTAAATATTTTTGGGGCCGAAGGAAAAATGCTGGCGTGCATTCAATCCGTCTTTTACATAGAAATTGTTGATCTCAGAATCATAAAATATAACCTTCGATACAAATGGATAATCATTCAGAACAGTATCTACAAATTTAGCTGTAGTGGCGGAATCAAGGTATCCGTTATAATAAGATATCTCTGGTACTTTATTGGTAAAGAATTCATTGTATGGTTTGATACTTTCCTCCAGCACTTTCACCTTTTCGGAAACAAACTCGTTTTCAATAAATTTCTTGCTAAAGTTGTATGCAAGGAAAAGGGACAGCACAAACAGGGCGGAGATCAGAACAATAAAGGTCAGGATCAATAAAAAATTTTTACGATAGCCACTGTATCTCTCTGATGCCATTCTTGTTTTTATCTATTTCTTAGACAGATTAGCGGATAAAAATTGCTCCAGACCAGCGTATAACTTTTGGCGTACTTCCTCACCATTTGCAGACGATTCATTATACTCCTTTTCCAGATACGTAACTTTTACATTTCGCTTTTGCAACTCCTTTACAAACTGTATGGCTTCTGCTGAATTACCCGCCTGGTCTGTAGGACTTTGCGCAATAAACACAGGCACTTTAAACTTGTCTGCATGAAATACCGGAGATGCCTGCCTCATATAATCAACTTCGGTAACCGGGTTTCCTATAATCTCATAGTACATCTGCAGGTTCGTCTTCAAAAATGGAGGTATCGATTTTAAGTAACTGAATAAATTAATCACCCCAGAGTTAGATCCGCCGCATGCGTACATTCCCGGACTCGAATATAAGCTATTCAATGCAATATATCCTCCAAAACCTGTACCATAAATAGCTATTCTTTTGGGATTAGCTATTTTTTCCGCAATCAGCCACTTCACTCCGTCATTGATATCGTCGCCAATTTTCCCTCCCCACTGCTTAAACCCTGCTGCCGTGAAGGACTTCCCATAACCGGTTGATCCCCGGTAATTGATCTGAAAAACGGCATAACCGCGGTTTGCGAGAAACTGCACCTCGGCATTGTATCCCCATGAATTGCGCATTCCCGGGCCATTATGGGGCAGCACCA
This sequence comes from Pedobacter sp., assembly GCF_040513095.1. GTDB lineage: Bacteria > Bacteroidota > Bacteroidia > Sphingobacteriales > Sphingobacteriaceae > Pedobacter. Next base: position 29,478 of record NZ_JBEVDX010000159.1, on the reverse strand, counting down.
CTACAGGAAGGTTTTCTGCTGAGGTACGCAGTGGCAGTGTCAGATATCCCTGGATCTTTAACCCGTCACGTGCAGTAAAACTGATTGCTCTCATTTTACTCATATCGGATTCCCTCACATAGGGATTAAAATCACTCAACTTCCTGATCGTTCCTTTATTAGCAAAATACAGGTAGTAAGAGCCAGGATTGACATCTGTAAAGGTTCTCACGATAAAGATATTTTCTGCCTTATCCCTGGCTATAACCCTTGATTCTGTACCAGGCAGCAGCTTACCCAGTTTTGTATAAAGCTGCTTTGCCGCACTGTCCAGGTAATATTTTTCTTTTTTCCAGGTTTCACAAACTACAAAGGCTATCCTTTTTTTTGAATCTGAATACTGGGCATCCACTACATTGAGTGTATCGTTCCTGAAGAGGACCTTATTTTCCTTACCTGTCAGGCAATCCAGTTCAACCAGGGCATTTTTGTCCCTGTTCACATTAGAAATTGCATATACAATATTGGGCCGGTCGCCTGCGATAGAGATCGGTCTGAAAGTAGTCTTGAAATTATTGGTAATTACAGGTTTAAAAAACCTGTTCTCTGTATCCCTGTACAGCAGCGTTTGATTTACGCCATCGCTGGAAGTAGCCAGCCTGAGCTTCCCCCTGGAATCTGTGATCCAGTCGGTAATGTTCCCCGGGTTTTTAGCAGCCATCTCCATATGGCCGTCCCGTACATTTAAACGGTAAACATCAAAAACGGTAGAATCCCGCTTGTTGGAAGACACCAGCAGGAACTTACCATCAATCAGCTCATCTTTCAATACGCGCATCCTGCTTTGTCCGTTATCACTCAGCTTGCGTTCCTGCCCACCTTCTTTATTGATGATATAGATATCAGAAAGCCGCTCCACACCTTCTTTTTCCTTGTAATAGATCAGTTCATTGTTACTTACCCAGGAATAGTAATTGATATTTTTTTCCTGGAGCTGCGTGATCTGAAGGGATTTGCCAGAACTCAGGTCCTCTACAAATAAATTTTGTTTCTTACCCTGCATTTTAAGATAGGATAGTAATTTCCCATCCGGAGATATGGCATAAAAGCCTTTATCCTGCGATTTGAAAAAGTCGGCCACAGGAATTATTCTCACTTGCTCCTTTTGCTTACACGCGGCGAAGAAGGCAACAAAAACAAGCAAAAAATATCTTTTGTTTAAGATCATAGCATACAAAAATACATAACACCACCTGTCCATTGGGTAATACAGTAATATTGTTACTTTACCTCAGCACAGGAAGCGGAATTCAAAATAGCCATATTTAGCGAATGGAGAAATAAATCGAGGTAACAATTAAAGTACGCAGGAATAGGATATGTTTCTTAAATTAGTAATTCAAGCATCTACGCGTCATGATTAAAAGATTTGTTCTCCTGATTTTCGCCCTGCTTCCCCTCAGCATAGCTGCCCAGAGTGTCAGCGATGACGATATAGCTATGCAATATTACCAGGAAGGCAATTTTAAAAAGGCAGCAGAAGTACTGGAAAAGCTTTTCACAAAGACTAAGGATGACGCGTATTTCGGGCTCTATTTTAATGCCCTGCTCAAATCAAAACAATACCAGGAAGCAGAGAAAATAACCAAAAAACTCATCCGCCAGAACCCTGCCTCCCTGAAATACGAGATCGCCCTGGGCAGGATCTATAAAGAAGAAGGGCAGCAGGACAACGCCGCTAAAACCTTCGACCGTATCATCACCAATCTCCCTAAAGATGAGGCTGTGATCAGGGATATAGCAAATAACCTCTATCAGATCGAAGAATATGATGTTGCCATCAGGGTCTTCCAGCAGGGCCGCGAAACACTGGGCAATCCTGAAGCTTTTACATTTGAGCTGCTAAGCTTGTACAGGTACAAAAAAGATAAGAACATGCTCATCCAGGAGTTTCTGAATGCACTCTCCACAATGCCGCAAATGTTAGCCCAGGCACAAACAGTTCTATCATCGGTATTTGAAGGGGATTCCGATTATCTGAACCTCCAGAATGCACTGTTCAAGAAGATACAGAAACAACCTGAAAATGAATCCTTCACCAGGTTGCTGATCTGGCAGTACCTGCAGCAGCAGGAATATGACATGGCTCTGCGACAGCTGATTGCCCAGGATAAAAGAACAAAAGCCGATGGTACTGTCCTATTCGAAAACGCACAGATTTTTAGTTCAAACAAAGCGTATGATACAGCCATTAAGGCTTATGAATATTTACTAACCAAAGGCAGGGACAATCCCTGGTATCTCCCTTCCAGGTTATCATTGGTGGATGCACAATACCAGGCTCTGCTCCTGGGTCAAAATGCCGAAGCTGATGTGATTGCGCTGGCGGAACAGTATCAGGCCATCCTGAAAGAATACGGCAGCAATTCCAAAACATTGTTTGCATTAAGAAAATGGGCAACTATCCAGGCTTATTACCTGCATCATCTGGACATGGCCGAAGAAGCGCTCGAGACAGCTGTCAGGATCCCTGGTGTAGCTTCTGCAGAAATTGCCGAGATCAAACTGGAGCTCGGAGACATTTATGTGTTAACAGGACAACCCTGGGAAGCGATCCTGGTATACGGGCAGGTAGCGAAGGATTATGAGAACCAGAATGTCGGCAACGAAGCAAAATACCGCTCTGCACGACTGTCATTTTACCAGGGCAACTTCAGCTATGCCAAGTCGCAGGCTGACGTGCTGAAAGCCTCTACAACACAGCTGATAGCCAATGATGCTTTGAACCTGAGCCTGCTGATCTCGGATCATCTCGAAAACACCGCCGATACACTGGCACTTAAACTTTACGCTTCTGCTGAATTTATGCAGTTCAGAAATGATTATAAATCTGCACTGCAAAAACTGGACAGTATCCCTCTTGTTAATCCTCAGCATAGCCTGGCGGATGATATCCTGATGGCCAAATCACGGATCTATATCAAAAAAGGGGATTTTAACCAATCGGCAGCTCTGCTCAAAGAACTGATAGCGCACCCACAGCAAAATATCTGGACTGACGATGCCCTTTTCCTTCTTGCAGGATTATATGAAGATCAGCTGCACCAGCCTGAACAGGCGAAAATCCTGTATCAGCGCTTAATCTCTGAATTTCCCGGAAGTATGTTTACCGCCGAAGCACGGGTACATTTCAGGAAACTTCGTGGGGATAATATTGAATCATAGTTTATATCTTTGTTTCATGTTACTATACAACGTTACCCTGATTATAGAGGATGCTTCTGAGGAGGCATGGCTTCAGTGGATGCAGGAAGAACATATCCCGGAAGTTATGTCGACCGGTATGTTTGTTTCCAACCGATTATTAAAAGTGATAGACTCTCCGAATGAAGGGGTTACTTACTGCGTACAATATGTTGCACAGTCCCAGGAGGATTATGACAGTTATCAGGAACAATTTGCACCTGCCCTGCAGGAAGATTTAAACAACAGGTTCAGGGACAAATTTGTCGCTTTCAGAACTCTTATGGAATACGTAGCATAATCATATGAATTTTATACCAACACCAATAGCAGATCTGTTTATCATAGAGCCAAAAGTATGGAAAGATAACAGGGGCTATTTTTACGAAAGCTTCAGCGGCCGCGCTTTTGCTGCCCAGGGCATTGAGGCCGATTTTGTTCAGGATAACCAGTCTTTTTCCCAGAAAGGGACTTTACGGGGGCTCCATGCACAGGCTGCGCCATTTGCACAAGGTAAACTGGTTCGCGTAATCCAGGGTAGTGTACTTGATGTTGCTGTGGACGCAAGAAAAGATTCTCCTACATATGGTCAGCATTTTAGCCTTGAACTCAATGGTGATAACCACAAACAGCTATGGGTGCCGCCAGGATTTCTGCATGGTTTTCTGACGCTTGAAGATGATACTATTTTTACTTATAAGGTAACTAATTATTACGATAAGGAGTCTGAAGTTGGTGTGATCTGGAATGATCCTGATTTAAATATCAACTGGGTTGCCGATTTAAATCCTGAAGAACTTCTGCTCTCAGACAAGGATCTTGTATTGCCGGCTTTCAAGGATTGGGCAAGTCCTTTTTAACACCTGTTGTCTGAATGACCTTTGGCTTCATCTTTCTTGATTTTTTTTCGAGAGATCATCTGAATTAAAAGATAAGGATTACTCTATTTCGCCTGCATGGTTTTGCAAAGCAAAACAACGCTAGGTCGAAATAGAGTAACCCTCATCTTTTTAATAGATTTTGTATCGGATTTACTAAACGGATGCACAATTTATGTGCACAGGGCATGGTGTATAATGTATGAAGCGGGATTGGTCTTTCAGGCCATGCTACAGATTAGCTCAAAACAACTGACTCCTTTTATCGGTGCCTTCTGGGGCAGGCAGTATCGATACAAGGAATCAGTTGTTTGCAAGGCAAGGGTAAACCCCAAGCTCCCGGCAATATTACTGTTTGATCAGATTATACAGCTCATCCAGTTTAGGGGACAGCACAATCTCAATCCTTCTGTTCTTACTCCGTCCTTCTGGAGTAGTATTGGCCTCTAATGGCTGAAACTCTCCTTTACCCGTAGCAGTAAGCCTGATCCCTGGCACCTTTTCAGCCTCTGTAAGGAAACGTACCACTGAAGTAGACCTCAGTACACTCAGGTCCCAGTTATCTTTGATCTGCCCAAGGTTATTGATTTTCTGCGAATCTGTATGGCCTTCAACAGCGATAATAATTTCAGGTTGTTCCTTTAGAACTTTTGCCAGTTGAGATAAGGCCTGTTTACCTTTCTCATCAATTACAATACTGCCGGATGGGAAGAGCAGCTTATCCGTCAGGGATACATAGACCTTACCATTTTTCATTTCTACGGTCAGCCCGCTTTTGGTAAAGCCAAGCAAAGCCTCCTGTAATTTTTCCTTCAGTTTATTTGAAGCCTCATCGCGTTTGCGCAAAACATCCTCCACTTCTTTTAAACGCTGTTCTCGTTTTTTAAGGTCCTCAGATAGTTTACCGATTGTTGTTGAGCTGTTGCTCTTTAATTTCTTGTAATTTCCATCAATATCCTCGTATTTTCCTTGCAACTCATTTAACCTTCCGTTCAAGTCGGCAGTATCACGTCTCAACTTTGCTGCTGCTTTCTCCAGATTGCTTCCGGATAACTGTGATTCCGACCAGCCATTATTCAGCGAATCCTGTCTTGCCAGTAAAGCTTTGTATTTTTTAGGGGATAAAACAACACAGGATGTAAATGCGCTGCCAAGTAAAGCAACCGCCACAAACAAAAATATTCTCTTCATGATTATTGTACTACGGCTCTTTTCAAAAACTGAACGAAAGGGTAAACACCCTCAAAAGCCTTTTTTAAATGGTTAACTATTGATGGTTTAAATAACTCCTCATCACTGATCGGGAAGGAAGCGATAAAACTTTTAAGCTTTAAAAGCTCAATTTGCGGATGCGAAGGATCGTATCCCTTTGGCGCTTTTTTCAAAGAATCCTCTGTACTCAGTGTAAACAGTGACGTAAACTTCTTATCCCCGGTGATTTCCAGAAATTCAAATGTGTTATAATCGATTTCTTCCCTGATATTCTTCAGGTCTGCCGCCTCCGGCATCCAGTATCCACCTGCAAAAAATGATTTTCCAGGTTGAAGGTGCAGATAGTATTCAGGGCCTTTATTGCCTTTTATCGAAAATGAAATTCCGTAGTTGTTTTTGTAGGGACTCTTGTTTTTACTGAACCTGATATCCCTGTATATCCTCATCAGGCATTTTTTAGGCTCAGTTTGAGTCTCGGGATCTACGGCCGATAATACCGGGATAATCTCAGCAATAAATGCAAGCACGTCGGCCTTCGCCGTTTCATAACGGTCTTTGTGTTGGGCAAACCACTCACGATTGTTATTTTCTACTAAGTCGGTTAAAAAAGCGAGAGTTTCCCGTTTGATCATGGTGTATCGTAATAGGCGTTATAACTAATTTTTGGTGAGAGCATATGCAGCAGGATTATCCTTGAGTAACGGTAGTTGAACGGTGACAGCATGAAGCTCATCCCAAAAATCACCCCTACATACAGCCAGAGAGAATCAAAATCAAGGTTCCCGCCTGAGAGGATATAGGTAGCAATTCCCGTGGTAATCATTTGAATCACGTTCATCGCATAACTCACATACATTGCCGCATAAAAGTATCCAGGCTCAATTTCAAAACGCTGACCGCAGTGGTCGCATGTTTCATTGGTTCGCTGAATATCAAATCCATACAGACTGCCAGTGAAAATATTCCCCCTTCTGCAATGGGGGCATTTTCCCTGAACCACCGCATACAGTTTCGAGGTTTTGTCCATATGCCCGGAAGCTATGAAGTTTTTGTTGCGTTGGTACGGTATTTCTTATACCATAATACGCCCAAAGCGCCAATCATCAGGTATGGAATAGCCATCAGGTACAATACACCGGAGTTGATTCCTTTAGCCTGTGTGTTGCCATTTTTAACGCCCTGCTCTGCATTGATAGTACACATTGCACACTGTGCAGATGCAGTCTTGATTCCTGTACCGGCAAATACGGAGATAAAGAGAATGAATATCAGGATTGACTTTTTCATAATTTTCTTTTAATAATAATGCGGGATGCTTACACCACAATCATATCCAATGTTACAAATATACTCATTAAACGAATAACCATGATCTTAATTACATAAGCTCAATGTAAAAACACCAGGCTAGAAATTGTAATAAGGAGAGATCATCAGGTAAACAATCACCCCGGTGACTGCTACATATAACCACACAGGATAAGCCCATCTCACAATCTTGCGGTGACGCTCGATCTGCATGCTAAAGCCATGCAGAAAGCTGATCAGGATAAGTGGAAGAACAATCACCGCCAGCATAATGTGTGTAATCAGGATCACAAAATAAATCATTCGCGAAGCCCCTACTGCAGCAAGCTCTGCCGCAGATAAAATCCCGTTATGGTCTATATCCCCGTAGCGGGTATCTTTCTCATAAAGGTGAAAAAGTATATAAAATACCAGGAAAAAAGCCGACAGGATAAAGGTGATCACATTTGTGATCTTGTGCGCCTGAATCATTTTTCGTTTGATAAAGATCAGTGACAGGATCAATAATACTGAGCAGACTGCATTGATACCTCCAATGATATGTGGCAGAAGATAGATGAAGGAAGGTTTTGTAGCTGGTGGCGGTACAACTTTTAATACAACCACTACTACAAGAACTACGGCTGTCACTATCCAGATCAGTCGCAGGAAAAATTTATCATTTATATTCATTTGTATATTTTATTCGGATGAAAACACATCCCTTTATCATTCAGAATTAAACAGGTTCTTTGGCTCTTCTGGCCCGTAATTCTTCGGCAACCAATACCTTGACTTCATCATTCAGTTTGGAGAGTGCTTCCTGATTGGTCGCATCATAATATCCCCTGATGCGGTGCTGAGGATCAAGCAGCACAAACAGATTGCTATAGATAAACTTACGTTCTCCCTTATCAAAGTCCTGATGGGCATCAATGAACAGGCCCTCGTTGATCCAGTTGTATACAGCTGTACTGTCTCCCGTCATCAAGTCCCATTTACCGGCTTTTGCACCCAGCTTGGCAGCATATGGCTTTAACTCCGAAGGACGGTCCGTCACAGGATCTATACTAAGACCAGCGAGCCGTATCATATTGTTGGTACCGTAACTCTGTAAATACGCTCCCATAGCCTTGTTGGCAAACTGCACCGCATAATTATTGCCTTTGGTATAGAACAGGTTCAGCACAATAATCCTTCCCCTGAAACTTCTCCAGCTCAAAGTATCGGCTTCCTGGTTTACAAATCTGAAATCAGGCAGTTTGTGATAAATCGTATCCGGAATCTTTTTCCCGTGGAAAGTATGATACGTTGACGCTACTGCTTTGGGACCAAAAAAAGGCAGAGGTTTATATCTGTTCTTGCCCTGGTGAACAAGCTCATAATATAAAAATCCCGGTACCGCTAAAATGGCTACCAGGATTAATACTTTTTTTATTGAAGCAAGCTTCATGAATGAAGAGTCATGTGTACGTGCAGGTAACCGCCTTCAATTAACATCAGCGTAATAAAATAGATGATGAAAATGAATGCCAGTCCCATTGATAATTTCAGACCTGTCTTTTCAAACTTAAGGTGCATAAAGAAAGCTACAATGTAATAAGCTTTCAACAGCGTTAATAAGATGTAAGCAATATTACCGGCAGTACGGGGAACCATACCTTTTGGCAAAATCACCAGTGCTATAATAAATTCTACTACAGTTATTCCCAGTAAAATAAAGAATACCTGCCAGATTTTTGATTTACTCAAGCCAGCATGTTCATCATGCTCGTGGCCATCTGTTGTGTGTATGTGTTGTTCAGACATAATATATTTTATAAGGAATTTAAACTAAATAGAAGAAGGTAAATACAAATACCCATACCAAATCCACAAAGTGCCAGTACAGACCTACTTTTTCTACCATCAGATAGTGACCGCGTTTTTCAAAAGTACCATTAATAGTCATGCATAAAATGATGATATTGATGACTACCCCACTGAAAACGTGGAACCCGTGGAACCCTGTGATCGTAAAGAACAGATTAGCAAACTGCTGAGCAGCAACATTAGATACCGGGCCTGTAAAGAATTCCTGCAGTTTTTCTGCGTCAGGAATAGATCCCCACCAGAAACCTTCATGGTGAAGGTGAGTCCATTCCAAAGCCTGACAGCCCAGGAACATAAATCCACCAATGATCGTAGCGATCATCCATCCTACAACCTGGCTTTTCGCACGTCTGTGCCCAGCCTCAACAGCCAATACCATAGTTACCGAACTCATGATCAGGATAAAGGTCATGATACCCACAAATACAAGTGGTGCGCCGGAATCCTTGATACCAGGAATCGACTGAAATACGAGATCAGGATTTGGCCAGGTAGTTTTAGAGAAACGTTGGGCTCCGTAATAAACTAATAGCGAAGAGAAGGTAAACGCATCAGATAGCAGGAAAAACCACATCATTAGTTTTCCATATTCTATCGACCATGGTGAACGGCCGCCACTCCATGGAGTAGTCTTTACCTGATCTAATTGTGATAATGAATCCATTTTGAAAATTGTAATAGTTTGTTAAAAAGTCTAACTGTTCAAAAGTAAAAAAACATACAGATATATCCACAATATATCTATAAAATGCCAAAATATAGAAGCGATCTCGATACGATAAACCGCTTTTTGTGCCGGAACATTGGTAAATGCGCCGTAAAGACTAATCCCGATAAAGCAAAGGCCCGCAAAAATGTGCAGTAAGTGCATTCCTGACACGATATAAATCAGGGAGATCGCAGCGTTGTTGTTTACCAGCGTAGCGCCTGTCTGATACAATTCAGACCACGCCCCTACCTGGAAATACGCAAAGACCAGACCCAGAACCATTGTGGCCGACAAAAATATCTTCTGCGACTGGATATTCTGGTTACGTACTGCCTTGGCTGCAAAAAACAAACAGATGCTGCTCAATACGAGTACCGCAGTGCTGTAAACAAATACATCAGGAAGAACCAATCCGTGTCCTTTACCCTTTGATGCCGCAAACACAATATAATAACTTGTAAATCCCCCAAACATAATCGTAGAGGAAACTACAAACAGCCAAAGTATAAACTTTTTGGCCTTCAGCGAAGGTGGAACCTCGGGTTCCAGTTCTCCATGATTTAATGTATGTACCATATAAAAACTCTATTTACCTATAAAATCAAACAATAAAATCAACTGCACTAAGGGTATATAAAAGAATGAGCAGAACATTACCTTACGTGCACTGTCAATATCCTGCTTCATCAGTAACTTAAACGCCAGCCATGCAAATATCAGCCCTGCGATCACTGAAAATCCCGCGATGTAATAACCACCGAATTTGTAAATGGTTGGTAACAAACTAACAGGTATCAGTATTATTGTACTGACAAACACAAAAGCGGCACTTATCTTATCTCTTTTCTTTGTTGGCAGCAACCTGAAGCCTGCTTTTTTATAATCATCATCCAGTACCCAGGCGATAGACCAGAAATGCGGAAACTGCCATACAAACTGCACTAAAAACAATATCCCTGCAATTTCATAATCTACCGGCATAAAATGCCTGATATGGCCTAATGCTGCGAGGTAACCAATCAGTGGTGGCAATGCACCTGGAATAGCTCCTACAAATACTGCAATAGGAGATTTCCTTTTTAAAGGAGTATATACAAATGCATATAACAGAATTGAAAATACGGATAGTAAACCGGTTTCCAGGTTGAGTTTCCCAAGCAGCCATGTGCCCAGCATACCCATGATTAAACCCATTACCAGACCCTGCCCCGTAGTCATCCTGCCGGCAGGCATAGGACGATCCATTGTACGGGTCATCAGTTTATCCAGATCAACCTCAATAATCTCATTAAAGCAGTTTGCTGCAGCAGTAACCAGAAAACCACCCGCTACAAGAATGCCCCAGTTGCCCCAGTCAATCCCGGGAACCTCTCCGCGGGCCACCTGCATTCTCGAACCAATCAGAAAAGTGATCGATGCTGAAAATACGACCAGGAACGTAAGCCTGAATTTGATGAGTTTGGATAAATCTGAGAAAAATAATTTCAATTCTTATTTGTTTAATATTACTGATTATAAGTATTAGTCCGGTAGACCAGCAGATAAAGATAAAACTGCAGGGTAAACAAAACTGTTGAGAACACTAAATGTATGACCTGGGTTACCGGGGGCAGCGCAAAGTTAGACAATAATAGGCCACTTGCAATCTGAATTAACAAAACGATCAGGATTGAGTTACCAAGTCTTAGCTCAGTAGCCTTTCCCCCGAAGCGGTTCATCACAATCTGGTAAACAAAAACATTGACTATTGCTACGAAGATCGCCAGGTCCCTGTGATAGGAAAATACCTGACCTGCCTGTCCTACCCACGTTGCGCGGTTAGCATACAGCAGTTTCTTTGAGACCATATCAATAGCTTCCCTGACTTCTGTACCCAGTGTAATCTGAATTACGCTCAGTACAATAGCTGCCAGGATCAGTATCTTTAGCCAGATCACCTTAGACATGATCACGGTTTCCTGTTTATAAAGCGTATCCGTATAATAATAGGTATACACCAGGATAGCGAGAATAACGAGTGCCAGCAACATGTGCAGCGTCACTATCCAGGCCAGCAGGTTTGTAGATACTACAATAGATCCCAGCCAACCCTGAAAACCGACTATTATCAGATTCAGAATACTGAGCACAACAACCCTTTTAGCTTTCTTCCGGTAAGTGAATGACAATACTACCAATACGATCAGGAGAAAGCCCGTCGCTGCACCAGTCAGCCTGTTGATATATTCAGTATAGGTCTTAGCTACATTAAAAGTTTCAGGAACTGTGATTGTCTGATCGCGGCGGATACTGTCAGCTATGTCAGTCCTTCCCATTTTGTCCAGCAAGCGGGCAAAACGTTCATTCTTTTTCATCCTCCCGGCCACATATTTTGCTTTGTAATCCTTTGGCAGCTGGTCAACAGCTGTTGGCGGGATATACTGGTCAAAACACTTAGGCCAATCCGGGCAACCCATACCAGAACCAGTGCTCCGTACTACGCCCCCCGCAAGGATGAGCACTAACGTCACGATGATTGTAATCAGGTTTAGCCGGATAAATCTATGTTCAGATTTAGGAACCATGGGTATAGTTATGTTAAAAAAAATGAGGTTACTGATTTAAGTATATACTCAAGCAGGTAACCTCATTGTATATTTTTTAAAGCACGGGATTAATGAAAATGCACGTGAGTTTTTTCAGGGGCATTTTTAGCATCCCACTCTCTCTGGATACGCTCAGATTCAGCATTACCTTCGAAATCGTGCGGCATGTTTGATAACATTGTCTCAGAGTAAGGAACAGTCTGAGGGATAAAATCTTCCTCAGCACCTGGTTTACTGTAATCATATGGCCAGCGGTGTACTGTTGGAATTTCTCCCGGCCAGTTACCGTGGATATGTTCTACCGGTGTAGTCCACTCTAATGTATTTGCTTCCCAAGGGTTTTGCGTCGCTCTTTTACCGAAGAAGATCGAGTAGAAGAAGTTGAACAGGAAGGCCACCTGAGCCAGGGCTGCAACAATCGCAGACCAAGTTACAAAGATATTTACTGTTACCCATTTCTGCATGAATTCAAATTCAGTGAAAGCATAGTAACGTCTAGGAACACCATCCAAACCTAGGAAGTGAAGCGGGAAGAATACAAGGTATGCACAGATAAATGTAACCCAGAAGTGCAGGTAACCTAATTTGGCGTTCATCATTCTGCCGAACATTTTTGGATACCAGTGATAAACACCTGCAAGCATACCAAAGATAGCAGCAGAACCCATTACAAGATGGAAGTGGGCAACAACGAAGTAAGTATCATGAAGGTTAATATCCAGTGATGCGTTACCAAGGAAAATACCTGTTAAACCACCAGAGATAAAGAAGGATACCATACCGATTGCACATAACATCGCAGGAGTGAACCTGATATTACCGCGCCATAATGTAGCAAGGTAGTTGAAAGTCTTAACAGCAGAAGGAACCGCAATAATCAGCGTAGTGATCATGAAGACCCCGCCCAGTAATGGATTCATACCTGTCACAAACATGTGGTGACCCCATACGATAAATGAAAGAACAGTAATACCGATCAGTGAGTAAACCATTGCATGGTAACCAAAGATTGGTTTTCTTGAGTTTACAGAGATTACTTCAGATGAAATACCCAAAGCAGGCATGATTACGATATAAACCTCAGGGTGTCCCAGGAACCAGAATAAGTGTTCCCATAAGATTGGTGAACCACCTTCATTTGGCAATACCTGGCTGCCCATTACGATATCAGATAAATAGAAACTTGTTCCAAAACTACGGTCAAAAATCAGTAACACCACACCCGCTACAAGAACAGGGAAAGAGAGTACACCAAGGATCGCAGTGAGGAAGAACGCCCAGATAGTCAAAGGCATTTTCCAAAGGTCCATTCCTTTGGTACGCATGTTTAATACAGTACTTACATAGTTGATACCACCCATTAGCTGTGATACAACAAACAGCACCATACTTGATAACCATAAAGTCATACCTAATCCAGAACCCGGGATTGCTTTAGGCAATGCCGACAGTGGCGGATAGATTGTCCATCCTGCACTTGCAGGACCAGTCTGGATGAAGAATGAACTCATCATGATGATACATGCAATAAAGAAGAACCAGTACGAAAGCATGTTCATAAAGGGCGAAGCCATATCCCGTACCCCAAGCTGGAGCGGAATCAGTAAATTACTGAAAGTACCGCTTAGTCCTGCAGTCAGTACAAAGAATACCATGATGGTACCATGTATTGTTACAAGGGCCAGGTAAAAATCAGGTTTGATCCTTCCTCCTTCAGCCCATTTTCCAAGGAATGTTTCCAGAATAGGGAAACTTTTATCCGGCCAGGCCAGCTGAATACGGAATAAGATAGACAATCCCATTGCAATAACAGCCATAACGATACCAGTTATCAAAAACTGTTTAGCGATCATTTTGTGATCCTGGCTAAATACGTACTTCGTTATAAAAGATTGTTCGTGGTGCCCATGATCGTGATCGTCATGGTGACCGTTGTTATGTGTATCGTGTAATGTTATAGTTGACATAATGCGCTATTCCAGTATAATTATTTTTTTAAAGCCGGTTTATTCATTGCTACAGCAGACGAGTCCTTTGCAGGCTTAGCTGTGCTGTCAGCAGGAGCTGCTGCAGGGGCTGCTGCGTCAGGTACAAGAGGCAATTTGAATTCTTTTCTCAAATCGTTATTGATGAATTTAGGTTGTTTTACTACCCATGCGTCATATTCAGCCTGAGAAACAACTCTGATTACCTTTTTCATGTTATAGTGACCTGATCCACAGATTTTAGAGCAGTAAAGCAGATACTGAAATGCAGGATCATTAACTTTAGCCTTCATATCTTCTGAAGTGATGGTTGGAGTGAATTCAAAATATGAAGTCATACCCGGCACACTGTTCAGCTGAACCCTGAAATGCGGCATGTATACACTATGTACAACATCCTTACTGGTGATGATCAACCTTACTGGTTTATTTACCGGAAGTACCATTTCATCAGCATTCTGGTCATCAAGATTGTTTTTATCATTGAAATCCATACCCAGCCCGTTTGTTCCGGTGATCAGTTTGTAGTTTTTCAAACCTACTACACCGTCAGCACCAGGATAACGTAAAGTCCACTGAAACTGCTGAGAAGTAAGCTCAACACTTAATGGTTTATTGTTAGGATCCTCGATTTTATAGAAAATTGATCTCCAGGTTAAAAAACCCATCAAAACCAATACAGTTAATACCAATGCAGGCACAATTGTCCAAATACGCTCTAAAGCATTGTTATGCGGATAGTAGTACGCTTTTCTTTTTCCTGAGTTTCTGTAGAAAAATGAGAACAGGAACAGGGCTATATGCGTTCCGATGAACACGATGGTAGTCAGGATCAGTGTGATGTTAAACATCGAGTCGATCTTTTTACCGTGCTCAGAAGCAGCATCTGGAAGAAGCATATGTCCATGAACAGTATATTCAAAATAAACCCCTACCAATCCAGCGATTAAGAAAAGGACGAAGATCACACCGTTAACAGTATTCCAGTTGATACTGTCTGGTTTGTCCTGCGCTTCACGTGTAAGTTCGTACACCCTGATCGCTTTTCCAACGATTGCTACAAATAAGCAAAGCAGGAGAAATAACATGGTATAGAATGCAACCGACTTATAGATCGGAACCATATCAATTTGTTTCGGGGCGGATGCAGCGGCGCCGGCGGCTGCTTCTTGTGCAAATGCGCTGGTATTTGCAAATACAGTAACGAGTACTGCCAGGGCCGCCATTGTCTTATTGCTTATAAATTTTCTTAAACTCATTTTCTTAAAAGTAGTACGATGTACTTCTACTATACTATTAATTTATATACTCTCTAATCCAACCGGTTACAAATGGTGATTCAGACTCTCCGCTAAGAGAGGGTGATTCTTTGCAATCAGTGGTTTCTTACTTAATGCAGTCAGTACTGTAAAGGTAAACAAGCCTATAAAACCAATAGCTGTTCCTATTTCAATTATTCCGAATCCGTTAGTGCCATCTTCAACTGTACCTGGCATAATCATCTGGTAATAATCAACCCAGTGACCACAAAGTACGATAATAGATATTGTTAACAAGATATTTTCCTTCCTTTTGTTGTCGCGGTCCATCAGTAAAAGTACCGGTGCAAGGAAGTTCATTACCAGATTCAGGAAGAACCAGATCTTATAAAATTCAAATCGTTTGTAAAAATACACAGTTTCTTCCGGCATGTTTGCATAATAGATCAACATAAATTGAGCGAACCATACATAAGTCCAGAAAATAGAGAATCCAAAGATAAACTGTCCCAGGTTGTGCAGGTGACTGTTATTTACCCATTGCATATAACCTGCTTTTCTTAGCAGAATGATGATCACTGCCATCGTTGCAAGACTGCTCACCCACATTGCTGCAAAGTTATACCAACCGAACATTGTAGAGAACCAGTGTGCTTCCAGTGACATCACTGTATCAAAAGCAAAGATTGGCGTAGTAAATCCGTAGATCACCAAAAATATACAAGAGTATTTAAAACTTTTAGTGTAAGAGTTTAAACCTCCTTCCAGATCCTCATTGTTAGACAATTTGGTAAGCAACATAGAGAATATGCTGTAGATACCCAAGAAGATCACCTGGCGTCCCATAAAAAAAGGAACGTTAAGGAAAGCAGACTTACCATCGATCAGTTTATCGTAGTTAGGGCTGCTAGGATCAGTTAAGCCATCTGCATGCCAGTGGTGATAAAGGTTATGTGAGTACAAACCTGCACCAATTACGGCCAGCAATATAACTACTGCAATCGGCAGTGTTTTAGCCATAGCTTGCGGTACACGCAGGATAGAAGCTGACCATCCCGCCTGCGCGACAAACTGAACAGCTAAAAAGAATGTGCCCGACATACATACACAAGCAAAGTAATATGCCATCAGTAACAGGTTACCAAAGGTGCGCTCATGAAGTTCATGATCAGAAAAACCATAAGCTATACAAGCGATACCGATTACGATACCGACTATACTTAAAGTCTTAGCCTTCCCAGTAAACTCAAACTGCTCAGTTAAATTATAATTGTGAGTTCCCATCTATATCTGTTTTCTATTGTATTTGTTGTAATTGTTGAACATACATCACCACTTTCCATCTTTGATCAGGTGTAAGTTGTGAAGCATGTGAACCCATGTTATTTAAACCGTACATGATAGTATGGTAGATCTTTCCTTCAGACAGGTCTTTCATCATACCACCACGTGAGGATGCTGCATCACCATGGTAAGACGGAACACCCTGGAATTTTTCAATCTGAACCAGGTGGCCTTTACCATCACCCTGATCACCGTGACAAGGGCTGCAGAACACAGTGAAGTAATGTTTACCTGACAACAGGTTCTGCGGAGATTTAGCCAATGGGTTTTTAAGGTTTACACCAGCTGCTTCGTATCCTTCTTTAGTATTTGCATACTCATATTTCACAAATCCAATCGGATCTGTATTTGGAGGAGGAGTCTGATTGGTCAGTCCGTCTGCAAAGTTCTTATTCGCCTTGTTTGGCTTATAAGCAACATTGTCATACATATTCCTTGCATACTCTAAACCTCTGCTCTCTTTGTCCCTGCATGCTGAAAGCGATGCAATAACGCTAAGAACAACACAAGAGGCCAGAACTATTTTATTCTTATTCATAGCTAACATACTTCCTTTCATTGTGCTTAACTTCTATAGCACCAGCGTCTTTTAATAATTCATCAATTTTACTGTGTTCAGCATTTATCTGTGCGTCAACAGCGATAATAAATCTATCATCAGTAGCTCTTAAATCCATCACCCTTGGCGCTCTTCCTGGGAAAAGATGGGTTGAGGCATAATAAGATAATACCAATCCAAATGCAGTAAACAAAATGGTCAGCTCAAACATAATCGGAATAAAATCCGGCAATGCGAAGGCAGGTTTACCACCTATGTTGTTTCTCCAGTCTACAACGGATGTAAGGTAGATCAGCGCAAATGCTGACACTGTTCCTGTGATCCCGCAGAAAAAAGCGAGGATATCCAGTCTGGACCTTTTAACTCCTAATTTGGCTTCAATGCCGTGAATTGGCATAGGCGTATACACATCGTGTATCTTAATGTTGTTTTCCTGCAACTTTTCGATGCCATGCATCATTTCGTCCGGATCGCCAAAACTGCCTAAAATATATTTGATATTACTCATTGTTATATTTTTGCGTAATCTTCATGTTTAACACTATCGAATTTCTCTAACGACTCTACGTATTCTTTAACGTGAGCCTTGTCAAGGTGACCTTCTTTGATCTGAACCAGCTTGGCCTGCTCGCTTGAAGATTTAAGCAACAGCTTAACCTCCGCAATCGCGATTGAAGGAAGAACCCTCAGGAACAACAGGAATAATGTAAAGAATACCCCGATTGAACCAACAAACACGCCTGCATCTACCCAGGTTGGATAGAACATTGCCCAGCTTGACGGAAGGTAATCACGGTGAAGTGAAGTCACGATAATTACAAAACGCTCAAACCACATACCTACGTTTACTACAATCGAAAGAATCCAGGTAGCAGGAATGCTCAGACGGATCTTTTTGAACCAAAGCAACTGCGGTGAAATTACGTTACAGGTCATCATCATCCAGTATGCCCACCAGTAAGGACCGGTTGAACGGTTGACGAATGCGTATGCTTCATATTCCGAACCTGAATACCAGGCGATAAAGAACTCAGTTATATAAGCCACACCCACAATAGATCCTGTAAGGATGATAATCTTATTCATCGATTCAATGTGGAACATGGTGATATAGTCCTCAAGACCCAGCACCTTACGGGCAACAAGTAATAGTGTCAATACCATCGCGAATCCTGAGAAAATCGCACCAGCCACAAAGTATGGAGGGAAGATCGTTGTATGCCATCCTGGTATTACAGATGTCGCAAAGTCCATTGATACAATCGTGTGTACTGAAAGTACCAGGGGAGTTGAAATACCTGCAAGGATCAGAGACACAGTCTCAAAACGCTGCCATGTTTTTACGTTACCGCTCCATCCGAAAGAGAAGATCGAATAGATCTTGCGGCGTAAGCCGGTAGCACGGTCACGGATAGTAGCGATATCAGGAAGTAAACCTGTGTACCAGAATAATAATGATACAGAGAAGTACGTCGAGATTGCAAATGTATCCCACACCAGTGGTGAGTTAAAGTTTACCCAAAGTGATCCGAACTGGTTTGGCAATGGGAATACCCAATATGCCAACCATGGACGGCCCATGTGAGCGATAATGTATGTAGCGGCACAGATTACGGCAAAGATAGTCATGGCCTCTGCCGACCTGTTAATTGAGTTTCTCCAGTTCTGACGGAAGAGCAGCAATACTGCAGAAATCAATGTTCCTGCGTGACCGATACCTACCCACCATACGAAGCCGGTGATATCCCATGCCCATCCTACAGTCTTGTTCAGACCCCAGGATCCAATCCCGTTCCAGAAAGTATAACTTACTGAGACTACCCATAGCAGTGCGCCGCAAACGGCAAAGATAAATCCTATCCACCACGCCTTGTTGGGCTTGTTCTCAACCGGGTCCAAAATATCATTCGTAATTTTTGCATACGTGATATCCCTTCCGGTGATCAGTGGTTCTCTTAATATTGATTCCTTATGTCCTGACATAATGTATTTTCTTTAATATCAGCTTACGCTATTGTTGTTGGTGAATCTGTGTTTCTAATTTTAGTCATGTAACCTATACCTGGCTGAGTGTTTATCTCTTCAAGAACATAGTAGATACGCTCGCTTCTCAATGCTTTCGAAACTTCTGATTCCGGATCATTTGCATCACCAAATACAATTGCATTTGCTGAACAAGCTTGCTGACATGCCATTTTGATATCACCGTCTTTTAACGGACGTTTTTCAATTTTAGCCTGCAATTTACCAGCCTGGATACGTTGGATACACATAGAGCATTTCTCCATTACCCCTCTTGAACGGGCAGTAACATCAGGGTTAAGCACCAGTTGGGTAAACTCGTTGTTCAGGTAGTTATCAAAACGTGAATCATTCCAGTAGTTGAACCAGTTGAAACGACGAACTTTGTACGGGCAGTTATTTGCGCAGTAACGTGTACCAACACAACGGTTATAAGCCATCATGTTTAATCCGTCTGAAGAGTGAGTGGTAGCCAGTACCGGACAAACAGTTTCACAAGGAGCGTGATCACAGTGCTGACATAACATCGGCTGGTGAACAACAGTCACATTATCAAGGTTCTCCATATGGGCGATCTCTTTTTCTTCAGATACGCTCTTATCACCTTCTTCATAGCTGTAGTAACGGTCGATACGGATCCAATGCATCTCTCTGCGTCTGCGAACCTCATCACGGCCTACTACAGGAATATTATTTTCTACGTTACAGGCAACGATACAAGAACCACAACCTGTACAGGCGTTCAGATCGATTGCCATTACCCAGTTGTTTCCAGGTTTTTCGTATTTATCCCAAAGATCGTAAGATTTATGTCCTTCTTCTTTTTTACCAGTTCCTGCAGCAGCGTTTTTCTTGTATTCAGCAAAGGTTGCTTCACGAATAATATTTCTGCCTTCGAACGAATGGTGAGTCTGGGTCTGTGCAAGCTGGTAAGTACCACCAGTTTTGCTGATCGTTACCGTAGTTGCATATTGTAATGTTCCATTGCTGAAGCTCAGGAAAGGAAACGCATTTTTACCAACGTTGTCACCAGCCTTACCTACTTTGGTACGTCCGTATCCTAAAGCGATAGAAGCAGTTCCTCTTGCCTGTCCTGGTTGAATCAGAACCGGCAGAATGATAGCGTAACCATTGCTTCCTTTAACCTCAACAAGATCAAATTCTGCAAGGCCTTTTTCTTCAGCGAATTTAGGTGCCAGGGCAACATAGTTATCCCATGTTACCTTTGATACCGGATCAGGTAATTCCTGAAGGAAGGCATTGTTTGCATGTTTACCATCACGCATTGCAGCACTTTCATAAACATGAAGTTCGATATCTTTGGCAAGAGCTTTACCTGCACTAAGAACTGAAGGCGCTACTGCTGCCAGTGATAAACTGAAGGTATATGTTCCTGCTGGTCTGGCCGGGGCCGAGAAAACACCAGTTTGTAACAATTCGTTCCACGTTTTACCAATACCAGGTAAGATATTTTTCTCCCAGTTGTTACGTACGTACTGGAAATATTCTTTAACCGGGGCGTTAGACCAGATCAGTAAACTTTGTTCTGCCTGACGTGAGTCGAAGACAGGATTGATCGTTGGCTGAACAATCGAGTAGGTACCTTCATAAGAATTTGCGTCTCCCCAGCTTTCAAGGTAGTTCTGACCAGTCGCGATAACATCACAAAGAACAGAAGTTTCATCCTTACGGTCTGAGAAGGAAATTTTTAAGGGCACTTTACTCAAGCCATCTGTAAATGCTTTTGAGTTGGATACGTCATATGCAGGATTGGAATCAAGGAATAAAACAGCTGCTACTTCACCTCTGTTCATTTCGTTTTGCAGTTCTGCAAACTCAGCATCATTTCCTGCGTAACGTTTAATCGGGTTATCAAGGTCAATAGTTGTACCGTAACTTCCGATGGCAGAGTTGATAGCGTTTACAAGAATTTGCGTAGAAACATCATTTGATCCGCAAACAACAAGCGCTTTACCCTTCTGCTGCAATAATTCTTTACCAGCCAGTTTTAATGCTTTTTCAGCAGTAACATTGTTTGGCAAAGCACCACCTGCGAGATTTGCACCAGTAATCGCATTATATAAGGTTATCAGTGCAGCACCCTGCTCTGATAATTTAATTGGTACACGTGTATCGGCATTCGTACCTGTCATACTCATTCCAGCTTCAAACTGGAAATGACGTGACATTTTACCTTTTGCCAAAGATTTGTGGTTCCTGTTAGTCATGTACTGAGAAGTAAATTCTTCTCCGCTAATCCATGTTCCCAGGAAGTCAGCTCCAAAACTTACAATCAGGTCTGCCCTGTTAAAGTTATATTTTGGAACAACAGCTTTTCCGAAACTATTCTCGTTCGCTTTGATGATACCTGTATAAGATACAGCGTCATACTGAACATGTTTAGTTGTTGGATAGGCAGCAATAAAGTCGGCCACTACCGCAAGTGTAGAAGGACTGTATACAGATGAAGAAACGATACGGATTTTCTTACCCGAAGCTTTAGCTTTTGCCAGTTCGGCACTTACAAACGCATCTACTTTAGACCATGTGGCTTCCTCATTCTTTAAAACCGGAGTTTTAAGTTTTGAAACATCATATAAATCTAAAACTGAAGCTTGTGCAATTGCATCTGTACCATTGTTAAACTCACCTGCATTAGGATTCGGTTCAATCTTAATAGGACGGCCTTCTCTGGTTTTAACCAATATACTCTGCCCTTTGAAACTGGATACATAGTAATTCGGAACGCCCGGGATTACTTCTTCTGGTTTGATCAGGTAAGGTACTGATTTGTGTATCGGAGCAGGCTGGCAAGCTGCCAGTGAAACCGCACCAAGACCAAAGCCTAAGGCTTTTAAAAAGTCACGGCGCGGGGTTACTGTACTTAACCCTGCTTCATTTAAAACATCTTCTATTGGAAGCGGCTCTGCGAATTCGTTTTTGTTACTTTCAACAAAATCGGAGGTCTTGTTAAATTCCTCTAAGCCTTTCCAGTATTTTTTATTGCTTTCCATTTAAGCTATATTACTGTTTATCGAACGTTCTTTTTATTAAACTCTACTATTAATAGTGACATTTGCCACACTCTATTCCGCCTAAAGCCGCAGGTGTCAATTTCTCACCTTTTTTGATTTTCTCATGCGCAGCAATAATTTTTGTATAGAAAGCGTTGTCTTTCACCTCTAACTTTGTGTCTCTGTGACAGTTTATACACCATTTCATGGTCAGAGGAGAATACTGATAGATCTCTGCCATAGTATTCACTGGTCCGTGACAGGCAAAACATACCGGCTCGTTTGGTTTCAGACCTTTTTCCTTACGGATAGCTTCTTCAGCTACAACAACGTGTTGTGAGTGGTTAAAGTAAGCGAAGTCCGGAAGGTTGTGTACCTGAACCCATTCAATTGGTTTTTCTTTAGACTTGTCGTAAGTCATTTTATCCGCATCGTAACCCAGTGCATTGTAGATCTTCTGAATTTCAGGAGAAATATTACCATCGTGGCTGTCTCTTGCCTGAACAGCTTTGTGACAGTTCATACAAACGTTAAGCGATGGGATAGTTGCATTTCTGGATTCGAATGCGCCAGCGTGACAGTACTGACAATCGATCTGGTTTACACCAGCGTGCAGTTCGTGCGAGAATTTAATTGGCTGAGTTGGCTGGTAACCAGTGTTGACACCAGTATTCCACATACCCATCCATCCCCATGAACCTAAACTGATCACTAAACAAAGGATAAAGAAGAAAACGAATTTTTTGTTCTTGAACAACCTGTTGATACCGGCAGCCATTGAAACACTTTCCTCTTCTACTAATACCACACCCTGTTTCTGAAGGATCAGACGTTCGAGCATTTTAATTGCGCGGCCTAAGATCACCAATACAGCGATTGAGATCAGGATAATTGCAACAACGCCTGCAAGAGAGAAATCAGATACTTCTTCTGAAGCACCAGCTCCGGCTCCGGCAGCATCACCTGCTTTTTTCGGCTCACCTGCTTTAATGTATGCAAGGATGTTTTTGATATCAACCGGAGTTAATGTCGGGAATGCAGTCATCTCTGCATTAGGATTCCACTTAGACTCTGCCACTGCTTCTTTATCACCTGATGCGATAAATGCCGGAGCATTGTTAATCCATTTAATCAAAAAGGCTTCGCTCTTCAATGGAATGGCTGTCTGCAGTGCAGGACCGATTAAATCGCGGTCCAGAGCATGGCATGACGTACATTTTTCTTTGAAGATCGTTCTTCCCGCTGCTGCGTCTTGTGCTTGTGTACCTGAAACGATTAAAACAGATAGAGCCGTAACCATGAATGCCGACTTCCAAACTCTTCTAATGATCAATGAGATATTCCTCATAATGAGTATTTTATGCTTTATTTTAAAAAACTGTAACAACCGCAATTGATGTTTAAACTTCTGTTCTCCGTCAAAGCGTCCACAAAAGTAAAATTTATTAATTTACCAATGACAAAGAAATGACAGTAAATACAATTTATAATCATTCTAAACATTGCCTTTTTTATGCTTTAAACGAAGAAAATCAGCATTTTTTCAATTTTGCTGATTTTCTGATCCCCTCTTTTTTTTAGGAAAATTTGGAAGTTATAATTACATTTTTAATATCCATGCAAAAATCAGGGGAGCTACTATTGTCGCGTCAGACTCCACGATAAATTTGGGCGTATTGATGTCAAGTTTCCCCCAGGTGATCTTCTCATTTGGCACAGCTCCTGAGTATGAACCATATGAAGTAGTGGAGTCAGAGATTTGGCAGAAGTAACTCCAGAAAGGAATATTTTCCATTTCCATATCCTGATATAACATTGGTACCACACAGATCGGGAAATCGCCTGCAATACCCCCACCAATCTGGAAGAAACCTATTCCCTTACCGCCGCTGTTGGCAATATACCAGTCCGCCAGGTAGCCCATATATTCAATTCCACCTTTCATGGTCGTAGCTTTAAGCTCGCCTTTCATCACATATGATGCGAAAATATTTCCCATTGTAGAATCTTCCCATCCCGGTACAACAATCGGAAGGTTTTTCTCCGCTGCTGCCAGCATCCATGAATTCTTAGGATCAATTTCGTAATATTGTTCAAGATCACCGCTCAGCAGCATCTTATACATAAACTCATGCGGGAAATAACGCTCCCCGGCATCTTCTGCATCTTTCCAGATTTTGTGAACGTGTTTCTGCAGACGCCTGAAAGCTTCTTCTTCAGGAATACAGGTATCAGTTACGCGGTTGTAATGGTTCTCCAGGAGGTCCCACTCGTCCTGCGGACTCAGGTCACGGTAGTTAGGCACACGTTTATAATGTGAATGGGCAACAAGGTTCATGATATCCTCTTCCAGGTTGGCACCTGTACATGAAATTATTGCAACCTTATCCTGACGGATCATCTCAGCCAGTGAAATACCCAGCTCTGCCGTGCTCATTGCACCGGCAAGGGTGATCATCATTTTACCGCCTTCATCCAGATGTGTTTCATAGCCCTTGGCTGCATCCATCATTGCCGCTGCATTGAAGTGAAGGTAATGCCCCTCCATGAATTTAGATATTGGTCCTCTTGTTACGCTCATTTTATATTGTTTTTTTATCAGCCGCAAAAGTAGCAAATAATATTAAAAACATTTGTCGGTGCAGGTTATCAAATAGATAAAACCAAGTACAGTACTTATACGTTATTTTAACAGTAGTATCCGGGGCTCTATATTAACTGTTCAGAAAGATAATTCATTTCAAATGTTTAATTTGGCGGATTCGTACCTATTATAAAGCGTTAAACAGCGAATGAAAAAACTCTTATTCTGTAACCTCCTGCTGCTCTCTGCCCTGTCCGGCTTCGGACAAATGAAACTGATCAAACGTATGTTATCAGAAGACATGGACACCACCCGTAAAGCCAGCTTTATGCCGCTCCCCTTTCTGAAATATTCTCAGGAAGTAGGAATGGAATTTGGCGTTGGCGCATTATATTCTACCTATCTGGATAAAGCCGACCCGCTGAACAGGAGTTCCAACTTTGCAACGATCCTATCCGTTTCTACCAAAAAACAATATAACGTTACCCTTAAAGGAGATATCTGGACTAAAGGCAACGACTTCCATATTATTGGGGATCTGCGTTTGCGCAGTACACCTTTTGATTTCTTCGGCATCGGAAATCAAACTCTGGCAGCCAACAAAGACAGGGTTGTACAGCACCAGATAAGGACAGGCCTTGATGTAGAAAAAAATATCTTTCCCTTCGCCTATACCGGCGTATCCATATCCTTTGAAAGAAATACCTTCAGAGACGTAGATGCAGGGGGCATTTTAGATACTGACCCCCGCGTTCTGGATAAAACCGGTGGGAGCGTAGGTTACCTGGGCGTATCACAGACATACGACACAAGAAATTCAAATAACTATCCCACAAGGGGCTTCTTTGGCAGGGTTACTTACCAGTATGCTCCTGATATCTTTGGAAAGGACGATTTTAGTGGCAGCCAGATTCGCGTGGTGCTCAAAAACTTCTGGCCGGTTGCCAAAAAGCTTGTTTTTGCTGTAAACGGGATCTTTTATACCATTCAGGGTAACAATACACCCTTTTATTTACTGCCCCAGATGGGCAATGAAGACATTATGCGCGGTTATTATGCCGGGCGGTACAGGGATGAAAATCTTATCGCCGCACAAACCGAACTGCGTTACCGTTTCAGTAACCGCTTTGGCGTAGTGGTTTTCGCTGGTGGCGGACGTGTATTTCAGAATGGGGATTTCTCCCTGAAGCAATTTAAACCATCAGTAGGTGGCGGAATGCGGTACTTCTTTGATCCGGCCAAAGGCCTGAGCGTAAGGGCAGATTATGGTATCGGGGAAAAACGCCCGCATGAAGCCAGGCAATCAGGCTTTTACCTGAGTCTTGCAGAAGCCTTTTAAAACTTAATCTTAAAGTGCTCCTTAGCCTGTCCCTTTTTAAAGTAAACCAGCCCGATCCAGAACAGATCAATTGTTACCCTTACATCAGGATGGCTTTTGATCTCTTCCCAGGCTTCTTTCATGCCTTTGCTCCAGTAGATATCGTCAAAGATCAGCAGCGAGTCTTCATGTACCTTGGGCAGGCACCACTTAAAGTAATTTAACGTAGCGTCCTTCCGGTGGTTCCCGTCAATGTAAACAAAATCCAGTTTGGGTGTTTCCTCAATTACCCTGGGCAGCAGTTCATCAAAATTTCCTACCTGCAGTTCTATATTTTCCAGTTCAAGCTCCTGAAAATTATTATAGGCCTTTTTTGCCGTTTCAGGACAGCCCTCAATAGTTACGATATCTGCTTCCGGAGCAGCTTTGGAGAGATAAGCAGTAGTTATACCCAGACATGTTCCCAGTTCCAGAATGGTTTCGGGCCCGGTGTTTTTAGCCAGACGGTAGATCAGCTGTGCCAGTCTTGGGGTCTTGAGGGCATTTTTCGCGATCTCTCTGACTTTTTTGGTACGGTTCTTATTCAAATGAGAGCCGGCGCCGAGATCAGTCACCGTAATAACGGTATCGTCATTTAAAAGTTTTTTTCTCTGCGCCTCAATACCAATATAATCGGTTTTGGAGTTAAAATCGTAAATTACCTCATCAACCAGTTTGTATACAAAAGGTGAGTGGGTACCATGCCTGCTTTTAGCAGTTAAACGATGCTTCAGATAATCGCTGAAAAATTGTAAGACCATAAAGCAAAAATAGGCAAACACAACATTGTAATTCGCATTTAATGGAAAATAGTACAGAAATAAGCGCATTGGTAAAATTACTGGACGATCCCGATCCGGAAGTTTTCTCGCATGTCAGCGACCGGCTGCTGGAACACGGGAATTCTGTGATCCATTTCCTGGAAACAGAATGGGAAAAATCCCTGGACACCCTATTGCAGGAAAGAATTGAAAATCTTGTCCACCAGATCCAGTTTAACAGCGTAAAAGAAGATCTGAGTCTCTGGTATCAAAGCGGGGCATTCGATCTTTTACAGGGAGCCCTGGTAATTAACCGCTATCAATACCCTGATCTCGACGAACAAAAGATAATTAACCAGATCGAGGAGATCAAAAGGGAAATATGGACCGGCCTCCAGTATGAAATGAGTTCTGTTGAAAAGATCAAACTGATCAATCATATCTTTTACAATATCAACGGCTTCGGCGGCAATACCAAAAACCACCACGATCCTCAGAATTCCTATATCAATCAGGTACTGGAAACAAAAAAAGGCAATCAGATCTCACTGGCTATTATTTATTCTACCATTGCGCAAAAGTTGGATATACCTGTTTATGGCGTAAACCTGCCACAGCATTTTATACTGGGATATATTGATGAAAGTAAAAGGGATGACAATGAATTTGGGGTATTGTTTTACATCAACGCCTTTAATAAAGGTGCAATCTTTGGCAAACACGATGTGGATCAGTTTCTGCGCCAGCTTAACCTGCAGCCGCTTCCGGGTTTTTATGCCCCATGCAGTAACGTAGAGATCATCCGCAGAATCATCAGGAACCTGATTTCCTCGTATGAGAATCTCGGCTCGGCAGAGAAGGTAGAAGAACTGAAAGAATTACAGGAGATCCTGCTGAACAGCAACCTTTAAAGTTTATTAGCTTTCATCCAGTTCTGCAGGCGCTCAAACCAGTCGTCCGATGTAGTCTTGTTATGCAGGCCAAAACCGTGGCCTCCGCCCTGATAGAGATGCATCTCCGCAGCAACTTTGTTTTTCACAAGTGCCTCGTTGAATAAAATACTGTTTCCAACAGGAACAGCATTGTCATTATTTGCGTGAACCAGAAAAGTTATTGGCGTCTGGGCATCTACATGTTTTTCATTGGAAAAATACTCTTTCTGCTCCGGGGTACCGTCAGCTCCAATCAGGCTTTTGACAGATCCCGCATGAGTTGGTGCAGTGAAACTGATCACCGGATAAAGCAGTATTGCAAAATCTGGCCTCAGGCTTATCTTTTCTTTGTTTTCTATTTTACTGTCCCTATAATGTACCGTTAATGAAGAGGCAAGGTGTCCCCCGGCAGAGAAACCCATGATTCCTACTTTTGCAGGATCAATTTTCCATTTAGCTGCATTTTTGCGCAGCAGATAGATAGCCTGTTCTGCATCCTGCAATGGACCAAAGGACTTATCCACCATAGTAGTATCATCCGGAAGACGGTATTTCAATACAAAGGCAGTTATGCCATTCTCTGTAAACCTCCTCGCTACTTCATCTCCCTCATGCCCGATAGCAAGGTGCTGATAGCCACCGCCAGGACAAATAATTACGGCTGTGCCGCTGCCTTTGCCCGCAGCAGGCTCGTACATGGTAATAGTAGGGTGAAAGACCTTAGAAAGGCCTGTCACCTTACCATCTTTTACTGTTTGTATTTCCTTATAGGATGCAGGCGCAGCCTTTGCTCCGGGTATCGCTCCCGGGTACAGCTCTACAACCTGCTGTGCTTTCAGTGTCTGCAATCCAATCATAAGTCCTAAACTTAACAGCCAAAATTTTCCCATTAGAATTCCATTAAATATGCCTTTAAAAAGTCGTTAAGCTCCCCGTCCAGTACCGCCTGTGCATTTGAGGTCTCATAATTCGTCCTCAGGTCCTTCACCAGCTTGTACGGATGCAAAACATAGTTCCTGATTTGGGAACCCCATTCTATTTTCATTTTTGAACCTTCAACGGCAGCAGATGCTTCCATCCGTTTGCGCATCTCGGCTTCATACAATTGCGATTTCAATAACCGCAATGCATTCTCCTTGTTCTGCAGCTGTGATCTTGATTCCTGGTTTTTAATCACAATGCCCGAAGGCTTGTGGTACAAACGCACAGCAGTCTCCACCTTATTTACATTCTGTCCGCCGGCACCGCCTGAACGGAAGGTCTCAAATTCAATATCCGCGTCTTTTATCTCAATTTCAATCGTATCGTCCACCAGTGGATAAACGTATACAGAAGCGAAAGATGTATGACGGCGTGCATTGGAATCAAAAGGAGATATACGCACCAGCCGGTGTACCCCGTTTTCCCCCTTCAGGTATCCGTAAGAAAAGTCTCCCGCAAACTGTAATGTAACAGATTTAACCCCTGTTACCTCACCCGCCTGGAAATCCTGTTCCGTCACCTTGTAACCATTCTTCTCGCCCCACATGATGTACATCCGCATCAGCATGGCTGCCCAGTCGCAGCTTTCCGTACCACCGGCACCGGCAGTGATCTGCATCACCGCGTTCAGCTGGTCTTCCTTGCTGCTGAGCATATTTTTCAACTCCAGGTCTTCGATCAGGTGCAGGCATTTTTCAAACTGCTCTTCCATCTCTTCTTTTGTTGCATCTCCTGATTGCAGGAAATCAAACAAGACCTGTGTATCTTCAAATTCGGCATTCACTTTCTGCCAGGCATCTGTCCATACCTTTTTAGAATTCATTCCTGCCAAATGCTTTTCGGCCTTTTTGGGATCATCCCAAAAATCCGGTTGTAAGGTAAGCTCCTGTTCTATATAAATAGCTTCGAGTCGTG
>NZ_JBEVDX010000158.1:0-57965 GCF_040513095.1 Pedobacter sp. | reverse complement strand
GAGCATACATTCCGGCAGAACTGGCCGAAACCTGAGGCAGATAAGCTGCCTTTAAACGCATGCTATCAATCCTGTTTGCCTGATGCTGATTGGCGTAATCTTTTATCAGCGGACTTCGTTTGGCGGCTTCATTCAAAAAATAATCAATGTTCCGCAGAGGTTCCTGCGCCTTTAGCATAAGCATGACCGAAGACAGCAGAAATAACAGAAGAAGATCTTTCTTAAAATGTCCCATCATATTTTAACGAGCGCCCAAGATTAAAATGTGCCGCTAAAAGCCAAACCGGCAGCCCTTTGCTGATACATTGGCACCACTGAATAACGCATACTCTGCTTACCGATTAGAAATTTTTTAAGGTGCGGATAGAGCAAATAAGCTACTTTGGTTGACGCGATACCGAATCCCGCTCCTGCTACTACATCACTAAGCCAATGTTTATTATTGTATAACCTGAGTACCCCGGTTGCAGTCGCAACCGTATAACCTGCGTAACCAATCCATGGCGAAACATCGCGGTATTCCTGATTTAAAAATTCGGCTGCTGCAAATGCATTCGCAGTATGTCCTGATGGAAAAGAATAGTTATTGGAACCATCCGGACGGGGCCTGTCTGCCCAATGTTTAACAACTGTTGTAGAAACACCCATTATGCCAACCGACAACACATATAATGCAGTCTGATCAGCAATATTGTGCTTGCCTTTCACTCCAGCGAGGTTTAATCCATAAACTGCGACCATCGGTGCATACTGCAGAAAGTTATCCAGGTGATGGGCAAACAAAGGATGATCTTCCTGAATTTCGGCTTTGGTACTAAAGTCCAGCTTCCTGATTGCGTTATTGCCCAGGGACAAAAGTCCGTAAGAAACGAATACTGCAGGGACAATAAATGACTTAAGTTTAGGCGGATTCTGACCGCGCATTTTTAGGATTGATTCCTGTTTTGCGACAACAGAATCCTGTTGCCCTGAGGGAATAGTCTGGGCTGAAACCAATCCAGGCAAAACAGTTACCAGGATAAGGATGTGGTTTTTAATGTAGCTTAAGAGTTTCATGTACTGATGTTTATAAACTCGCTTCCTGCGATTGGCAGTAAAGGAACAGCAGAATACTGAAGAAACTCTGGATTTGGGATCTCAGTTAAAAATAATCAGCAATGCTTAATATTACTTTTCCGAGTAATGATTTGTAAGCTGGACTATCAAGTTGTCCTGCTGCATGATGATTTTCTTATGGGCAAGTAAAAGCTTGTGCTGAGTTTTAACTATATCTTGTATTGAAGTAGTTTTGCCGGCATCCATTTCCGGGCTTTTCAGTACAGTAATCAAATCATCGGGTTCAAAAAACTGAAAGAAGTTTGTCTTCAAAAAAACGGAAATCTGAATCAGGGAATTGACGTCAATGGTTTCCATTTTGAAGAAATCTTTCAGGTAAACATTTTTATGGCGCATTGCCTTAACGAAATTGCCATGAGAAAGGCCCTGTTTATTCATTTCCTTCCAGATTAGCATTCCAATTCGTTCTTTCATAGCAGTATAAGTTTCTCTTTGAAGGTTTATTATTGATGCATGCCGCCATTTTTAAAAAGGTCATAGGCAGTCTGATAGTTTGCAATCGCTCTATCCACCACATTTGAGGATAACCTAGCGGGTATTTGTTCGTTTTTTTCTTTATTATAGATATAGGTGTCTGCCTTTTGCTGCGGCCCAAGAATGACCAGGCTGTCCTGGCTCAGATAGGCGAGCTTTTGATAAGTTCCCAGCACTGCCCTGGGATGATAACCAGCATCGAGAACATTTTTACCATAAAGGTTACTTTGGTACGTCCATCCAAGCAGGCTAAATAAGGTTGGGTAAAGGTCAATCTGCGAACACATTTTAGAAATTACCTGCCTGCCATCCCGTGGAAGGTTAAGTATGATACAGGGGATATGATACTTGCTGATATCAATTTCATTTTTACCTGCACTGGAGGCACAATGATCTGCAACGATGATTATTACCGTATTTTTAAACCAGGGCCTCAGTTTGAGATGTTCAATAAATTTCCCAATTGCATAATCAGTATAGCGGACCGCTCCTTCCCTGCCGCTGCCCGAGAGCTGAGTGATTTCACCGGAGGGGTAGGTAAATGGACGGTGATTAGAGGTAGTCATAATAAAATCGTAGAATGGCTTCCCTTGCTTGTACTGCTGATCAGAACCTCTGAGAACTGCATCAAACAAATCCTCATCACTGATACCCCACGCATTTTCGAAATGTACCTGTTTATCTCCAATGATTGTCCTTTTCGTTTTATAAGTATCTCCCATTTTAAAATTCCTTCCGCGATCGGTAATGTCAAAACCATTGCTTCCAAAATATTCGTTCATATTATCAAAATAACCATCCCCGCCGTAGTAAAATGTCCGGTGATATCCTTCCTGTTCAAAAACGTGTCCTACGGTAAACAGGTTTTGATTGCCCGGCCTTCTCACGATACTACTTCCCGGAGTGGGTGGAGCAGATAAGGTTAAAGCCTCCATACCCCTTACTGTTCTGGTACCTGTAGCATACATATTGGTAAATGACACCCCGGTATCAGCCAAGGAATCAAGCACGGGCATTAGTTTTTGCTTATTGCCAAAATGCTGCATAAAATCTGCACTCAGGCTTTCTACGGTAATCATGATTATGTTTGGCTTATATACTGGCCCCGGATTTGAAATAATCCTCCTGATGGAATGACCGGCTTTCAGAAAGCGGCTGTTATGCTCTTTAAGTTCTGTCCTGATTACATGGTAAGCTTCATTCTTTGGCAGTAACGAATAAAAGTCGTTGTAACTGAGCTCATTATTTTTGAAGGCAGCAAAAAACGAATATATACCCGCTTTTGACAATTCATTCTGGTATCTGTTGGAACTGGTGTCAGCAAAAGAATTGCTTAGTAGAAGGGGTATACTAACTGTAAGTACCAACAGGCTTCCTGAGAAGACTGCTCTTGTCCTGAATGGTAATCTGTTATGAAATGCTAAAGTGAATACTTTCGCTTTGGCAAAAAACCAGATGAGTACCAGAACACTAAGCAATACACCAGCAATCAATAGCGGCAAGGGGTAAGATTCGTTGATATTATTGATTACTTCATAGGTATAAATAAGGTAGTCTACAGCAATGAAGTTAAAGCGGCTTTCAAATTCCTGCCAGAAGGTGATCTCCGCAAAGAAAGTGAAGAAAGAGATAAAAAGCAGCAGGAACAGCCAGGTGTAAGTGACCAGTTTATCGCCTTTTGTACCCGTCCACCTTGAAGGAAGCAGCAACAAATAGAGATTATAAACAGCGACCAGAAATAAGCCCACTGCAATATCATAAACAAAACCCAGGACATAAAGATGCACTATTGATAAAATACCAAAACTGGTTTTCGGCAGCGACACTAATAAAAGCCCTGTTCTAACTAAGAATGAACAAAATATGAAAGTCGCAAAGAACGAAAACAGTACACTGTACCTACCTCTAAAGATCATTTTAACAGATAAATTGATAATGAGGCAAGGTAAAATCCAATTCTGTACAAATTCTGGATTTAAGATATGCTGCTCCTGCTAAAACAACTCAAGCCCTTGTGGAAAATCACTTACTTGACAGATTGCGGCATCAACTAAAATATCCCTGGATTAATAGGCAGGGATCTCCGGGTCTTTTGCAGAATCCTCTTTATGATCAAATTTCAGGTTTCCAAACTTATAACTGAAGGTAATACCTAAGGAACGGTAAGGAACTTGTCTTAAAGCATACTGCATGTTACCAGCCTGAATAATAGCAGTATTCTGATTGATATACTTATTGAAAGGATCAGTTGCACTCAGCCCTATACTTGCTTTTTTGTTCAGCAACTGCTTCCGTACAGCCAGGGTATAGAACAGAAAGGAAGCATTGGTACCCTGAATACCTACCCTTGGAGAATTGTAATTTCCAAAAACCTCAGCTGAAAGGTCTTTTGGGAATTGATAGGCTACGTTGAGGTTAATCTTATATTCAATTCCATCTGTATTCTGTTCAAGCCCTTTATAATTGAAGATGATCGCTTTGCGGATAATCATCCCGTTGGAACGCAAGGTAAGCTTACTGGTTAGCGGAACACTTAGATATACATTAGGGCCAAACCTGTTCTCGCCGCCGGTATTGATCCTGCTGGTGTATGAAACATTGGTATAAGTAATGTCCCCCTCTGAATAACTGGGATAGAAATCTGTAAAAGTTTTCAAATCGTCACCATTATGCCTGTAGAAAGCCGTAACATTCAATGAAGTTCCATCCTTAAACGATTTACTATAACCCAGTTCAAAATTATTGCCGATCTCCGGTTTAAGTGCCGGATTTCCGGAAGAAATATTATAGGGGTCACTGCGGTTGACGAAAGGGTTCAGTTCATCATAATCCGGGCGCTCCATCCGGCGGCTATAGCTGATTTTTAACGACTGCGATTCATCAATCTTTCTGGAGATTACCAGTGAGGGGCTCAGGAAACCAAAGTTGGGGATAGTAGTATTGGCAAAGTCAGTATGGTTGACCGTATATTCATATCTTAAGCCGGCTTTGATATCCAATGCGTTGAATGCTTTAAATGAAGTTGACAGGTAGTAGGCAAATATATTCCTGTCGTACTTAAAGCCGTACGACTGTAAAGGATCAGGAACGTAAGACTGCGACGGTGCATCATATAACTGCGCATTTATCACACTGCTGATGGTTTTCAGAAAGGCCTTTCCTCCCGTCTCTATGCTGAAGTCTTTGGTAACCGGATGCGTAAAATTAAGCTCGAAACCAGTTTCCCTTACCTTTCCTGGGCTGCTGCTGCTGGCTCCTGAAGATGGGGATACCGGGTTTGTATAATCCTGGATCTGGTTGAAGCTGGAATGATTGGTCTCTACATTGGACTGATACAGGAAATTAAGTTCCTGATCTTCTTTTTTGAACTTTTTCTTGTACCCGAGGCTCCACTGAATTGTATTTCCATCAGCGCGGCTGCCCGCAGTACGGTTAGAACTAACATTTAAGGGCAAACCATCGCTGCCAAGAGACGTCTGCAGCTGGTCAGCCAGGTCCCTGCTGTTGTTGGCAGTCTCATTGTACCCGAGCGAAGCTGTCAGGTTATCTTTTGGGCTAACATTCCAGTCGAAACCGATCCCTGTCTGGTAACCATTTCTTTTCGCCCTGTTAGACCCACTCTGGTTAAGTAAATCCAGGCCATCACTGTTAGTCAGCCGCTTCTCATTCAAAGAAGTTGTGTTGCTCTGCCTGTTGCCGCTAAAAAAAGTGTTTATCCCAAAATTGTTTTTACGGGCATTCAGGTTAAAAGACCCATTGCTCAGTCTTGTTCCTGCGGAAAGATTGACGGTTCCATTTACGCCACTGACGTTGTTATCCTTTAATATGATATTGACTACACCGCCGGTACCCTGTGCGTCGTATCTGGCACCGGGATTGGAAATTACCTCTATATTTTTGATCTGACTTGCAGGGATAGAGGCAAGTGCATCACTGAGGCTCGCGCCAAATGTACTGGAAGGTTTGCCGTTGATCAGGAAGTTTATTCCGGGACTGCCCAACAGCTCTACATTCCCATCAATATCCACAGTCAGGGTAGGCACCTTCTTCAGGACATCAATTGCCGAACCTCCCTGCGCACTCAGGTCATTTGAAGGATCATAGACAAGCTTGTCAATTTTGTTCTGCACCGTTGGTGTTTTACCTGTAATCTGAACTACGTTCAAAGCCTTCTCTGTACTGCTCAACGCAATACCCTGCAGGGCCGCAATGGGTTTCTGCTGGCTGATGATGATGTGTTCTGCAGCATAAGACCGGTACCCCATGAATCCGATGCTGATCCTGTATTCTCCAAAAGGCAGGTTACTGACTGTGAAATAACCTTTTGGATCGGATGCTGTGGTTTTTACAACAGTCTGGCTATTTTGGAGATAAATGTATATCGTTGCATAATCTATAGGGAGCTTTGTATCAGCATCTATAATTCTGGATGATATTTTTCCGGCGGCTGTTTGTTGCTGGGCCCTCAGACCAAAACACAGACAGGCAATAAAAAGGGATGTGAGCAGATATTTCATTATGCAGGTTTGTCTGAAACAAAAAAACCATACAAATCTGTAGAGTTTCTGTAGGTGGGGACAAGTTTTTTAAACATCCCAGGTTACAGTGAAAACATGTTGCTGACCCGCGAAAGCGTATTGAATATTTAAACCGGAATGCTCGCAGATTTGTTTCACGATTGAAAGCCCAAGACCATTAGACTTGCTATACTGGGATTCTTTATAAAACCGGCCAAATAGTCTTGTGGTATCCAGGCCATCCAGTTTAGCTGTATTTGCAATCCGCAATTTTCCGGGTGCAAGCGTGATATCAATCTGCCCCTTTTCAGTGGTATGCCTGCCGGCGTTACTTAAAAGGTTATTCAATAAAATATCGATGAGTTCCGGATTGGCGACGATGCTGGCCGTATTTAAAACAGTATGAACGCTGATGTGGTTTCCTCTCCAGAATTCATTGAACTGCTCCAGTTTTTCTTCCAGTTTGTCCTTCAGACTGATCTGCTCTACACCAGTAAACTGCTGGTTCTCAATTTTCGCAAGTAACAGCAGCGACTGATTGAGTTTTGCAAGTCTCGTCACCGCGGCATAAGCACTTTTTAAGCTGTCGCTCTGTCCTTCTGATAAGTCCTCATCCTGGATGACAAGATCAAGCTTTGAGCGGATAATAGCGAGAGGCGTCTGTATTTCGTGTGAGGCATTTTCGGTAAACTCCTTCAAAATTCTGTAGTCGTCTTTAGCGCCGCTAATCGCCTGTGAGAGGATTGCGTTCATCACGGCAAACTCCTCAATATTTGTTTCAGGCAGTATGTGCGCCTGCTGGCTGCCCAATCTAAATCCCTTCATCTCATCCAGAGATGCATAAAAGGGCCGCCATAGCTTTTTCAATATCAAACGGTTGAGCAAAACAGTAATGCTGATCATCGCTAAGAGAATAACCAAAGTACTGTACACCAACGTTCTTGTGAGCAGTTTGGTTCCCTCGAGCGGTTTAGCAACAGTAACTTCATACCATACCCCATTCACGCGCTGTGAAAATACAATTAGCCTGAACATTTCAGATTTGCGGTCATCATGATTGTAAATCACTGCCTGGCTGATCACTTTTTCACGGTAATGTCCTGTTACATGGTATTCAACCTGCACCTCCTCAAAATTCTTAAAAACAGGCAGAGAGTCATTTTTACTTACATATTTATGTACCTGTTTTTCATATTTTCCCAGTGCCTCATCTACCTCATGGACAAGAACTTTACTCAGCAATATGTAATAAACAATACCCACAATTAAGAATAAGCCTGCCATTGCAGCCATACTTATGCGGTTATATTTTGTAAATAATTTCATCCTTTTTATTCTGATGGCATAATAAATTTATAGCCCATGCCATAAACCACCTTAATATAGTCAGGAGAACCGGCATTCATCATTTTTTTACGCAGGTTTTTAATATGGGAGTAAATAAAATCATAATTATCCGACATATCGATGTCATCGCCCCAGAGATGTTCAACAATTGCCTCTTTTGTTACTACTCTGTTCTTATTACTGATCAGGTATAGCAGCAGTTCATATTCCTTGCGCGTCAGGGGTACAGTATCCTTTCCGTACTTCAATGATTTATCTGAAATATCCAGCACAAATTCGCCAATCCTGATCTGATTGCGCCCGCCAAAAGATTTGCGCCTGATAATAGCAGAAACCCTGGCCCCAAGTTCCGGTAAATGAAAAGGTTTGGCCAGGTAGTCATCTGCACCTGTATTCAGGCCGATGATTTTATCATCCATCGAATTTTTTGCACTGACGATCAGTACCCCGTCAGCCTTATCCATCGATTTTAGCTCAGTCAGGATATCAAGGCCGTTTCCATTTGGTAATGTGATATCCAGAATAATACAGGAATACTCATTTAAATGGATTTTTTCAATTGCACTATGATAGTCATATGCAGCTTCACAGGTAAATTGTTCCGTGGTCAGATACTTACTGATACTATCCGAAAGTTCAGTTTCATCCTCTATAATTAATATCTTCATCCTTCTTTAATGTATTACCGGTATGGAGTAATTGTATGTACTATCTGACAAAGTAAGCATCAAAAACTGAATTTATTCTGATTTTACATCAGGAATTCCCAGGCCTCTGCATATTTGGACACTCGCATAAGTGTAGGAGCTGCCAATCATCACAAAGCCGCAGCTACAGGCGTATTGTTACATTCAAAATCGGGAAACTTCGATTTTTATTTTATTTTTGGTTATTCTCTGTAATGCCAACACCAACGATAAACTATAATATGAACTGATGAAAAAACTACTATTCATTCTCGGCCTTTGTCTGGCATTTGCTGTACAAACGAAAGCCCAAACCTATACACCCACGGCCGGAAATCTCGCCGCCAGAAAGACTTTTCAGGACCTGAAATTCGGGTTATTCATTCACTGGGGAATTTATAGTGAACTAGGGCGGGGCGAATGGGTGATGAACACCGACCATATCTCCTACAATAACTACAAAAAGCTTGCAGATTTTTTTAATCCGCAGTCTTTCAGTGCGCGCGACTGGGTTAGGTTTGCCAAGAATGCAGGAATGAAGTACATCACTGTCACTTCGAGGCACCATGACGGCTTCAGCATGTTTGGTACCAAAGAATCAGCCTATAATATTGTAGATGCTACACCTTACCACAAAGACCCTATGATGGAACTGGCTAAGGAGTGCGCAAAAGAAGGAATCGAACTCCACTTTTATTACTCGCTGCTCGACTGGGGCCGCCCCGACTATGCCTACGGGAGCAGGATTGTGGACGGTAAACCGGAAAAAGGCGATTGGGACAGCTACATCAGTTTTATGAAAAAACAGCTGACTGAGCTGATTACCAAATATCCGGGCGTAAAGGGTATTTGGTTTGACGGACACTGGGAACGCAAAAATGTGGACTGGCATTATGATGAAATCTATGGCCTGATCCACAAGCTGAACCCCTCAATTTTAGTAGGCAACAACCACCACCTTGAACCAAAACCCGGAGAAGATTTCCAGATGTTTGAAAAGGACCTTCCGGGAAATAACCTCACCGGCTTTAGCGGAGAAGCAAAAATCGGGGAACTGCCGCTGGAAACCTGCGAAACCATCAACAAAAGCTGGGGATTTGACCTGTCAGACAATAACTACAAATCTACAACACAACTCATACACTACCTTGTAGGTGCTGCAGGGAGAAACGCTAATTTCCTGCTGAATATCGGCCCTATGCCTGATGGAAAGATCCAGCCGGAATTTACGGATACAATGGCTATCGTAGGAAAATGGGTGAAACAGAACGGCGAAAGTATTTATGGTACCCGCGGAAATATTGTTGCACCGCAGCAATGGGGTGTAGTTACCTATAAAAACAAAACCTTGTATACGCATATCATGGTCTGGCCGCAGGAGAACTATATTTTTATTCCGAAATTAAAGGCAAAGATCAGTAAAGCTGTACTGCTGGCCACAAAAACTGCTGTGAGGTATAAACAACAGGAAGAAGGTGCGTTTCTATATTTAGATGGAATTAAACCCGCCCCTTACGATACTGTAATCCAGCTGACTACAAATTAAAATTTACCAGAGCCGGCAGAATAACCTGCGGTATTAAACTGAATATATGATAAAGCCCCTGAGGATCATTTGCCTGCTGTTTTTGCTGAAGCCACTCTCCGGCAGCGGACAAGAAACGAATGGGGTACAGAAACAAGCAAAGACATCCTTCAGCTACAATTTTAGCAAGGGTAAAGCGGGTAAAGGAAGCATAAAGGTAAGTCCTGGAGACATTTACTCAGCAGCAAAAGGTTATGGATATGATCTGGGTACTCAACCGGGAACCCAG
Organism: Pedobacter sp.; assembly: GCF_040513095.1. GTDB lineage: Bacteria > Bacteroidota > Bacteroidia > Sphingobacteriales > Sphingobacteriaceae > Pedobacter. The sequence goes on along the minus strand of NZ_JBEVDX010000158.1, from coordinate 48,011 downwards.
GCCTTTTATTTTTCAGTACAGGTACCGGAAGGTAATTATAGTGTTACCCTGAAACTTGGAAACCCTGCAAGCGCAACCCTCAGTACCGTAAAGGCAGAATCCCGCCGGCTGATGCTTGAAAATGTATCCACTGCCCCCGGAAAGTATATCACCAAAACATTTACCGTCAATATCAAAGACCGCAGAATTGCCGGTGGCGGACAGGTAAGCCTGAAACCCAGGGAACTGACCAAGCTCGACTGGGATGATAAACTTACTCTTGAATTTGATCTGAAAAGCACTGTACAGAGTATCGACATCCGTAAAACTGACGATCAGGTAAATGTTTACCTGGCAGGCAACTCTACTGTGGTAAACCAGGATGAAGAACCATGGGCTTCCTGGGGGCAGATGATTCCGCGCTTCTTTAAACCCGGGGTAGCCATCGCCAATCATGCCGAGTCAGGTTTATCCCTGGGGAGTTTTATCGGGAGTAAACGACTGGAGAAAATACTGAGCATTATCAAACCTGGTGATTATGTGTTTGTTGAGTTCGGACACAATGACGAAAAGGAGAAAGGCCCTGAAGACGGCCCCTATAAGTCTTACACTGCGCGCTTGCACCTGTTTGCAAAATCCGTAAAAAGCAAAAATGCCCATCTTGTTATTCTTACCCCTACCGCCCGAAGGTCATTCAATGCTGCCGGAGTAATGGAAAATTCTCATGGCGATTACCCTGACGCAGCCAGAAAGGTGGCTCAGGAAGAAGGACTTCCCCTTATAGACCTGACGGCAATCACAACGAAACTGTATGAAACGCTGGGTCCCGAAGGTTCAAAAAAAGCATTTGTGATTTATCCCGAACAGCAGCTGAACGACAATACACATTTTAACCCCTATGGAGCCTATGAAATTGCGAAGATCATAGTACAGGAGATTAAAACCAAAGTACCTGAGCTGGCAGCGCATCTTTATGCAGTGCCAGCTTTTGATACCGCACACCCTGATCCTTTTGCCTTATTTAGCTGGCCGGCAAGCCCTAAAGCCAGCCTTGTAAAGCCCGACGGGAATTAATAGTTTTTGAAATGCAGAACGTGCCCCGATAAAAACCCCTTTATTGGGGATTTTTTTTTAGAAGGGGAAACCTCTCTTTTGCCAGGAACATTTAGGAATATGGTGATAAGAGTTACCATGCATGTTTAAGCATTTCAAAAATCAATAAAACCCTTATGAAAGTCTCAAAAAACAATTTTTCTTTCCTTAAACTGGCAGGTGTTGCCGTGCTGGTAATTACGCTGATGATCGGTAGTGCATGCAAAAACGATGATGACATTCCTCCATTGCGACAAGCCAAAGTAAAAGTCATTAACGGTATCTATGATAATCCGGGTTATGTGATCAAAGTAAATGGTAAAATACTTAGCAGTATTCCGCTCGCCTACAGGAAATCAACAGCGTACACAGCTATCCCAGCCTCTGGTCAGGTATTAACTGCAACAGAACAAGGAACCAATAACGTGGTTGTAAGCAGCAAACTAAAAATAGCAGAAGGTACAAGTGCTTCATTTTACCTTGTTCCGCAAACTGCAACATCCAAAGCTACCAGCTTTCTGATCGCAGACGACCTGAATAATGTTACAGCTAACAAAGCTAAAGTCCGTTTTGTGAACCTGAGCCCCGATTCAGAAAACCTCGATTTGCTTGTAAACGGTAAAACAGTTAAAACCGCAACAGGCATTGGATTTAAAGAAGCAACTTCATTTGTTGAAATAGATCCTGTACAGGGAGCAACATTTGAAATCAGAAAAACCGGTACAGACCAGATCCTGGCTAAGTCTGCAGCAGTAGATGTGAAAGAAGGCCAGTTTACAACCCTTTGGTCTGTAGGGCCTCCGGTACAAACCAAAAGAGGTACACAGATTGCACTTGGAGTAATAAACAATCAGTAAATAACGGGCAATTTAATTACGACGGCCATTCCTGATTGCAGGCCCCATACCAATTTGGGCCTGAAACCAGGGATGGCCTTTTATTTTAAGCTGAATATCAGGTTGCGCAAACGCTGGTTAAGGCTGCTTTTTAAAATGTAGCCCGAAGCTCCTGCAGTAATCAGCTCAAGAATCCGCTCTTCATCTTCAAAGACTGTCTGGATAAGAATGTGTATTTCCGGCAACTCCCTTTTTAATTGTTTGATGGTATCAATTTCCGGAATTTCAATATCCATCAGGATTACATCCGGTTTGGACAGCAGCACTTTTTCCACACAGTTCAGCGCATTGCCATAACTGCCTACCACCTCAAATGAAGGGTCTGTTTTTAACAGTAAAATAATACTGTTCCGAATGTTTTTGTTATCATCAAAAATTGCTATACGAGTCCTCATGTCGTTTGATTTTAATATATGACAAATATTTATAATTCTACTTTATCCTTACCAGCAGCTGAACAACCGTCCCTGAACCAGGCCTGCTGCTGATAGATAGTTTTGCCTTGAGCTCTTCAGCCCGCAACCTGATATTATTCATTCCGTTTCCTCCCATTGATCCTGTTACGTCACCGCTATAATCGGCATCTGATACAAAGCCAATACCATCATCCTTGATCAGCACCTCAATCGTATCATTCACTACTTTGAGCTCCACTTCCAGGTTTTTACATTCTGAGTGTTTGATGGCATTATTTATCGTCTCTTTCAGAATCAGGTACAGGTTTTTCCGGATCCAGGTTGTCGCAATGTTTTCCTGACCTTTAAGACTATGTTTAAAACTGAAATTGATATTTTTTACATTACACAAAGGCCTTGCATAACTTTCGATCCTGGATATAATACTGATCAGGTTATCATTTTTAGGATTGATAGCCCATACGATATCTGCCATATCATTGATCATTTCATTTGCCGTAACGCTGATGGTTTCCAGGATATTATTTAACTGGTTTGCCTTCTCCTGCCCCTGGTAGATCCTGGCCACCTCGCTGTACACAGAAATACTGCTTAAGGTAGACCCGATCTGATCATGCAGGTCCTGGGCTATTCCATTCCTGATGGCCTGTTGCTCCAGTAAGTTATTTACCCGGTACTGGTAAAAGAAATAGGCGATAGTACAGGTAATAAAAATCATGAGGACAGAAAACCACCACCTTAACCAGAATGGAGGATTGATGATGATGACTATCGACTTATAGTTTGATAAATCATCTTCCTTCCAGTTGCTGGCCTTCACTTTGAAACGATATTTACCGCCTGAAAGGTTGGAGTAGTTTGCAAAATTATGCTTGCCTGCCCGGATCCAGGATCTGTCGGCCCCTTCCAGCATATAAGAATAAGTAACGTTTTCGCCGGTATACTCCGGGGCCGAAAATTCTATGGAGAAAAAATTCTGGGAGTAATTTAAAACTATAGTTTTTTGGTTGAGCCAGTGACTGAACGACTTGTTGAATATCTTAAAGTCGGTAAAAAACACTTCAGGAGAAGTGGTTATCCCGTCAATTTTTTCAGGATCGAATGAGATAAAATAATTGATCCCCGCAGCATACATGTGGCCCTGTTTGTCATTATAAATAAAGCCCCTGAGCCCTTCTGAGCTTTGCAGGAAGGGAAGCTCATAACTCGAGTAAATTTTTGTGCCTGTATCATATTTATGTACCTGACCGTTGCAGATCATCCACAGGTTATTATTGCTGTCTGACGTTAATCCCTCTATTAGATTGCTTGAAGAACTGATATGCGTGAACTCTCCCCGCTTTCTGTTAAAGAAATTGAGGCCTCCGCCATAGGTGCTTACCCAAAGATCGCCTTTTTTGTTCTCCAGGATATCCTGTACATTATCACCGCTAACCGAGTATCTGTTTTTAATATCAGTTGAAAAATATTTGATAGGCGGATTGCCATTCCGCTGCCAGCTCCCCAGGCCAAATTTATTGGTAGCCAGCCAGACATCGCCTTTGCGGTCTTTATAGATTTTCCGTATCAGGTTATCTTTGATGTTGAACCTGGCAATGATATTCTTTTGCGGATCAGCCCTTGATATCCATTTACTGTCCTGCAAATCATAATATGCAACATGATGGCCATAGGGCGATACCAGCAGTACCGGATGTTTGTCGATCGTATCGCGCACAATAGAAACAATGCGCGAACTGAACAGTTTGGACATTACAGGATCATCCTCCGTATGAGGAAGTTCCGTCACCGTGTTGGATTCAGGATGGTATTGAAACAAAGTATAATCAGTACCAATGTAAAAGGTATTGTCCTTGTCTATAAAGAACTTTGTAACGGCAAGTTTCAGTCCTTTATATTTTACCTCTCTGTGCTCCAGCAAATTGCTTTCAGGATCTTTGGTAAATATGCCTTCACTGGTACCAATCCATAGTTTTTTCCCGGCATCTTTATAAAAATCGTACACTACAATATTGTTACTGCTTGTTTTTGGCAGCCAGTATCTGACGAAAGGAGAGAACAGTGGATTATACTTGTTCAGCCCGTTATCTGTACCCACCCAAACTACACCTTTATGGTCAATATACACCACATTGGCGTGATCGTTAGTCAGTGTACCTTCAATAAAGGGATGATGCCTGAGGTTATAAACCTGATGTGTGAAACGGTTATATACCGTTAGCCCGGTGTTTTTACCTGCCATCCATACCTGGCCTTTGTTGTCTTCGGCAAAGGAAACAAACTCATCAGCCGGAATCCCTGCCGGCGCATTTTCCGGGGTAACACCAAGATCAAGCGGGTTCGACGGCGAATAGTTATAGACTTTATTGTCCCAGGATCCCAGCCAGAATGTTCCGGTTTTGTCCTTATAAATTGCAGGTACAGCACTATGTGCTAAACTGCCGTATAAATTATAATAACGTCTGTCTTCGCGGGCCATCAAAGTTTTTGTATTGATCTTTAGGAGGCCTACGCCGGCACGCCCAACCCATAATATATCCTTATCACCTTTTGCAAATGACAGAATCCATTTTGCCCCTCCGGGTACGGGAACATCAAATTTTTCTGTTTTCTTATTGAACCTAAGAGCATAACTGTCACTGCTGGCCAGCCATAAGTTGCCCTGGGCATCCTCTGTGATTTTGTTGATGCCATTTTCAGCTATACTTTTGGGGTTATTTCTATCATGCTTAAATTGCTTAAACTGCCTCAAAGGGGGCAGCCTGTAATCATATCTTGTGATTCCGCCATCTTTTGTTGCAATCCAGAGCAGCCCGCTTTTGTCTTCATAAAGATCTGTAATGATATTCCCGGAAAGTCCGTAAGCTATTTTTGGTTCGCTCCTGAAGACGGTGAAATATCTGCCGTCATATCGGTTTAAACCATCCTCAGTGCCAAACCACATAAAACCCCGCTTGTCCTGCAGGATACAGTTGATTTTTTTATGTGACAGCCCCTTTTCTGTTCCTATTTTTGTAAAATACGGATCAAACCTTTGGGCTAAAACAGTATGACACAAAAGGATGCCAATTAAAAAAAATCTTATATGCATGGTAAACACAGCTGCTGCTATTCAAATATTTGAGAAAAGTAGCTATTATTTAATGGCAGGAACATCCCCTTTAACGGGGATATTTAAATAATAATTTCTCAGTCATAAAAAGCTGTTTCAATTCAAAAAAATCAGCAGGCTATACAAAAGCAATATAATTGCATTTACATTTGCGGCATGAAATCATTTATAAAACATGACAGACTGGATCACCTGGGAATAACAGCTTCTATCGCCTGTGCGGTACACTGCGCTGCATTGCCCTTAGCGATTACTGCGCTGCCCATGCTTGGACTGGAATTTTTAGCAAATATCTGGGTAGAGATTTCAATGATTTGCCTTTCCCTCCTGATAGGGATTTTGTCCTTACGCCTCTCTTATCCAAAACATCAGAAAGTGTTACCGGTATTGATACTTGTGATGGGTTTTCTATTCATAGGAACCGGGCATTTCGTATTTGAACGCCTGGAAGCGGTAATTGTGCCTATCGGTGGGTTTACCATTGCGGCGGCGCACCTGCTCAACTGGAGGTACAGCCGCAGCTGTAAACATCAATAAGATTTTTGCTGGTAACTTCCAAACAGCTTGACCAGCCTGTCCGGATAGTTTGAAATGATGCCATCTACACCCAATGCACCCAGGGCCTCCATATCTTTTACCTCATCTACCGTCCATGGCAGAATCTGCATTTTCATGGCATGCACTTTATCAACCATGGCTTTATCTACAGAGGTATAATATGGGCTGTAAATATCAGGTGTAAAACCAAGTTTTTGGAGGTCTGCATCCACTCCACCTTTTCCATAAGCCAGTATCGCCTGTTTCACCTTTTTTAAACCTGCAGAATCAAGTCCCTGTTTATTCAGCTCTGCTGTCAGGTCCATCTTACCGAAAGCCAGTAATGAAAGCCTGATTTTTGGTTCCCTCTGATGCAGGATCTGCAGTGTCCTGATATCAAAGGACTGTACAGTCAAACGTTTGCCCAGGTTCTTAGGACGGAGTACTCCCATCATTGCAGCAACAAAAACATCCGGTTTAGGATTGTAAATACCATCTCCTGCAGGAGAGATTTTTGTCTCGATGTTATAAAAAACAGGTTTAAGTTTATTCTTTTTTACATAGGCTTCTACGCTGTCAATCAGATCGCCCAGCAAGGGCCTGTAGGTTTTCATTTTTACCTGTTGCGGGAAATGAGGGTGCGGCTTGCTCCCTGCATCAAAACGGCTGATACTGTCATAGTTCATCTTGTACAGTGCCATTCCCATCTGTTCTTCTTTGCTGATATCAGTGCCGTCAGGCTTACGCATAAAATCAGAAGCCATATAGGCATCATGTGAAACTACAACTTTGCCATCAGCAGATATCACTACATCAAGCTCCAGTGTTTTTGCGCCTGTTTTAATACCATTGAGCATCGCAGGAATTGTATTTTCGGGCATCAAGCCCATTCCGCCGCGATGTCCCTGAACATCTAATTTCTGTTGTCCAAAAGCAGTTCCTGCAACCAGGATCACTGCACCAAGTGTAATAAATATTTTTTTCATAGCCAGGTTTTTCACAGCGCTAAACTACTGAACATCCTGTTTGATAAAGGTTAAGGCAATATTAAATCATTGATATGCGATTAATTCAGGAATTTATAAGGTTAGGCATAACAATTGAACAAGTACTGAAGCAGCCTTATTTTAGCCGATGTTCAGGAACTATACAATTGATAAATTACATGCCGGTCACTATTCTGAAATTCTGAATGTCTGGGAAACCTCTGTGAGGGCAAGTCACGATTTTTTAAATGAAGCCGACATACTGACTTATAAATCGGTTATCGAAAATACCTATCTGGAGCAGCTGCAGTTATTCGGTGTGCGTATAGAAAATCGCCTTCTTGGGTTTATTGGCGTGGGCGACAAATCTATCGGACTCCTGTTTGTCCTGCCAGACACTCATGGAATGGGCATAGGACTCTCGCTTGTAAACTATGTATACCAGCATCTGCACATCACCGAAGTGGATGTAAATGAGCAAAATACCAGGGCCTATGATTTTTACAGGCACCTGGGCTTTGAGGTAACTGAAAGGTCAGAAACAGATGCCATAGGAAAGCCCTATCCTGTACTATCCATGAAACTGGGCGCGTAAATCCTCACCTAATAAGGGGATTTTTACCTTCCAAATATCAGTTTCAAATCAAATTTAAATCTACAACACATTGAATATCAATGAATAGATAATCAATTCTCATCTTCACCATTACGCGTAGGAGAACACAGCGCATTTACTACAGGTATTATTTCCATATTTTTACTGAAAGAATCAAAAACTCTCTCATTTAAATATAATACTTTCTCGCGAACAAAATTTAGTACTGAGAATTAACAATTATTATTCATATTTAATTTAAACATCTTGAAAAAACAATTATCTGGCTTTAAAAGTACTATGACGGTGCTTTTTATCCTGGCTGTGGCCTCTGCGTGCGAAAAAAAAGAAAGTGATCAAAATGCAGAGGTTTCAGTAACCCCGAAAAGCGATGCCGCATCAACCTTAAAACGAACAGCAAATTGCAGGCATCACTGTTGATTATGTCAAAGTATTTAAGCAAACAGCAATCTAGATAGTACAGCTGATGTAAATGTGTCACCCCCCGTTGGGGTGATACGTTTGTTCAAAAATTAGTCGAGCTTCAGTTTAAAGATCAGCGGCCAGTTTTTACCGGTGACATATAAAAGCTGATTTGTTTTGTCCCAGGCAATGCCATTCAGCACGCTATCACTGGATTTGGGAGTATAAGCCGGAGCATATTCAGAGAGCAGCCCAAAGCAATCAATCGTCCCAACTACATGACCGGTAGCCACATCCACCTTCAAAATTTTTGTGGTTTGCCATTTATTCACATAGATAAACCCGTTTACATACTCCAGCTCATTGAGATTATCTACAGTGCCCAGGTCATCAGTTACCTGAATCTGCCCAACCACAGCGAAAGACTGCGGATCAAGTTTGTAAATGATAGAACTGCCTACACTGGCATAAATGTTTTTACCATCATTGGTCATCCCCCATCCTTCATACGGCCACTTAAACGTACCTACGCTTTTACTAAGGTCATTCAGGTTATATACATACGCTATATGGTTTTGATAAGTAAGCTGGAAAAGCTGGTTATTGAGAATAGAGATGCCCTCCCCGTACATTGACTTATCCTTAAGCGGAAATTTCTTCTGCACCTTTCCAGTTGCGGTATCAGCGATGGAAATAAACGAATTTTCAAAAGTTCCTGTGCCTTCGTAAAGCTTGCTGCCATTCAGTTCAAAGCCTTCGGTATATGCCGCAGTATCATGTGGCAGCGTACCCACCATTTTGTAACTTATTACTTTTGGAACGAGGCTGCTGTCTGCAGTGACTGCAGTAGTTTGTGTATCTGATTTCTTATTCTGACAGGAAACAAGGACAACCACTGCTGACCAAAGTAAAAAACTATATTTTTTATACATTATATGCTGATTTCGGAGCTTGCTAAGCTGCCGGAAATATATTAATATTATCTGATATTGTTATTCAGCGGCAGGGAGAAACAGAAAGTGGAACCTGAATGTTCCTCGCTGTCTACCCAGATCTTGCCGCCTTCCTGCCTGATGATTTCAGCAGAGATAAATAAGCCAAGCCCCATGCCCTGGTAAGAATAGGATTCTGCTGTACTCACGCGGTAAAACTGATCGAATACCCGGCCAATATTTTCCTTGCTGATCCCGATACCGAAATCCCTGACACAGAATACTACATCTGTCATCCGCTGAGCAGTAGTGATCAGTATCCTATCCCTGTCAGGTGAGTATTTAATCGCATTGGAGATCAGATTGTTCATCACCTGGCTGATGCGCATTTTATCACAAAAGATATTGCCCATAAATGTGAGGTCCGTTTCAATCGCATGGCCATTCTCCTGAAAATCCAAATCCCGGATGTTGTCTGTGACGATTTCATTGAAAGAATGATAGTCCCGCTTGAAATCCAGCCGGTCATTACTGATCTTGCTTACATCCAGCAAATCTTCGAGCAGGATCGTAAGCCTTTTCACCTGTCCGGTAAGGCGTGTCATCATATCGGCCTTCTGCAGATCGCCCTCTTTTTTTAGCATCCTTTCCAGTAACTGGGCGTAGGCTTTAATACTTGTTACAGGAGTTTTGAGCTCATGACTGGCAATGCTGAGAAAGTTATCTTTTTGATACTGCAATTTACGCTGTGCTTCTATCCCTGCAGTTTCCTTGGTGATATCTGTTACTATACCCGCAAATTTCTCTATGGTGTGTAGATCCTTGTATAAGGCTTTGCCTGTAAAATGCAGCCACCTCAATTCAGTACCGGGCAGGATTACCCTGAAACGGCAGTCGCAATTCCCTTCACTTTCGCTGTGAAATGTATTGATAAAAGCGTTATACACATCTCTGACATCGTCTGGATGAACATTTTTCAGTGTGTTTTCAAAGGTAAGTCCAAGCTCATCATCCAGGCCAAAAAGTTCCCGCCCAAAAGTGTCCAGTACAAAAGAGTTATTCTCCATGTCAAAGTTCCAGGTACCAATTCCGGCAGACTGAAGGGAAAAATTAAGTCTTTCCTCTGAAGCTGCAATCTTTTGTTTGGCCAGCACCAGTTCAGTGACGTTTGTGGCAGAATGGATGATACCTTCTATATTTCCATGCATATCCTTTAAGGCCCTGTAGGTGAAATCAAAATAAAATGTTTGCAGCCGGCCATCAACTTCTAATACAGCAGCAGCTGATTTGGCAGAACAGGTTTCGCCCGTATGGTATACATTCTGCAGCAAGCCTATGAAAGGCTGCCCCTCCAGTTCGGGCACTGCTTCCATCAGTGGTTTACCAATCACAGAGGGGTCCTTGCCCCAAAAGCCGATCATAGCTGCATTAGCCATAACAATTTCCATTTCAGGACCGTTATAAATAGCTGTAGCACCAGGGATATTTTCGAACAGGATCTTATACCTCTCTTCTGCGGCCTTGAGTTCTGTCCGAATATTTTCCATAGGTTGATAAAAAAATGGTGATAAGATTAAATATTCTTGGGGTTATAGGCACCATTTTCGCGGTCATTGTTATAATTCAGCGCATCATTGCCCTTTGCATTCTCTTCTGATGGCTTAGTATTTTCCGGAGATTCGTTTTCATCCGGTGATTCATAACTGGTATCAAAGCCCGGATCTACGCTCGGGTTTTCGAATTCAACTTCTTCCTGCTCTTCAGCATTAGATGGAACTTCCGGCTCTTTCAACTGGTCTTTTTTTGGGTCTTCATTATGATCTTCCATATCTTGATAGATTATTTCCTTTGCTAAATGGTATCAGAATGATAACAAAGATTATATATATTGGTTTTCAGGAAAGCATAATGAACAGATAAATTATAAAAAAGAATTTTGTAAATTACAGCATGAACCAAATAGCTGTCACCATTATCTCCGCCATTATTTTTCTTTCTGCAGGCAGGTCTGCTGCCCAGACCACTTCCAGTCAACCCAGCGCCACTTTGAATCATATCGCTATATATGTGTCTGATTTGAATAAAAGTGCTGCTTTTTACGGCAGCGTGCTCAATCTCCAAAAGATAGAAGAACCTTTTAAAGATGGCAGGCATGTGTGGTTTACCCTTGGAACAGCCGGGCAGGTACATTTAATCAGCGGGGCAAAAACTTCTGCCAGCTATGATAAGAACGAACATCTATGTTTCAGTGTTTCTTCGATCAGTGATTTTATCGCAAAGCTGGATCAGCAGCATATCGATTATATCAACTGGGAAGGAACAGCAAAAACACCTACGGTCAGGGTGGATGGTGTGAAGCAGATTTATTTCCAGGATCCTGACGGGCACTGGCTGGAAGTGAATGATCAGAAGAAATTCCAGTAAAAAAGGAAATGCCTGTAATGATTTCATCACAGGCATTTCTGGCAGCTACTTTATTGCTGTGATTGTGAAGTTAATCCCTACAGGATTATTCTTTACCTGGCAGATCAGCGGAAAGTCCGGATCATTGAGTATCCACAGTTCTCCGTGTTCTTCCACACCCACAACATGTAAAACATCCAGTTCCCTGTCACCTGCTTTAAATACCGGCTGATTTCTGCTGGATTGCAGCACATAAGTGGTATTGTTGTAAATGAATTTTTTGTCCTTTTTCAATGCCCTGAATGCAGCTTTTGAGATTACTGCAAAAGTTTCATCAGGCGCAAGCCGCAACACCGTTGAGGCAGCGGGCTGTATAAAATTAAGCTTAGTTCCATTCTCAAATCCTTTTTTGGAAACCAGATAACTTCCGAAGGCCATTCCCCTCAGGTTCCAGTCGAGCTGAACACTATCCGTGACAGACTTAACCGTCATGCCGATGGCTACCGTCTGTCCGTAGAGGAAAAACTTATAATCGAGTTTTGTAGCCGGTTGAATGGTGGTACCCTGCTGCTGTGCAATAGCTGAAGTAAATAACATACTCAGCACTAATAGATATGTGAATCTCCTGATCATGGTTTAAGGCTTATAGGTGGTAAAATCCGGGTTCCCCAGGCTGAAGGTCTGGCGTCCATTTCGAGCACAAGTTCGCCGCCTTTCAGGATATCCTCATGATTGATCCAGGCCTGGTTAAATACCTTACCATTTAGTCTCGCAGACTTGATATAAATATTCCTGCCGGACAAGCCGCGGGCAGTCACTTTAAAATCCTTACCATTCTCCTGGTGAAAAACAGTCTGTTTCACTAAGGGAGAGTTGATCAGGTAATAAGGCTGACCGGCATTGGGATATAGCCCGATCATATGAAAAGCCAGCCAGGAAGACATAGCACCTGAGTCATCATTTCCTGGAAGTCCGTTGCGGCTTGTATTGTAACTTGCGGCAATGATCTGACGGATGCGCTCCGAACTCAGGTCTGGCCTACCTATCCAGTGGTATAAAGTAGGTGTAAGGAAAGAAGGCTCATTCGCTACGTTATAAAACTTTTTATCAAAGAAGGTATCGAGTCTTTTTCTGAAGGCATCGTTGCCGCCCGACTTTAAGATAAGGGCCGGTACTTCATGAGGGATACTAAATGAATATTCCCAGGAAGTTCCTTCATAGAAGAACCCGCACCAGTGACAGGCATACCATGGTGTTTCGTGCGTAAGCGGTGTATAGATATAAGTGGGATGTTGTATTTCAGAATTCCCGTAAGGGATAGTGTCAAGCCATTTGCCATCTGCATCCCTGGGAAGGATAAACCCTTTGGAACCTTCATGGGTGTAATCGTCACGCCAGAGGTTTCTCCAGTTGGCGGACTGTTTGATGAAACGGTCAAATATTCTTTTGTGTCCCAGCCCCTTTGCTACTGTTGCAATGTTATAATCATTATAGGCATAATCTACAGTACGGTTGCCAGATCTGACTACTGAAAAAGGAACATAACCCAAACGGTTATATGCTGTTAAACCGCCGCGGCCTTCCTGCTCCTCATTTCCTCCAGGAGGTACTGTAGCATCTTTCAGCATCGCTTCAAGACCCAGTTCATAATCAATCCCTTCGAGTTTTTTTACATATGCATCTGCAATCACCACTTCGCCATGCGATCCGCCCTGCGTTCTTCCGTTGGCATTACCACTTCTGCCATCGGGCAGATAACCGTCATGTTTATAAATATCGATGAGTGCGTTTACTATCTCCGCTTCCCTTTTGGGCGAGATCAGTGTGATCAGGGGATTAGAAGTCCTGAAGGTATCCCAGAGCGTGTAAAAATCGTCATAGTAAGGCTGATCATTTGTCCATAAAGGATTTTCGCCTGTACGGTTAACCGGCATCAGCATCGTATGGTAGAGCCCGGTGTAGAACAATTGTTTCTGCGTATTGGTAGACTGGGGGTCTATCGCAATTCTGCTGAACAAAGCTTCCCATTTGTTTTGCAGTCCCGTCAGGACCTGCTCAAAATTCCAGTCAGGGAGCTCCTGCATGATGTTGGCTTTCGCTTTCAGCGAACTTACGAAAGAGATACCGATCTTCATGTTCAGCTGCGTGGTGCTGCCACCCAGGGCCAGCAGCAATCCTGTTTTCTCGTTACTGTCAAACTGTACAGCAACACCCGGATAAAGTCTCCCGCCCTTCCAGCTGGTATAGGAAGTTACCGGCTGATCAAGCACAGCATAAAAAAAAACTGTATAAGCCCTTCCATTGTTCCATCCTGCACGGATACGGCTGTAACCCCGAATCTCCGTAGGCGAAACCAGTTCTATTTCTGATCCAACAAACTGCTGTGCTTCCCTGGCATCAGGTACCGGCTGCTCGCCAAGAAAAAACCCGGCATCAATCTTCAGTGATTTATTTTGGGCAGCCGGATAACTGAACTTATAAAATGAGGCTTTATCTGCAGTGGTAATCTCTGTTTTAACCTGATTTTTCTTTAATACTACGCTGTAGTAACCCAATTTTACCTTTTCGTTTTCGCGGAGCGATGACTGCTCCTGACTATCCAGCGCACCGGTGAAGGGCATCACCTGGATATTGCCATACTTAGGCCCGCCCCCGGTTCCACTCACATGAAGCTGACTAAATCCGGTAACGGGTACAGGTTCCGGCAGCCATCCGCTATTTGGAGCGGTACCACAATCCGGTGAGGGTTTTACCATACCGAAGGGGTAAGAAGGGCCGATAAAGACCCGTCCTAATCCTTCGGAACCAATCATTGGATCTACAAACGAATAATGTTTTTCCCCATCTCCGTAGGAATGCTGATCCTGCGCTTTGCCTGGAACTGACCACAAAGCTGCAGCGATGATCAGTGTACTGATTGCCTGGTATTTCAAGTTCTAATTGTTAAATAAGGGATTTAATCTAAAATATTTGCCGTCTTTAAAGCTCACTTCATAGTCAGATTTAAAATGGGTACTTTTCTGGTAATAGTCAGTAGTAATGATCTGGGCACCTGATGCACAGGCAGCATCAAAGGCAGAACGGTCATTTGCGCGTGCTTCCTGGGTGTCAGAATCTGCACGGGTACGGATGATATATCCTTTTTTCACCAATGCAGGTATTTCCTGACTTTTAGCATTGTTGATGATCATCATTGCTGCTTCCGGCCTGCCGGCAGCGGCGTTAGCAAAAAGCGTTCTCCCTTTCAGCGAAGGATGGCCTTTGATATACAGTTCCATCTTTTCGTCTTTAGCATCCAGAATAAATATAAACTTGCCTTTTGCCGCTTTCAATGTCGGCCAGTTATCGTGTAACACCGCATCCTCCAGAGTTTTGTATTGACCATGTACCTGATCCGGAGTGATGACCTTGTTCTTGCCAAGGGTATTTATGATTTCCTTATCCAGCTGATCAAATGTTTCAGCAGTAAATTTCTCGGGAGCACTAAAGCCCTCCCCTTTCATGATATTATCCTTTGCTTCAAGCGTAATGAAGATTGGTGTGTGGTCAGGGTTGGCTTCAGACCATTGTTTCAGTTTCTCCAGGCCGCCTTTGAAGGTAAGAAAGTCACTGCGGAAATCCAGGTCCTGGATATGAAAAACTTTAAATCCGGGTGCATTCATTTCCTTGTTTACATCATATGGCGCCTGATCAGCCGCCCAGTCGAGCCCACGTGGATGTGCATACTTTCCGCCTTTGGCATCCGCATATACATCGATCTCCAGGTTCCTCAGCCCTTTGTCGAGCTGTTGGGTAACTGGGATATGTTCGTAATCGATTCTGCTTGCTGAAACTGAATCCTTCTTGGCGAAGGTTTTAAACAAGTGCGGGTCAATAGCTACTTTGTAACTGTTATGCGAACCGATCACCTGGATCTTATTGATAGGAAGGTTATCACCATCACCTGGTGTAAACGCAGAAAGCGCAATGAAAAGACTTGCGCAGGATAGAGTTTTTAACATACGATTTGTTTTGAAATAGAAACAGCCGGTACTTGACCGGCTGTTAAAGTTAAGTTATTAATAACCTGGATTTTGTTTAAGGTTGGTATTTAATCTCAGCTCCGATGTAGGAACAGGATAGATTCTTTTTGTTGTGCTTTTATCCATTGTCAGCACGTCGTTTTGTAAAGGATACTCTGTTTCGAACTGTCCGTAACGTATAAGGTCATTCCTTCTCCATGCTTCCCATGAAAGCTCTCTTGCTCTTTCATCAAGGATGCTTTGCAGGGTGACCGTTGTAGCCAGAGATGCACCTGCTCTTGTACGTACTTTGTTTATCAGGGCCAGCGGAGTTTGCAGTTCACCATTTACTGTGGTTGCAGTTGCACCACGCAGGATAGCTTCAGCTTTCATTAGCATCACATCGGCAAGACGTAAAAACGGCATGTCATTACCATTCAGACGGGTTGCCTGGATAGCATTTACATCCGGCCAGTATTTTACAGAACGGATACCTTTCGCCTGGTCGGCTACAGTATTACCAACGTCCATAGGTTTACCCGGTTTCAGGATCAGATCTCTGGTGAGCTCAATTTGTGTAGTTGTTCCTGCATTATATACTGGTTTCGACAAATCAGGTTTTCTGTTTGCATCAGGTGCGTATTGTTTACCGATCAGCCAGAATGAAGTACGGATATCGTTGGTCAGGTTAAACCTGTCGTAAAATTCAGGAGTAGTACTCATAGAGATACTGAAACCAACACCAGGGATGCCGTAAGCAGTGGCAAGCGCAGGGTAAAAACCAAACCTGGTGATCTGGTTACCCGGAATCTGCTGATCGTAAGGGATAGCAAAAATAGTTTCAGTAATCTGAGGACCATTGTTGACATCGAAAATATCAGAATATTTAGCATCCAATGCATAGTTGGTATTTTTCAATACGCTATCAGCCATGGCTACTGCTTCAGGATATCTTGATCTGCCTGTATAAACCTCAGCGTTGAGGTACATTTTAGAAAGTAATGCGAAAGCCATACCGCGGGTTGGTTTACCATAATATAACTGACTGTTGGAGTTGGTTTTCTGCGGCAGATTCGGAATTACTGCAAGCAATTCTTTCTCAATAAATTCGAAAACCTTATCCCTGCTTACCGTAGCCGGTAAAGCATTTGCCGGAACAGGGAAAGTTTCTATGATAGGTACGTTACCATAAATATCCATCATCATGAAGTAGTATAATGCGCGCATTGCCTTCACTTCTGTTGTTCCTGCAAGTTTGATTGCGTCAGATGAAGGTGCAACAGCAGTTGCCCCGATCAGACGGTTACAGGTGTTGATACCACCAAATCCCCATTCCCATACGGTTTTTACATTGGCGTGGTCAAATGTCCAGGTATGGTAGTGCAGCTGCCTGTATTGTCCACCGTCATCAAAGTTACCGTCCCTTGCAGGCAGGATGGCCTCATCAGTAGATAATTCCTGCATTCTCCAGTAAGGAACTCCATAAGATGAAGAAAGGTTGGAATACATGGTACCGTAAAATGCTGCAAAATCTGCAGAAGTTACCGGAAAGTTTTCTTTTACGTATTGGGAGTCTACGCTCACATCCAATTTAGTGCAGGATGTGGCGGCTAAAATTGCAGCACATGCTGCAGTTAATAAATATATTTTTTTCATTTCTAAGTTGCTAAATGATTAAAATGATGCGTTAACACCGAAGCTCAGCGTACGTGTTTTTGGGTAAAAATTGTTGTTGTCAATACCTGGAGTTGCTCCGCCCATATCAATCTCCGGATCAATTCCTGAGTATTTCGTGATCACGAATACGTTATTCGCTGAGAAATAAAGACGGATAGCTTTGATTGTTGGTGACTTAGGTTTGATGGTATACCCTAGTGTAGCATTGTCCATACGCAGGTAAGAACCGCTTTCCAGGTATCTGTCTGAGATCAGGTAAGCATTCACATCAGCGAAAGATTCAGTTAAGCTTGATCTTGGAATATTCTGCAGCTTGGCATCTGCCGGTGTGTTTAATCCTGCAGCTGTTGCATTCAGGATCTTATTGCCCAGTACTCCGCGAACCAGGAAGTTTAAATCCCATTTTTTATAGTTGAAACTGTTGTTCCATCCATAGATATATTTAGGTTGTGCATTACCGGCAATTTTCATGTCAGTTGTTAAAGGCTGACTTGCTATAGTTTGTCCGGCAGCATTGATGTAAGTACTGATACCTGCAGCATTTTTACCTGCATAATTCCACAGTTTGAAAGTACCCAAAGCCTCTCCTGGCTGGATGATCTGGCTGTAATTTCCAGACTGTCCTTTACCGCCCAGCTGTGCAGTCTGGATAAAGTCGATCTTATAGATGGCATCTGAAAGTGCCTCTACAACATTTTTATTGTGTGAGACATTTGGCGAGGTGGTCCAGGTAAAATTCGGGGTTTTAACTGCTACTGCATTTAAAGTGATCTCGATACCTGAGTTTTTAATCTTTCCAACGTTTGCAGTAATCACGTTTGTAGGATACTGTGTTGTTGAAACCGCATACTGGTCATAGATCAGGTCAGATGTTTTCTTGATATAATAATCCACGGAACCGGTGATCCTGTTTTTGAACAATCCGAAATCAACACCAATGTTGGAAGTTGCTGTACTTTCCCATTTCAGGTCAGGGTTTTCATTTCTAACAGGCCCGATTGCATTGCTGATCAAACCGTTGTTATAAAACTTAGTGCCCGCACCATAAACAAGTAATGATGAAAAGGCGTTGAAACCAAGACTGTTTCCTGATTTACCCCAGCCAGCTCTCAACTTCAGGTCGCTCACTACGGGTACACTTTTCATGAAGTCTTCAGAAATAATTCTCCAGCCTGCAGATACTGCTGGGAACAATCCCCATCGGCTGTTTAATCCGAAAGCAGATGAACCATCATTCCTTAATGAAGCGTTTAACAGGTATTTCTCGTTAAAATTGTATTGTGCCCTTCCGTAGAAAGAGATTAATCTAAGTGTAGAGCTTACCAGTGTCTGATCTAAAATCAGCTGTGAAAGCCCTGTAGGATTAGACAGTGCCGGATTGTTCGCACCTAACTGATCATTGGAGAAACCCTGTGTCTGTAAACCAAAACCGTCATTGGTTTTGTCTTCCTGCCAGGAGTAACCTGCCAGAAATTTAAGGCTATGCTTGCCGAATGTTTTATCATAGTTAAAGTACCCCTCAGCAATTTTGGTGGTATTTAATATTTCTGATCTGATAGCTACTCCGTTAGCATTTCTTGCCAGTCCGGATTGACTGTTTAAATAGGTTTTATTGTTAGTCTGATCTTTTTGGGTTGATAAACTTGCAGTGAATTTCAATCCTTCCATGATATTCAGGGATGCAATACCATTGATCAGTGTTTTTTCATTTTTGTTATTTATCAGGTTGTTGTCAACAACAGAAAGCGGGTTACGTGTTCCGCTGCCTGTTCTCAGATAATTTTCCTTGTAACTGCCGTCTGCATTAAAAGGGCTTACAGTTGGGAAAAAGAACAACATGTTTGAAAGTGCGGTAGTTTGTGAATAAACATCTTCACTGTTTGAAGAACTGTTGGAAACCGTAACACCTAATTTTAACCTGTCATTGAAGAAACGCTGGTTAATATATCCTCTTACAATTGTTCTTTTCAATGAAGTGTTTTTCAGTATCCCCTCATTATTCAGGTAATTGACACTGGCACCGTAATCAGAAGTTTGTCCTGAACCGCCGTATGAAACGTTATGGTTTTGTGAGAAACCTGTTCTTTCGATAAGTTTCTGCCAGTCGGTATCAGAACCGTCATCATCAAGGGCGCTAAGCGGTGCCTGACCATTATCCGCAAGATACTTGCGCAGTTCAGGTGCTGTTAACATATCATAGGTTTTTGATACATTTTCAACAGCTCCGTAGCCACTATAAGATAATCTCGACTGTCCTGCTTTTGATTTTTTTGTGGTGACTATGATTACACCATTGGACGCCCTTGAACCGTAAATTGCAGTGGAAGATGCATCTTTCAGGATGTCAATCGTTTCGATATCTGCCGGAGCCAATAGGTCGATTGACGCTCCGGGTACACCATCAATCACGTAAAAAGGTTCCTGTGCAGCTCCTGTACGGAATGTAGATGGTCCCCTAAGTGTTGTAGAGGGTTGTTTATTCGGGTCACCACTCTTGGTAACGTTTAAACCGGCAACTTTACCCTGCAGTAATTGCGCAGGACTTACCAATACACCCTGATTGAAATCCTCAGAGCCTATAGATACTACTGCCCCTGTAAGGTCTTTCTTATTTGCACTACCGTAACCGATAACAACAACGTCGCTCAGTGTTTTACTGCTTTCTTTCAGTACAATGTTCAACTGTGATCTGGTTCCGGCAGGTATTTCCTGAACAACCATTCCAAGCATATTAAACGTAAGTACATCCTGACCGCTTGTTACCCTGATGGAATACTCACCATCCTGGTTAGCTGTAACAGCAGTTGCTGTTCCTTTTACACGAACAATAACACCTGGTAGAGGGGCGTTGGCCGCATCCGTAACTTTTCCTTTTATAATCCTGCCTGTTTGCTGTGCAATGGCGCTTACCGATAACAACACAGCCAAAATCAATGAAAAGATACCTCTCCATTGAACTTGATTGTTTAACCGGGAAATTAGTGTGTAGTTTTTTTCCATAAATCGTTTTATCTGAAACCCTGTAATTTTGCACAAAGGTGTTCCTCTTAGGTTAACACAACTCTATTACGGTATTATCAAATTGTAAAGAAAAAGGATCGGATTGGACGTTTAGGTTAAGAAATAATACCTAAAAAAATGGAGTAGCTTGAATGAGAGACCTAAATACTTGTTACCGGATGGTTTAACATCAAAGAAAGTTAGCAAATAATATTTGATATAACCAACTGTTTATGAAGTATGTTTCTTTGGGAAGTTAAAAAGAAGGGAGGAAAGTACCGGCAGCAGGAATATGGCAACGGTTAGCAGGGAAATAAACAGGTCTGCCTGCTCGCCTTCCAGAAAGCGCGAAATGGGCGCATGAGGATAAAAATGAGTAAGCAGTGAAGAGGTAAGTTTGAGGCCAAGGATACCGATCACTGTGAAGGCAGCAGTTTCCAGAAAGCTGAACTTCTCCATGAGTTTAACAAAAGCCTGCGCTACAAAACGCATCGCCAGAATCCCGATAAATACACCAATATAGATCAGACCGATATGATCTGTAAACGCTACCGCAGCAAAAACATTGTCGATTGAAAACGCCAGGTCCATTACTTCTACCAGGGCAACAGTAGCCCAGAATACGCCTAAAAGGCCAACCGTTGACCGGTAAAACCAGTTTTTATTTTTATTGGTATCCTCTTCCTGCACAGCGGTATCTTTCTTTTTAAAAAAATAAGACAGGGCAAGATATAAAAGGTAGAAGCCGCCAAGTGGTTTTAACCACCATATTTTAACAAGCCATGCGGCAATAAGCAGACAAATACCCCTGAAGATATAGGCGCCTATAATTCCATATTTCAATGCTTTGCTTCTCTGGTCTTTTGGAAGATCCATTACCATAGTTGCTAAAACTGCCGCATTATCCACTGAAAGCAAGCTTTCAATAACAATAAGGTTTAAAATAATTAAAAGACCGGCTTTCATGTCTTCGCCCAACAGGGTATGCAAAAATTCCATTAATTGTGTTTCTTTTTTAGAAGATTAAACCTGCTTCGTGCTTTATTGTTCTTATTATTTTAGAAATGGGAAGGTTGCTAAACCGTTTTTTAAAGCTATTTAGCAAGAATTTCATTGTCCTCCGGCAATACTTCCTCCAGCTTACGCAAGGTAAAACCGGCAGTGAGGCCGTGTATTCCTATAGAAATGAGGATAATAAATGCAACGATGGCCCACAATTCGTCCTGGTTCTTAAAGAAGGTGGTACTGAATGCAAAGGCCAGATAATAGAGCGATCCCATCCCCCTGATCCCAAAAAAGCTGATGACAAGCTTTTCCTGTATCTTAAGCCGGGTACCGATCAGCCCGATTAAACCGGAAAGCGGCCTGATCACAAAGATAAAGGCCACACCAAACGCAGCCATCGGCCAGGTAAGGCTGTTCATGATACCTCTCACCAGGCTCCCGCCAAATAAGATCAGCATGATAGCCACCAGGATCCGCTCTATCTGATCAGAAAAAGCATGCAGCCTATTGTGGTACCTGTCTTCCCTTTCAGAAGCACGGAGCGTTAAGGCGGCAATAAATACAGCTATAAATCCATACCCGTGAATGAACTCTGTCAAACCGTAAACAGTCAGCGTAGCGGCAATGGATACAAAACCATCCTGCGTGGCAAATGATTCAAATTTCTTAGACAGCGTAAACAGGATATAAGCCAGTAATTTCCCCAGTAAATAGCCTGCTATCAGTCCTGCCAGAATCTGGTATACAACATGTTTCCATGCCCATGTAACCATAAAAGACTGCGCATCAAAAGAGTGCATAGCAATAAGAATGGCCAGCCATACGAAAGGAAAGGCCATTCCGTCATTAAATCCCGCTTCTGCTGTAAGGGAAAACTTTACGTTATCTCGGTCTTCTTCGTTCGGATGCCCTACCTGTACATCAGTTGCCAGTACCGGATCGGTAGGTGATAATACTGCGGCCAGCAGCAATGCTGTAGCCAGGGGCATATTGAAATAGTATACTCCTAAAGCTGTTACTGCTGCAATACACAGCATCATGGTAATAGTCACCAGCCTGAAAGGGATGCGCCAGGCACGAAATGAAAATTTCTGATCTATTTTTAACCCTGTACACATCAGCGAGACAATTACCACCAGTTCTGTCAGATGCATGGTAAGCCCGGGATATTCCCTGGGGTTTGGCGCCGGTAAAAAATCGAAAATACTGTATAACAATATTCCCAGAAGAAGGTAGATAACGGAGTAAGAAATTCTTGTTTTTGCAGTTAACGCAGGCATCCATGCCATTCCCAGAATTCCTACCCCTATAATCGTTATAATAACAAGGTAATGATCCATGGGCTAATAGTCTATTCAATGATAACAATGAACAGGATATTTTGTTAGGGGAATAATGCCCCTAAAGCCTATTGAGGGTTATCTTCAGGATCCTGCCTGGGGATGGGATTCAAATCAGCATCCCAGGTTTCGTCTGCCACATTGAATTCTGCATTCCGCAGCTGACGCCTTTTTCTGACAATATCATTCACATTAACAAAACCATCATACGGGATATGGGTATGATCGTCCTGTTCTTGTTTTGATTTTTCAGCGTCGCTATTTGGATCGGGTTGCATTTTAAGGATGATTGGCAGGTACTGGCCGTAAATATAAAATTAATATTTAAATAAATTATAACGTATTCCCGCAAATCCCCTGATCCCCTGCAAAGGCGCGTAATTATATTCAGTATCAAAGGTATACCCGTTTGGATTACTCAGCGGATCGCCCGCAGTTTTATCGAAAGGATCAAAAGCACGGATCAAAGCATACTTTGGTATGAAATTAAGAAGATTTTTTATTCCCGCATAAATCTCCAGCCCGCTGTCAAACTTTTTAGTGAACTGGATATTGGCCAGCGTAAACCAGGGTGAATATTCCGGGCGGAAATCTTTGGGCTGTACGGGCAAACGCATGGGGCCAGTATATACACCGGTAAGGTCAATGACGAAATCACCTGGAAATGTATAAGATATCAGGTAATTCCCGCTCCATTTCGGTGCATGCAGCTGTGCTGTTTTTTCGGTTCCGCGCCCGTTATCATCCAGCTGATATACGTCTGACCAGGTTAGCCCTGCCGAAATCCTCAAAGGGAAGTTAAAGGTCATCTCTGTGTTCAGAGCAATCCCTCTTGATATTGCATGCCCATTGAGGTTTGCATAAATGATCTTGTCTGGGTCCTGATCAAAATCGCCAGTAATTTTATTGGTGAAATAAGAGTAAAAACCCGTGGCGTCTACATTCAGTAAACCAAATCCTGCAGGTACCTTGAGTACATAATTCAGGTTTCCGTTGTAGGAGCGTTCTGGTTTCAGTTCTTCTGCTATCACTACCTGCCTCGCTCCAGTAAGCGCGGCATGATCTTCGGTAAATAAATTGACCACCCTGAAGCCCGTTCCAAAACTTGCCCTAAAGGTATTCATGGGGTTGGGGGAAAACTTGTAGGCCAGCCGCGGGGAATGGATACTGCCATGGTACTGGTCATAGTCGTAGCGGTAGCCTGCCAGCAAGGTCTGCTTTTCTGTAAATTTCCACTCGTCCTGGATAAAAATCCCCGGCAGTGGAGTTTTTGCAGGCAAATTTTTCAGTCCGTCTGCGGATGCTGTCGCTGGTGTATTGTCATCATACCAGGTATAACGGTAGGTTGCTCCCAGCAGCAGGTTATGTTTTTTGCTTAATTCCTTGTCCCAGTACATCTGGGCAAATCCAACCTGCTGGTTAGCCATAAAGGGATTAAAACCATAGTAAGAATTTTGGTTGTGCCAGTTGTACGAAAGCTGCACCATAATCTTTTCCTTTACCGGCAGCTGGTATAACCCGATGAGCTCCCACCTGCGTGTATAGATGCTCTCCCCATAAATACTGTCGGATCCCCTGTACTGCTTATTCCAGTTCATCTGCCCGCCCCAGCGGTCTTCGTTTACAAAACGGGCAGCCAGACTGGCCTCACGCTTTTCCTTACGGACAAAATTCCATTTATTAAATACAGATATCCGGTGTTGCAGGGTTACATCAGTAAATCCATCACCGTTTTTATCTGTGGGATGCTGATAGTTGAAATAATTTACACCCAGCAAACTCTGGAATTTCTTTCCGCTGAATTTTACGGAGCCATCTACATTGTACTCCTGCCAGGAAGTGCCAAAAGCATCAAAGCTAAACAAGGGGGCTTTTACTGCATTTTTGGTGATCACATTGATTACGCCTCCCATCGCCTCAGAACCATACAGCGATGAAGCCGGGCCTTTTACAACTTCAATATGGTCTACCAGGCTGTTGGGTATACCACTTAACCCGTAAACCGTAGAGAGACTGCTGATAATGGGCATGCCGTCAATCAGGATCAGCGTGTATGCGCCTTCAAGTCCGTTGATATGGATATCACCGGTATTGCAGATATTACAGTTCAACTGCGGCCGTACCCCATTGATCAGTCCCAGGGCCTCGAACAGGTTTGGCGTAGGATTCTTCTGAAAAAATGCAGGTGTGTAAACTTCTACCGGCACAGGGCTGTCCAGTTTACGCACCGCTTTCATGGTGCCGGTAACAACTACCTCATTCAGATCGTCTGATTTTTCTCTCAGTTCAATATCCAGTTTAAGGGTGCTATCCGCAAGGATACTGATTTCCTGATGGTGCGTAAGATAACCTACAGCGGTAACGCTGAGCTCATAGTTGCCCGCAGGTACATTTTTTAAGCTGTAAAGGCCGTCCTGATCTGAAAGCGTTTTATGCGTAGTTTTCTTTAAAAGTACAGTGGCACCTTTGAGGGCTATTTCGCCTAGACTGATCTTTCCCGCAAGTGTTCCCTGCTGGGCCGCAACTGAAAGCGACAGGCATAGGAAAAGAAGAGTAATTAGTTGTTTCATGCAATATATATTAGCCTAATCAATCTATTTTAATTTGGTTTGACAAATATATATAATTAGACATGACTAATTTATGTAATTGGACAAATATTTATTTACTTTTGATGCATCAGCTCAGACATGAAGAAAACCTACTCCGAAGAGAACTACCTTAAAGCCATTTACCATCTTGGTAAAAGTGATAATAAAGTAAGCCCGAAGGCTATCGCAGATGCGCTGGAGAACAATCCGGCTTCGGTTATTGATATGCTTAAAAAGCTGCAGGATAAAGACCTGATCAGTTATGATAAGGTACAGGGCGCAATTCTGAGCCACAGTGGTGAAGCCGCTGCACTGGATATTATACGCAAACACAGGCTCTGGGAGGTTTTTCTGGTAGAGAAACTGCAATATGGCTGGGATGAAGTGCATGCTATTGCTGAACAGCTGGAGCATATCCACGATGAGCAGCTGGCAAAAAAACTGGATGACTTTTTAGGAAACCCCTCTTTTGATCCTCACGGTGATCCTATTCCTGCACAAAATGGGAAGATGCCGGTTTATGCAAGCACAAGGTTGAGTGATACTGAGGCCGACCAGTTATGTAAAGTTGGAAGCGTAAGGGATACTTCTACCGCATTTCTAAAATATCTGAAACAGCTGAAGGTAGGTTTGGGTTCCAGCATCAGGGTAATCGAAAAGATGGAATTTGATCAGTCGATGATCATTTCTATTGATGAAGGCGAGCCAAAAACAGTTTCCAGCAAGATGACCGATAACATTCTCGTCATCCTGGAGTAAACGATTTTTCGCAATTATAAAACCTTGTAGCCCCGCTGCTGTTTACTAAATGAAGATTAACCTTCCCAGCCCGCATGAAAAAAATCCTTCAGGTTTTAAACATTGTTACCCTGTTATTTACGATTGGCATCAACTACCTTTTTAACGGTCAGCAGGGAAAACCCTCCATTTCTGATATTTCAGCAAAGTACGATAACCTGCTTACGCCTGCCGGATATGCTTTTGGCATCTGGGGATTAATTTATATCGCACTGCTTATTTTTGCCGTTTATCAGGCTGCAGATCTTTTCAGAAAAGACCTTAAGAGAGACTTCATCCTGAGAATTGGGTGGTGGTTTATTATTGCCAATCTGGCTAATGCAGCATGGGTATGGGCCTTCACGAGTGATCAGCCGGGTCTGTCGCTCCTGATCATGCTGGTAATTTTCTTCGCCCTGCTTAAAATCGTTATCAATACCCGGATGGAGAAATGGGACGCCCCCAATCCCGTCATATTTTATATCTGGTGGCCATTCAGCCTCTATTTTGGCTGGATCAATGTTGCGTTGATCGTTAATATATCAGCCTACCTGACCGCTATTCAATGGACGGGCGCACCTGTAAGCACTGAGATATGGGCAGTACTTGTGCTACTGGTAGCGGCATTTATATTCATAGCTATGACATGGACACGTAACATGAGAGAGTACGCGAATGTAGGTGTCTGGGGAATTGTTGGTATTGCTGTAAAAAACTGGGGCGAACACCCCCTGGTTACCTGGACAGCCATTGCTGTATCACTATTGATATTTATCAGTGCCTCAGCACATGGACATATGAACAGGGCTACCGGGCCTTTTACGAAGAGAGACAGAAGTAAATTATTAAACGACTATGGAGAATCAGAACAATAAAACAGAAAAAGATCAGGTAAAACCTGACGGAATTGATCAATGGAACGACCGCCTGGACGAGAACCTGGAACCTGAAAAAGAGGGTGATGTAACCGCCGATGAAAAGGCCAGGGAATTTTCTGAAAAAGAAGGCAGCGGTGATCAGTCTGATGAAGGGGAAGTATAAACTACTTCCCTTTTTCCCTTGCTGCTTTAAACTCTGAGCCCTCTTTCCATTTCGGGAAGGTTGTTTCATTACTCAACCGGAAACCCAGATCGAATAACAACCTCACATCTTCTACCATGCCGGATACATCGGCTTTAGGATCAAAGTTATCCTGTGGTGAGTGATAGCGTGATTTAAAAAAATCATCAGCCTGTTGCTGTCCCCAGGCTTTTCCATGTTCCAGATTATCGACACCCGAACCTGTGAATAAAGAAGGGATACCTACCTTGGCAAGATTGAAGTGATCAGAGCGATAGTATAGCCCTGTAGAAGGTTTTGGATCTTTAACCGTCACGCGGCCCTGTTTTTTAGCAGACACTGCAGCATAATCTTCAAGATCTGACTGGCCAAACCCATATATCACAATGTCTTTGGTTTTTCCCGCAAGTCCCATCATGTCCATATTGATATCGGCAACCGTTTTGTCCACCGGAAAAACCGGATGTTTGGCATAATATTCAGAGCCCAGTAATCCCTGTTCCTCACCGGTAAAGGAAACAAACACTACCGAGCGTTCAGGTTTTGCTTTTTGGAAAGCCGCAGCAAGATCCAGCAGGGCAGCTACACCCGTGGCATTGTCTGTCATTCCGTTATAAATAGAATCACCTTTAACGGGTTCGCCGGTACCCAAATGATCCCAGTGTGCGGAATAAATGATGTTTTCATCAGGTCTTTTTGTTCCGGGCAATACGGCTACCACGTTATTTGAAACAGACTTTTTGATGGTATTATTGACTGTTAATGAAGTTGTTGTTTTTAAATCTACTGCTTTAAAACCAGGCTTTAGCGCCTGTGCGAAAAGCGCGTCCGACTGTCCGCTGAGTTTAAATAGCTGCCTGGCTACATCCAGCGTGATCCAGCCTTCCACAATTGCCCTTGACATATTATTGTCTTTTTCTTCGAGCTGCAGCTTTGATTTAGACCATCCGCTGCGCACTACTGACCATGGATAAGCTGCCGGGGCAGTATCATGGATAATCAGAATTGCTGCAGCACCCTGACGGGCGGCTTCCTCAAATTTATAGGTCCAGCGACCGTAATAGGTCATGCTTTTGCCTTTAAACAGGGTGGAATCCGAGAATCCCGGATCATTGATCATCACTACTACAGTTTTGCCTTTAACATCCAGTCCGGCATAGTCATTCCATTTGTATTCCGGGGCCACAATGCCATAACCAGCAAAAACCAGCGGTGAGTTTTCAAGGTTTACCTTTGGTAAAACCCTTCTGGTCCCTGCTACGAATTCTGTGAGGTAATTTGCCGTTACACTTCCGGAGGTTCCTTTAAAAACCATTTTGCTCTCAGGCACCGACTTTATTTCCACCATAGGTACTGCCTGGAAATAACTGTCGCCGTTGCCCGGTTTCAATCCCAGAGCACTGAACTGCTCTTTCAGGTAATTGATGGATTTTGTCTCCCCGATGGTAAAAGGTTTTCTGCCCATGAATTCGTCAGAAGCCAGCACACTCAGGTGTTTCACAAAACTGGAATCACTGATCATTTTAACGATAGCAGAATCTGCAGCAGCTGTAGATTCGGTACTTCCTTTTTGCTTACAGGCAGTAAAACAAAATCCGGCAGCAACCAGGCAAAATATGGTCTTTTTCATGTGATAATCTTATGTATTAAAAAACTACTACGGCTTTTATTGCTCCGTTTGCAGGATTGATCAGTTCTGAAAACTGGTACTTCATTTCATCAAATTCCACCTTGTGGGTAATGTAATTTTCAGGCTGAACAGAACCGTCCCTGATACAGGATACTACCTGCTCAAAATCTTCGGGCAGTGCATTACGGCTGCTCATCAGGGTAGCTTCCCGTTTATGAAATTCGGGATGACTGATTACCAATTCTTCTTTCTGCAGGCCAATAAGCACATACCTTCCTCCATGGGCAAGATACTGCACACCGGAGTTAATTGCCTTCAGGTTTCCTGTGCAATCCATAACAACTGTTGGCATATCCCCGCCGGTAATCTCCATTAAACGTTCCATTACATTTTCAGTAAGCGGATTTATCGTGTATGGAATCCCAAAGGTATCCCTGCAGAATTCAAGCCGCTGTGGATTCACATCCATTGCGATTACCCTTCCCCCGGCTATGGCGGCAAAATCCATGGTACCCAGTCCAATGGGGCCTGCGCCCATAACAAGCACAAATTCATCCATTTCTATACCAGCACGCCTCACCCCATGGGCACCTATTGCCAGTGGTTCTACAAGGACAAGCTCGTCCGCAGATAATCCTTCCCCGCGCACAAGCGCATAATTGGGCACCGAAATATATCCCCTCATACCGCCATCGATATGCACACCAAATACTTCCATCTTCACACAGCAATTGGTTTTGCCGTTCCTGCAGGCTACACATCTGCCACAGTAGAAATAGGGACTGATGCTTACAATTTCGCCGGTACTAAATCCACTGCCTTCCTGGGTGTGTACAATTTCGGCGGCAATTTCATGACCGAGTATCCTTGGGTAATTGAAGAAAGGCTGTGTGCCTTCAAAAGCATGGATATCCGTTCCGCAAATACCTACCCGCAACACTTTTAACAAACTGTAACTTTCCCGTTCTTCGGGCATTTCGGTAACGATATATTCAAATTCACCGGGGGTATTGCAAATCAATGTTTTCATTTATCTGTAGCTGTTTATTAATCCTTCCTCTTGCATAGCCTTCCAGAATGCCTCTGGTATCTGCTGGTTGGCCATAGCAATATTTACTTGTACTTTTTCCGGCCGGGTTGTATTCATCGCAATACTTTCCACACCGGGAATATGCAGTCCGAAATCCACACATGCTTCGGCCGGCTGGATGTTATACTGAAGACAAAGCTTATAAAAGCGGTCGCGCCAATCATATAACAACCTTCCGCTGGCCGAATCAGGGTCTGCCAGCTGGTAATTAAAATAGTCGCTCCCGGTTAAAAACCCGCCGTTGAATACCGCCGAGTTGATCACACGGACGTTTTGTGAGGCCAGTAAAGCAATAAAATCCAGCAATTCCTGCGGATGGGAAAGCACGGTCAGGCTATTGGCGATCATCACCCAATCCAATGGCACATCTGCCGCAATCCTGCGGATCACTTTCCAGTCTTTTGAACCCACTCCTACTGCCAGTACTTTACCTTTTTTTTTAAGTTCTGCCAATGCGATGTAAGCATCCAGGATATCCTGATACAGTTCATCTTCATGTCCTTTACTGCTGGCAGTTGCCAGGTACTCGTCTGGATCATGAACGGAAACCAATTGCGCGCTGTATTTACCAAGCAGTGCATTTCCCTGCTCAAAACATTCCAGGATGCCCTGGTAACTTATCTTTTGTACAGCATCATGTTTTATATCCACCCATACTCCTTTTTCAAATGAAGGCTCCGGACCAGACAGCTCTGTACGCAGCCATCCAAGTTTATTACTGATCAAAATATCTTCGGGATGAATATCCAGTTCTGCAAGACAGGCTCCCAACACTTCGAGCGATAAGCCTGCGCCGTATTTACCGGCAGAATCAAATACAGGTTTACCTGCTGAATGAAGGATACACTGACGAACGATCTCCTTTTTTTCCGGATAGGGAACAGCCTGATAAAGATTACCTAAACCACTGGTACCAAAAATGACTTTGGGCAGCGACAGGCTTGCTGAAGGGGCATTGTCCATAGGAGTTTTTTATAAATGATAGAAATCTATTGCGTTTTTTCCGAAAAAGAGCTCCTGTTCATTTATTGTAAATGAACTGAACCAGGATCTTACAATCTGGATAACCTCAGTGTAATTCCCTGCGGCAAGACATACCGGCCAGTCTGAGCCATACATTACTCTCTTCGTGCCAAATGCATTTAAAACTACGTCAAGGTAAGGAATAAAATCCTCAGATCTCCAACTTTGGAGCTCAGCCTCGGTTACCATACCAGAAATTTTACAATGCACATTTTCATGTTTGGCTACCAGCCCGATATCCCTCTTCCAGTCGCTGATCTCGCCGGCTTTGATACCTGGTTTGGCCAGATGATCAATTACAAAACGCTGGTTCGGAAACCTGGAAACCAGCTGAGGGATAAAGCGCAGCTGATCCTGTAAAATCAGGATATCATAACTGAAATTATACTTTTCCAGCAGGGATATCCCATTTAAAAAAGCGGGTTGCAGACACAGGTCGCGCTGTTTTTCTCCCTGCAGGATATGGCGGAAGCCTTTTAGCGCCGGCATCTGTGCGTATGCACTCAATGTTTCCTCTATGGCTGGCGACTGCAAATCTGCCCAGCCCACTACGCCTTTAATGACATCATGCCGATCACTTAATGCCAGCAGGAAATCTGTTTCTTCCATAGTCTGGTCTGCCTGGACAGCAACACAGCCCTGTACTTCATTTTCCTGCAGCACAGGCTCCAGGTCTGCGGGTAAAAAATCCCTTCTGATGACAGCCATATCGTCACCTATCCAGTCGTGCTTTACAGGATCATATATCCAGAAATGCTGATGCGAGTCGATCGTTACCATATGTTTTACTTAATGGGCCACACTGAGTTTAATCTTTCCTACCCTGATATTTGTGAGCGCGAAATAAAAGATCACTGCAAAACAAACTGCAGGAACCGCATAGGCCACCTGGATGTTGGTACGGTCAGATAATCTGCCCATCAGCACAGGGAAAACTGCGCCGCCAACGATTGCCATGATGACCATCGAGGACCCTTCTTTCATTCTCGATCCCAGTCCGCGGATACTCAGGGAGAAGATGGTTGGGAACATAATAGACATAAAGAATTCAACACCCATCAGTGCATAAACCGATGCTTTGCCATGCAGCATCACCGCTGCAACGATCAGCGCAATATTAATTATACTGTAAATTGCCAGCAGTTTTGAAGGCGCAATATATTTCATTAAAAAGGTTCCGATAAACCTGCCCGCCATAAATCCAAGCAGGGCGCCAGATAAAAACAGGGCTGCCGACTTTTCCTCAATCCCTGCAACATGTGAGGAGAAACGGATAAAGAAACTGCTTACACAGGTTTGGGCACCTACATAGAAAAATTGCGCCGTAACGCCAAGCATCAGGTTTTTTTCTTTCAGTAGTGAGCCTGTAGCTTCGAGGTGACCTTTTTCGTCCTCAATCTCCGGCAAGGGGGTTCTGATCAGGAAAAGTGCGATCAGCAGTACTACGGCTCCAATGATCAGGAAGGGAATCTGCACCGCAGAAGCTTCATTATCCAGATAGGTATTGAGCTGTTCAGGGCTCATTGCTATTTGTGCATCAGCACTCAGTGTGTGTCCTGAAAGGATAAACATTCCTCCAAGTAATGGTGCGAGAGTTGCCGCCAGACCATTGAAAGACTGCGCAAAGTTTAGTCGCTGCGTAGCACCTTCAGGATCGCCCAAAACAGTGATATAAGGATTGGCAGCCGTTTCCAGGAAGGTAAGGCCACTGGCAATTACAAACAGGGCTATCAGGAAAAACACATATGACCGGGTAGCTGCAGCGGGGTAGAATAAAAATGCACCAATAGCAAAAAGGGTAAGCCCGAATACAATCCCGCCTTTATATCCAAATTTTTTCATAAACCAGCCTGCAGGCAGTGCCAGCAGAAAATAGGCGATGTAGGATGCAGAGTCAATAAATGCCGATTGTGTATCGGTAAGCTGACATGCTTTTTTCAGATGCGGAATAAGGATAGGGTTTAAGTTTAATGCAAATCCCCAGAGGAAAAACAGGGAGATGATCAGTACTACAGCAAAATGATTCTTTTTCATTTTTTATCGTTTGTATACAGGTTTTACAATTTATATTGGCTCAGGCTAAAGAAAGGTTGTTTTTGCTAAAAAAAGCAATACAAGGTTATCCAGTTATTAAGCTATTTTGTCCTCTTAAACGGATAACTAGCACCTATGGTGACTAATATAATGAAGAATAGCGGTTTGCCGCCAGTTTGCCTGGTTTTTTTGAGGGGAAGAGTCCGATATTGATAGAAAAGGAGACCCCTGTGGATTTCAGGTCTACGTCATAGTTGCCTATACCTGTAAGGGGCAATTTTGCAAAGGGCTGCACACCAATACTGATGGTTTTACTGATCTGGTGATCCAGGCTTAAAGATACATTGGCAATACCAAAAACATGCTGGTTCTGGTTGTTGATCACCGTAGTACTTACCTGCTGTGGCTGATCCGGCCTGTCAATAATATAATCGTATTTTTCTTTCAGCATAAAATAGCTCGAAAGACCGGTATTGACACTCACCGAGAACTTTCTCTTATCCAGCAGTTTATAATTTACGTTTACCGGGACATCAATTACATTACAGTCGGCTTTCACTTCCCAGTCTGTTCCTGCAGGAGACGAATAAATATTATCCCCTGCGGGGTTTGAGCCATAATTGTAATATTTTTTGGCATAAATTGCTCCCGAAGTAAGACTGAATTTTGAACCAAGGGCGTAAGTTGCCAGTACACCAAAGTTCTTACTGACTTTTGAAGACCTGTTTGAACCTGATGGCCC
Source organism: Pedobacter sp. (assembly GCF_040513095.1). GTDB lineage: Bacteria > Bacteroidota > Bacteroidia > Sphingobacteriales > Sphingobacteriaceae > Pedobacter. The sequence goes on along the minus strand of NZ_JBEVDX010000158.1, from coordinate 14,671 downwards.
TGAAGAAATATCAGGAGCAGCCATGGCAGTCAAGATCAGGTTAGGCCGCTGAGAGAAGGCTTCGTCCATTTTCTTTTGTACACTTTTTGCGATTGCTGTATGATTGAGCTTTTCCAGGGGATCTTTGCTGAGTGCCAGTGCCATTGCTTTTTGTGCGATGATTGCGCTGTCCGAGACCGCAGCAGCAGGCCGTTCAGGGGTTTTCACAGCAATGGGGTTTGCCAATTTAAATGGAGCGGCTGCAGTATTAAGCGGAGCTATCTGGCTGATTTTGATATTGTCTTTTACTATTGGTGCTGAAGCAAAAGCATCCCTGGAGATCACATTATAACCAGCCCAGGCATCCCCATTGTTATTACCGGTCCATTGACCATGATATCCAGGGGAGCTGACAGCAGCAGGGGTACCTGTTGCATTGGAGGCAGTACTTTCAGCTGAAAGCCCTTTGGGGTTGATTGTTACAGCATCAGCTCCCGTAGCCTGCTTATGTTTTTTAAGTCCTGGTGCTATCCTTTTAATAGTCACCGGGTTATTTACACCTGTTTCAGAGACAGAGGGATTTAATAAAAACCAGAAAAGGAAAATCAGCAATGCGGCGGCAACTCCGCTTGCTGTAAATACCCAGATGGGTACAATTCTCTTTTTCTTTGTTTCATCCAGTTTACGCGCCATCTTTTCCCAGTCCATTTCATTGAAAGGAATCTGGGGGTCATTCAGGCCGCGTTTAAATAACTGATCTATCTCGTTCTCGGTTTCCATCCCTATTTTTTAATATTATTATCATCATCAACAGCTACATCTGCTGTCTTTTTATGCCCCAGCAGTGCAAGTTTCTCCTGCAGTTTTTGTCTTGCCTTGAATAAATTCGATTTGGAAGTACCGGCAGATATTTTTAAGAGTTCAGCGATCTCATCGTGCGAATACCCATCAATTGCATACAGGTTAAACACGGTGCGGTAAGCTGGTGAAAGACCCTGAATTAAAGTAAGCAGATCCTTATAAGCCAGCTGATCATATATGGCGGCTGCATCACCTATATGCTGATGCGTATCTACATCATCATGATCTGAGAACTTCAGGTTTAAGCGGTAATGATCAATTGCCGTATTGGTGATGATCCTGCCAAGCCAGGATTTAAACGGCTTTTCCGGGTCATATTTTTCAATATGAGTAAAGACCTTCAGGAACCCATCATTCAGGACATCGGCAGCATCATAATCGTTTAGGGAATACCGCCGGCAAATAGCCATGCCATAACTATAATATTCTTTATAGAGCACGTACTGACTGGATCTGTCCTGCCTGATGCAACCGTTAATTATTCCCTGCAAATTAATCCTGATTATAAGTTGCGCATTTTACTTACCCCTACTACGGCGAAAACCATGTATAGGTTGCCAAACGTAATAAAAAAATGTTTTATTTACCACAAATAACTGTATAAGAGCGCATTATTTTTTATTCTGAGGATTTTTTCTCGTATCCACGCAACCTTAAAGGAAAACCTGCCGTAACCGCTTTAACATTAAGACAAATTATTATTCAATTAAAAACAAGACAATGGTAAGAACTTTAAGAAAAACAATCCTGCCTGTATTTGTGGCTTTCAGCCTGTTCCTGTCTGCCTGCAGTAATAAAACACCAATGCCTCCCGAAAACGGCGGAGGTAGTACCGGCCCCCTGAAACTTACAATTACAGCTGATGCAAAATTTGGAACTATTCTGACTGATGCTAACGGAAGAACATTATATTTCTTCGCCAACGACCCCAATGGTACTTCAAATTGTGAAACCGGACAATGTGCTGTAACCTGGCCTTCCTACAGCGCCGGCAGTGAAACTCCGCCGGCTGGAATAGATCCCGCACTGATCGGAACGATTACACATGCGGACGGCACCAAACAAACCACGTACAAGAAATGGCCATTGTATTATTATGCAGGTGATAAAGTTAAAGGCGACGTTAACGGCGATGGTATAGGAGGCATATGGTTTATTGCAAAACCAGATTATTCAATTATGCTGGCCAACAAACAACTGGTAGGCTCTGACGGGAAAAACTATATAGATGCACTGGTCGAGGGAACAGCAAACACGGTGTATTTAACGGACGGAGCCGGATTAACCCTGTACGGTTATCAGCCGGATAAATTTAACCTGAATACATATACTGCCGCAGATTTAAGTAATGACAGGTTCTGGCCCATATATCAGTCGGACGTGATGAATGTTCCTTCCATTTTTTCGAAAGACCTGTTTGCAACAATCACTTCCGTGGGCAAAAAGCAACTGTCCTACAAAGGTCACCCCCTATATTTTTATGTGGGAGACACACAAAGAGGCCAGACAACCGGCATCAATCAGCCACGACCTGCACCATGGCCTGTACTTACACCAAAAACCCCGGCACTCACTCCTTAACCAAGCACGCATATGATCATGAAACAAAGAAAAATCTCCGCAGGAATGGTATTGGCCTATCTCCTGCTCATGGCCTGCACAAAAAAGCAGGCCGAAGAATTTAAACCTGAAGCACCGGAAACACCCGGTGCTAAAGTCAGTTATGCAGCTGTGATAGATCCGATATTTAAGGCCAGATGTAATGGCTGCCATAGTGCCGGAAGGTCTGGTTCGGTAGCATGGACTTTCAGTGGCCTCAGTTCAGTGACTGCCGACGCAGACAGAATCAAAAATGCTGTTCTGGTTAAAAAATCCATGCCACTGGGCGGCAGTCTGTCTGCTACAGACCTGCAGTCGATAAAGGACTGGTTTGACCAGGGAATGCAACCCTAAAATCTACAGACAACAAATCCCAAGTTCAAAACCTTCAGACTATGAAAACACTATTGTTTACCCTCATCTGCGCATTCTTTTGCATTTCAGTTCATGCACAACACCTTTACACGAGCAAAAGCACTTCAATTTCCTTTTTTGCAAGTACTCCTGCAGAAGATGTTGAGGCCACAAGCACCAAAGCAAGTTCGGTGATTGACACCAAAACACGCAACCTTATTTTTAAGGTCAGCAATACTACTTTCCAGTTTCCAAAGAAATTAATGCAGGAGCATTTCAATGAAAACTATATGGAAAGCGATAAATACCCGGCATCCACTTTTAAAGGAAAGATCAGGGATGACATTGACCTGGAGAAAGACGGTACCTATACCGTAACTATAGATGGCAGCCTTGATATTCACGGAATAACAAAGAATTATCAGACGACAGCCACGCTTATAGTGAGCAAAGGAACAATCACTGCCAAAACCAGTTTCAAAGTTACGGTAGCAGATCACCAGATCAAGATACCAACCCTGGTGTTCGCCAAAATTGCGCAGATCGTAGATGTGCACATATCAGCTGTTTATCAACCAAAATAATCAGGAAACCGACATGATGATTCAAAAGATATTACTAAAACAAAAATGCCTTCTATTCTTCATACTAATGCTGGTCACCTTAAAAAGTTTCGGGCAGCAGGACCTGGAGAAAGAACTGGGCAGTACTGCCCCTTTACATGAAAAAGTAAGCGCAACCTTTAAATCTACCAAACTCATTAACCTGCATACCAACGAAACCATTTTTAAAAACGAGCTTGATTTCAGGATTGATCACCGCTTTGGAGATATCGCCGGCAGTAACGGCGGCATCAGGCGGTTCTTTGGTTTAGACAATGCAACAGATGTAAGGATAGGTTTTGAATATGGACTGAGCGACCGGCTGAGCGTTGGCTTTGCAAGAGCTAAAGGTGCCACTGATGTCCAGCAGCTGTACGAAGGAAACCTGAAATTCCGTTTGCTGGAACAAACCACTGATGATTATATTCCTGTTGCTGTTACTTTATTTGGAAGTACCACTGCCACCGGTGTTACCGCAAGTGACGACCCCTCTTCTGGCACCGCCTATCGCAATTTTAGTGACAGGCTTAACTTTGTTACCCAGGTAATTATTGCAAGGAAATTTAATTCCAGTTTCTCTTTTACCCTTACCCCAAGTTATGTACACCGCAATTTTACCGCCTTCAGGGATCAGAATGACCTCTTTGCGCTTAGTGCCGGCGGACGGGCCAAGATCAGTAACAGATTGGCTTTGGTGGTAGACTATACCATGCCTTTCCGTAATGGGTCCGACCAGGATTATCTGGAAGGCCTCAGCGGAGTGAAATACCGTAATGCATTGGGAGCAGGTCTGGAAATTGAAACGGGCGGCCACGTCTTTAATCTCAATTTTACCAATGCTACAGCTATAGAAGAAATGCAGTTTATCCCTCAAACTACGAGCAACTGGTTAAAAGGCCAGTTCCGCTGGGGTTTCAGCATTGCAAGAAGATTCTCCTTCCATAAAAAAAGTAAGGCCAAAAATTAAGTTGCTGTTCAGCAACTTAATTTTTAAGTTTTCTCAACAGCAAACCAAAAGGGATTTTGGGTTCTATCCAGGTAGATTTTGGAGGGAGCATGATCCCCTGCTGTGCAATTTCTATCAGCTGTTCTGCATTCATGGCGGCCATAGTAAAAGCAATTGCGTCAGGGTTTTCCAGCAGGATTTTTTCCAGTTCCAGGATAGCACCTGCACCGCCCACAGGTATAAGCCGCTGGTCAGTTTCGGGCCTTTCGATATTAAAGAAAGGCCTGAATACCATTTCCTGGAGCAGACAGGCATCGGGAAGCGAGCCGGTATCCTTCAGCTTACAGGTCATGTTATACCACCTGCCTGAAATGAACAAGCCAAATTCGTGTTTTTTCATTGGCATGACCATTTCGTTGCGCTGTGATCTGGTGACAGAAAATGATTTCTTCAGGTCCCTGAAAACCTGATCTAAACAGATCTCTTCCGAGGGGATGATCACCCGGTGGTACTCTTTGATCCTCAGCTGGTCGCTCGCCAGGTAAAAAGAAGAGATATAATTGAAATCTGTTGATTTTGCTCCTGCCTTCTGCATTGTTTTACGGTAATGCACTGCAGCTGCCAGGCGGTGATGCCCGTCGGCCAGGTATACATTCTGCAGCTCCGAGAAACAGCTGCTCAGTTGCTGGATGGTCTTGATATCATATACCGTCCAGATTCTGTGAAATACTTTATTTGCATAATATACGGAGTTTGCTTCAGCCTGCTTGATTCTTAGCAAGACTGCGCGGATTGCTGCTGTAGGGCGGTGGGTGATCAGCAAGGGACCTCCTTCCAGCCCCACTTCGTCCCTGTAATTGACCAGTCCTGAAGAATTGCTTTCCAGGGTAGCCTCGTGGGTTTTGATATGTCCGTTTTCAAAATCATCCAGGTCGGTCACAGCCCAGACACCTGTCTGGATACTACTACCTTCGGTTATCTCGTAAATAAATATACAGGGATGCTCCTCCTGATAGAAGTCGCCCTCATTGATCATCTTCTTAAGATTTCCAATAATATGATCATTAGTTAAATGTTTGTTGGCTTCGTGCCCTTTATCCAGTTTCTGCGCAACTATTCCATTGCATTTGCCGGATACTGCTGAAGAGCGCAGAGAGATCATTTTATCAACGTAAACGTCCTGAGGCCTCAAGGCCATGAAGGGTCTGATTGTTGCCATAAATTGCTAGCTATTGTCGTACAAGTTTGTTATTGCATTGCAGCCTATACAAGCGCTGTAACAGGAACAATTTTGTCCTGCATCAGAGTTGTGAGTGGATTGGCTGGTCATTTGAAGGTTAGATTGGTTGTATGACTACAAAGTTCCACAGAGATTATTGGATATTATTACCGGTCTTCCAATAAAGAAAATTATACTGAATAGCCATTATCCGACAAAATTTAGAACTGATTGGAAGGACATTAATTTTCTTGTGCAAAATAAAGTTTCTCTGGTAGATGTAAAAAAAGGCACAAGGCGTACTTAATACACTAAGCGTTCATTCTGTGGCATTTACAATTTAAGTAAATAAAGTTTTATATTAAAGGATCATAAAGTATCTTGCAATGAAATTGTCTCCCCTATGAAAAGATCTGATTTTCTGCTCTTCCTCCTTCTGTTTATTTACACGGGTGTTTTTGCACAGAAACAAAATGTTTATCTGATCAAAAACAACGGTCAATATGTAGAGAAACAGGATAGTGCAGATTTTATACGCATTGTCCAGGAGCCCGATACAGGATCTGAATTGTTCATCGTCAAGGAATATTATAAGGACGGAAAACTAAAAAGTCTCGGACTGTCCCGAAAGGTTGACCCCCCGCTTTATGAAGGGACTTACCGCTCCATGTATGACAATGGCAGTAAAAAGCAGATAGCAAATTTTGCAAAGGGAAAGCTGACCGGACAGGTATTGAATTATTATCCAAACGGAGAACTCTATTCCTGCCTTATTTATAATGATGCTGCACCAGGCTCCGATTCGGCACCCTATCAGGTTATGCAGGTGAACGATTCTACCGGGAAATCGCTGGTGAAGGATGGTAACGGACTCTGTGAGTTTTACGATAACGACTTCAGGTATATCAGCAGCAGAGGAATGATTAAGAATGGGGAATATGATGGATTGTGGACCGGCGAAGACAGAAACCTGGGTATAACCTATAAAGAAACCTATGCAGCAGGCAAAATCATATCCGGTGAAAGCACTGATTTGGAAAATGTGACTGTCAGCTATACCAAACCAGAGGTAAAGCCCGAATTTAAAGGCGGTGCAGCCAATTTTTACCGGTATTTAGCCAGGAGTATACGTTATCCTCCAAATGCCCAGCGGTTATGGAAACAGGGGGTAGTACTTGTTAATTTTGCGGTAGAAAAAGATGGCTCGCTAAATGACTTAAAAGTGTTCAATTATGCAGATCAGGAACTGGCGGCAGAAGCATTGCGGGTAGTTCAGCAATCACCACCATGGGAGCCTGGAACGATGCGGGGCAGAAAGGTGCGGGTGATGTTTAATGTGCCTATATCATTTACCCTGAGCAGGTAATAGATTAAGCGGAATAAACAGGCTTTTCTTTCCGTATAGGTACAACTCCCGTTTTCTTTGTTTTCTTTTGCTTCCTGAGCCAGATCATCAGCCCGGTGATAGGAAGACTCGCCGAAATTAAAGCAGCTATAAAAGCTACTATTTTCCCAAAAATGCCAAATAACTGCCCGGTATGAAGATCATAATTGGTCGACTCCAGTTTATCTGCCAGTTTAAAGTTTTTGTATAGCTTATATTTAGACATCTGCAGCGTGGCAGGATCAAAATAAAAGACATTCTGTTTTCTGAACCATTCAGAAGGATAAATGATTCTTAAACGGAGCTCTCCTGTTTTTCTGATGGATAAAGCTGTTTCCTTTGCACCTGGATATTCAGCAATAGCTGCTGAATATATGCTTTCATACTTTTGTGGCAGGTTATCCAATTCAGATGATGTGGCCTTTACAGGCCCCACCGAAACAGGCTTGGTCAATTTGCTTCCTGTTAAAAAAGTAGCCCCTGCTTTGAAACCGTCAAAAGCAAAGTATAATCCCGAAAGGGCAATAACGATTAAAATCCCGGAAGCATAAAAGCCCAGAACATTATGCAGATCGTAGGTTACCCGTTTAACTGAAGCATTCCATTTGATAGTTAGCGATTGCCTGAGCAGACGCATCTGATTGGGGAACCAGAGGATCCATCCGCTGATGAGCATAATGACAAAGATGACGACGGACCAGTTCATGATAAATTTACCAGGTTCGCCCAGCAGCAATGTCCTGTGCAGATCCTCATCAATATCAAGCCAGTCGGGTTGCGCTTTTTTTACCAGTGCTGCCGTATAGGGGTTAAAATAGTACTCATTTTTTTTACCGCCGGCGACCATAACCGTTGCGTCCGGACGGCTGTTATTAATTCTTATCGTGGTCAGCTTTGCGTTTTTACTAACCTTTTGATAGCTTTTAATGATGGCTGCAAGGCCAACAAAAGGTTTTTGCTCTGCCGGAACATAAAGTTTTTCCTGCTGGGTAAAATCCCGTATTTCCTCTTCAAAAACATAGATAGAACCTGTAACACTAATTATAAATACCACCAAACCTGTTGCCAGACCCAGCCATAAATGTATTTGCAGAATTGCAGTTTTAAATCTTCTACTTTTTGCCATGAGGATGCTGCTAAAACAGTAAATATAGGGTTAATTAGATTGAATACAAACAATGAAGCCCCCGGAATATCCAGGGGCTTCATTGTTTACTCTAACCTTATAGTTTAGAATTTGTAAGATACTGTTCCGATAAAGCTTCTCAATTGCTGAGGGTTAGCTGTAGAATATCCTATGAAATATTGTTTATTCGTAAAGTTATCTGCTTTTACTGCAAACCTGAAGTGTTTGTCATAATCCCAGAATGCAGATGCATTCAGTAAAGTATAGGCAGGTAAGATAAATACGCCCTGGCCTGCAGCTCTTGAATTGATGATTTTATTATCGCTTGCATAATTTCCACCGATACCGAAACCTATACCTTTAACAATATGTGCGGGAAGTCTGTAACTCGCCCAGAAGTTAACCAGGTAAGGAGAACCTGCCGTACCTGGTCTTAAACCATCCAGATCAGCACTTGTCTTTTCATACTTGGAATCGTTGTAGGTAAAACCTGTAGTTACATTAAATCCTGAAAAAGGATTGGCAGTAATCTCAGCTTCGAAACCTTTACTTAACTGTGTTCCGTCCTGAACTTGGTTGTTTGGTGCAGGAAGCGTATTGTCCGTACGAACAACATCTTTTACCTTGATATCATAGTAACTGATGGTAGAACTTAAACGACCATCAAAAGCGCTCAGTTTTACACCGCCTTCAATCTGGTTCGCTTGTTCCGGTTTAAAGGCTCTGCCCTGGTAATCACTGCCTGCCCTGTTGGTGAAACCATTCTGATAGTTTCCGAAAACCGATACCACATCCTTAATTACCTGGTAAACCAATCCAAACTTTGGTGAAAAAGCAGTTTGATTAAATGCGCCTACCGGATCAGTAGCTGGTGGATAGTAGCTGCCTCCATTTTTAAAACGGTCAACTCTGATCGCTGCCTGGGCAATTAACCTGTCTGTGATGTTCAGGACATCAGATGCATAGGCACTGTAAGTATTGGTGGTATAAATATAAGGATATTGCCCTACACTTCCATTTGCGAAGGCTGCAGTATATACTGCGTTGAGCCCTTCAGCATTAAAGGCCCCATAGTTAATTGAAGAATTGTTCAAAGGTACAATGTCATACGATGCCCCAAGGTAATGCTGATCGGAATTTCTTCTCAGGTAGTCTAAACCTACAACAATGCGGTTCCTTAATCCGGCAATACGGAAATCGCCGTTAAAGTTTTGCTGGATCTCTAAAGTCTGGTCTTTACTTTTTGCGGTCGACTGATCATTACGTGCAATATACTGGGTTCCGGCTACGGCGTTTGGATAACCAAATTGAGTGGCTGTTTCAGCAGATAAAATATAAAAGTACGGCCCGAATCCATCGCTATAACTATTTGTTAAAGTAGCGTTGGTAGTTGAAGTCCATGAATCACTGATCTTATAAGTAGCTTGTCCAAAGAAGTTGGCACTTCTCGAAAATTGGCTCAGGTCATTACCCAGATAAGTCTTTTTGTAATCGAATTGAAGTTCATCCGCACGGTCAGTACCTAAGCCTGTTGTAGATGTGATGAAGTAATATGGAGAGATCTGTGAACGGCCTGCCATGATCTCTGCATCTAAAGTAATCGATAGTCTATCATTTGGATTATAGGTAAGTGTTGGCGCAACTGTGTAGTTACGGTTAAATCCTGCATCCTGGAAACTTCCTTTGTAATTGTAAGCAGAATTCAGACGGAACAACACTTTTTTCTGGGCATCTAATGGTGTATTAAAATCAACGCTTGTGCGGAAGTAATCATAACTTCCTGCACTTACGGCAACTTCACCGCCTACAGAATCATACGCTTTTTTTGTAACACGGTTGATTAAACCTCCGTATGAGGTAAGTGTACTGCCAAAAAGAGTAGCTGATGGGCCTTTAATGATTTCGATATGATCAAGGTTGGTAGCATCAATTGTGCTGGTCACATTACCTGCGATACCATTACGGATATTAGCCTGTGTAACGAACCCACGTGAACTGTAATATGCACCACCATCACCACCACGGCCTGTAGCTTCCCATAATTTTGTTATACCCGGGGCATTGCGCATCGCATCATCAACAGAGTATACAAGTTGATCCTGCATCAGCTGATTGGTGATGGTATTGTAAACCTGAGCATTTTCCAGATTATTGAGGGGCATTTTACCAACGTATTCACTCTTGGTACGCTTGTACTTATTCGTTTTACTTGCGTTTACCATGATCTCCTGTAGCTCGCCTTTACTTTGCTCCAGCATAAAATCGCTGGTTACAGTTTTGTTGGCAATAACTTCTACGGACTGGCTTTTGGTAGTCAGGCCAACGTAACTTACCGTTACAGTTTGTGTACCTGCTTCTACCTTTTGAATTTCGTATTTTCCGTTTTCATCAGTAGTAGTGCTTCTCTTCAGTGCCTTAATGTAAACATTTACAAATTCTCCGGCTTTATTATCTGAAGTTTTTACAGTCCCTTTGATTGTCCCGTATCTGGATTGCCCATCAGCAGCAGCTATGGAAAAGCAGCAAAGCAGCATCAAAACTGCTTTCAGACCTATAGATTTTAGATTGGGTAATGGTGTTTTCATTCTATGTGTAATATTAGACTAATTATAAATAGTCCGCAATACTACAAGTTTTTCAGGATATCAAATAATAATTTAACATTTGAAGGAGCAAAAAAAATTGATTACGCACATATATGTGTGCTCAATCCATCATTTTGACGTAGAAAACATAAACCGCAAGTTTAACCAGCCAGATAACGGGATTTTGAACATCCTGTAACAGTCCGGCCAGTAGAAATGAGAAAAAATAATTAAAAATAGACTAGGCGTTGACCGTATCAGATTTAACTTTCAGGTTTTTGAACAGATATTCAGAGATCATATGCTTTTTCTCATTGATCTGCGTAAATTCAAATTGTTCTTCACCTTCAGCGGCGGTCATTGCGTCTTTGGCTTTATTATAAGAGCACCTGTAAAGCTCTCCACCATTCTGCAGTTTTCCTTTTTCGTATTGGGAAGATGATTTATAGTCGCTTAGTTTTTGCTGAAACATCCTTTCAACTTTGCCTAAGGTTTGAGTTTTAGCCTGGAAGATCAATTCCCAATCATCGATGTTGCCGCTTTTGGAAGTGGCAATATTCAATGTTTTGATCCTGTCTTTCACTTCATTTGAAGAGCCCACTTTAATCAGGTGGTTCTTTTTGGATCCGGCAATGTAGATATAGCCGGTTTTATAGGTCCTTAATGCAAAAGGGATTCTGTCTGTATCGCCCTGTACAAAAACACCATCAATATCTGTAAAGTTATAATCACTGTTTTCTATACATCCGCTGACATTATAGGCAATCACCTTTTCGGTTTCCAACATTCTTTGTTTTAATTCGTCTGACATTGCCTCACCATTGGCATCAATCAGTACATCTTCCGAAATCTGGTGTTTTTTTATAAAATCTTTCTGCTCCTTAGTCAACGGCGTTTTAATAATCATGTACAATATTACTGATATTAATTGGCATTCAATGGATGTTCATTTCAGAATGGTCATCCGCGACACAGTGATTTTCAACTATTTTGGTAACAATTAACTGTAAATTACAGCAGCTTTTCCAAAATCAGGACGGTGAATGATGCAGGGGCGAGCATAACATTCATTTTATCCAGATTAATTTTTCTGGCTGTCTCTTTTTTAATGACCGCATTTTCGCGTTTGAACGTGTTTGCCGCGTAAAGATTGCCTGCGGTATATGTGAGTTGCCTTATCGTTCCGTTTTTAAAAGCCAGGGGCAGGTGATCCACTTTGATCGACGTGTTAACCGAATGCGCTGCATCACGGTTTACCATAGTAAATATGATCTGGTTACCATTTTCAGCTATGCTGGATGAAACATCAAGTGCTTTAATTCCTGGTGCCATATCTGGCGATACTGTTGCTGCTTTTAACGCATATTTACCAGAATAATCCCTGAATGCTTTCAGCGGGGCAAAAACTGTTTGTCTGAACGAGCCGGATGAATCGGCCATAATCGGCGCAAGTACATTCACTGTCTGTGCCCATGTTGCCATCCCTACAGATGAACTGTGCCGCTGAAACAAATTCAGAAATGTGGCTACCCCAAGGGCGTGCGACCAGTTGTACTGATATTCCATCTGGAATAAACCTTTCCCCTTTTTGGAGTTGATATCCCATATCCCCCACTCATCAATGGCCAGCTGTATGGGTGCTGTCCGCGCAGGGAAGCGGTACCATGCATTGAAATTAGTGACTTTAGCGGGGAACTTGCTCAGCAGCAATTCCATATCCAGTAGCGGTTTTTCAAACTGATCTATAGATTTGATCAGCGTAGTATAAGAAGTATCAGCAGGAATTGAATACAAATGGATAGCCAGGAAATCGCATACAGGGTTTAGTTTTTCCAGGACCTGACGGCTCCATTCCGTGTCATCCTGGTTACCAACCAGCACAAGTTTCAGGTCATGGTCCTGCAGTTTCATCAGTTTTACAAAAAGCCAGGTATCTTTGATATACTGCTGTACATCCTGATCACGACCTGCATCCGTTTCAGCATATTCTTCATTCCCTATGCCCCAGTATTTCACATTGAATGGTTCGTTAAAACCGTGTGCCCTCCTTAAGTTTGCGTAATAAGTATCCCCGGTACCGTTGCAATATTCTACCCAGTTGGCAGCTTCTTCGGGCGTCCCTGTAGCCATATTCACAACCAGAAAGGGCTCAGCGCCAATTTTACGGCAGTAAGAAATAAATTCAGTAGTGCCAAAGTGGTTATCTTCTACACCGCCCCAGATCAGGTTCTTCCTTTTTTTCCTTTCAGCTTTTGGCCCTACCCCATCTTCCCAGTGATAGATCTTTGTAAATGTACCGCCGGGATATCTCAATAATGGCGTATGCAGTTCTTTTACTTTTTCAATAACGTCCATTCTGAACCCATCCTGATCGGACAGGGCAGAATGTTCATCATAGATCCCGCCATTTACAGCACGGCCAAGATGTTCGATAAACTGACCGTATTGAAGTGGACTGATCAAACCTGTTTGCTGGGCTGCATCAACGCTGACAGATGCCTGTTTTATGTTTTGTGAAAAGACAGAAAAGGTAATTAGACTGAAAAGGCAGAAAAAAGAAATCTTCATTTTTAGTAACGGGTAAATAGCTTAAAAGGCCGAAATTAATCTTTCTGCGCAGAATTCACCGGATAATCCACATAAATTACTTCTGGCAGATCACCAAATACGCTTTCGGTAACCGAGCATAACCACAATTTGTGATTAAAAGCTTTGCCCCTGTAGGTTTCCATTAAATAATCGCCGCCGCCAAGCTTACAGTTTGTCCTGTCTTTGATGAGCTTCATCTGATCTGCCCCTTTAATCGGTTCATCACTCATTTTTAAGAAACATTCGTTTTGGTTACCTGATATTTTATCCAGCATGGTATCTGCGCCTTCTACCATCTCCAGATCAACTTTTGACTTGGTCCATTCCGGCAGGTCTACAAACCACTTTTGTTCTTCTGTTTTATAAAATCTGAATGTTCGTTTCATATTACACCATCGTATTCCCGGATCAATCAGATTCTGTGCCAGCAATACCTTAGCCGATAAAATATTCTTTTATGACTATATATACGGGTTAAGTCCTGCGCTTAAATAATAGGTTTCAGAATCCTGCTCCATCTTACTTTGTTCATCAGGTTCGCTGCCGGGTCAATACTCAGCCAGGTGATCATGGCTTTGCCAATCACATGGTCTTCCGGTACATAACCCCAGAAACGAGAGTCCAGAGAGTTATGGCGATTATCCCCCATCATCCAGTAGTAGTTCATCTTAAATGTATAACTGCCAGCTTTTTCACCATTGATCAGTATATTCTTTCCCTTCATTTCTACCTTGTTGTGCTCATATAATTCAATCGCTCTGCGGTATAAGATCATTGTTGATTCGTTCAGCGTAATAGTCATGCCCTTTTTGGGTAACATCAGCGGCCCGAAATTATCCATATTCCATTTGAACTTTTCATTGTGCGGAAAGATCTCTGCATCATAATGTCCTGCGGGATCTATTACTGGGGTCAGCTTCCTGATATACGGATAACCTTTAAATACTGCGAGGCTTGCTGCCGGAATAATCATCGTAAAATTTTCAGGATCAGTCTGACCGATAATCTCGATCCCCAGATCATGAAATACTTCAGGATTGATGGTATTACCGTCAGTAATTACTTCATAGGATGTCTGCGATTTCTCTGCATTTGGCGCAGCCTTTCCATTGATAAACACCTGCCCGTTCATGATGCTGAGCACATCTCCTGGGGTGGCCTGGCAGCGTTTGATCAGGTTAGTTCTCACGTCAACCGGCCTGTCATAGGAAAGATCTGCTTCTTCAGGTTTATTGAATACAACAATATCTCCTTTTTTGATAGCAGCCAATCCAGGAAGACGAAAATAGGGCAGCTGGATACCGTCCCAGTAAGTTTTGATCTGATATTTGGTAATAGTAGATTCTAAAAATGGATTCTGAACCGGTGTGAATGGCATCCTTGCGCCGTAGCTCATTTTGCTTACAAACAGATAATCACCGGTAAGC
>NZ_JBEVDX010000157.1:0-5286 GCF_040513095.1 Pedobacter sp. | reverse complement strand
TGGTTGTAGTCGCCTTCGGTTAACCGGACAACCTTGCCATCTAAAATATCTATAGCGGGAATAATGTACATCTTGTTATTTTAAGTTTGAAAAATTCAATAATAAACGTTCTCCGGCAGCACCGGACTTCTCTGGGTGGAACTGCACCCCATAAAAATTACCTTTTTGTATAGCCGCTGAGTATTGCAGACCATAATCAGCAGTTGCGATTCCAAAAATAGGGTTATATTCAATAAAATACGAATGCACAAAGTAAAATTGTGTCTGATTTTCAACACCTTCGAATAATAAATTGTTTTTAATCTCTACATTATTCCAGCCCATATGGGGAATCTTGATACCCAGCTCTTTATCGAAGAGTTTTGTTTTGAGAGGAATGATGTTCGTCAGGCTGGCATCGCCTTCTTCAGAATGGTCTGTCAGCAGCTGCATACCCACGCAGATACCCAGCACAGGTTTGGTCAGAGACCTGATTTTTTCCACTAAACCGCTCTTGTTCAGTTTCTCCATTGCTGCTCCTGCATGGCCTACACCAGGAATGATGATATGTGAATACTGATCAAACTCTTCTTCCGAATTGATCATGCCATAAGAAATCCCGAGCCTGGATAAAGCCGAGGTCAGAGAAAAGATATTCCCTGCCCCGTAATTTACGATACCTATCATTTTATATTTCGTTATAACAACCCTTTGGTACTTGGTAAAACTAACTTTTCTGCATCTCTTTTGATAGACATTTTGATAGCTTTTGCAAAAGCTTTAAAAATAGCCTCAATTTTATGATGCTCGTTATCACCCTCAGCTTTCACATTCAGGTTACATTTTGCGGCATCACTGAACGATTTGAAGAAGTGGTAAAACATTTCTGTAGGAACGTCACCAACTCTTTCGCGTTTAAATTCTGCATCCCAGACTATCCAGTTGCGTCCTCCAAAATCAATCGCCACCTGTGCCAGGCAGTCGTCCATTGGCAAACAGAAACCATATCGTTCGATGCCCAGTTTATTTCCCAGGGCTTTGGCGAAGGCTTCGCCCAGGGCAATCCCTGTATCTTCTACAGTATGGTGTTCATCTATATGTAAATCGCCTTTGGCAATCACTTTCAGGTCGATCCCCCCGTGACGGGCAATCTGATCCAGCATATGGTCGAAGAAGTTCAGTCCTGTATGGATATCGCCTTTTCCGGTTCCGTCAAGATCGATGCCGATTTCGATGTCCGTTTCATTGGTTTTCCTGATATGCTGGAACTGTCTGCTGCCAGCCTTAAGGAAAGTATAAATATCTACCCAGTGCTGTGTTTGCAGGGCAATAATATCTGTAAGTGTTTCAGCTTTATCGAGTATTTCATTTGCCCCCAGCAGATCATTATTTCTCAGCCAGATCGCTTTTGCGCCCAGGTTCTTTGCCAGGATCACATCATTGATGCGGTCGCCGATTACAAATGAATTTGCAAGATCATATTCGCCTGTCAGGAAATGCTGCAGTAAACCAGTGTTAGGTTTACGGGTAGGGGCATTCTCATGGGCAAAAGTTTTATCAATAATTACTTCAGAGAATACTACGCCTTCACCTGCAAAAGTATCCAGGATAAAGTTATGTACCGGCCAGAAGTTCAGTTCCGGATGTGAATCTGTTCCGAGTCCATCCTGGTTAGTTACCATGATCAGACCGAAATCAAGTTCAGCAGCAATTTTAGCCAGATAATATAATGATTTAGGATAGAATTTCAGTTTGGCAAAGGAGTCGATCTGTTCATCTTCAGGTTCTGTGATCAGGGTGCCGTCGCGGTCTATAAAAAGGAACTTCTTCATGGTATTAGTTTATCAATTTTAAAGCGGATAATAAGATTTCGTTTTCCTGTGGTGTACCTACGGTAATCCTGAGACAGCCGTCGCACAAAACTACTTTAGAGCGGTCGCGGATAATGATGCCCTGGTCTACCAGTGCATGATAAGTTCCTGCGGCATCTTCTACTTCTGCAAGTACAAAGTTAGCATCTGAAGGATATACTTTGGTAACCCCCGGAAGGTCTAAAAGTTTCTGGCTTAGCGTTTCTCGTTCTGCAACAGTTACTTTGATCCAGTCGTTGACCTGCCCTACGTTCTGTAATGCAGCCAATGCCAGGTCCTGTGTCGATTGACTGATATTGTATGGTGCTTTCACTTTGTTCAGGATATCAATGATGATACTTGATGCGAATGCCATTCCCAGACGTAATCCGGCAAGTCCCCAGGCTTTGGAGAAAGTCTGCAGGATGACCAGGTGAGGGTATTCTGTCAGTTCCTGGATAAATGTGCGCTGTTTGGCAAAATTAATATACGCCTCATCGATAATCACCAGGCCTTTGAAGTTAGCGAGTATGGTTTCTATGTCAGTGCGGATAATTGAATTCCCGGTAGGGTTATTCGGGGAGCAGATGAAGATCAGTTTTGTGTTTTCATCAATTGCTTCTGCAATCCCTTCCAGATCAAGCTGAAAGTTTGGCAGCAGATTCACCTTGCGGATCTCTACGTCATTGATATTTGCAGATACCTCATACATCCCGTACGTTGGCGGAAGAATGATTACATTGTCTTTTCCCGGGTTACAGAAACACCTGAACAGCAAATCGATTGCTTCGTCGCTGCCGTTACCTAAAAAGGTATTTTCAATAGGTACCCCTTTGATTTTACTGATCGCGTCCTTTAAGTCCAGTTGCAGCGGATCAGGGTAGCGGTTAAAGTTTTCCGGCAGGGGAGAGCCGAAACTGTTTTCATTGGCATCCAAAAAAACGCTCGCCTGACCTTTGTATTCGTCCCTTGCGGTAGAATAGGGGCGAAGGTTTTTAATATTTTCGCGTTGTAAGTTCTTGATATCCATCTCTATGATTTTAAACGAATAGTGATTGCATTTTTGTGTGCCTGGAGCCCTTCGGCTTCGGCTAATATTTCTACAGTTGGACCGATGTTGTTTAGTCCTTCGGGACTGATATGCTGAAAAGTTATCTTTTTGATAAATGAATCAATAGATACACCAGAATAGGCTTTGGCAAATCCGCTTGTAGGTAAAGTATGGTTCGTGCCCGAAGCGTAATCTCCCGCGCTTTCCGGAGTCAGGTTTCCGAGGAATACAGAGCCAGCGTTAATGATCATCGGGATCAGTTCTTTAAAACTATCTGTAGCGAGAATCAGATGTTCAGGGGCATACACATTGCTAAATGCCATTGCCTGTGCCGCATTGTCTACCAGTACTGCATAAGAATTCTCTATAGCCTGTGCTGCGATAGCTTCACGGGGAAGAGCCTTTAACTGCAGCTGAACCTGTTCAAGTGTGGCTGTTATCATCTCTGAAGAAGTAGATACGAGGATCGACTGGCTGTCCACTCCATGTTCTGCCTGTGCAAGCAGGTCAGATGCCACAAAAGCGGGGTTAGCGGTTTCATCAGCAAAGACCAGAACTTCTGAAGGGCCGGCAGGCATATCTATAGCTGTCATTCCTGTAGCCAGAACCATTTGTTTGGCCTGTGTTACATAGCGGTTTCCCGGGCCAAAGATTTTGTATACCTTAGGAACAGTCTCCGTACCAAAAGCCATAGCAGCGACTGCCTGTGCACCACCTGCCATGTAGATCTTTTCAATTCCCAGAAGAACTGCGCAATAGGCAAGATAACAATTGGTTTTGCCATCCTTCTGAGGGGGTGAGCAAACTACGATCTCTTTGCAGCCTGCCAGTACAGCAGGAATACCCAGCATCAGGAAAGTACTTGGGAGCACCGCTGTTCCGCCCGGTATATATAAACCTACGCGTTCAATTGCACGTGCCTCACGCCAGCAGGAAACTCCGGGCATGGTTTCTATAACAGCCTCTTTAAGCAATTGCGCAGCATGGAATTTTCTGATATTTGCATAAGCGGTATCAATTGCTTTTTTCGCATCACCGGGAATCGTTGCCGCAATAGCTTCTATTTCTGACTTTTCGATGTAAAGCTGCTTAAGTTCTATCTGATCAAAATCCTGCGCAAAACTGAAAAGTGCATTATCACCTTCTTCTTTTACCCTGGAAATGATACTTTTTACCCGGTCTGCAATAGTATTATCATCAGACAGCTGCCTTAAACAGAGATCTTCAATATTCTGCGCTGACAAATCAGTATAACTGTAGATTTTCAATGTTTTATTTATTTGTGTTAACCTTAGTTAACCATGAATCCGCTAATTAATTCAGTTATGCGATGATCTTTTCGATCGGCATCACTACAATTCCTTCTGCACCGGCAGCTTTAAGGCTGTTGATCTTTTCCCAGAAATCCTGTTCTGCAATAACCGAGTGTACCGCTACCCAGTCAGGTTCGAAAAGAGGAACGATTGTAGGGCTTTTCACACCAGGCAACAGGCTCACAACCTTATCAAGGTTAGATTTGGCTACATTGAGTACTACATACTTGGTTTCTTTTGCACGGAGTACAGAGCGGATTCTTTGCAGCAGTTCGATTACATCTTCATTGAGCTCTATGCCTTTGTTTCCGATCAGTACAGCTTCAGATTTCATCACTTCCGCGAATGGTTTCAAGCCATTGCTTTTTAGAGTTCCGCCAGTTGAAACGATATCACAGATGGCGTCGCTTAAACCTAAGCCAGGGCCGATTTCCACTGATCCGGAAATGGTACGCACTACTGCGTTTACGTTATTGTCCTGCAAATATTTTTCAAGAATAACCGGGTAAGAAGTAGCGATTGCTTTACCTTCAAGGCCGCTGATGTCAGTGATTTCACTGTCATTGGGGATTGCGATTTTCAGCGTGCACCTGCCGAAGCCAAGTTTCTGAAGATATTCTACGTCAGCATTTACTTCTGTAATTACATTTTCACCTACTATGCCCAGATCGGCAATACCGTCCTGAACATATTCAGGTATATCATCATCTCTCAGGAAAAGAATCTCCAGAGGGAAGTTAGTAACAGTTGATATCAGTGAGCTCTTGTAGTTTTCGAAAGATAAACCACAATTTTTAAGAATCTCTACAGATTTTTCGTTTAATCTACCAGATTTCTGGATAGCAATTTTAAGTGTTTTCAATTGATTGAAATTATTGAATGGAACAGGAAATTATAAGTCGGAAACAAGTCTTGAAGTACAAAACATTACATATACATCGCCAACTGGCGATGGTGCAAATGTAAGTGATGGTTCAAATGTTTGTTCATATTAAATTTTATATTCCTTTGTTCAATAATGCATTGCATCAGGAGGAACGCAAATATAGAAATTGAAATCAGAAAACAAAAAATATGTGGCATTTTATTTGAG
>NZ_JBEVDX010000156.1:0-15060 GCF_040513095.1 Pedobacter sp. | reverse complement strand
AAACTGATTGTCAAATTTAACCACTTAACCTCATGTCAACAATTAAGCTTTTTCTTTGCCTGCTTTGCCTTGCTTATTTTAGCAGCAATGAATTGTATCGACGCGATCTGCTGATCAGGATCCTTAAGCACAGCCAACAGAAACCATCACGCTTTACCATAACCGAAATAGCTAACAATGAGCTGGGCGTAAAAGAACTCACTTGCCATAATGACGGGGCCAGGGTGGAGGCATACCTATCAGTTGTGAAGCTGAAGAAAGGAGCCCCCTGGTGCGCAGCTTTCGTAAGCTGGGTATACCAAAAAGCAGGTTTTCCTAAGCCCAGATCGGGTTGGTCACCAGACCTTTTCCCACGCTCCAGATTGGCAAGGTCTGCACTGCCCGGCGATGTTATTGGAATTTATTTTCCGGATTTGAAGCGCGTAGCACATGTAGGAATAGTGATCTCTCAAAAAGGTGATTATATCTATACAACTGAAGGAAACACCACATTGCAGGGGGGAAGGGATGGAGATGGAGTATTCCGAAAAGTAAGGCATGTGAGAACTATACATAGCATTGCCGACTGGTACACAGAAAGGAGGGTGTCAAAATGAAAAGGATACAGGTAGTCCTTGTAATGCTAATAATCTGCAGTTGCACCTTGCTTAAGCGAAACAGTAAAACCACTGATCAAACTTTTTTTAATAGCAGTGATGATATAGTTGCCAGTGGCAAATTTATCGATAAGCATAGTAAATCCCCTGAATAATCATCTGAAAAAATAAACTAATTACATAACCAGCAAGTTATTAGCTGCTGCCTAGATGGACTAGGAAAAAGCCCCACAATTACGTGAGGCTTCATAGGTAGGTGTATTTAATAACAAACGGATTCAATCTTAACAATACTAAGTTACAATTACGCGGCAAATGTATACTCACTCTCGCGGATTTGTTACTTTTTAATTTAGAACTTTAAGTTGTACACCAATCAAAACGTTTCAACTCGTCCCTGCTTTAATCACTATACAAAGTGACGCAGCTACTGAAAAAGA
The DNA here is from genome assembly GCF_040513095.1 of Pedobacter sp. Lineage (GTDB taxonomy): Bacteria > Bacteroidota > Bacteroidia > Sphingobacteriales > Sphingobacteriaceae > Pedobacter. The sequence continues at coordinate 14,024 of NZ_JBEVDX010000156.1, read as the reverse complement.
CGCCCGATTTCTTTTTGACAAGGTTAAAGAGAATTGTCAGGAAGACATTAGCATAGCAGGACAGCCAGTATTTCCCTGGCCCTATGCCTGTATTTGAGTTAGGCCAAATGTTAAAAAGTTATAAACTTTTTAAAAAGTACAATGTTAAATAACGCAATAAACAAAATTATAACAAATCATATTACACCTTTGAAAAATTTTCAAAATGGTAAATTCAATATTTCCGGTGAATCCGTAATTGAGAATCTTGAATTGCTCACCATAGCACTTGACGCTTCTATATCCGGTATCATTATTACCGATAACCTTCAGCAAGATAATCCTATAGTGTATTGCAACAAAGCATTTGAGCTTATAACAGGATATAGCAGGGCTCAGATTATTGGACATAATTGCAGATTCCTGCAGGGGGACGACAGGGCTCAGATTGAGCGTGATGTTTTGAAAAGAGCTGTGAGGGACGGTAAAGAATGCAAGGTCGAGATCAGGAATTATAGAAAAAATGGTGAGCTGTTTTGGAATGAATTGTATATGTCTCCTATAAAGGATGCTACGGGATCTGTAACACATTTCATCGGTGTGCAGAATGATGTCACACTTAGAAAAAAGGCTGAGCAGGACCTTCGGCAACAAAAGTCCATGATGGAAAAAAAAGTAGAGGAGCGCACCGCTGAGTTACGTGAAAGCGAATCTTTTTTATCCAGCATTATCGAAACTGTCCGGGAAGGCCTGCTTGTGCTGGACCCAAAGTTTTATGTCTTGAGTGCCAATCATCATTTCCTGAGTACTTTTAAGGTTTCTGCCGAGGAGACCGTAGGAAGACACTTGTATGAACTTGGCAATCATCAATGGGACATCCCGGTTTTGAAAGAACTTTTGATAAAGATCCTGCCGACCAATAATCCCGTTGTAGATTTTGAAGTTGAACATGATTTTCCACATATTGGAAAAAAGCTGATGCTGTTAAATGCATATCGCATTGAGCTCGAGGGCCAGTTCAAGGATCAGATCCTACTTGCTATAGAAGATATAACTGAGAGAAAGGAAATTGAACGAAGGAAGGATGATTTTTTGTCTATTGCAAGCCACGAGCTCAAAACCCCGTTGACCACCATAAAAGGATATATCCAGATCCTGGAGCGACATATTCCTGACAATGCCTCAGAAAAGTTCAACAAAACCCTTGGTAAGGTTGCGTCCTATGTTGACAGGCTAAACAATCTTATAGCAGAACTCCTTGATGTTTCCCGCATTCAGACCGGGAATATAGAATTGCATAAAACTAGTTTCGACTTTGATGCGATGATTGACGAGGCAATAGAAGGTATCCGGGCATTAGCAACCAATCATCGAATTCTGATAAATGGAAGAACAGGTGCACAGGTAATTGGCGATGAGTCTCATATTATCCAGGTAATTAATAACCTTCTTTCCAATGCAATAAAATACGCTCCGGATGCTCAGGAAATAGAAGTTAGCATTTCAAAAGTGAGTGACTATATAAAAGTATCTGTAAGGGATTTTGGCCTGGGCATGAATAGCGAAGATAAAAAAAGGGTTTTTGAACGTTTTTTTAGAAGCGGAGAGATACAAAAGCGTTTTCCGGGGATGGGCATAGGTCTTTACATATGTGATCAGATTATAAAAAATCATGGTGGTACCTTATGGGTAGAAAGCGAGATTGGAAAAGGTTCTACCTTTAGTTTCACCATACCAAACAATCAGGAGTAATGGAAAATAAGAAAATACTAATCTGTGATGATGACGAGGGAATAGTAGATGTGTTGGAACTTATCCTCGAAGAAACGGGCCATACTATTATTCCAGAGTTAAATAGCCTAAACGTTAAATCAATAATTCAGAAAACTAAACCTGATTTGATTATTCTTGACTTGTGGATGCCCGTTATGTCTGGAGACCAGATTCTGAGGATGATAAGAGATGATCCAAAGACGACGAATCTTCCGGTTATAGTCATGTCAGCAAGCCGGGATGGTGCAGAGATTGCGGCTGCCGCCGGAGCTACAGCATACATCTCTAAGCCTTTTGACTTCGACAATGTTCTGGTTGTGGTGGATAGCCTTTTAAATTGAGCTCCAGGAATGCAATATGTAATAAAGATAGATCGAATATGCCTTGTTTGCCATTTAAGCATAATCAGTCAATGAACCTATCCGTTAAGTATGGCTGTCCACCTCCACCTGTGGCACCATGTATCTGTCCAGTTGAATAGCTTGCCTCGGGAGACGTTTCAGTTTCTCCATACTTGCTCCTCCACTACCTGTAGCGGCGTCCACATTGGGCCTGGTGCCACACCATTTACAAGGATACCTTTTGGAGCTAATTGTTTTGCCAGTGATTTCACAAAACTTGTAGTTGCTGCGTTGGTCTGTGCATAATCCTAGAGTTCAGCTGATGGGCAACATTCTATGAGGGAATGTGCAGTAAGGTTTTACAGCGTTAGGCTGGACATTATGCCCAAATACCTCAATTATATTTGTAAAGCCAATACCCGCATTACAGCCTAAAAATGGATACAGGGATATACAAGAGAACGGATCATTCTTTTATTAAGGAACAAAAACCTGAATATTTCTGAAATCGCCAATGTAATGAACTTTTCAAGTCGTTCATTATTCACCCGTCATGTAAAAAAGCTTTTAGGACTTACCCGAAAGCATATCGGGAGCGAATATGATAAAATCAAAGGCGTAATTTCGGATACTATTTATACCAATTCGGATACTTCTTTAATCATAATCAGGAGCATATTGCAAACTAATGTTGCGCTTGACTAATGCTACTGTCAGGCACATTGAGGGTATATCAAATGAATAATCAAAACTCAGCTATGCAAATTTCCACCCGATGCCGGTATTACTACACGCCACTTATCATCTCCATAGTTTCTTTCTTATTTTGGCAAGCAGGTTTTGCCCAAACTGTACCACCTATTAATCGTATGGATTACCATTTGTCCTGGGATGGGCAGTCATCTATTTTAAAAATGGACATCTTCTACAATGATCATGGTAATGATAGTACTGTATTTGTGTTTGGTAATCCGCAGGCTGGCGGACAACCCCGTATATTTGATATCCTTGGTAACCTTAAGTCGGAGAACGGAGAGGCTATTGAAATCATTAAGTCGCAACGCAAGATTGTTGTGCAGCACAGGAACTCCGGCGTTAAAACTCTGCATGCGGAGATCGATGGAAAATTGGTGCCTGACCAGCAAAGGGCGAAGGTCAACGAGGCGTTCCGGACCACAGTCGCACCAGGATTCTTCTATACGATGGGCTACCAGTTATTTATGTATTTGCGGGATACTTCTTACAACCAGATCGGAATAAAGTGGGATCACTGGCCAAAAGGGATGCCTTATCTGATCTCTACCAACCCCGAAGCCAAGCCGGATGAGCTACAGGTCATTTCTTATGAGGGTTCTGCACGAAATGAGATCATGATACATATGAGCAGCAACATGATGATCACCAAAAGGAAACTGGATGGCATACAGCATTACCTGGTAACTTCTAAAAGTGATACCAGCAGCGGAGTGCCTGATAAACTAAAGGACTTCATGGTGACCTTTATGCCCTCTATGCGGGCATTTTGGAACGACCGTAAAGCGCCATTTTTTATACTTAGCGCGATCCCGCTGCTTAGCGAAGTGCCAACCACGATGACTGGCATGGCTTTGCCAAACGGCATGAGCGTGCGCTACCGTGGGCCACTCGAAAAGGATAAACTCCGGATCGTTGCACATGAGGTTTCTCATAACTGGATTGGCGTAAACCTGAAAATAGCGCAGAACGGTATGGAGAACAACTGGTTCAACGAGGGTTTTAATGATTATATAGCTATTTATAACCTGGTAAAAACAGGACTTTACAGCAAGGCTGATTTTGTGAATTATATGAACTACGAAAATCTGACGCCCCATTACAGCAGCTCGGTAGGTGAGGTACCGGGTGATTCCATCGAAACTAACTTTTTTAAAAGCGTCTTGTACGAAAGGCTTCCTTACCACCGTGGGTTTATTTATGCCTTTTATTTGGACAACCAGCTCAGGCTGGCTTCTGGCGGGAAGAAAACCATCCGCGAGTTTCTGCAGGCGCTTAACGCCAATCGCAATTCCGATGGTGCGACGGTATTGACGAAGGCTGATTTCGTTAGGGTGATCCGTCCATTTTTACCTGGCAAGGATATCAGTGCAGAGATCAATCGTTACCTGGCCGGTGGGCAGTATCTTGACTTCCGTAAAATTAAATTAATACAAGGCTTCAGTATCCAATATGAGCAGCAGGTGCCTTTATTGACACTTTCGGATCAGGTGAACCTGCAACAGGTTTTCCGGTAAGTCGATATGGCAAGGGATGCAGCTCAGATGAGCAACTTAGGGACACAATTCGTATTTTAGTCAGTCATCAGCATGAAGAAGCAACCGGTCATATTTTATTCGCTGTCCCAATTAAACAAAGCGATGGGGCAGCCTCCACCTAGCCATCCATTGATTGGTTTAATCAATTATGGAGAAGCGATATTCGATCCGAAGGATTATGAGCAGGGGATCATTCTCAATTTTTACAAGATCTCGTTCAAGACCAGCTTTTCGGGAAGACTAAAGTACGGTCAGGGCTTTTACGATTTTGAGGAGGGCGGCATGTCTTTCTTCGCACCGGGCCAGCTATTACGGATGCAGGATGAGGAAGCCAATTATGATGGTATGACGCTGCATATTCACCCGGATTTTTTAAGGCCATACCCGATAGGAAATCAGATTAAACAGTACAGCTTTTTTAATTATTCGGCCGGAGAGGCCTTGTACTTAAGCGACAGTGAAAAGGATAAGATTTTGCACATTTACCGGTTCATCCAGGATGAACTTGGAGAGCGCATGGACAGATTCAGTCAGGACTGATCATCTCGCAGATCGGGCTTTTGCTGAATTACAGCAACCGATTTTACGACCGGCAATTCCTGACGCGCAAAGTAGTGAATAACGATGTGTTGGTTAAATTGGAAGGAATGCTGGATCGTTTCCTGGATGACCAGCATGCCTTAACGAAAGGACTGCCCACGGTAGATATAGTTGCTGACCGGCTTAACCTTACGCCCCGCTATTTAAGTGACCTGCTACGTAATCTGACCGGCAAGACTACCCAGCAGTTCATTCATGAAAAGGTGATCGAAAGGGCGAAAGCATTACTGGCGAAAGATCATCAGACGGTTGCAGAAATAGCTTATTCTTTGGGATTCGAATATCCGCAATCTTTTCACAAGCTGTTCAAAAGTAAGACGTCCCAGTCGCCTCTCGACTACCGGAAAAGTCTGCTTAAGTAGCAAATCATTAATTATACCAGCAGCAGGTTCCTCCCTTACGCCACAACTGTTATCCATCATAGTGCAATAAAATTTATGACTATTGCTGATGCTGCGTGAATTTTCTTTTAAGCAGGTGGTTTTATCAATTTTTGTTTAAATTACTTGCTTAAATGCTTTAACAAAAATGGCAATATTCCCAATACCCGAAAATGAAAATGAGCGGTTGAAAGCCTTAAAGAATTATGAAATTTTAAATTCCTTATCTGAGGAAGAATACGACAGAATCACAGCCCTTGCCAGTAATATTTGCGAAGTTCCAATATCGCTCATCACCTTGCTTGATCATGACCGTCAATGGTTTAAGTCAAAGGTAGGGCTTGATATAGACCATACTTCCAGGGAACTTGCATTTTGTCAATATACAATCATGGATGATGGCCTGTTCGAAATCAATGATGCCACCCTGGACGAGCGGTTTAAAGAGAACGAGTTAGTAACAGGTGATCCACATTTAAGATATTACGCAGGTTATCCGCTTACTGACCCCAGCGGTTACAATTTGGGTACACTCTGTGTGCTGGATAGAAAACCCAATTCACTAACTGACAAGCAGAAGGAATCCCTTCGCCTGCTTAGTCTGGAGGTGATGCAGTTGATTGCAGAACGCAGATTGAAAGAGGAGCTTAGGAATTTTGAAAAGCTTTTCTTGTTGTCCAGCGATCTGATTTGCATTGCCGGTACGGACGGCTATTTTAAGAAGGTAAATCCTGCATTTGAAAATTTACTGGGCTGGTCTGGCGAAGAAATGTTGAAGAAGAATCTGTTTGAGCTGGTTCATCCTGCAGATCAAATTGTGACTGGGCAAGAGATGGAAAAGCTGAGGAAAGGTACTGCTGTCGCCAATTTTGAACACAGGTTACTCACTATTACAGGCACCTATAAAATATTTCAATGGGTAGTAACCCCTGAAAAGCATACTGACAATCTATTTGCCGTAGGCCGTGATGTTACCCTAATTAAGGAAAACGAGGAAAAATTGGCTGAAAAAGAAGCCAACCTGAGAGCTGTTTTTGAGAATTCGCAGGGATTTATCACTACCCATGACCTTGAAGGTAAGTTTTTGACTATAAACCCGGCTGGTGCGGCTATTTTGGGTTACAGTATCCGGGAGATTGAGCAAATGAGTTTATTTGATATCATACCCCAGGAAAGGCATGTTTACCTGACAGCGTATTTGACTGAAATTCAGGTCACTGGTCGCGGTTCTGGTCAGATGTTGGTGAGGCACAGAGATGGCTCGCCCAGGACATTGTTATTTAATAATGTGCTGGAAAACATTCAGGGAAAACCACCTTATGTCATAGGTAATGCGTTAGATATTACCGAACGCAAATCTATGGAAGAGCGTTTGGTTCAGTTAAGTGAAATGCTGGAACAGACGAATAAGGTGGCCCGGGTTGGTGGATGGCAGCTTGATCTTGCTACGGACAAATTATTCTGGACATCCGTGACCAGAGAGATTCACGAACTTCCTGAGGAATTTGAACCTTCCCTGGAGACCGCAGTCAGTTATTACAAGGAAGGTGCAGACCGTGACCGAATCTCAAATGCGGTTGAAAATGCAATTCAGACCGGGGAAGGGTGGGAGATGGAATTACAGATTACAACTTTCACAGGGAAAGAAGTTTGGGTAAAGGCCATGGGCAATGCTTTTTTCGAGGATGGAGTGTGTAAAAGACTTTATGGATCTTTCCAGGATATAGATGAAAGGAAAAAGACTGAGCTTCAGGCGAACAGGGCAAGATCAGTGCTGATCTCTTTCGCTGCTCATGCCCCAGCGGCTGTAGCCATGCTGGATAAGGAAATGAACTATATTGCAGTTAGTAACCGCTGGCTGGAAGATTATGGACTGAAAGGCCCGCAGATCATTGGAACATCTTATTATACTCATTTTCCTTTTATAACTGAGGAAGGGAGGAGACGTCACCGGCGAATTTTAAATGGAGCAGTAGAAAGGATGGAAGAGGACCGTTATCTGGGGACGGGTTTCGGGAATCAGGAATTTATCAGCTGGGAAATGAGGCCGTGGTTAGAAGATGACGGCTCCGTAGGCGGAATGATTATTTTTACACAAGACATCACGCTTGCTGTTCATCAAAGAAACGAGCTCAAACAGGCTAAAATTGCTGCCGAGCAGGCCAGTGTAGCTAAGTCTGATTTCCTTTCGAACATGAGCCATGAAATACGGACGCCTTTAAACGGCGTTATTGGCTTTACAGATTTGGTTTTAAAAACAAAACTGACTGATACCCAATTGCAATATCTATCCATCGTCAATCAATCTGCTACGGCTTTACTGGGTATTATAAACGACATTCTGGATTTTTCTAAAATCGAAGCCGGAAAACTGGAGTTGGATGTGGAGGAATGCGATATTTATGACATTAGTGGTCAGGCTACAGACATCATTACTTACCAGGTACAGAAAAAGGGACTGGAAATGTTGCTCAACCTTTCTCAGGATTTGCCAAGGTTTATTTGGGCAGATTCGGTACGCTTAAAGCAGATTCTTGTTAATTTATTGGGAAATGCAGCAAAGTTTACTGATCAGGGTGAAATAGAACTTAAAATAGAAGTAATAGAGGAAAAACAAGAGCATTCGCTGATTCGGTTTGGTGTTCGTGATACTGGGATAGGCATCAGGGACGATAAAAAGGGAAAGATATTTGAAGCTTTTGCACAGGAAGATGGTTCCACTACCAAAAAATATGGCGGTACCGGGCTGGGACTGGCCATTAGTAATAAACTTTTAGGCTTAATGGATAGCAAGCTCGAACTGAACAGCACCTTAGGAAAAGGAAGCGAATTCTATTTTGAGGTTTGGTTAAGATGTGAAAGGGGCGGACCTAAGGAATGGGAAAATATCAATTGGATCAAAAAAGTACTGATTGTTGACGATAATTTAAATAACAGGGTGATCCTGGAACAGATGCTTTTATTGAAAGACATCCACAGCACACCAGCCAAAAATGGATTTGAAGCTTTGCAGATACTGGCATCGGGAGAGAAGTTTGACCTTATTCTAATGGATTACCATATGCCATATTTGGACGGAATAGATACCATCCGCCAGATTAGGGACAGTTTCAACGACACTTTACAGCCTATCGTCCTATTGTTCAGTTCTTCTGATGACGAAAAGATTATCAAGGCCTGTGACGAGCTGGAAGTCAATTCACGTTTGGTGAAACCCGTGAAAATAACGGATCTTTATCAGACCTTGTCCCGTATGATGTTAAAAGAAGTACCCAAATTTAGTCATGCAGAAGAGGCTGCACCTTTACTCACGACAGAAAAATTGACGGTACTGGTTGCCGATGATAATCCTGTGAATATGTTACTGGCTAAAACCATCATTCAGAGGGCTGCCGTTAATGCGGTAGTACTTGAAGCAAAAAATGGAATGGAAGCAGTGGAGCATTATATAAGCAGTGCTCCTGATTTAATTTTAATGGATGTACAAATGCCGGAGATGAACGGTTATGAAGCCACAATTGAAATCAGGAAATCGGAGCAGGATGGACACCAAACCCCAATCATTGCATTGACAGCGGGGAATGTAAAGAATGAACGTGAACGATGCATTGCTGCAGGTATGGATGATTTTGTAGTTAAACCTGTCGTAGAAGAAACGATAGTCCAGATTCTTAAAAAATGGCTTCATATCGATGCACTTGATCCAATTCTGGAACTAACTGTCAAATCAGAGGAACTAACACATTTCGACCCTGATATCTTGCGCAAGCATATCGGAGATAATCAATTGGTCATTGCTGAGATTATTGGGCTGACCAAAGTTCAACTCGCCGGATCTTTAATTGCGCTAAGACAAGCAGTTGAACAGGGCAGATCAGAAGAGGTAGCTGCGCAGGGACATAAAATATATGGTACTGCGGTTTCAGCAGGTTTTCCCAAATTGGCAAAACTGGCAAGAGAGGTAGAACTAGTTACAGATATTACTGAAGTTAATAGTTCTCATCTAATTGATCTCATAGCTGAAGAGATTGAGTTCTGTAGCGGCCTTCTTTAAAATATCCAGTAGTAAAAAAACTACGTAATTGTATACTGTCAGATTGAGTGAAGATAGAAATAATTTACGTATTTGTAAATTTTGTACATTTTTTATGTTAGTTATAGTTATATGATCCGTTATGATGCAGAAAGATTGGCTGATGTGGGCCGCTTTCTAAACTTGAATATCAGTAAGGAAAAGGAGCTGCAGGAGATTGTAGACTTTGCTGCTGAAATTTGTGGTTCCCAAATCGCGATGGTTACCTTGATGGATGGTGAAAAACAATATGTTAAATTTATCAAAGGAGCAAGCATTGATCTGGTAGATTACGAAGATACACTTTGTCAGTACACGCTTGATCAGAATGATTTGCTCATTATTGAGGATACCATTAAAGATAGCCGGTTGGTAGAAAATCCATTTGTAAAAGCTGGTCCTTATCTTCGATTTTATGCTGGAGTTCCGTTGGTCAGCGAAAAAGGGAATTCCATTGGCACACTATGTGTTTTTGACGTGGAAAGTCATTCCTTATCAGAATTGCAGCAGACGATGTTAACCAGTTTATCAGAACAGGTAACCCGTTTGCTGGAATTTGATCTCACATTACAAATATTGAAGGAACAGTATGAAGAGTCTACCGAAAAGGCTAGTATTTTGCTAACCTATTTTCAAAGTTCCAGTTCCTGTCATTTGCTGATGGACAAAAATATGCAGCTGATTACTTACAACCAGGCCCTGGCAGATTTTATGTTTGCTAACTATCAAACCCAAATCACTGAGGGCATAAATTTGGTTGACTACATTCAGCCTTCTTTTAGGGAAGAATTTATTGATTATTTCAATAAGGCACTTGCCGGTGAGTTCATTACTATTGAACGTCATTTAACCTATGCACAGGGGACAGTTTGTTGGTCAATGAGCTATGAACAGGCTTTAGATACCAGCGGTGAGTGCTTCGGTGTATCGTTTAATGCTACAGATATCACAAGGAGTATAAGTAATCAAACACATTTAAATCAGCAGGTTGATGCCATCAGTAAAATCAACGCCATACAGGCAGATGAACTTACGGTCCATATCGACCAAATCTCCCAGGAAGCAAAGAAGATCTCCGGTTTAACGAAAACTCTGCACATAGACGAATTTTTGCTACTCCAACTCGCGGTTGATGAATTGTTAGAGAAGAACGAGAAGATCATTCAAAAAAAAATAAATGAATCGGCTACAAAGATTTTTTAAAATAGATATATGCCTTTAAAAGAACTTGAACGGCTTGAAGCAGTGCATAGATATTTGAGCCTGGAACTAAGTGTATCTGATGAATTGCAGAAGATTGTGAAAACGGCAGCCGAAATTTGCGGTACACCAACAGCATTAATTTCGTTAATCGATGAGGATACGCAGTATATTAAATTCAAGCAGGCATTTGATTTTACACAAACGGAGAGAGAACATGCGTTTTGTAATCATACCATAGGCAAACCAGATTTTTTTGTGGTAGAGGATGCATTAAAGGATCACAATTTCGTTAATAATCCACTGGTTACCGGGAATCCTATGATAAGGTTTTACGCAGGAATACCCTTAACTACGCACGATGGTTATAATCTGGGGAGTCTTTGTGTAATTGATCAAATACCGCGCGAAATCTCAGCTATGAATCTGAAGATGTTAAAATTGCTTGCGCGTCATGCCATCAACTTGTTTGAGTTTGAATCAGGCCTGGCTTTAATGAAGCAACAGTATTTAGAGGCAAAACAGGTAGAATTGAAACTGAGCTCATTTTTTGAAAGCTCTACCTCCGAACATATTATCATTGATCGCGACTATACTATTTTGGCTTTTAATAAAAGATTGAGGGATTTTGTAAACAATGAATACGGTATAGCTATTGAGAAGGGGATGAAAGTTACCAACTTCATCCGTGAAAATTACCTGTTGGATTTTGTTAAGAACTGTCAGCGTGCACTCGATGGTGAGCAGGTGAGGCACGAAAGGCTGATCCAGTTTGGACCGAATGCACACTGGTGTGATATTACATATGATCCTGCAAGAAATTCATCAGGAGAGATCATAGGGGTTTCCTTCAATTCAACAGATATTACTGATCGTATAGTTCAGCAGCAAAAGATGATGAACCACCAGGATATTTTAATGGAGACAGCATTTCTTCAATCTCATGAACTCCGTAAACCCGTAGCCAATATTAAGGGGCTTTTAACATTGCTTGAAATGGATGGGTATTTTAAAAGCTATAGTGGACTTTTTAAGATCCAAAAGGCTAACGATATTCTGGATGAAAGGATACACGCAATTGTAGGATTTACTGGCACATAATCGCAATATCAGGAATTGTGGAAACCTGTTGACTATATTAAGGGGAAGTTTCTCACGCCGCGAATAATGCGCCCCAACCAAATTGTTTGCAACATATTATAAGCTATTTAGCGGCAGAACGAGGTCAGGATGATTATTGTGGACCTTATTGATCACCGTTGAATTGACAGCGGCAGAAACCTGAAAGCTATTCATTAGATCATCTGGATAAGGGTTGCATAAACTCATAAGGTCTGCTCTACTTATATCTTTACTGAGCCAAAGGGCTTCTTCGTTTTTATCCAGGATTACAGGCATTCTGAATTTGGGATCATGCACTTTTCCAACGGTATCATTAGCAACTGTAGTCATTATAGTGAATGAGCGGTACACTTCATTCGTCATTTTACTTTTCCATTCGCTCCAGAGGCCCGCAAAAGCAAAGAGTTCGCGGTCATTTATGACAAAGCGGTAGGGTACAGGCTTCCCGGATTTTCTGTCCCATTCGTAAAATCCATCAGCTAATACAAGACAGGTTTTGTGGTGTTTGATCAATGGCGCCCAGGTCTTAGCTGTTGTAGCGCTTTCACTTCGTGCATTCAACGTAGAAAAGTCCATCTTTATACTTTCTGCCCAATAGGGCACCAAACCGAAGTGCATCTTCTGTGCGATATCAGGCTGATCAGCCGTGATCACCAGGCCTTCCTGTGTAGGCGCTAAATTAAAGTTAGGTTCAAAAGGTGAAGGCAACTTCACCTGATAAGCCTGCATTAGTTCCTTCTCTTTTTTGGTTAAAGTATATCTGGCGCACATATTATTTTGTCTTGATGATGTCTTTCCACTGTGTAGTATATGCCGGGCTCAGGAACCTGCGTTTCATTGTCCAGTTCTGCTCGGTACCTTCAGTTGCTATTCTGATCGTGCCCTTTCCATAATGGCCGTTGATCTGATCCATGAGCTTGCTCAATTTATCATTTTTCGGCCCATTCCAATGGCTAAACATATTTAATTGTACTTCTGTTTCCGGAATTAATCCTGTAGCGGTTACTTCTACCTTTTGATACATATAGCCTTCACGATAAATAGCTCGTAATCCTGCCAATGCCACCTTTACGATTTCTGCTGTGCTGTTGGCTGCATGGGTTAAGGGAATAGTTATCGCTGGGAATGCTTGCGGCGTATCGGTCTTAAACCGATTAGTAAGCAGTCTGACAGATATTACTGTTGCACAACTTTGATCCTTGCGGAGTTTTAATGACAACCTGTTGGCATAGCTGGCTGTAGCTTCGCTGAGTTCTTCCATACTGTTCGTCAATCTACTGAAAGCCCTGCTGGTGCACAATCCTTTTTTACGTTCCTGAACATCGCTGAGCGGAATGCAGGAGCGGCCCCATAGTTCATTCCACATTCTTACACCCTGGATGGTCAGCTTCTCCTGTACAAAGCCTATTGGCTGATTGCGCAGGTCTGCTGCGGTTTCAATGCCTAAAGTGATTAGCTGCTTTGCATAGGCTCTGCCAATGCCCCAAAGATCTTCTACCTGATAATCTTTCACTGCTTCTGTGATTTTCTCTTCAGTATCCAGTACACAAACTCCGCCGGTACGCTTACACATCTTATTGGCAAGCTTCGCAAGCGTCTTGGTAGGGGCAATGCCAACGCTTACAGGGATGCCTGTATTCTGAATAACAGAATTACGGATTTGGTGTCCGTAATTTTCCAAATCCTGCACTCCCGTTAAACCGAGGAAACATTCATCAATAGAGTACACTTCTACCTCTGGTGAGAACCTGGCAAGATTAGTCATGACACGTGCGCTCATGTCGCCATATAGCGTATAATTACTGCTAAATACGTTTATCTTATAGTTCTTAATTTCATCTTCGATCATGTAAAATACTGCACCCATTGTAATGCCCAGATCTTTTGCCTCATTGCTTCTGGCAATTACGCAACCATCATTGTTGGAAAGCACAATAATCGGCTTGCCTTTGAGTTCTGGCTTAAACAACCGTTCGCAGCTGGCGTAGAAGTTGTTGCAATCGACAAGGGCTACCATGGTTATGCAATCAGATATTTCACCATTGTGCCATTGAACATAGGATTGCAACTCCAGGTTACTGATCCAAAAATGGTGATGCCTTCATCAGTAATGATAATATCTCTATCTTTTTGTCCGCAGGTAAGATAATTCTGTTCATCATTTGATTCCAGTTTACGGGTTATCCATTCGCCTTCAACATTTGCTATCACGATTGCCCCAGGCTTAGGTTTTACTGAGCGATCTACAATCAACAATGCTCCCTTT
>NZ_JBEVDX010000155.1:0-9794 GCF_040513095.1 Pedobacter sp. | reverse complement strand
ATTCCCTGACGGTACATATGGTTAACCGCATTACCACCACCGCCACCAACACCAATTACCTTGATGATTGATGACTTATCTTTTAACATTTCAAAATACATATATTTATGAATCAGTTACTTAAAAATTGGTTCTACCTGTTCATCTCTCAACGTAATATTAACACTTTTTCCACACTAGTTATCCACAACTGTCAATAATGTGGAAAAGTCGCGCTTTGTTGATAAATATTACGGCTTTATATAATCCTCATCGCTTACGTTCATGTCATCTTTGATAAAGTCTTTGGTCTTAGCCAGTAACTTATCAAACAATCCACCGCCCGGGCGTTTCACTTTTGCCTGCGTTGTTACCGGTTTCTCCATGTAAACGCCAGGCTGTTTCAGTTCTTCCATCTGCTCTTCAGCTTTCTGGATCCCCTTGATCAATAGCCCTACACTTGTTGCATACATCGGACTTTTCAGATCATCATAGATGGTCTTTGGCATATCCTCATACTTGGACAAATGCTCGTTAGGATAACCCACACGGCAATCCAGTCCTGTCACGTATTCAACCAGTTGCGAAAGGTGTTTCAGCAATGCTCCACCACCAGTGATCACTACACCCCCAATCAGTTTTTTCTCATATCCCGAAGATTTGATCTCATAATAAACATGCTCAATGATTTCTTCCATACGGGCCTGGATCACATAAGCAAGGTTTTTAACCGAGATTTCTTTAGGTTCTCTGCCCCTTAAACCGGGTACACAGATTATTTCATTTTCTTTATTTTCTTCTGCCAGTGCAGATCCGAAACGGGTTTTCAACAATTCTGCCTGATTTCTCATTACAGAACAACCTTCACGGATATCCTCAGTCACACTGTTACCACCAAAAGGAATTACAGCCGTGTGGCGGATAATACCTTCATGGAAGATAGCAATATCGGTAGTGCCACCACCTATATCTACCAATGCGATTCCTGCTTCTTTCTCTTCTTCACTCAATACAGATTCTGAAGAAGCAAGAGGTTCAAGGATCAGCTCCTGAGTTTGCAAGCCGGCATTGCTTACACATCTCATGATATTTTTTACCGCAGTTACCTGTCCGGAGATAATATGGAAATTAGCTTCTAAACGCACACCAGCCATACCGATAGGGTCTTTAACGCCTGGCTCATTGTCTACAGTAAATTCCTGTGGCAGCACATGGATGATCTCTTCTCCCGGGGGCATAACCAGTTTGAACATATCATCAATCAGCTTGTCAAGGTCTTTCTTGCTAATCTCATTATTTAACTCCCTTCTTGTCAGGATTCCACGGTGCTGCAAACTTTTGATATGCTGACCTGCAATACCCACGTTTACTACACGCACTTCCACGTTCGACTGGCCACTTGCCAGTTCAACAGCCTGTGAAATACCCTGTACAGTTTTTTGTATATTCGAAACTACCCCACGGGTTACGCCCGCAGACTCAGCTTTGCCTATACCCAAAACCTCAACTTTCCCATGCTGTGTTCTGCGACCAACTATCACACAGATTTTAGTGGTACCGATGTCTAATCCCACTACTATCGGAGATTGAACGGTAGTTTTTTCTTTGCCCATAACTATATCTATTTGTCGAATTATATACTATTTGTTTTTCTTGGTATCTTTTTTATCAACCGGTTTCGCGGTTTTTGTCACCGGTTTAATCCACCTGATTTCAGGCATGGCCGATGTATGTGTCACTTTCTTCTTTTCTTCAGTTTTAACAACTGTTTTTTTTACTTCCGGCTTAACTGCAGCTTTCTTTTCTTCAGTTATCGTTGCCTTTTTTACTTCTGCTTTTACCGCTGCGGGTTTTGCTGCCGGTTTCCAGGTACTTTTCAGCGCTGGCTTAACCACAGGTTTTTCCACCTTCTTTACTTCCACCTTTGGCGCTGTCTTTTTCAGCTCAACCTTTGCCACTGTTTTCTTTACTTCAACCTTTGGCACTGTTTTCTTTACTTCAACCTTTGGCGCAACTTTCTTTACTTCAGCCTTTGGCGTCACTTTTCTTACTTCCGCCTTCGGCTCCGGCTTTTTCACTTCAGGTTTATGCACAGCTACCGCAACCGGGGGAACAAACTTTTCATCCGGCACACTGGTCATTACTTCATTTTCATCAGGATTATTGTTCAGCTCAGAAGCGATTTCGGCTTTCACCAGCGAGTCCATTACCTTCTTTGCAGCTGCCATAGTTGGCTTAAATGCATTAGCAGCATTCAGGGCACGGTGCAGCGAATCCGGATTGTTCTTTTCACAAACGATCTGATTTGAATATTTAATATTGATAGTTTTATAGGTATCCCAGCCAACCTGTGGCATTGCTTTTTTATAGAAGGCAAGCAGGTTTGTCATCTTGGTTTCAAGTGAATCTGCCGTGCCCAGAATGATACGCTGATCGCCCACTCTTGGCACCAGTTCAATATCATCCCTATCGTTAACAAATATCTGCTCAATTTGTGCGTCCCATAGCGTATCTTTTTTCAAAAATAATGCCGTTTTATACAGGTCGCCCGCCATCTTGGTAATCAGGGTATCTACCTTGCCGCTGAAATGCTCCAGGATATGTCCGTTTGCTACCAGTACGTTCGCGGTAAAGTTAGGAGAAACCGGCATTTTTAACCCGTTACGGTCTATATAATAGTCCTGCCCACCTGCGTTTATAATCCTTAAAATAGGTTGGCGCTGGCTGATCTCTATATGGATAACTCCATCCATATCAGCATAAACCGTAGACAGATCGATGTAGGGATTAGACTTGATTTTCTCTTCAATAGCGTTCAGGTTTATACCCTCAAGGCTCCTTCCGATCAGCTGTCCCTCACTCTGTTTTAATATGGCATCAATTTCTTCTCTTTCAATAAAATTATCTGCTCCAGGAATTAGAATTTTGATATTGGTACAAAGGACTGTATGTTTTTTTACCTCAACAAAGCTCATTAAGGTCACTATTCCGCCAAGGCATACTATCCAGGCAAAACATTTAAAAACAAATTTCCAGTTGATCCTCTTAAACATTGGTTAAAATATTTTTTAACGGTTGAATCAATGTATCTATATCCCCTGCCCCGACAGTAAGCAGCAGACCTGGCTGGTTTTCCTCTACATAACCAAGCACTTCATCTTTTTTATAAACAGCACAAGCGGGCAGCGTAATCTGCTCAAGCAACCATGCAGAAGTAATGCCTTCCATCGGTAATTCCCGTGCAGGATAAATATCCAGCAGCAACAGTTCATCCACGGTCCCCAGCACCTTTGCAAATTCCTCTGCAAAATCCCTGGTACGGCTGAAAAGATGCGGCTGAAATATAACCGTCAGCTTTTTCTCCGGGTACAACTGTCTTACAGCATGAAAACATGCACGCAACTCTTCAGGATGGTGTGCATAATCATCTATATAAATATGTTTATCTTCTCTTACTATATATTCAAACCGCCTTTTTACACCTCTGAAACTGGCCACTGCCGCTTTCACCTTTTCAGGAGAGATTCCCAGTCTCAATGCTGCTGCAATCGCTACAGTGGTATTCTCTACATTATGTTTCCCCGGCAGCATGGATTGAATATCTGGAATGGTCACCCCGGCATCCGTATAGTCAAATACAAAATCACCGTTCTCCACTCTGATATTCCCTGATTGCACCATCGAGTTCATTCCGGCACTGTAGGTAATTCCTGCTGTCATTGGCAGTCCCTGTTTAACAAACAGCGTACCGCCTTCTTTCAGCTGTCCGGCAAATAGGTAAAAGGATTCATGCAGCTGTGCAGCATCCCCATAGATATCCAGGTGATCAGCATCCATAGACGTGATTACAGCGATATCAGGATGCAGCGTGAGGAAAGAACGGTCATACTCATCCGCTTCTACCACAACCACATCATTATCCCCTATCAGGAAATTACTGCCGTAGTTTGTGGCAATACCCCCTAAAAAGGCAGTACATCCATATCCGCTATCGGTTAAGATATGTGCAATGATAGTCGACGTAGTAGTTTTACCATGTGTACCTGCTACAGCTATACAAAACTGCCCCTTGCTGATAATTCCCAGTACCTGTGAACGTTTTTGCAGGTCAAATCCCTGCTCCCTGAAATGATTAAGCAATATCGAATCTTTAGGAATCGCCGGTGTGTAAACCACCAGGGTCTCCTCACTTTTAACCAGGTATTCCTCAGACAGGGCATCCATTGCATCATTATACGTAATCAGTATACCCTCTACTTCCAGAGCTGAAGTTAAAACGGTACGGGTCTTATCATAACCGCTTACCTGGCATCCGCGTTTCTTAAAGTAACGCGCAAGCGCACTCATCCCGATGCCACCGACACCAACAAAATAAACGCGTTTGATCAATTCCAGTTCCATTTTAAATTCCTCCTTTTCCTGCCAGTTTGAATATTTCCGCTGCTATCAGTTCATCAGCATCAGGCAGCGCCATTTTACCAATGTTTTCAGCCAGCAGTTCGCAGCGCTCTTCATCTTTCAGCAGATCCAGTGCTTCTTTTACCATTGTATCTTCGGCAGAGCGGTCGTTGATCAGCATTGCTGCATTGTTCTTTACCAGTGCCAAAGCGTTTTTTGTCTGGTGGTCTTCAGCCACATTTGGCGAAGGCACCAGGATCACAGGTTTTTTGATCAGGCAAAGCTCAGCAATAGTGCCGGCCCCTGCCCTGGAAATAATCACATCGGCAGCAGCATAAGCCAGATCCATCTGGTTTAAAAACTCCAGGATCCGAACATTTGGATGGAAGTTCGGGCCAATGCGCTCCATGATCCCTGTGTAATAATATTTACCCGTCTGCCATACCAGCTGAACGTCCTGTTCAACAAAGTCCTGCAGATGTTTTTCTATACTTTTATTCAGCGTTCCTGCACCAAGGCTTCCGCCGGTAACCAGGATCGTTTTCTTCAGCGGGTCAAGCTTCAGCAATTCCGAACCATGGAAATGTTTGTTTTCAATATCCACCACGTCCTTCCGTACAGGATTACCTGTTTTCAGGATATTTTCTGCCGGGAAAAATGCATCCATCCCGTCAAATGCCACACAGATCTTCGAAGCGTTCCTACCGAGTCTCTTATTGGTAACTCCTGCGTAGGAATTCTGCTCCTGGATGAGATAAGGCACATTCTTCCAAGAAGCTGCAAACAGGACAGGCCCTGAAGCGTATCCCCCAACACCAACCACAACATCCGGTTTAAAATCCGAGATCAGTTTCAGCGCCTTTTGCACACTGCCCATCAGTTTAAACGGAAGTGCCAGGTTCTTAACAATAGAGCCACGCTGTATGCCGGCAATATTCAATCCTACGATCTTGTATCCGGCAGCAGGAACCTTTTCCATTTCCATTCTTCCGGTTGCCCCAACAAATAAAATTTCACAGCCTGGTTCTGCCCGCCTTAGCGCATTGGCTATTGCGATGGCCGGAAAAATATGCCCGCCAGTACCTCCACCTGAAATAATTATCCTTGTTGCTCTCATTCTTTATTTTTTATGCAATTGCCGATAAATCACCAATTACTACTTTTCTTGTATTGCTTTCACTCTTAGTAACGATGTCACCGAGTGCTTTCTTACCATTTTCTTCAACATCCCTGCTTACACTCAGAATAATCCCGAATGCAATACTGGTAAAGATCATTGAGGTACCCCCCATACTTACCAGGGGCAGCGGAACTCCCGTTACCGGACCTAAACCTACTGCTACTGCCATATTTGCAAATGCCTGTATCGTCAGACTAAAACTTAATCCTGCGGCCAGCAGGGCCCCAAATGCCTTGGGACTTTGCGTGACGATCCTGACACAGCGGTAAAGCAGTACGAGGTACAGCACAATGATAATCATTGCTCCAAAAATGCCGTATTCTTCTACGATGATCGCGAAGATAAAGTCGGAATAAGGATGCGGCAAAAAGTTACGCTGTGTACTGTTCCCCGGTCCTTTGCCAAAAAAGCCACCTGTTGCCAGTGCTATTTTAGACATGTCAGCCTGAAAAGTCTTGTCAGAATTCTGAAGCTCCGGATGCAGGAAGGAATTGATACGCGATTTGTAAGTCTCCCGCCTTGGGCCAAGGAAAATCACAAACATCAGCAGTACAAAGCCGCCGGCACAAACGGTAAGTATCTGCTTGATACTGATCCTGCCGATAATAAGCAGTAAAATACTTACGCCAAACAGCATTAATGCAGTGGATAAGTTAGCCAGGGCAATCAGGATGAATACCACACAAACAGAGCCCATGATCGGGATGAAGGAAGTTTTGACATCTTTAATATTTTCCTGTTTCTTGGTCAGCATCCTGGCCAGAAACGTAATCAAAGCCAGCTTAGCCAAATCGGAAGTCTGGAAGGTCAACCCGATTATAGGGATCTTTACCCAGCGCGAAGCATCATTCAGGCTTGCTCCAAAAATCAGCGTATAAAACAGCAGGGGGATCGTAATGATCATTAAAATCTTTGATATCCCGGCGTAATACTTATAGTCCAGCAAATGCGCAATATAGATCATACCAATCCCCATCACCACAAAAATCAGGTGTTTGGTGATCAGTATTTTTTCCACCGTCTTGCCTTGTTTATAGGCCAGCGTTCCCGTGGCACTGTAAACGGTCAGGATGGAAATCAGGGACAGCAGGATAATGATCAGCCATATCCAGCGGTCGCCCTTTGTTTTCTCTAAAAGCACTTGAAATGCACCCATTTTTATAATTCTTTTACAGCCATCTTAAATTGATTGCCACGGTCTTCATAGTTCTTAAACAAGTCGAAGCTTGCACAGGCAGGCGATAACAATACCGTATTGCCCTTCGTTGCCAGGTGATAAGCCACCTGCACAGCTTCATGTGCTGAGAAGGTATTCACAATCACTTCCACATCATTTTCAAAAGCCTCATGGATCCTCTTGTTGTTTTTGCCCAGGCAAACGATTGCTTTCACTTTCTTCTTTACCAGGTCTTTTAACATATCATAATCATTCCCTTTATCCACGCCGCCCATGATCAGGATCACCTCAGGATTTACACTTTCCAGTGCATACCAGGTAGAATTCACATTGGTAGCTTTGGAATCGTTGATATAGTCCACACCAGAGATTTTGGCCACATGTTCCAACCGGTGTTCAATATTCTTAATATCTCCCATACTCTCACGGATTGTGGCATTGCGGATGTCCAGTACTTTCGCAACTATGCCCGAAGCCATTGAGTTGTAGATATTGTGCTTGCCCTGCAGGGCTAACTCTGTGATTGACATGGTTAATGGATCTAATGGATTTATGTTGATATGTAAGTTATTGCCTTCGAGGTATGCGCCCCCTTCTAACTTTTTGCGGATAGAAAAAGGACTTTGTGTAGCATTGACCTTTGTGTTTTTCAATGCCTTCAGTGTTTCTTCGTCGTCAGCACAGTAGATAAAGTAATCTTCAGGCTTCTGGTTGCGTGTTATGCGCATTTTCGATGCTGCATAATTTGCCATTTTATAGTCGTACCGGTCCAGATGATCCGGCGTAATGTTCAGCAGGATGGCGATGTCGGCCTTAAAGGCAAACATGTCATCCAGCATAAAGCTTGATATTTCCAGCACGTACCAGTCAAAGTTTTCAGTGGCCACCTGTGCCGCAAAACTATGCCCGATGTTTCCTGCCAGCCCCACATTTAATCCTGCTTTTTTCAGGATATGATAAGTGAGCATTGTGGTAGTGGTCTTTCCGTTAGAGCCCGTAATACAGATCGTTTTTGCCGTAGTATATCTTTTGGCAAATTCAATCTCCGAGATCACAGAGATATTCTTTTTCTTCAGCCCCTTTATGATCGGTGCTGTATCAGGTATACCCGGACTCTTGATAACCTCATCAGCGTTAAGGATCAGTTCTTCCGTATGCTGTTTCTCTTCAAATGCGATGTTCAGCTCCACAAGTGTCTGTTTATAGCGCTCGGCAATAGCACCAAAATCTGAAACAAAAACCTCAAAACCCTGCTTCTGCGCCAGCATTGCCGCACCTATTCCGCTTTCACCAGCGCCCAGTATAACAATCCTTTTTCCTTCCATTACCTCAGCTTTAAAGTGATAATAGTAATAATTGCCAGCAGGATACAGATAATCCAGAACCGCGTAACGATCTTGGCTTCATGGTATCCTTTCTTTTGATAATGGTGGTGCAGGGGCGACATTAAAAACACCCTTCTGCCTTCTCCAAAGCGCTTTTTTGTATATTTAAACCAGGATACCTGGATCATAACAGACAAGAGTTCAACTACAAACACCCCGCATAAAATTGGGATCAGGAATTCTTTTCTGATCATAATAGCAAACGCGGCAATAATCCCTCCTATCGCAAGACTTCCGGTATCGCCCATAAATACCTGGGCGGGATAAGAATTGTACCACAGGAACCCAACACAGGCACCTACAAAAGCCCCTGCAAAAATCATCAGTTCACCCGAATTAGGGATATAGAGTATATTCAGGTAATCGGCCATCATCGTATTACCCGATACATAGGCAAGCAATCCCAGCGTGATACCTATTATCGCGGACGTACCTGTGGCCAGTCCGTCGATGCCGTCCGTGATGTTCGCCCCGTTTGAAACTGCCGTGATGATAAACGCAACAATAACTACAAATACCAGGAAGGCATATTTTTCTGAACCCGGAAGGAAATTCAGCACCTTGGCGTAATCCAGTTCATGGTTTTTATAAAAAGGATAATTTGTAATGGTAGATTTCACGTCCTGGGTATAATAGAACTTATCACCTTTTTGTCTCAGTACCATCGGCGCATTGCTTTTGCTTGCCGCTGTTTCATCCACAGTTTTCCTTACTACAATATTGGGGTTGAAGTACATTGTCCAGCCTATGATCAGCGCCAGTCCTACCTGTCCAACAACTTTAAATCTTCCTGCCAGTCCTTCTTTATTCTTTTTGAATACCTTGATATAATCATCCACAAAACCTACCGCACCCATCCAGATGGTTGTTACGATCATCAGCAGTACATACACATTTGTAAGGTTCGCCAGTAAAATCGTAGGTACAAGGATCCCTGCCAGAATGATCAGTCCACCCATTGTAGGAGTACCCTGTTTCTGCATTTGACCTTCAAGTCCCAGGTTCCTTACGGTCTCTCCAACCTGCATTTTATGCAGGTAATTGATCAGCCTTCTGCCATAAACAGTAGTGATGATCAGGGAGATAATTATAGCCAGCGAAGTACGAAAGGTAATGTACTGGAATAACCTCAGCCCGGGGAACTGATAGTGTGCGTTTAAATATTCAAACAGATGGTATAGCATTAGCTGATTAAGTTTAATTGTTCGGTTAACACTTCTTTATCATCAAAATGATGCTTTACTCCGTTTATATCCTGGTATTTCTCATGTCCTTTACCTGCAATCAGGATGATATCGCCTGGTCTTGCAAGGTGGCAGGCAGTTTTTATCGCTTCCCTACGGTCTGCTATAGTTAATGTTTTACGCTTGTTTGTAGGTGATACTCCGGCTTCCATCTCTTTGAGGATTTCCAGCGGGTCTTCCGTTCTCGGGTTATCCGATGTCAGGATCACCTTATCGCTCCAGTCGCAGGCCACCTGTGCCATTACCGGGCGTTTGGATTTATCCCTGTCGCCGCCACAGCCAATTACCGTAATCACCTGCTCAGTACCTTTTCTGATATCATGGATGGTGCTCAGTACATTTTGTACAGCGTCAGGCGTATGTGCATAATCCACAATGCCAATGATCTGTTTTGCATTGCTCACATAATCAAAGCGCCCTTCAGCACCGCT
>NZ_JBEVDX010000154.1:0-27366 GCF_040513095.1 Pedobacter sp. | reverse complement strand
GTATATTCTTTTCATTTACAATCTAAAAAACGTTGCTAAGTTAATTTAAACACATGTTAAAAAGTGTTAAAAGTAAAATTAGTTCAACTGTTCACTAATTTTACCGAAGCGACGTTCGCGCTTTTGATAGTCTACAATAGCTTCAAAAAGGTCTTCCTTCATGAAGTCAGGCCACATGGTTTCCGTGAAATAAAGTTCACCATAGGCAATCTGCCACAAAAGATAATTACTGATTCTGTGCTCTCCTCCCGTACGGATCAGCAACTCCGGGTCTGGCATGCTACTTGTTGTTAACTGAGAAGAAAAAGATGATTCATTGATATCATTCACATCCATCTTTCCGTCTTTCACCAAAGCTGCAAGTTTCTTTGCGGCCTCTACTATCTCCCATTTGGAACTGTAACTCAAAGCAAGTGTCAGCGTGCAGCTGTCGTTTTTTGCCGTTTCGTCCATCGCGTTTTTCAGGTCATCAATACATTTCTGAGGCAAAGAGGCAATGTCGCCGATGGCATTGAGCCTGACGTTATTTTTGTTAAGGGTACCTATTTCAGCATTGATTGTAGAAATCAGCAGCTCCATCAATAAGTTGACCTCTTCGATAGGGCGGTTCCAGTTTTCTGTAGAGAAAGCATAAACGGTTAAATATTTCACACCTACATCAGTACAACCTTCTACCACATCTTTTAATGATACAACACCGCTCTCATGTCCGAAAGACCTGAATTTGCCCTGATTTTTAGCCCATCTTCCATTCCCATCCATGATGATAGCGATGTGTTCCGGTAAGCGGCTAATATCTATTTGTTCTTTAAATCCCATTATTTGTGCAAATATGGCTAAAATGTCTAACAATCAGAAGAGTTTGTTAGACCACTCCTAAAAGAAGGGTCAAAGTTATAAGTTATTTTGTTTATTTCTACCATAAACTTTGATGGTAAATTTTAAAAAGTAAAGCACTTATCCGAGATGAAGGTATAAGAAATTCCTGCGTGGAAAAAAAAGTAGGTGTCATTTTTTCTGTAATCCCCTCGTTGTCCGCCCGGGTTCCAGTTGTGCGGCAGCTGCGAAGGATTGGAAAGATTAATCCAGAGCGGGTGCCGGGCATCAATTCTGCCATACACATCGGCAAGAGGGTATTTATCGCCAACATCATCCAGATAGTCAGAATGAACTGTTCTGTAGCCCAGTTGTGTTTGCAGCGCCCAGTGATCAGAGATCCGGAATTTTACCCCTGCACCATAAGGGATGCTGAGCGCATAATTCCTGTATTGCTTCCCTTCAGTTTTATAATACCGTAACTCATATTCCTGTCCCTGGTAGGTAGCCCTGGGATTAAAAAGCACTCCCCCTACTCCGGCAAAGATAAAGGGCGTAAAATTCTTTGTGCCACCCGCTCCTGCAAAATAATCAAGAAAATTGAAGTCTACCTGCAGGCTCAGTTCATTCAAAGGTGTACTGAAGTTGAGGTTTCTGCTTCTGAAATCAGGATTGGAAGAAGTTGCATCATTGTCTTTGATCTTTCCGTAATTGTAATGGATACCTATGGCCCAGTAGGGATCCAGGTTTCCTTTAACAAAAGCACCGAAAGCCGCCCCGCTGAAATCAAAAGGATTTTTAGGATTTAGGTCGCCCATATAACCAGAAGCACCAACATTTACTCCAACCTCCATCACCTGAGCCATGGAAGCTGCAGAAAACAGGCAAAACAGAGTGACAGAAATAAGTATCTTTTTAAACTTCATTCTAATAGTTACGCGTATCAATGCCCCAGAGTAATTTGTTCCTCAGGGTGGTCAGGTAACTTTCATTGTTCAGCCTGATCAGGTTGACATGAAAAGCAGCTTTATTGATGGTTATTTTTACAGACCTGTCTACCGTAGCAGTTCTGGAATCACAAGATACGAGGAATTTGGTACTTCTTGCTTCAACCTCAAAACGCAGCGATACATCGTCCGGAATAATTACCGGCCTCACATTCAGGTTATGCGGTGCAATGGGCGTAATTACAAAATTTTGTGCGCTGGGAAAAATGATTGGCCCACCGCAGCTCAGCGAATAGGCTGTAGAGCCCGTGGGTGTAGCAATAATCAGCCCGTCGGCCCAGTAAGAGTTGATAAACTCATCGTTCATATAGGCATGAATAATCATCATGGCTGTATTGTCACGTCTGTGGATGGTAATATCATTCAGGGCAAAGTTCTCATCGCCAAACAAGTGGTGTTTGGATTCAAGATTGAGCAGTGTTCGTTTATCCAGCGAATACTCGTGGTTGACCAGCGCTTGTATAGCATTCCTGATCTCATTTTTATTGATACTGGCCAGAAAACCCAGGCGGCCGAAGTTAATCCCGATCACAGGTATTCCGGAATCCCTCACCAGCGCCAGCGTATCAAGCAGCGTTCCATCGCCACCCAGACTCAGGAGCACATCGGCATTGTTGCATAACTCCGGGTGATCACAGAAAGTAGCCAGTCCTTTCGGCAGCTTTACTTTGTCTTCAATAAACTCGTAATAATCTTTATGTACGATAGTTTCAATTTCGTATTCCTTCAGGGCATCAAAAACATCCTGCACAAAAGGTAAAACGCTATTGTTAAACTCTCTGCCGTATATTGCAATCTTCATTAGCGTTTATTGTTTTGTTATGACGACGCTAAGGTAGTGAAAAGGAAATTATACATTTAAATAATTCATCAGCGAATTGTAGCGGTCTTCGGTGCCGTTATCCGTGATGGTGCTGTTGAAAACAGCCTTAACCTGGTAATTGTAACGTTCAAAGGAGGAGATGATACCGGAAAGTTCCGTTTTATTGATCTTCAAAGTTACCTCCATGCGGGTAGAATCAGGGAAGGACTGCACGTAGGAAGAAAGAATCTGTGCATTATCACCTTCAACGATCTGCGCCATGTGAGAGAGGGAATTGTTCCTGTTGTTGATTTCAAGAACGATAATTCCTCCTGGCTCCTTCACTGCATAGATCTCAGAAGTGTAATCAATGAGGTTATGTATGGAAATGATTCCCATGAAGTTTTTACTGTAATCCAGCACAGGTACGATAGACAGCTGCAGCTGGTGAAATACCCTGATCACATCATAGATATGAGCATCCTGGTACACAAAGGGATTGAGAATGGTTAATGAAAGTCCTCCGAGGGCCTCTTCAGGATGGCGGACTTCCAATAATTCTTCTTCGGCAACAATACCCAGGAACTGGGTTTCATTGACAATAGGTAAATGATACAGCTTGAACTCAGACAGCCTGTCCAATGCCACCTGAACTGTGTCAGAAGTCCGCAAGGGAGGGATTGTATTGGATATGAGTTCAGATGCAAACATTGTTTATTTCAATAAAATTCTGTTTAAAAAGGTATTCAGGTATTCGTTAAAAACTTCCGGCTGCTCCATCATCGGGGCGTGGCCGCATTTATCAACCCAGTTCAGTTCTGAGTTGGGCAAAAGCTGGTGAAATTCCTCAGCCACTTCGGGCGGGGTCACTTTATCCTGCCTGCCCCAGATCAGTGAAACAGGTATCGTTATTTTCGAAAGCTCCTTCGCCATGTTATGACGTATAGCAGATTTCGCTAATGCTAAAATACGAATAACTCGTGAACGTTCATTCACCGATTTGTAAACTTCGTCAACCAGTTCTTTTGTCGCTATTGCAGGGTCGTAAAATGTAAACTCTACTTTTTCACGGATATAGTCATAGCTTTCCCTTCTGGGGAAAGAGCCGCCAAAAGCATTTTCATACAAACCAGAACTTCCGGTAAGTACCAGCGCTTTCACAATTTCCTGGTGAGCCGCTGTTACAACCAGACCTACGTGGCCACCTAATGAATTTCCAACCAGAACTACCTGTCCGAGTTTTTTAAACTTTATAAATTTATGAACATACTTGGATAAGCTTTTAACCCCGAGTGTCAGCAATGGCAATTCGTATATTGGCAGAATAGGTACCAATACATGGTACCTGTCCTTAAAAAAATCAATTGCAGGCTCCCAGTTACTCAGCTCACCCATTAAACCATGAAGTAATACCAGGGGTTCGCCTTCTCCGGCTTCTATAAAATTAAACCCATCCTCTTCTATTACCTCGTATTTCATGCGTTTTTAATTTTTTGTTGTTTGATTGCAATATGGAGTTTATGGTTCACAGTTGTTCTCAAAATGTAATGTTGCTAAGTTAACAGGCAAAATCAATTTATAGCAATATTAACAGTTAATTTTATAAATAATGTTTTAATGACAAATGATTAACACAATTTATGCCAATTGACTTTTCACAATCTCTGCAATCAGTTTGCCATCTGCCTTTCCTGCAAGTTCTTTGTTAGCCAGTCCCATTACCTTACCCATATCTTTTACCGAATTAGCGCCTGAATCTTTGATCAGACCGGCTATCAGGGCTTCTACTTCTTCCCTGCCAAGTTGTTGCGGCATAAACTGGCTGATCACTTCAATTTCTTCCTCCTCAATTACTGAAAGGTCTTCGCGGCCCTGCTGTTTGTATATATCAGCAGACTCTTTTCTTTGTTTCACTAATCTTTGCAGGATTTTCAGTTCAGCCTCTTCATTGATTTCTTCTGCAGAACCCTTTTCAGTTCTTGCCAGTAATAAAGCAGCTTTGATAGCGCGTAAACCCCTCAGCTTTGCCTGGTCTTTTGCCAGCATTGCTTTTTTTATTTCCTGGTCTATTATTGTTGATACCATATCTTAGATTTTATTATTTTCTGTTTACTACGTATGAATTGGCCTGCGCGGTTGGCGTAATGATCATATCATTTATATTTACATGTGCAGGGCGGCTCACAGCAAACCAGATCGCTTCGGCAATGTCCTGCGCAATCAAAGGTTCCAGGCCCTCGTATACCTTCTCTGCCCTGGTTTCATCTCCCTTAAAACGGGTCTTTGAAAACTCCGTTTCTACCATGCCCGGATTCACTGCGGTAACTTTGATCCCATGAGGAAGCAGATCAATCCGCATGCCTTTATTGAGTGCATCAACAGCATGTTTTGTGGCACAATACACATTTCCGTTTGGATATACTTCTTTACCGGCTGTAGAACCGATATTGACAATATGACCTTTTTTATTACTGATCATCCAGTTGGATACAATTTTAGTAACATATAACAGCCCTTTCACATTGGTATCAATCATAGTATCCCAGTCGTCCACATCCCCCTGGTCAATCGGATCAAGTCCTAAGCTCAGGCCGGCATTGTTGATCAATACATCCACCTCTTTCCAGTCTTCCGGCAAGCCATCCAGTACCGCGGCCACAGCAGCTTTATCTCTAACGTCTGCAAGGAGTGTTTTAATCTCTACGGCATACTTATCTGTAAAATGTTCAGCGATTTTCTCCAGTTTGTCCTGTTTCCTGGCAACGAGTATCATTCTGTAACCCTGTTGTGCAAACAAATGTGCACAGGCTTCGCCAATACCTGAAGTTGCCCCTGTAATTAGTGCTGTTTTCATCGAATATTAAATTAGTAAGTTTGAGTAAAGATATTTCATTTATTACAGAAACGTCCCTGCGAGGCAAAGCTATGATTTTTTAGGCTTGCAGCTTATTCAAAAAATAAACTGAATGTCACATGACGCAACCTTAGCCGGTCGATTGGCATATTGTAGGGATTTGGCTGACTGTTATCCAGAATATTATTCATGGAATAGGACAGCTTGATTTCCGGAGACATTTTAAAATATTCGAAATAAAGGTCCATACCAAGTCCGGCTTCGTATGATAAATAACTCTTCTTGTTTTTCAGCAGCTTGTACAGAAAATCCTGACCGGAGTCATCTGTCTTCTTTTTGGAAGCAATATCCATGGTATACTTGGCACCATACAACATATAAGCGCGAAAGTTATTTCTGCGGTCAGATTTGATTTTGATACCCAGCGGAAACTCTACCATGGTGGCAGCAACCTTTTGTTCCACACTGCTGAAAGGCATATTCACTGTAGTAGGCTGACCATATTCATACTCCATCAGCCTGTCGCTAAAGATCAGCGTAGGTGTCATCCTTACATCCAGGTGATTGCTGATGCGGCCGTTCACTACAAATCCAATTCCGAAGCCCGGCGAAGCTTTGGCATATACTGCATTTAAGGTATCTGTAATCGGAAGTTTAGTATCAGGGTCCCTGAAGCGCTCCCTCCAGTTGGCCTTTTTCTGTACGATATAATTGGAATTGGTGTATTGAAAAGTAAAACCAAAGTGGATAGGTTCATCGTCTACACCGCCGCCCCAGTTCTGCGCACTGGCACCGGCAAATGTAAAAAGAAGAATAACCAGCAACGGTAATTTTATATTCATCCAGCTTATGCTTTAATCCCGGTATAAATTGCACTGATGCCAAAAGTGAGCGACCGGTGTTTTGTACTTTTATAGCCCACTTTATCCATCAGTTGTGTAAATGACTTTCCATCAGGGAAAGCAATCACTGATTCATTCAAATAAGTATATGCCCTTGCATCTTTAGAAAACAGCTTTCCAAATACAGGAAGCAGGTGTTTAAAATAAAAATTATACGACTGTTTTACCGGGAAAGCCGTAGGCTTCGAAAATTCCAGTATCACGATCTTACCACCTGGTTTCAGTACTCTTAACATGTCCGCAAGACCTTTCTCAAGGTTCTCATAGTTTCTCACCCCAAAGGCAACCGTGATGGCATCAAAGTGATTGTCTTCAAACTGCAAACCTTCAGAATCCCCTGTTTGTACAGTAAACACATGCTGCAGGTTACGTTCGGCAATTTTCTTCCGTGCCACGTCAAGCATACCTACGGAAATATCTACCCCAATGATTTTTTCAGGGCTTAATATTTTAATGGCCTCAAACGCAAAATCACCGGTTCCTGTAGCTACATCAAGCATCACCCGCGGCTTTAGGGCAGAGAGTTCGCGGATCGCCTTCTTGCGCCATATAATATCTATACCTGCTGATAAAAAATGGTTCAGAAAATCGTAGGTACCGGAAATATTGTTAAACATGGTAGCTACCTGTTCCTTCTTGGTAATAGAGGCAGATTGGTATGGAGTGATTTTTTCGTTCATGGTAAGCCGCAAAGATAAGTATTGTTGAAAACTAATTTTCTACCTTTGTCAAATGATTATAAAATCAGCAACATTTATTTGCAGTAACACTAAAATATCGGCGCTGCCGGTTGCAAACATGCCGGAATATGCCTTTATCGGGCGTTCAAACGTAGGAAAGTCATCCCTGATCAATATGCTGGTGAACCAGCACGGACTGGCTAAAACCTCTCAAAAGCCTGGAAAAACACAGCTAATCAACCACTTTTTGGTCAATGAAAAGTGGTATATCGTCGATTTACCCGGATACGGTTACGCCAAAGTATCCAAAAACAGCCGCGAAAACTGGGAGAAATTCATCCGGAACTACATTACCAAGAGAGAAAGTTTACAATGTGTATTCGTTTTAATCGACAGCAGGCTTGCCCCGCAGAAAATCGATATTGAATTTTGCTGCTGGATGGGAGAGATTCAGATCCCTTTTGTGTTAGCTTTCACAAAGGCCGACAAACAGTCTGCCGCCAAAACCAACCAGAACATAGCCCTTTTCAAAAAAGAGCTTTCGGGATGGTTTGAGGAGATCCCTCCCGTTTTCTCTACCTCGGCAGAAAAACTTCAGGGAAGAGATGAGATCCTCAACTTTATTGAGCAGACCAACCTCGATTTTGCAATGCCCATCCTTACCCCAAGAGAAGATATATAATACGCATAAAGATGAAGAAGTATTTTTCGCTTGTGCTCTTTGCACATTCTGTTTTCGCACTCCCTTTCGCAATGATCGGATTTTTCCTGGGCGTAACCACTACACAACATCCTTTTCAATGGCTTACACTGGTACTGGTCCTGCTTTGTATGGTCTTCGCAAGAAATGCGGCTATGGCCTTTAACAGGTATCTCGACAGGGATATTGATGCTAAAAACCCAAGGACAAGCATGCGCGATATTCCTGCCGGCAGGATTTCAGCAAATGAAGCATTGATTTTTGTGACAATTAACTGTGTGCTCTTTATAGCTACTACAGCGTTTATCAACAACTTATGCCTGTACCTTTCACCGGTTGCACTATTCGTCGTTCTGTTCTACAGCTATACCAAAAGATTTACAGCACTATGCCACATGGTGCTCGGACTGGGTTTAGCCCTGGCCCCGATAGGTGCTTATATTGCAGTAACAGGTGAATTTAATATCGTACCAGTACTGTACTCGTTCGCAGTATTGTTCTGGGTAAGCGGATTCGATATCATTTATGCCCTGCAGGATGAAGAGTTTGATAAAGGAGAAAAACTGCATTCCATCCCCTCGGCCCTGGGCAGAAAGAATTCCCTCCGCCTGTCTGAGGCATTGCACGTCTTTTCAGCAGTATGTGTCATCCTGCCTATCCTCTTCAGCCCTTTCAGCTGGGCATACTATATAGGTGTAGCCTTTTTCTGCTCCATGCTGATCTATCAGCACCTCCTGGTAAAACCAAACGATATCAGTAAAGTAAACAAAGCATTTATGACCACCAACGGACTGGCATCGGTTATTTTTGCCGGATGTTTCCTGCTGGATGCTTTTCTAAGAACCTTTTTAAATTTCTAGACAATGATCAATCTGACTATTCCTAAAAAAACACGCTCGTATATCCCTCAGGATCTGGAAATAAAATGGGACACCATCTCTCCGATTCTCGATGAGCTCCTGAACAGAACAATCAGCAGTGTAACCGAACTGGAACACTGGCTGAAAGACAAAAGTGAACTTGAAGCGGCGCTTGAAGAAGACTTTGCCTGGAGATATATCAAAATGACCTGCGATACAGCAAATCAGGAACTGGTAGCCGACTTTCAGTATTTCGCAACAGAGATTGAACCAAAGATATCTCCCATCGGGAATTTATTAAATATAAAATTGGTTGAAAGCCCGTTTATAGATGAGCTTGACCACGACAAATACTTTGTGTACATCAGGGGCATCAGAAAAGCACTTGAAATATACAGGGATGAGAATGTGGAACTGTTTACCAAGATCCAGATCACCGCACAAAAATACCAGGCTGCCAGTGGCGCGATGACGGTAGTGATCAATGACCAGGAATATACGCTTGTGCAGGCTGCAAACTTTATCAAGGATGTAAGCAGAAGTGTAAGACAGAATGCCTGGGAACTGATCCAGCAGCGACGTTTAGTGGATAAGGACGACCTGAATATCATCTTTGATGAACTGGTGGCCATGAGGCACGAGGTATCCATCAATGCAGGATTTGAAAATTTCCGCGATTACAGCTTTCAGGCCAGGGGCAGGTTCGATTACAGCGTAAAGGACTGTTACGATTTCCACGAAGCTATCGAAAATGAGATCGTACCAATTCTTAAAGAACAGGCCGATAAGCGGGCTGAAGCCCTGGGACTGGAAATACTGAAACCCTGGGATACGGATGTGGATGTTACCGGTAAACCTGCGCTGAAACCTTTCGGCAGCGGAGTCGAGCTGATCGACAAAAGTATCGCTGCCTTTACGGCTATCGACCCTAAACTGGGCCATATGCTCGAAATCATGAAAGCGAATAACCTGTTTGATGTTGAAAGCAGAAAAGGCAAAGCTCCCGGAGGATACAATTATCCGCTGGCAGAAACCGGTGCTCCTTTTATCTTCATGAATTCGGCGGGTTCCATGAGAGACCTGACTACAATGGTGCACGAAGGTGGACACGCGGTGCATACTTTCCTTACAGCAGACCTCGAACTGAACGACTTTAAACACTGCCCCTCAGAAGTTGCTGAACTTGCATCAATGAGCATGGAGCTGATCTCTATGGACCAGTGGCATATCTATTTTGACAATGAGGCTGATCTGATCAGGGCTAAAAGGGAACAGCTGATAGACGTGTTGAAAACGCTGCCATGGGTAGCCGTAATCGACCAGTTCCAGCACTGGATTTATACCAATCCTTCTCATAATGCGGCCGACAGGGAAGAGGCATTCAAACAGATTTACAGCACTTTCGGTTCAGGCTTTGCCAACTGGGACGGTCTTGATCAGGAATTTGGTAACCTTTGGCAAAAACAACTGCATGTCTTTGAATTACCTTTTTACTATATAGAATATGGAATTGCACAGCTTGGCGCCATAGCGATCTGGAAAAATTACAAGGAAAACCCGGAGAAGGCCATACAACAATATCTTGACGCCCTGGCGCTTGGTTATACGAAACCGATGAACGAGATTTATGAAACTGCAGGTATCAAATTTGATTTCGGCAGCAGCTATATCAGGGAACTTGCTGCTTTTGTAAAAGAGGAGTTAGATAAATTAGGCTAGTGTTCCCTGATTTATTTTATTATTTATAATTTGAGCAAAACTAAAAACGCTGTCACCCATTATGTTTGAAAATCTTTTCCGGAAAAAGTCGATCACCAAGATACTAGAAGATGCAGAGAAGGGCTACGGAGACCATGCGTCCTTAAATAAAACGCTGGGCGTAAAAGACCTTACCGCGTTTGGAATTGCTGCGATCATCGGCGCCGGGATTTTCAGTACAATCGGGAAGGCAAGTGCTGATGGCGGGCCGGCAGTAATATTCCTATTCATCTTTACTGCCATTGCCTGCAGCTTCGCCGCGTTTGCCTATGCAGAATTTGCATCCATGGTTCCGGTATCCGGCAGTGCCTATACCTATTCCTATGTAGCCTTCGGTGAACTGGTCGCCTGGATCATCGGCTGGTCGCTCATCATGGAATACGCCATTGGAAATATTACAGTGGCCATCTCCTGGTCTGACTACTTTACAGGATTACTCTCCTCTATCCATATACCCGCATTGGGGATCAATGGCATTCACCTGCCCGACTGGATGACGATGGATTATCTTACAGCCTATAACGGCCATGAGCATGCCCAGGCTTTACTTAATGCCGGGAAAAGTTATGCCAATCTGGATGAGTCAGTTAGGATCACCAATAATGCCTGGATTACCGCACCCCAGATCGGAAACTTCCATATCGTGGCCGACCTGCCTGCACTGGGGATCATCATATTGATCACCTGGCTCGTGTACCGCGGGATGAAGGAATCCAAAAACGCAAGCAATGCCATGGTAGTGGTAAAACTGGCTGTAATTCTGCTGGTATTATCAGTAGGTGTTTTTTATGTGGATACTGCAAACTGGCATCCATTTGCACCAAACGGAGTATCCGGTGTGCTCAAAGGCGTATCTGCCGTCTTCTTTGCCTATATTGGTTTTGATGCTATATCCACCACTGCCGAAGAGTGCAAAAACCCCCAGAAAGATCTGCCCCGGGGCATGATGTGGGCAATCATTATCTGTACTGTTCTTTACGTTGCAATTGCACTGGTACTTACCGGAATTGTCAAATATGATAACCTTGCAGTGGGAGATCCACTTGCTTTTGTATTCGATCATATCAACCTTAAACTCATGAGCGGTATCATTGCTGTAAGTGCAGTTTTCGCCATGGCAAGTGTACTGCTGGTTTTTCAAATGGGCCAGCCCCGGATCTGGATGAGCATGAGCCGTGACGGTTTATTGCCAAAGAAATTCTCGAAAATACACCCTGTTTATAAAACCCCTTCCTTTGCTACAATTGTAGTGGGCTTTGTGGTTGCCGTACCTTCTTTGTTCATGAACCTGACTATCGTGACCGACCTTTGTTCTATAGGTACTTTATTTGCCTTCGTACTTGTATGTGCCGGGGTTCTGGTACTTCAAAACCGGCCGAATGTTCAGCGTGGAAAATTCAGGATTCCCTATGCCAATTCAAAGTATATAATTCCGGTTGTCTTCATAGCAGCCATAGCGGCCTCCTTTGTATTTTACAAAGCTGAAACCACTGCATTTATCACCAACAAGGCTAAAGTGAATGATCCGATCAGTTTCATCACGGCACTGGACCAGACAGAACTCGCCGCAGTTCAGCGCCAGATCAAACTGGAACAAACACCTTCAGCTATTATCGAAAAAAACATTGATACTGAAGCCTATCTGAACGGACTGAGCGCAACGCAATACGAGAGCTTTGTAGAAAAAAGTTCAGTAAGCGCAGACAAGAAGTTCGAAAGCGGCTGGAGCCTTTTCAAGCATAAAATCCCGATGTGGATTTTCTTTGTGATCTGTCTGGTCGTTACCTATTACTGCATCACCAAAAACTTATCACTGATTCCGGTACTGGGCCTGTTATGCTGTTTGTACATGATGTGTGAACTGGGTATCTCCAACTGGATAGGATTTGGAATCTGGCTGGTGATAGGCCTGGTGGTTTACTTCCTGTACGGCTTCAAACACAGCAAGCTAAACCTGGAAAACCAGGTTTAGCCCTTAAGACGGTTCAGTTCAATATCATCTGTAGAAACAAAGTTCAGTGGTACCTTTTCTATCTCAACATAACTGGAGTCCAGTCCGAAACTTCGCTCTTCAGACATACTGAGTTTCTTTAAGATGATATACCAGGCCATGATCGTACGTTCATAGAAACTCAGTTTAGAAAATTTAGAAAGGTGTTTTTCCAGAAGAATAAACCTGAAATCCCCGGCGATTTTATGTTTTTTCAGGGAAGGATACTGGCTGGTAATATCTACCTCGCCATTCTTTACCAATTGTTCAATCACCTTCCGGTACAGCAGGTTAACACGCTGTTCTACCCTGAAGCCGAGTTTAAAATCTATACGGATCAGTTTTCCCGGTATTAAAAAATCTACGGTATAATCCTGTGTAAAAGGTTCATCCACCACATCAACATGCACGAGCCAGTACACATCTGCACGTTTGGGTTCCTTTTGCAGGATAGAGTACATGATCTTTGATTCCACTTCATTTTTGAAATTTGCACTGGTTAGGTATACCAGCTGGGAAGAATATTTAGGCACAGTTTCATCACCGCTCAGTTCGCTGATGATTTCAAAGTAGTCGCCGATCTCCACAAACTTCACAAAGCGGTTTTTGATCCTTCGCGCCACAAACCATCCCCACATGACCGTAAACAAGGCAGCGCCAATCAGAAGTGTAACAAACCCACCGTGCAGAAACTTGGTCATGTTACCGGCCAGGAAGGCAAGCTCCAGTGAACCATAAACTGCAACAAAGATGATAATGGCATACAAGGGCACTTTCTTCATCCGCATAAATACGGCAACAAGAATTGTAGTAGCCAGGAACGTCATGTTAATGGCCAGTCCGTAAGCACCTTCCATAAAGATAGATTTCTTAAAAATCAGCACTATAGACAGACAGCCCGCGCAGAGCAGCCAGTTAATAGAAGGCACATAGATCTGCCCTTTTTCATTGCTGGGGTAATTAATTCTCACTTTGGGCCATAAATTAAGCCTTACAGCTTCGGATATCAGCGTAAAGGAACCTGTAATCATCGCCTGACTGGCAATAACCGCTGCAACAGTAGCCAGTGCAACCATGCTTAAAAGGTATGGCGCAGGAACAATCTGATAAAAGGGATTGAGATTGTTGTCATAATGCGGATGCTGCAACAGCCATACACCCTGCCCAAGGTAGTTGATGATCAGCGTAGCCTTAACAAATATCCAGCTCGCACGGATGTTATTTCGGCCGCAGTGCCCCAGGTCAGAATACAAAGCTTCAGCTCCTGTTGTACAGAGAAAAACTCCCCCAAGAATCACAAGCGCCATAGGATTCGTTGTCAGCAGGTGCACTGCATAGTATGGATTGAGCGCTTTCAGAATGCTGAGATCCTGAACAACGTAAATCGTTCCCAGAATGCCAAGGGTAGCAAACCAGAGAAACATAATCGGCCCGAAAAGCTTGCCGACAAGGCTGGTACCGAATTGCTGTATGATAAACAAAAGTGTAATGATAATCAATACAATAGGTACCACATGCAAATACGGAAACTTGACCTGAAGTCCTTCAATAGCAGTGGTAACAGTAATGCTTGGAGTGATAATCCCGTCTGCCAGCAGGGCGCATCCCCCGAGCACTGCCGGGATAACCAGCCACCGGGCCTTCCGTCTTACCAGTGAAAAAAGAGAGAAGATGCCACCCTCTCCATTGTTATCAGCACGCAGCGTAATCACTACATATTTGATTGTGGTTTGTAATGTCAGTGTCCAGATAATACAGGACAGCGCACCCAGCACTGTCATTGGGGTAATCTGCTGACCACCATCACTTACTGTATTAAATATAGCCCTCAATGTATACAAAGGTGATGTACCTATATCGCCATAAACGATCCCCAGACTAATCAGCAGTCCGGACGCTGTCAGTTTATTCAATTTTTTAGTTTCAGACACTTTTAAATGTGTTAATTTAAAACGATATAGTTAGTGTGAAAGTTGATTTCAGTGCAATCACCGCATTATTTAACAGACGCAACTGTTAAATTGTGTTAAATATTGTCTTAGCTACAAAATCTTTAATTTTTCTGTGGAATTATTTCTACTTTTGCTGAAGATACATGAATACAAAAATAAAAACGATCTCACTCATTCACTTAATTTGCATAATCTGCATCAGTGTATTATGTAGTGCCTCTGTTTTTGCCCAGCGTTCGGATAGTATCGCCAGTGTTTCCAAATACAAAAGGATCATCAAGACCCCGCAGATCAAAGGGGACGTACCCTCCTACAAACCCAATTATACGCCGGGATCGCAGATTCCATCTTACAATAGCCTGGTGTCACACAACAAACCAGGAGGCTCCAAAGCAGATAAAATCCTTTCCGTACTGAGAGTTTATCCCAATCCGGTGGACGACCAGATTAACTTTATACTGCGCCTGGAACGCGAATCCAACATCTCCATCAAAATCATGGACCTGCTCGGCAACGAAGTAGTAACCCTTTCAAACGAACGTTTGTCTGCAGGTGAACAAACCAAGACTTTTACTATCCCCAACCGACTGAACAGCGGCATCTACTTCCTTCGTTTTGTAGCCGGATCTGAAACTATCGTTAAACGTATTTCCGTTTTATAATTTTCAGGCATTCCTTCCTTTTTAGTGGATATAAAGTTACTTTTACGCATCATGCTGCCTGCATGACCCAAAATTAAACTTATCAGCACCCCATATGAAAGTAATTGCTATAGGCCGTAACTATGCCGCACACGCTAAAGAATTAAACAATCCACTACCTTCAAGCCCGGTTATTTTCTTAAAACCAGATACGGCCGTCCTGAAAGACAATAAACCCTTTTACCTACCCGACTTTTCATCCGACATCCATTACGAACTTGAAGTAGTGCTGAAAGTCTGTAAAGAAGGAAAACATATCGCTGAAAAATTTGCATCCAGCTATTTCGATGAGGTTGGTCTGGGAATTGATTTCACAGCACGTGATATACAGAACATCCATAAAGAAAAAGGGCTGCCATGGGAACTCGCCAAAGCATTCGATAATTCTGCAGCCATCAGCCATTTTATCCCCAAAGACAAAATAGAAGACCTGAACAACCTGCAGTTTGAACTGAAGATCAACGGAGAAACCCGCCAGAACGGAAATACAAAAAATATCCTCTTCTCCTTTGAAAAGATTATCGCTTTCGTTTCCCAATACATCACCCTGAAAAAGGGAGACCTGATTTTTACAGGAACACCTGAGGGTGTCGGACAGGTTCATCAGGGCGACAAACTGGAAGCCTGGATCGGCGAAGAGCAATTTCTCAACTTTGATATAAAATAAGTTTGATGATCAAAACAGGTTTCTTCCTTTTCCTTTTCAGCGCATTCACCCTGTGCACAGAAGCACAGCAGATATTTAGCAGTAACACTTATCCACTGGTAGATTTCCGTCCTCCGCTGGACATCCTTCCTCCTGCATTAGCAGGATCCTTTGGCGAACTGAGAGGAAACCATTTCCATTCGGGGATCGATTTCCGCACCAATCAGCGTGAGGGTTATCCTGTTTATGCGATTGCCGACGGCTATGTGTCGCGGATCAGAGTACAGAACAGCGGCTTCGGACAGGCCTTATACCTGACCCATACAAATGGATATACTTCAGTCTACGGCCACCTCTCCCGGTTCTCCCCTAAGATCGCTGAAGCAGTAAAATCCATTTCTTACCAGAAAAAGACCTTTGAAATGGACGAATACCCGCCGGCAGAACAGTTTCCGGTGCACAAAGGGGACGTAATCGCATGGTCTGGCAACAGGGGCAGCTCTGGTGGCCCGCACCTGCATTTTGAGATCAGGGATTCCAAAACAGAACAAACGATCAATCCGCAGCTCTTCGGAATACAGATACCTGATGATATCCCACCGGTGATCTATTCCCTCTACCTGTATAAACTAAATAAAAAGACCTTCAACGAATACACACCAAAACAAAACTTTCAGGTTACAGGCGGCGCAGGAAAATATCACCTGGCCGCAAATACCATTGTTGTAAGCGGTGAGGTAGGTTTTGGGATCACTGCAACCGACAGGCACAATGGCAACTCAGGACTCAACGGCGTATATTCAATAGAACTGCAGCTGGACGGAAAAACAGTCTTCACTTCGGCCCTTGAACGCTTTGCCTTTGAAAACAGCAAGGCGATCAATTCGCATATTGACTACCCCGCATTTTTAAGCAGCCGCAGGAGTATCCAGAAAAGCTTCGTTGATCCGGGAAACCCAATGAAGATCTACTACAACCTGGTAAACAACGGAAGAATTGAGTTTACCGACCAGGACGTACATGAATTAAAATATATCATTACGGATTCAAAGGGCAATAAAAGTATTCTGCCTTTTACTGCCAGATCTGACGGAAAAATCATTGTCACTCCCGATGCACCGGACGGAATTCCTTTTTTCTACAACAAAGAGAACGAATTCTCTACAGAAAGCGTTAAAGTAGTAATGCCAAAAGGAACCCTATACAACGATCTGAACCTGGTTTATAAAGTTAAACCAAGACCAGCCAGGGCTGCTTACTCAGAGATTTATCAGATCCACAATAACCTTACCCCGCTGCATGTGGGCTTCGATCTGTGGATTAAAGCTGATGCAAGCCTGGGAACTCTAAAAGACAAGGCTGTTATTGTCAGCACCGGCGGTTCTTCGCAGGGTGGTACTTTCGAAAATGGTTTTGTAAAAGCTACAGCAAGAAACTTCGGCAGTTATTATATCGCTGTAGATACAGTAGCCCCTTCAATCATTCCTGTGAATATACTGGACGGTAAGAATATGTCGGGCATCCCTAAAATGCTGTTCAAACTCCGC
Source organism: Pedobacter sp. (assembly GCF_040513095.1). Classification (GTDB taxonomy): domain Bacteria; phylum Bacteroidota; class Bacteroidia; order Sphingobacteriales; family Sphingobacteriaceae; genus Pedobacter. The sequence continues at coordinate 10,151 of NZ_JBEVDX010000154.1, read as the reverse complement.
GATAACCTCTCCGGCATCAAAAGTTTTAACGGATATATTGATGGCAGCTGGGTGCTGATGGAGTTCGACACAAAGACAGCTACCCTGTGGCATTCATTCGATAGCCGTACAGGCCCGGGCAAACATCAGCTGAGGCTGGAAGTAGAGGACATGAAAGGGAATATTAAAACGTATTCAATTAATTTTTATAAATAAAGAGATGAGCGAATTACAAGAAGGTCAGCAAGCCCCTGAGTTTACAGGGAAAGATCAGGATGGTAACACCATCACCCTCAGCCAGTTTAAAGGCCAGACAGTAGTTTTATATTTTTACCCTAAAGACGACACCCCGGGTTGTACTGCCGAAGCATGTGATTTCAGGGACAACTACGCAGGTTTAAAAGCCAAGGGCATCGTGGTGCTTGGTGTAAGTGTTGACGATGAAAAGTCGCACCAGAAATTCGTAGCCAAACACAGCCTGCCTTTTACGCTGCTGGCAGATACCGATCAGTCGATCGTAACAGCTTATGGCGTATGGGGAGAAAAGAATATGTACGGAAAGAAGTATATGGGCACAAACCGCACAACTTTCCTGATCAATGAAGAAGGTATTATCAGTCATATTATCAATAAAGTAGATACCAGGAATTCTACGGCCCAGGTTCTTGAGCTTTTGGAAAAATGACAGCCTAATTATTATTAAAAGGCTCTTAAAGGCCTAACAATTAACGAAAAGTGGCAGAATAAACTATATTTGCTATCATTATTAGTTACTACAATCCAAATTAAATGAAACATACAATCAATGAATTAGAGGACATTGTTTCTCAGGTACGAAGAGATATTGTTAGAATGGTACACGGCTGTCAGTCAGGGCATCCCGGCGGATCATTGGGTTGTGCCGAATTCTTAACAGCCCTTTATTTTGAAACCATGAACCACAATCCTGACTTTAACATGGATGGTGCGGGAGAAGATTTGTTCTTCCTTTCTAATGGTCATATTTCCCCTGTATTTTACAGCGTGCTTGCAAGATCAGGTTATTTTGAAGTAAGCGAACTTGCTACGTTCAGAAAATTAAACTCACGCGTTCAGGGTCACCCTACTACACATGAAGGTCTTCCAGGTATCAGAATTGCCTCAGGATCTTTAGGACAGGGAATGTCTGTTGCGATCGGTGCAGCATTAACGAAAAAATTAAATAAAGACCATTCACTGGTATTCAGTTTACATGGTGACGGAGAATTGCAGGAAGGACAAAACTGGGAAGCGATTATGTTTGCGCCCCATAATAAAGTTGACAACCTGATCTCTACGATTGATTACAATGGTCAGCAGATTGATGGCCCTACTGAAAAAGTATTGTCTCTTGAAAGCCTCGAAGCAAAATTCACTGCTTTCGGATGGCATGTAATTACTTCAAACGGTAACAACATGGAAGAGATTGTCAAATCCCTGGAATATGCCAAATCACTTACAGGCAAAGGCAGACCAATCCTGAACCTGATGAGTACTCAAATGGGTTACGGTGTGGATTATATGGTGGGTTCTCATAAATGGCATGGTACTGCACCTAATGACGAGCAGCTTGCTTCGGCCTTAAGCCAGAACAAAGAAACTTTAGGGGATTATTAATAGCTCCTGTGAACAGGAACATTTACGATTGAAGCATATTGCTTCATGACCATTAACAATTTAGAGAACAACTGATGAAAAAATACACATATACTGAAAAGAAAGATACACGCTCTGGTTTTGGTGTAGGCCTGCATGAGGCTGCCAAATTAAATCCTGATATTGTAGCATTGACAGCTGATTTGAAAGGCTCTTTGAAAATGGATGCTTTCGAAAAAGATTTCCCTGAGCGCTTTTTCCAGATCGGTATCGCTGAAGCCAACATGATCGGTATCGCAGCCGGTATGACTATTGGCGGTAAAATTCCTTTTACAGGTACATTTGCCAACTTTTCTACAGGAAGGGTTTATGACCAGATCAGACAATCCGTAGCCTATTCGTATAAAAACGTAAAAATCTGTGCTTCACATGCAGGTTTAACTTTAGGAGAAGACGGTGCAACCCACCAGATCCTGGAAGATATAGGTTTAATGAAAATGCTTCCGGGCATGGTCGTGATCAACCCTTGCGATTACAACCAGACCAAGGCAGCTACAATGGCCATCGCTGAGTACGAAGGCCCAGTCTACCTGCGTTTCGGAAGACCATCTATTCCTGTATTTACAGATCCTGATCAGGTATTCGAAATCGGAAAAGCATGGATGGTTAATGAAGGTACAGACGTGACTATCATTGCTACAGGACACATGGTTTGGAAAGCTATTGAAGCCGGGGAACAACTTGCAGAACTGGGTATTGATGCAGAAATTATAAACATTCACACCATAAAACCGTTAGATGAAGAGGCGGTCCTTAAATCAGTTCAAAAAACCGGCTGTGTGGTAACCTGTGAAGAACACAATAAATTTGGTGGATTAGGTGAAAGCGTTGCACGTTTATTATCTACAGAACTTCCTTCGCCGCAGGAATTTGTTGCAGTGAATGACAGTTTCGGAGAAAGCGGAACGCCGGATCAGCTGATGACTAAATACGGACTGGATACAATCAATATTGTAGAAGCAGTTCAAAAAGTAATAAAAAGAAAGAAATAATTGATGAAGCAGGTTGAAGACGACGAAATATTAGAAAAATTCTCTAACGAGAAGACAAGTAATGAAGCCTTTAACCTGCTTATCTCCAAATATCAGGAGAAGATCTACTGGCATGTCCGCCGTTTAGTCATCGATCATGACGATGCGGACGATCTTGTTCAGGAGGTCTTTATTAAGGTCTGGAAAAGCCTCGCTAAATTCCGTAATGACTCTAAGTTATATACATGGATCTACCGCATCGCCACAAACGAAAGCATTACTTTCCTAAATAAAAAAAAACAGCGCAACCAAACCCCTCTGGATGAGGTTTCTGAAGAATTATCAGAAAGCCTGGTCGCCTCTTCCTACTTTAACGGAGATAAGATCCAGATGAAATTGCAGCAGGCACTGCTCAGTCTTCCGGAGAAACAGCGGCTGATCTTCAATATGAAATATTACGACGATCTGAAATATGATGAAATTTCTGCTATCCTCGGAACCTCTGTAGGTGCACTCAAAGCATCATTTCACATCGCTGTTAAAAAAATTGAGGTTTTTATGCTAAATGATGAAATTAGTATTTAAACCTTTTCCTGTTTTTTCTATCCATATAGGGTAGCTGAATGTATTGGTGAAGACGAAAAAACAATTACCGTAATGAAAACTGATGAAGAAAACAACGAATGGAAAGCAGAGGCCCCGTATCTGGCCAGCCTGCCTGTAGAAAATCCATTTCTTGTTCCTGAAAACTATTTTGATACACTGCCCGACGCGATAACCAACTCTGTTTATTTAAATGAACTGAAGCAGGTTGCTCCGGCGGCCGGGTATACTGTTCCCGATCAATACTTCAGTTCATTAAAAAACCGCATCCTGGCGCAAACCAGCGAAGAGGAGTCAAACGCAAATGAGCAATTAAGCTTTGATAAAGAATCTGGTGCTGAGGAAGCTTTAAAACGTTTCCCGGTTTCAGCCGGATTCAGTACCCCGGACCAATACTTTCAAAAGTTGCAGGCTAAGATCCTTGCACAAACTGTTGAAGAAGCTGCCCCTTCCCGGGAATCTAAAATTGTACGGCTGTGGCGTTCCGGTCTGCTGAAATATGCATCTGCCGCCTGTTTTGTACTTGTTGCTGCGTTTGGATTCTATCTGAACGAGCAGACGGTCAAACCTGTAGCTGCTACAGCCGCAGAAATAGCGAATGAGCAGATGTTATATGATATTGATGAACAGGATATCATTGATCATGTGGAAGGAAATGTAGCAGATGAACCAAAAACTAACGCAACTAATGCAGAACTGGAAACTTATATTTTAAACAACTATTCCCAGTCAGATCTGTCATCAGAACTCTAAATAAAAAACCATGAAGAATATACTTGCTGCCACAATTTTATTACTTCTTCCCTTTTTAGTCTCAGCACAAGCACAAAGGGACAACGGAAGACGAGGTGAAATAGATGCCTACAAAATAACTTATCTAAAAGAAAAACTCGAACTGACACCTGAAGAGTCCAGGATTTTCTGGCCGATCTATACTGCCTGGCAGGCCGAACAATCTGCATTGCGTAAAGAAAGACGTGAGAGAATGATCAGTTTCAGAAAGATTACTGAAATAGAAGACTTGTCAGATACCCAGGTACAAAGCCTGATCACAAATGAGCTCGACTTCAAACAAAAGGATCTGAACATTGAACGTAAATATTATGGCAGGCTGAAAAGCAGTCTCCCTATAAAAACTATAGGCAAGTACTACAGGGCTCAGGAAACTTTCAAACGAGAACTGCTGAGCAGGTACAGGGACGGCAAAAGAAACAACTAATTCATCTTTTGCCTCTTGATCAGATAGGCAGAGAGAATTCCTGAAAAACCTTCACTGATATCAGCTTCGACCAAATCTATTTTATACCGGGCACAAGTGATCGCTATCTGCTGTCTGTAGGCCTTGTAAGAACTGAGATAGGTATCCTTAACAGTTCCTGAATTGGCCTTCAGTTCTGTTCCGGTTTCCATGTCTATAAAATGGTATGGGCGGTTGTCAAAGGCGAAATCTATTTCTTTGGCTTTGTCACTGATGCTGAAGATAATCACCTCATGTTTATTGAACTTTAAATGCTGCAGCCCTGCAAACAAGGCTGATTGCTGGCTTTCATCATGAAAAGCACTAAGCAGATCGCTGAAAATAATTACCATAGAGCGTTTATGAATCGACTCAGCTACCTGATGCAGGGAGCGTTCCAGATTTGTACCTACATTGAGATGAGGTTTAGCCAGAACCTGATCCAGCTGTGCAAATATATACTGCTGATGAGTTGTGGTAGACCTTGCAGGGGTGTTCAGCCACAATTCATCCGTAAACAGGCTCAGTCCGAAAGCATCCCGCTGTTTTTTTAAAAGGTAAATCAGCGCGGCAACAGACTGAACAGAAAAAGTAAGCTTGTTATATTCTCCCTGCGGGAAAAACATGGACGAAGAAGTATCCAGCACAAACTGGCAGCGCAGATTGGTTTCCTCTTCATATCTTTTGGTATATAGTTTTTCGGTTTTACCAAATAACTTCCAGTCGATGTTCCTTACATTGTCTCCGCTATTGTAAGCACGGTGTTCAGCAAATTCTACAGAAAATCCGTGAAAAGGGCTTTTATGCAAGCCTGTGATAAAACCTTCTACCACAGACCTGGCCAATAACTCAAGATTACTGTTTAACTGCTGTTCGGGCTGATTTTCACGGGGCTCCATTATGTAAATTTAACAAAAGAAATATAACTTGTCCTATTAGATCAAAAGGAATGACCCTGATTTCATCAACTGACCGTATCCTGCTAAGAGCAATTGCAATTACTTACATATTGCTCTTCATTATGGGCCTTGCCTGCTCGGGATATTTCCTGAAAGAAATTCTTGCCCTGAAACCTATACCACTGATAGGGCTGCTGAAATACCTGCTGCTGTGTGTCCTGTTTGTAATTCTCCTGGTCAATTGTTTCAAAGCGCTGAGCCTGAAACCGCAGCATCTGGCCAGGTTTTACCAGAGCACTACAAATTTCAGGTGGCTTTTCATGATTTCACTGCTGATCTCTGCAGCAGCTAAACTAAGTTTGTTTGATACTGCTTTGCACAAGCAGGTCGCAGTGAGTTACCTGCACATCGGCATATTAATGGTACTTGGTATATTTTGCTTCTGGAGTGACGGGCTTCTTAAAAAAACTGAGGCATAAAAAAAGCCGGTTCAGATGAACCGGCCTTTATGCTCGTTATATTGTGTTTGATTACAATTGCTTATCTAATTTTCCTGCTAATATTGATTTAGGAACAGCACCAACTTGTTTGTCAACAACCTCACCGTTTTTAAAGAATAATAAAGCTGGAATATTACGAATGCCAAACTGAGTAGAGATTTGCGGGTTATTATCCACGTTTACTTTTCCTACTATTGCTTTTCCTTCGTATTCTTTTGAAATTTCATCTACTACTGGACCTACCATGCGACATGGACCACACCATTCTGCCCAAAAGTCTACTAAAACGGGTTTATCTGATTTCAACACAACTTCCTCAAAGTTGGCATCTGTGATTTCTAAAGCCATAATTTTGTTATAATTTATTTATACAAAGATATGATCAATTGTAGTGCCACCACTGGCAGAATGCCAAAATGACACTAATTCAACTTATAATTTACAACATGTAATTCCGTCAGGCTTTCCAGAAACTCATTGTTAGGGTTGATTTTCAGCGACTTGGAAGGCAACTCCAGCGAGATGTTTTTTTCGTTGTCGTAGATTGTAAAGTTTAATTTACAGTTCTGCTGTTCAGTGTTCGCTTTATTGTCTTCTATAATGGAATAAATCTGCGCTATAATCTCGTCGTTGATCCGCTGTATAGGAATCTGAATGGTAATGCATTTCGCAAACTTATCCCGCAGTTCAGACAGCAGCTCTATAGCGGTAATCTTAAACTCCCAGTCGCCCTCCTTACGGAAACGCTCCCCTACCTGCCCCCGGATCCGCAGAAAATAACCATCAGTCATAAACTGCTTGAACTTCACAAAGTCATCTCCAAAAAGAGCCAGCTCACAGCTGTCATTGTAGTCTTCAAAAACAATCGTTCCGAAAGGCTTTCCGGTTTTGGTCATCCTTTGTGCAGAAACAACTACAAGTCCGCCTACCACAAGTTCCCTGTTCTTCAGGGAAGCAAACTCTGCGAGCACTTCTTCATTGGTATCCCCCATCCTGATCTTATTTACCAGTGACAAATGCCGCACCGAGTGCTGGCAAAATTCTTTCAGCTCCAGTTTATAGTTATCCAGAGGGTGGCCGCTCAGGAAGATCCCGATCGCATCTTTTTCATACTTCAATCTGTCGATCAGGCTCCACTCATTGGCTACAGGTAAGGTAGGCTCATTGATCATATCGGCTACAGTACCGCCAAATAAAGAAGATTGTGAGGTAGATTCACTGTTCTGGAAATCATTGGAGAACTTGATCAGCTTCTCAATGCCATTCATTTTATCATTTATAGGCACAAAGAAATACTGCGCACGGTGATGGCCAAAGCTATCAAAGGCACCGCTGTATACAAAACTTTCATAAGCCTTTTTGTTTACCGTTCTGGTATTGGAACGTTTCGCAAAGTCGTAAACACTCAGGTATCTGCCTCCTCTGGTTCTTTCTTCAATAATACTTTCTACTGCTTTTTCTCCTACACCCTTTATTCCCGATAAGCCAAAGCGTACTTCGCCATTTACATTTACAGAGAACTTGAGGATAGATTCATTCACATCCGGCCCAAGTACCTGTACGCCCATCTGTTTACATTCTTCCATAAAGAAAGCCACCTGTTTAATGTCGCTCATATTGTTGGTCAGTACCGCAGCCATATATTCTGCCGGGTAATGTGCCTTCAGATAAGCAGTCTGGTAGGCAATCCAGGCATAACAGGTAGAGTGGGATTTGTTAAAGGCATACGAAGCAAATGCTTCCCAATCCTTCCAGATCTTCTCCAGTGTAACCGGGGCATGTCCCTTTTCTGCAGCCTGGGCAACAAACTTGGGTTTCATCTTATCCAGTACATCCTTTTGCTTCTTACCCATCGCCTTCCGCAGTACATCGGCCTCACCTTTGGTAAATCCGGCCAGTTTCTGTGATAAAAGCATTACCTGTTCCTGATAAACAGTGATCCCGTAGGTTTCTTTCAGATACTCTTCGCAGGCATCCAGGTCATACTTGATTTCTTCCTCACCATTTTTACGGCGAACAAAGCTTGGGATATACTCCAGTGGTCCCGGGCGGTACAAAGCGTTCATGGCAATTAAATCTCCGAAGACTGTTGGTTTTAACTCCTTCATGTACTTCTGCATTCCGGTACTCTCGTACTGGAAGATACCTATAGTCTCACCCCGCTGGAAAAGCTCATATGTTTTTACATCATCAATAGGAAATTCATCCGGATCAAGCTGGATCCCTGTCCGCATTCTCACCAGTTTAACAGTATCCTTGATTAGTGTCAGCGTTTTCAGACCCAGGAAGTCCATTTTCAACAGGCCCGCGCTCTCCACTACCGAGTTATCAAACTGCGTCACATACAGATCAGAATCCTTGGCCATCGCCACCGGCACATAATTGGTAATATCGTCCGGAGTAATGATTACCCCACAGGCATGGATACCTGTATTACGCAGCGATCCTTCAAGGATCCTTGCCTGCTGTATGGTTTCTGCACTTAAAGTTTTGGAATCTGCGATATCCTTCAGCTCCACTACTTTTTCGTATTCGTCGGCACGAAGTGCACCTTTCAATGCTTTTTCGTCCAGCCCAAAGATCTTCGCCAGCTTCAGGTTGGGGATCAGCTTCGCTATTTTATCCGCTTCAAAAAGCGGCAGATCGAGTACCCTCGCCGTATCTTTTACGGACGACTTTGCCGCCATGGTACCGTAAGTGATAATCTGCGCCACCTGGTTTGCACCGTATTTGGTGATCACATAGTTCATCACGCGGCCCCTGCCCTCATCATCAAAATCAATATCAATATCGGGCATCGACACACGGTCAGGATTCAGGAAACGCTCAAAAAGGAGATCGTATTTGATAGGATCGATATTTGTGATCCATAAGCAGTACGCCACTACAGAACCCGCAGCAGAACCACGGCCAGGCCCTACAGAAACATCCAGTGCCCTGGCTTCCCTGATGAAATCCTGTACGATCAGGAAATATCCCGGATATCCGGTTTTCTCAATGGTCTGCAACTCAAAATCCAGACGCTCTTCGATCTCAGGAGTAATCTCACCGTATCTTTTTTTAGCCCCTACATAAGTAAGGTGACGCAAAAACTTATTCTCTCCCCTTTTACCACCATCTTCTTCATCCTCCACGACCAGAAATTCTGCAGGGATATCAAATTTAGGTAAGAGGACCTCCCTCGCCAGTTTATAAATTTCTATTTTATCCACTACCTCACGGATGTTTACTATCGCCTCCGGCAGATCAGCAAACAATGCTTTCATCTCCTCCCCGGATTTAAAATAATATTCCTGGTTAGGTAAACCATAACGGTATCCCCTTCCCCGCCCAATAGGTGTGGCCTGTTTTTCAGCGTCTTTTACACACAATAAAATATCATGTGCATTTGCATCCTTTTTATTAATGTAATAAGTGTTATTGGTAGCGACCAGCTTTACTCCGTGTTTTTTCGCAAGGGCAACCAGCGTTTTGTTCACCACGTTCTCATCATCCTGGTTATGGCGCATGATCTCCATATAGAAATCTGCACCAAACTGTTCTTTCCACCAGATCAATGCCTCTTCGGCCTGGTTTTCACCCATGTTCAGCAACTTGCTGGCTATCTCGCCATAAAGGTTACCCGAAAGAACAATGATATCTTCCTTGTATTGCTCAATCACTGCCCTGTCTATCCGGGGAACATAATAGAACCCTTTGGTATAGGCGATTGAGGACATTTTGGCAAGATGGTGGTACCCGCGTTTGTTTTTGGCAAGCAGCACAATCTGGTAACCATTGTCCTTTCTTGATTTATCAAGGTGGTTATCGCATACAAAAAATTCGCAGCCTACTATAGGGGTCAGCGTCTTTTCAGTGGGTATTTCGCCATTTTCCTCAGCCGCTTTATTTCTGGCTTCCACCCCTTTATTGTGGTTCAGTACCTGGTTCACAAAGTGAAAGGCCCCCATCATATTGGCATGATCGGTCATCGCTACTGCAGGCATTTTATCTGCTGCTGCTGCCGCAATCAGTCCCGGGATGTTGATGGTGGATTGTAATACAGAAAACTGCGTATGGTTATGCAAGTGAATAAAATTCGCACTAGCCAATTCTTGTTTATTGCCTGCTAAGGTCTGCCTAGAAATACCACTTGGTTCAGCTTGTTGTAAGCGTTTTCTAATCTCCTCGGATGCTGCTTTTAAGTTAATATGCTGCAGACCAACCGGGGCAATCGGAATTGGATTTTTTTCTTTAAAACGGAGGAAATAATCGGTATCAACCAATAATTCCTCTTTTTTAAATATTT
>NZ_JBEVDX010000153.1:0-6738 GCF_040513095.1 Pedobacter sp. | reverse complement strand
ACCAACAGTGTCTGGAACATTCCCATATACTGTCACTGCAAATGGCGGCTGTACCTCACCACAACTAACCGGTACGATCACGGTAACCCCGAATGCTACACTAGTACTGACTTCAGGAGATGTTGCGCAAACCAAATGTATCAATACAGCAATCTCTGATATTGTTTACACCTTTGCTAACGCAACTGATGCTACAGTAACTGCACTGCCATCTGGCTTAAGAGCAGATATCAGTGCCGGCGGTGTATTCACAATCAGCGGTACACCAACGGTCTCGGGTACATTCCCATATACTGTGACTGCTAACGGCGGCTGTACCTCACCACAACTTACCGGTACAATCACGGTAACCCCGAATGCTACGCTGGTACTGACTTCTGGGCCGGCATCGCAAACCAAGTGTATCAATACAGCGATTGAAAATATCGTTTACACTTTTGCTAATGCTATTGATGCCACAGTAACTGCACTGCCATCTGGCTTAAGAGCAGTTATCAGTGCCGGCGGTGTATTTACAATCAGCGGCACACCAACAGTGTCTGGAACATTCCCATATACTGTCACTGCAAATGGCGGCTGTACCTCACCACAACTAACCGGTACGATCACGGTAACCTCGAATGCTACACTAGTACTGACTTCAGGAAATGTTGCGCAAACCAAATGTATCAATACAGCGATTGAAAATATCGTTTACACCTTCGCTAATGCAACTGATGCTACAGTAACCGCGTTGCCAGCTGGGTTAAGAGGAAATATCAGTGCCGGCGGTGTATTTACAATTAGTGGCACACCAACAGTATCAGGTACATTCCCATATACTGTCACTGCTAACGGCGGCTGTACCTCACCACAACTTTCGGGTACAATCACAGTAACTCCGAATGCTACGCTGGTACTCACTTCAGGTGGTTCTGCACAAACGCCTTGTATCAATACTGCAATTGAGAATATTGTTTACACCTTTACCAATGCAACCACTGCTACCGTTACTGGTTTACCAGCAGGGGTGACCGGTAGGGTGACTGCCGCTGGAGTCATTACGATCAGCGGTACACCAACGGTATCCGGTCCATTCTCTTATACCGTTACTGCTACTGGTGAGTGTGTTTCGGCCAGCCTTGCAGGTACCATCACTGTGAAACCTGATGCAACAATAGTACTGACTTCAGGTGGCACTGCACAAAACCCTTGTATCAATACTGCCATTGAGAATATCGTTTACACCTTTAGTAATGCAACTACTGCTACGGTTACTGGCCTTCCAGCAGGTGTGGCCGGTGGGGTGACTTCTGCTGGAGTCTTTACGATCAGCGGTACACCAACGGTACCTGGTCCATTCTCTTATACGGTAACTGCTACTGGTGAATGCGCTTCGGCCGGCCTTTCAGGTACTATCACGGTGACACCTGATGCGACGATAGTCCTAACTTCAGGTGGTACTGCACAAACCCCTTGCATCAATACAGCAATTGAGAATATCGTTTACACGTTTACAAATGCAACTACTGCTACGGTTACTGGCCTTCCAGCGGGTGTGAGCGGTAGGGTGACTGCCGCTGGAGTCTTTACGATCAGCGGTACACCAACGGTATCCGGTCCATTCTCTTACACTGTAACTGCTACTGGTGAATGTGCTTCGGCCAGCCTTTCAGGCACCATCACGGTGAAACCTATTGCAGGGATAGTCCTGACTTCAGGTGGTACTGCACAAACCCCTTGTATCAATACTGCAATTGACAATATCGTTTACACCTTTACAAATGCAAACAGCGCGAGTGTAAATGGCCTTCCGTCCGGTATTAGCGGAACCATAAGTTCTTCAGGAGTATTCACGATCAGCGGCACACCAACAGTGTCAGGTAGCTTCACATATACTGTAACCGCTAACGGAGACTGTACCTCGCCACAGCTTTCAGGCACGATTACCGTAAAACCAAATACAACACTTGTACTAAGTTCAGGAAACATCAACCAGACGCCGTGTATCAATACTGAGATCATCGATATCGTTTATAACTATGCTAACGCTAATACCGTAACGGTCACCGGTCTTCCGGCTGGAGTTATAGGCAGCATAGGAGCGAATGGAATATTTAGGATCAGCGGAACTCCAACTGTAATCGGTTCATTTGCCTATACTGTTACAGCAAATGGCGATTGCTCTTCACCGATCTTGACGGGTACAATCAATGTGAATCCAAATACTACATTACAATTAACATCAGCCGCTGCAACAAAAGCGCAAACGGTATGTCTAAACTGTGAAATAAGCACAATCACCTATAAAGCAACAAATGCAACTACAGTAACTGCATCGGGATTGCCAACAGGTGTAACATCAACATATGCAAACGGCACATTAACAATTTCCGGATCGCCATCCGTACTTGGAACATTCAATTATATAGTAACTGCAGCAGGAACCTGCTCAACTGAGCAATTAACCGGAGTCATTACTGTAACAGAAAGCCCTGCAATCAAATTAGTAAAAACAGGAGCACTAAGCGCAGATAAAAACACGATCAATTATACGTTTACAGTAACAAACACAGGAAACGTAACCCTGAAAAATCTAACCCTGACAGACGCTAAAATCCCGGGATTAACAATAGCAACAGCTCTGACATTAGCGCCAAACGCAAGCACAACAATAAACGCAGGTTACACAATAATCCAGGCAGAAAAGGATGCCCGCACAGTAAGCAACACAGCAAAAGCAACAGGGCTAAGCCCGGGCAATGCAACAGTTACAGACATCTCCGGAACAAGCCAAACCAGCGATGCGCCAACGGTAATCGCAGTACCGGAAACACCTGCAATAAGATTAGTGAAAACAGGAACCCTAAGCGCGGACAAAAATACGATCAACTATACATTTACGGTAACAAACACAGGAAACGTAACCTTAAAAAACCTAACCCTGACAGACGCTAAAATCCCGGGATTAACAATAGCAACAGCTCTGACATTAGCGCCAAACGCAAGCACAACAGTAAACGCAGTTTACACAATAACCCAGGCAGAAAAAGACGCCCGCACAGTAAGCAACACAGCAAAAGCAACTGGTGTAAGCCCAGGCAATGCAACAGTAACTGATGTCTCCGGAACAAGCCAAATCAGCGATGCGCCAACCGTGATCGCAGTACCGGAAACACCTGCGATAAGACTAGTGAAAACAGGAGTATTAAGCGCAGATAAAAACACAATAAACTACAGCTTCACCATAACAAATACAGGAAACGTAACGTTAAAAAACCTGACACTGAGAGACATCAAAATTCCTGGATTAACAGTAGCAGCAAACCTGACTTTAGCTCCAAATGCAAGCACTACAGTAACTGCAACATATCCAATAACGCAGGCAGAAAAAGATGCCCGCAGAGTAAGCAATACAGCAACAGTAACAGGTGTGAGCCCTGCGAATACTACCGTAACAGATATCTCAGGAACAGACCAAAACAGTGATGCACCAACAGTAATCAGCGTACCACAAACACCATCAATTATCTTAACAAAAATTGCGAGTGGTACCATCCCTTCCGCAATAAACGGCGTGATTACCTACAGTTTGAAAGTAACAAATACAGGAACAGTAACACTTTACAATCTGATAGTGACGGATCCTAACGCGATGATTACAAGTGGTTCGCCGATCGCATCCCTGGCGCCTGATGCAAGCGCAATAGTAACTGCAACTCACAAACTGACACAGGCAGATATAGATGCCGGAAAGGTAATCAACCAGGCCACAGTAAAAGGCACAGACCCAAATAATGGGGAAGTGACAAAAGTATCAGACGATCCTTCAACCACAACACCGGATGATCCAACTGTTACCCCATTGAATCAGTCGGGAGCGATAGGTTTAGTAAAAACAGGAGTTCTGAACAGCAGCTCTACCGGAGTAACATTTACCTTCACCATCACAAATACAGGAAATGTAACCCTCAAAAATATAGTGTTAACTGATCCTATGCTGGGAGGAGAGATAGCGCTCAGCAATACTATATTGGTTCCAGGACAAACCATTTCAGTAAATAAAACGTATACCCTCACTCAGCAGGATAAAAACGCAGGCAAAATAACAAATACAGCAACAGTAAAAGGCATTACCCCAGGCAATACAACAGTAACAGATGTTTCAGGAACAGATCTTCAGAATAACTCACCTACGGTGGTTGTGGTAGAACTTCAGCCGCGTGTTGCTCTGGTCAAAACGGGCGTATTGAGAAGCGATTTTGCTACTATAACATATACATTCCTGATTACGAATACCGGAAATGTAACCCTGACAGAGCTCAACCTCGTTGATACCAAGTTTAGTGGAAGTATATCACTAAGTAAAACTGTACTTGAGCCCGGTGAATCAACAACAACTACAGCTGTATATACCATTACAGATGCAGAAAAAAGAGATGGCAAGGTATTAAACACAGCAACAGTTACAGCAACCAGTCCTTCAGGAAGTCCTGTAAGGGATATCTCAGGTACCCAGTCAACTAATGATGATCCAACACTTCACATTATAGACGATGCGCCACAGGCAATAAATGACAACGGAGAAACAAAGATCAACCAGCCGGTTACAGTCAACCTGGCCGGGAACGACCTGCCTTCATTCAATGGTATTGACAAAGGAAGTATCATAATAACGAAATTCCCGACCAACGGACAAGTGCAGATAAATGGCGACGGAACTATTGTATATACGCCAAACAGAGGATATTCAGGGCCAGATGATTTCAGGTATACCATTAACGACCTGAAAGGAAAAGTAAGCAATGTGGCATTAGTGAATATTACAGTAACACCGATAGATCTGTTTATTCCTAATACCTTTACGCCAAATGGCGACGGTAAAAATGATACTTTCAAAATCATGGGAAGAGAAAGTTTTGACAGCATCAACCTGCTGATATTTAACCGCTGGGGCAACGAGGTTTACCGGAACACAAACTACCTGGATGAATGGGATGGGTCGGGACTGAGTGAAGGCACGTATTATTATATCATTGTGCTGAAAAAAGGAGCCAATGAAGCCACAAGAAAAGGCTGGATATTACTGAAAAGATAACGTTAAAGACTACCAAAGGAAAAAAGGATAAAATGAAGTTTTATAATAGGATATTTTTGTTGATGTGCTTAATCGGTTTATGTGCCGGCAGGAGCACTGCGCAGCAAAATATTCAGTTTTCTCAGTATATATTCAATACACTGAGTGTAAACCCGGCGTATGCCGGCTATAAGGAAGAATGGTTTGTACAGTCTGCATTGAGAAATCAGTGGGTGGGTATCTCCGGAGCTCCTCAAACTGCCCAGATATCTATAGACGGTATCCTTGATCCGCAAACAACCAAACATGGGGTCGGTTTCCAGGTGACAGCCGATAAACTTGGTGCACAATCCTCAGCTTCCGCCACCGCAAATTACGCTTTCCGTTTACAACTTGACGCAGCAGATACCAAAAGGTTAAGTTTTGGTCTGGGGGTAGGTATTGCACAATACAGCTTAAACGGTAATGAACTTACCACAGTGGATGGCAACGACCAGGCTGTTCCACTTGGCACAGCAAGTAATCTCACGCCCGACTTCAGGGCAGGAATATTCTATACAACTCCCTACTGGTATGTAGGGCTTTCGGCGCTGGACCTGCTTTCCAATACAAAATCGGCAGATGACTACAGAAGGAGCACAACCGTGGATGACAATATTGTACGTACAAGGCACCTTTATTTTGTGGCCGGCTCACTGATCAACGTTTCTTCAGACCTGAGGGTGAGGCCAAGCATGATGATCAGGGAAGATTTCAAAGGCCCCACAAACGCCGATTTTAATGTTATGGGTATTTTCAGTGACAGAATATGGCTGGGTGCCGGCTACCGCACTGCGCTGAAAGTCTTCAAGAAAGAATACCAGAATACCGATGTAAGCAGTCAGGCCGCGTTGATAGGTATTGCACAGTTCTACGTAAATGAACGGTTCAGGATAGGGTATTCCTATGATTTCGCAACGTCTAAACTGAGCGGCTACCAAAGCGGCTCACACGAAATCACAGTGGGCATCGCCTTTGGAAAAGCCCCCAAGGCCTCAATTTGTCCCAGAGTATTCTAAGGTTGCAGGGTAATATTGGATAGCTTCAGGGTTTAATCCTAAAATAAATTTTGCAGTTCGGGAAAGTTAATATATTTTTGTCTATCAAATCTATAGATATTATGCTTAATGCACTCACAACATGCTTACCTTCGTATTCTGATCAGCTCTTGTTAATAGCTGATTCAAGCTGTTGTCCTGTTTCAAATATCTGAGTCCACCAATCTGAATATTCCATCCCCATTCCTTTAATTTAATCTATGAAAGTACTCTACCCAACACGCATTGCGTTTATTATTTTGTTATTCTTATTTCAGTTCAACGCTGTACATGCCCAGGAAAGTCAGCTGATCGAAGTATCCGGGATAGTGAACGACCAGGATTCTAAAACGCCGCTTGCAGGGGTAAGCGTAACAATCAAAGGAACAATTGCCGGAACAACTACAGATCAGGCCGGTAAATTTAAACTCCGTTCAAAACTTAAGTTTCCCTTTAAACTTGTGTTTACAAGCGTCGGATTCCAAACCCAGGAATTTGATGTAAAGGAAGCCGGTTCACAGCTAAATATAGAACTGGTTACCCAAACGATTATCGGGAACGAAGTAGTGATCACGGCATCACGCGTGCCCGAAAGCATTCTCAAAT
>NZ_JBEVDX010000152.1:0-49935 GCF_040513095.1 Pedobacter sp. | reverse complement strand
TTGCCTTTGGCCTTTTTACGCCGTTCACCAGATAGGACTGTATGCCAAATTTGGCAGTAAAGATCTGTACCACTACACTGCTTTCACTGTACAGGGTAGTTTTCAATACGATACCGCGGGTTTTGTGGAGCATGGTCAGATCAGCTTTGGAATAAAAATGATGGCCCCCGCAGCAACTGAAATACATGCTGCAACCAATACAGCTCCTGCAGCAATATCTTTTACTTTACCGGCCTGTGCATTAAATCCGGGAGAAACCAGGTCTACCAGCAGCTCAATTGCCGTATTGAGGAGTTCTGCCACGAGTACCAGCCCTATGGCCAGCATGATGCAGGTCCATTCTGCAGAGGACAACTTAAAGTACCATCCGGCAAGCCCTACTGCAAGAATAGCAGCAAGGTGAATCCTAAAGTTCAATTGTGTTTTTGCAGTATAAGTAATTCCTGATACTGCATATCCAAAACTTTTTACTAATCTTCGCATCTTATTTTATGTTGCCTCGAACGTATAAATTAATACTATTATTTGATGTAATGCCCTGTATTTACCAATTTTTACCTTATCAACACAATTAATCGTTGAGTAAACAGTTTATTTGTGTATTCGATACACTTACTCATTTGTCAAACCAGATACATAATATAAACCAGACACAAAATTAAACATGGAAAGCAGTACCCCCGTTAAAAAAAACAGTTCTATTATCCCTCTCATTACAATGACACTTCTTTTCTTCATGTGGGGCTTCATCACCTGTATGAATGATATTTTAATCCCGCATCTGAAAGAGATGTTCAGCCTGACTTTCCTGCAGTCGATGCTTGTTCAGTTTGCCTTCTTTGGTGCTTATTTTATAGGATCACTGATTTATTTTATGATCTCCTATTATAATGGCGATCCCATCAACAAAGTTGGTTATAAAAAAGGAATTATTTCGGGCGTTATCTTATCAGCTGTAGGCTGCTGCCTGTTCTATCCGGCCGCAAGTTTGTCTGTTTATGGTGTATTCCTTGCAGCTCTGTTTGTTTTAGGACTCGGATTTACCATCCTGCAGATTACAGCAAATGCTTACGTGACCTTATTGGGGCCTGAAGAAAGTGCTTCGAGCCGTTTAAATCTGACCCAGGCTTTCAACTCATTTGGAACAACCATTGCTCCTGTGCTGGGCGGGCATTTGATCTACACCTTATTTTTAGTAGATGGTAAAGTTACGGCCGATTCTACCCGTATCCCATACCTGATCTTTGCCGGTATCCTGATCGCCCTGGCGCTTATTATCAGCCGTGTTAAACTCCCTTCTTTCAGTTCTGAAGAGTCTGACGAGAGAGGCCTTGGTGCACTTAAGTTTCCACAACTGAAGATGGGAATTTTCGGGATCTTCTGTTATGTAGGTGCCGAAGTAGGGATTGGCAGTTTGCTGATCAGCTTTATGGCCCAGGAAGACATCATGAACCTGCCAGAGGTTGTAAGTAAAAACTACCTTGCCTTATACTGGGGCGGTGCGATGATCGGAAGGTTCCTTGGTGCAATTTCACTGAGCAGCCTGGCACAGAGTAAAAAACTGATCTATATGATCCTTGCTGCTGCTGCGGTTTACGGGCTGGTCTTCAGTATTGTTGACCTGACCTTTGCACAAACCAGTTTCTTTATCATATTTATTGTGCTCAACATCATTGCCTTTGTAATCGGTAAATCTGCTCCGGCACGCACACTGGTGTTGTTCGCAGGGGTAAACATTGCCTTATTGCTGATCTCGGTGTTTAGCAAAGGAAGCATGGCGCTGTATCCTATCCTGGGTATAGGTTTGTTCAACTCTATCATGTTCTCCAACATTTATACGCTGGCCATTTCAGGTCTGGGCAAATATGTGAGCCAGGGTTCATCACTGCTGGTAATGGCTATTCTGGGTGGTGCGCTTGTACCCTTAATCCAGGGTGGACTTGCAGATTCGATAGGGATCCAGAACTCATTCTTTCTGCCTGTTGCCTGTTATGCTTATATCCTGTTCTTCGGACTGTATTGCATGAAGCGGATCAAGGTATCAGTTGATAAACCGGTAAGAACAAATCATTAATACATTAAAGTGATTTAAAAGCTAAGCTGCCTCAATAAAGGCAGCTTTTTTTGTGTCATAAAATTGTGTTAAACATCAGTTTTTTGATTTTTTATACAAACATATTTAAAGTACATCCTGTTATATAGATGTTTTAACATTAAATATGGATATGAAGAGTTTAGAAAATAAAGTAGCTATTGTTACAGGTGCAAGTTCAGGAATAGGTGAAGCGATTGCAATTGCATTTGCGGCAGAAGGAGCCAGAGTAGTGGTCTCGGATATCAATGAAGAAGGTGGAAACAAGGTTGTAGAGAAGATAAAGAGCAATGGCGGAGATGCTGTTTTTATCAAAGCTGATACTTCCAGACCAGAGGATAACGAACACCTTGTAGCAGAAACAGTGAAACATTTTGGTAAACTTGATATCGCTGTGAACAATGCTGGTATTGGTGGGCCGGCTGCCATTGCTGCAGAATATAAAATTGAAGACTGGGACAAGGTTATTGCCATCAATCTATCAGGTGTTTTTTACGGACTGCGTTACCAGATCCCTGCGATGTTAACTAACGGCGGTGGGAGTATCATCAATATGGCTTCGGTGCTGGGTCAGGTGGGAACTCCGCTTTCTCCTGCTTACGTAGCTGCCAAACACGGTGTGGTAGGATTAACCAAATCTGCTGCCCTTGGCTATGCTGATCAGAAGATCAGAATCAACTCCGTTGGTCCTGGTTATATCAGAACTCCTCTGCTGGAGAAAAACACAACCGAGGAGCAGATGGAAGGACTGATCAAACAACATCCGATCGGTCGTTTGGGCGAGTCGCAGGAAATTGCAGAGCTGGTAGTATGGCTGGCCTCAGACAAAGCGTCTTTCGTTACAGCAACATACTACGCTGCTGATGGCGGTCTGCTTGCACAATAGCCGGGCATACAATTGCGGTTTGCCCGCTGAAATATATCAATTAACGCTTACCTTTGGGGTAAGCGTTAAATTATGTCTGTTGAAAAGCGAGAACTCCATCCCAGAAATCTGCACCGTTCCCGGTACGATTTCCCCGAATTAATCCAAAGCTACCCACAGTTAGAGCAGTTTGTTTTTACAAACCCATACGGAGATCTGTCAGTAGATTTTGCCAATCCTGAGGCAGTAAAAACGCTGAATGCTGCATTGTTAAAGCATTTCTATGGAATAGCCCACTGGGATATTCCCGAAAATTATCTTTGCCCGCCGATACCCGGCAGGGCTGATTATATCCACTACCTGGCTGATTTGCTGGCTTCAGGAAATAACAACGTCATCCCGCAGGGAAACAGTATTAAGGTGCTGGATATAGGTGTTGGTGCAAACTGTATCTATCCGATTATCGGGCACCAGGTTTACGGCTGGCAGTTTGTGGGCTCCGATGTAGACAAACGGGCGGTCAGCTCAGCTGAGAATATAGCTGCTATAAATCCTGCGCTTAAAAATGATTTATCTTTCCGCCTGCAGCATTCATCTTCAGGTATCTTCAGGGGTATTGTAAAGCCGGGGGAAAAATTTGATATCACAATGTGTAACCCACCATTCCATGCTTCTGCCGAAGAAGCGCGTATGGGATCTCATCGTAAAGTAAAAAATCTTGGTAAGCGAAAAGGCAAAGAAGTGGTTTTAAACTTCGGAGGCCAGCAGGCAGAGCTCTGGTGCAAGGGCGGGGAGGTTGAGTTTATCAAGAATATGGTGAGGGAAAGTAAGGAGATAGGTGCCCAATGCCGCTGGTTTACAAGCCTTGTTTCAAAAAGCGCGCACCTTCCGATGATTTATGATGCCATTGACAGGGCCGGCGCAACTGCTTTAAAAACTATAGATATGTCACAGGGGCAGAAACAGAGCCGTTTTGTGGCATGGAGTTTTTTAGTAACTTTAAACCATGATCTATAAACCTACCTATCAGGCAGCGCGCATTATTGCTACAAAAGTTGAAGCTATTTTTGCCGGGCATCTTGATACGGCCAGGGAAAGCGGGGAAGAAGATCTTGCACCTTTGCCTTCGGCAGAAATCGTTGAAGCTGTTCTTGATGCTGCCTTCTGGGCGAGTATCCGTAAAGAAGAAGGGCATTCCCCAAAAATATCACTTGCATTTTTACCCCCTTCACAAGCTGGCAATCCGTTACTTTTCAGACAGCGGCTGCCATTAAACCCTACTACACTGGTTAAGATTGCACCCGGTATAGAACGTGCGGGCATTCATCTGGGCATCTGGCTGGAAGATGACGGACTGTATATCTGGGGTACAACAACAAGTATCCCGAATTTCTGCTTTGTGGTGGATGTTTCTGAGCCTGCCTTGCTGGTGATCAAACACAGGCGTATTTATGGTTTCGGTAAATTCACCAATATTGCCGTACTTAAAGGCGACCAGATTAAGATTGTAGATGGCGACAGTACGAAACTTCCGGACTGTCCTCCGATATTATTGTCTCTTTTAGACCTCACAGCGCCTTCCTACTGGAACGACACAGTAAATGTAATGATCCAGCTGGCAGTATCAATGCGTTCGCATCAGCGGGGCGGTACATTGCTTGTGGTGCCCCATGGATCAGGGAACTGGTTACAGTCCATTATAAAACCTATTCAATATGGTATTCAGCCTGCATTTGTAGGACTGTCAAATCTGCTGAGGCAGGAACGTAAGGAAGCGAGCCAGATATTCTGGCAGACAGCACTGAAGAGAGAGGTAGAGCATCTTGCCGGCCTAACAGCTGTTGATGGTGCTACTGTCATTAGCGATGAATTTGAACTGCTGGCCTTCGGGGCTAAAATCGGCAGGGCCAAGGGTAAAGATCTGATTGAGGATATTTCCTTTATGGAGCCTATTTCAGGTGGGGGAGCTGTTACTATGCATGCTGCAAAAGTTGGGGGCACGCGTCATCTTTCTGCTGCACAATTTGTCCACGATCAGAATGATGCTGTAGCCATGGTAGCTTCACAGGACGGGCATTTCACCATTTATTCCTGGGCACCTACACAACAGCGCGTTCAGGCGCACCGGATAGATACCTTATTGCTGTAGCGAAATCCGGGGCAAAAAAAAGCACCCGGTATCCCAGGTGCTAAAAATTAATCTATTATTTAAGGTCTTGTTCTAAAGGGATCAGGAGAAAATGATTGCTCCTGCGATGGTTACGACGAATAATACCGCCATTACTATTCTATCTACACTTACCCATTGTTTGTGAGTTAATGCTTTTTGTTGATGTGTCACACGCTCTTGCCTTGCAAAAGCCGGGAAAAGAAGATTCATTTTAGCTAGCATAGATAGATGTTTTTAGTAGGTACAAAGTTTATTACAAACCCTGCGCCAAAAAAACCTGCCCTGTTAAAATGTTAAGAATTCTTTCTTTGGATTGACAATCGATTTTTTATTTTATTAATATAATTGATTTTTAATGCGTTACAACATGTTTTAGTACAGTAGAGTGTACTATTTATGCAACGATTTCCGGAGTACACTGTTCTTTTTTCCATAACAAAAATAGATCAGCAGACCGATGGCCAGCCATACGATCAGACGCAGCCAGGTTTCCCATGGCATGAACACCATCATGCCTAAACAGGTGAGGATACCAAGTATCGGAATCAGCGGAACAAGAGGTACTTTGAACGGACGTTCTGCTGCAGGGTCTGTTTTTCTCAGGATCAGAATGCCCACGCACACCATCAGGAATGCCAGTAAAGTTCCAATGCTGGTCATCTCGCCTACCACAGTAATTGGAACGAATGCTGCAAAGAGGGCAATGAAGCCGCAGAGCAGGATATTTGACTTGTAAGGGGTCTTGTATTTTGGATGTACTTCTGAGAATACTTTTGGCAACAAGCCATCACGGCTGATGGAATAAAACATCCTTGATTGCGCCATTAAATCGATCAGGATGACTGAAGTATAGCCAATCAGGATGGCCAGGATGATGGCCTGGCTCAGCCATGCAAAGGGTGTTTTCTCAATCGCGATAGCCACTGGTGCACCACTGCCGGCAAACTCCTTATAGTTTGCGAGACCAGTCATTACATGTCCGAATAATCCAAAAAGCACAGTACATACGAGCAATGATCCCAAAATACCTATTGGCAGGTCTCTTGAGGGTTTCTTGGTTTCCTGGGCAGAAGCGGCAACGGCATCAAAGCCGATAAACACAAAGAACACCAGTGCTGCGCCACGAAGAACGCCACTCCAGCCAAAATGGCCAAATTCACCGGTATTTTGCGGGATATAGGGTTTGTAATTTGCAGGATCAATATACTGCCAGCCAAGGGCGATAAAAACCAGCACTACGCCCACCTTCAGGAATACAATTACGCCGTTAACAATGGCAGAGCCTTTGGTTCCGCGGATCACGATCAGTGTCATCAGGATCACGATCAATGCTCCGGGAATATTGATCCAGCCATGAACGATAGTGCCGTCACTTAGTTTGGCAGTCTCAAATGGAGAAAGCGTCAGTTGTGCCGGCAGGTAGATGTGAAAGGAGGATAAAAACCGTATTAAATACTGTGACCAGCTGATAGCCACTGTGGCGCAGCCAACAGAATATTCAAGTACCAGGTCCCAGCCGATGATCCAGGCGAAAAATTCGCCCATGGTAGCATAGGAATAAGTATATGCGCTGCCTGCAACAGGGATCATGGATGCAAATTCTGCGTAACATAAGGCAGCAAAACCGCAGCCCAGAGCCGCGATGATAAACGAAAGGGTAACTGCCGGGCCGGCATAGTTGGCGGCGGCAAGTCCTGTAATGGAAAACAGGCCGGCGCCAAGGGTCAATCCTACACCAATCAAGATCAGGTTTAAAGGGCCTAATGTTCTTTTGAGGGATTGGTCTGAATTCTCCGCAGCTTCGAGCCTGATCAGGTCAATAGATTTTTTGAGCATAAAATCTTATTCTTTAATAAGCTGCAAAAGTAGATTATTGTTTCTAAGGTATCACACACATACTGTAGTTTTAGAATAATATTTTGTCTCTCATTTCTGGCAAAACAAGCTTAAATAGTTCTGCTTGCCGCGTGTTTTGGCCATCCAATTTTTACATTTTAAAATATTATGTCTGTAAATCAGTTAGTTATAAGATATTTATATTTCATACAGTACTATGTATTGCATATTACTATAGAAAACACATAACTTTGTTTTATGATAGCAGAAAATACACAAACACAAATGCGAAAAGGCATACTCGAATATTGTGTGCTCCTGATCATATCACGGGGAGAGATATATGCCTCTGATATTATTGCAGAATTAAAGTCGGCCAAACTACTTGTAGTAGAGGGCACTTTATACCCGCTGCTCACCAGGTTAAAGAACAATGGGTTGCTGAATTACAACTGGGTGGAGTCAACCGGTGGCCCTCCCCGTAAGTACTATACCCTTACGCCGGATGGAGTGTCTATACTCTCCCAGCTGGATGGAACCTGGCAGGAACTCTCGTTTGCAATTGCACAATCCAAAGAATCAAAGAAAAATTAACCCTAAAGCTGCATCAGGCTGATGCAACGCTCTTAACCTCAAAACAATGAAAAAGACACTTAACATAAATATCGGCAACTCCATCATTCATATTGAAGAAGATGCCTGCGATCTGCTCAATACCTACCTGATTGAAGTGAAACAGCATTTTGGCAAAAGTGCAGACGACTTTGAGATTGTAAGTGACATAGAAAACCGCATTGCTGAAATGTTTACCGAAATGCTGCATACCCAGCAGAAGCAGGTGATTGAACTGGCGGATGTGCAAGTAGTAATTGAACTGATGGGATCTGTGAAAGATTTTGAGAACGAATCTGAGGATGAGCCCTCTGCCACCTACAGCAATCCTCATTTCTCTGCATTCGGGGAACGGAAGATCTTCAGGGATACTGACGAGGCCATGGTAGCCGGTGTTTGTGCCGGTTTAAGCCATTACCTGCGAATGGACGTGAGCATATTAAGGATTATCGCAGTGATGACTGTTTTCCTCGGCGGATCAGGCCTGATCGCTTACCTGATCTTATGGGTATCTATCCCCAAAGCTTTTACCCGTTCTGAGAAGATGGCAATGAAAGGGGAGGCCGTTAACCTGCAGGGTTTTAAGAGGAGCTTTGAAGAGGAACTCTCCAACCTGAGGGATAACTTTAAAGATGCAAGCGACCAGATGAGGCCTTTTGTAAAACAGTCCGGAAGTTTTATTGCCGAATTTGTTGAGGTGCTGGGTACATTTGTGCAGGGCGCCGGCAAAACCATTCTTAAGTTTGTTGCGGTGATCATCATGATTAGCGGATCAATCGCCCTGCTGGGTGCTTTCATTACCGTTGCTGCCCTGCTCGGTTTCTGGGATGCCTCAACCAACGAAATCTTTCCGTTGAACATCGTTGATCAGGCATACTTTACAACATTTGTAATTGCAATGCTCATCGTTATAGTAATTCCGTTGCTCTCACTGATCCTGCTTTCCATCCGTGTTGCGTTTAACAGCCGCAGTATCAACAGAATGTTTTCCTATGCTTTGCTGCTGATCTGGCTATGTGCACTATCGGTAGGTATATTCTATGTTGCCAAGATCAGTACCGAGTTTAAGGAAAATGCAGAATTCACACAAAACATACCTTTAAAAACTTATCCTGTTTACACCTTGTCTATCGACAGGTCACGCTTCTTCAGTAAGGAGGACAGTCTGCATTACCAGTTAAACTCCAAAGAATATACAGGAAGAATCATTCAGGATGATGAAAGAGGTCCTTTCAATGCCCCACGCAATGTGACCATCCGGATTGAAAAAAGTGAGAACAATGTGTCATCGCTTACTGAAAGTTACAGCTCACAGGGGATTAACTTTGAAACGGCTTTATACCACGCAAAGAACATCCATTACGATTTCATGCAAAAGGATTCGGTGCTGAAGTTTAGCCCGGAGCTGCACCTGATGAAAAATGTAAACTGGCGCAACCAGCAGGTTGAACTTGTATTGAAGGTTCCCGTAGGAGCAAAACTCAATATTGACAAGGACCTTGACCGCTATCTGCAAGGTTATTCTTTATGGGATTGCGGAGATGATGACCGCAGGGAAGAGCCCTATTACGGGATCATGACTGAAGAGGGACTGAAGTGCCAGTTTGATCAGTAAGGCCTGCTTGGCAACATGCTTGTCCGCCCTGCCTGGTTCCCTGCATGTCCGCCCTGCTTGTCCATCATGCTACGGGATAAAGTCTCAAAAGCCGAGCCCCCCATATCGAGGCCTTCTGGTGTTTTTCAGCAGCAGGTAGCCTAGATATAGGGGGCTCGGCTTTTGGGTTACTTAACCGTATACCGATAAACAAAGCGGCCAACATTACCGTTGACATCAACTCCTTCGATAACCGCCCTGTAAGTTCCCTTTCCATCAGAATTGTAAAACTCAACAGCAGTATCACCTGTTGCATTGGTAATAATCTTCGGGTTCCAGTAAATTGTCGTCCTCAAATCATTTCCGGTATAAGAACTGGTTTGCGTTAAATATTTCGGAGAATAAAAATCCTTAGCCCTGGTATATCCTTTAGGTGTAAATTTCAGAATGTTGTTTTGCGGCATCAGCTTTTTCAGATCTGCCAGGCTCATATTTGATTTTTCAACCTTTTTGGTATTGATTACAATCACACCATTACACTGGTACTGTTTAAAAACAATACCAAGCTGATCCTGCGTAAAGATTTCTACGGATTCAACATCTTTTGGCATAACACTGCTGACAGAGATTGCATCAACAGCATTCCCATTGATAAAGATCTGTACCGGAGTTCTGTCCCCCTGGTTATAACTGCGGCTCACGTAGAATTTATCTACATCAAAGGTCATCCCAACAGCCATAGTTTTAAGGCACATCATCAGGTCATTACAATCCGAAAAGCGTTCACCGGCAATCATGTGATCAGGCATCATGCTCAGTCCCGTCAGGGCAATATAATCCGTGTGGCTTGGTTTCTTCACCGTTGCCCCGGTAATCTTCACCTCTTTTAACGTACGAAGGTTGCTGTACTGTTTCTTACTGTTGTCCAGATATGATGATAAAGTACTGTCGATGTTTACCACTTCGGTAGCAGCGGCAGGATTTTTTGTAATTTCAGGAACAAAAGGCGCATCAAGCATGATCATGCTATTGCTTCCGGCGCCGTAATTTGCGTTAATGACCAGTTCAGCGCCATCATCAAAAACAAGGTTAGGGAAAGTAAATACACCCATGTTGGTAGTCAGTGCCTGTGATGAAACGTTTCTGCCCGGACTTGTTAAGCGAAGTCCTGCCTTCTTCAAAGGCATACCCGTTCTGTCCCTTAAAGTACCCGTAAAAGTAATACCCTGTTCAGGCATAAAGCTGGTTTCAGGAAACCTGTTTGCCAGGATTTCCTTGTAAGAGAAACGGCGGTATCCTTGTGTAAGCATCAGGATATCCAGTTCCTGACGTTTTTTCTCATCAGTTTTCAGAAAATAATAATTTGGGCGTTCGATAAAGCCTTTCAGATCGGAGGTGAGGAGCAGAGAGCTTAAGATCGTAGTCTCTGTATTTTCGTCAACCGGTACTTTCTGCAGATCAGTAACGCTGAGAGAGAAATCACCCACCAGGCGGTTGGTAGAATCCTTGGCAGAAACCAGCATCCTTACTTTTTGGCGTGGTTTATACGCCGGAAGATCAGATTTTAGTGTCAGGTTCATTGCATTTTTGTGCAGTACAAAAATAAGACGTTCACTAATTGGCTGTCCGTCTGCGCCGAAAAGTGTCATTTGTATAATTCCGGAAGGGAACTTATTCGACGGGATTTTGGCTGCAGTAACCTGAGTCTGTAATTTTGACTGCGCTGCATAATAAACCCTACCTCCATTTTGTGCAACGATAGAAATGCTCTTCCCCTGGTTTTGCTGGAAATAGCTGTCATTTGCTACAATTTTAAAATTGATGGTTTCCGGGTTTGCGGTATTTACCTGGATAGAGATACCTGATTCTACAGCTTTAGGCAGATCGAAACTCTTTTTAGAGCCGTCTTTAAAGGTGATGTTCGCTTTATAGGTTTTTGTGCCTTCGGCATTCAGGTAAAAACTACCCATACCTAAATGTGCAGAAGTAAAGGTTGTGATCTGGTTACCGTCATTGTCCGTCAGCGTACCGGTAAGATCAATACCCAGTCCTTTTTGATTGATAGCCTTGAAGGCGATTTGTGTAGGTACTCCCTTTATCAGCTCGCCACCTTCGGGGAAAAACTGAAGATCGTTGTTTCCCACCACTGGTTTCAATACAAAAGATGTGCTAACCGGCGGGTCCTGTGTGCCCATATTTAATTCCGTCACCAGGTTTCCTATTTTGATAGATTCGTTTTTACGCGGCGTGATACTCAGTTTCAGGATCCCGTTGGCGTCGGTTACACCTTTCCCCCTGCTGACCACCTCATAATTTGAGGTCACGCTCCAGTTGACCGTCTTACCTGCCTGGGGTATTTTATCCAGGTTTTTGAACTGGATCCTTGCATCGATCACCTGGCCTTTATCACTTTGTGTGCTGTTATAACTAAAATGTGTGATCAGTTTCTTGTCAATTGCTTCACCAACGGGGATGCTTTTGGTAAAGAAATATTCTGGTCCGGCGTTAAACATCCAGACTGTATAGGCCCGTACATAGTAGTTGCCCTGTTTAAAATTGATCATGTCCAGATCGAGACTGCCATAGGCTACGCTGTTGGTAACAGGCAGTTTCAGTGATTTTACAATTGAGTCCTGACTGTTGATCACATCTACATATACCACCTTGCTCAATGGCGAAGGAACATTTTGTTCAAACGTAAGATAAGCTTTGAAATACATCGTGTCAGCTACACTATAATAAGGTTTATCAAAGTGCAGATAGACCTTTTCTGCAGGATAGCGGTCGGCAATGATCTTGGATTTATTAAGAATGTTGCTTAAAATGGCTGTGTCCTGTTGGGCTGATGCACCTATACTTATAGAAAAACAAAGTATAAAGAATGCAAATGATAATTTTAAGTAGTTCATGAATATCTGATAATGCGGGATTAATGTGCTAATATATTGATTTAACCATGAGCTTGCCTATGTTGGCAAAGTCTTTAACATTTTTTGACATTTAAAATCAGGCCCACAAACCGGTATAAAAGAAAAAAGGGGAACCAGATTGCGCTGATTCCCCTTTTATGACGATTGTAAATTCTTAGTTAAAGTCGATCTGGAACTGAGCAGCAGGGGTACGTACTTTCTTCAGGTTCACTAACCAGTCGCCTTCCTGGGCCCTGTAACCCAAAGCCAGGATAGTTACACTGCGCAAACCTCTTTCCTGCAGGCCTAAGAGTTCATCAAGCTGTGCATTGTTGAAACCTTCCATGGGTGTAGCATCTACTTCCAGCAGTGCTGCTTCAGCGATGGCTGTGCCAAATGCAATGTAAGCTTGTTTTGCCGTGTGTACATGGTTTTCTTCAGCAGTTTTAGACAGCAGGCCGCCTGTTAACTGCACTTCGTAATCTGAAGGAGATTCATCAGGCAAACCACGTTCCTGGTTGGCATGAGAGAAAACAGACCTGATTCTTTCTTCTGTGTATTTGTCCCATGAAGCAAAAATCAGCAGGTGAGAAGCGTCCGTGATTTGCGCCTGACCATAAGCTATAGGTTTGATTTTCTCTTTCAGCTCGGGATTGGTTACCACGATCACCCTGAAAGGCTGCAGACCGGAAGAAGTAGGCGCCAGGCGCGCTGCTTCAATAATCTGATCAACTTTTTCCTGCGGAACTGCAGCTCCGCTCATTTTTTTTGTTGCGTATCGCCAGTTAAGTGCGTCAATTAAACTCATAATTTCAATTTTCAAGATTGGTAATGCGTTCAAACAATAGTTGTTAGAACTTGTTACAAATGTATAGTTGTTGCAACGTTAAAGATGAAGTGCAGCGCGTTTTTACTTTTAAATTACAGATCGTTTTATTGCGTTATAGGTGTAAAAATTTTGGGTCAAAAAATATCCAGTCTTTTTTTGGCTAAGATCTTTTTATTTGTTAAACTCGTATATTGTTATGCGTGCATAGAATATAATTTACTGTACCCCGGTATTATTATAACAGTTTGTGATAAGCTGATTGCTAGTTTATTAAGTTCATACAGGATAACAATGAACGTTAACTAACCAAATATTATGAAAAAGAAATTATTGATTTTTTTACTTGGCTTGCCATTTCTGGGCTATGCCCAATCCTTTCAGGTAAATCTTCAGGGGCAAAAGCAAATTGCAATGGGCGGTGCGGGAACGGGTGTTGCCCTTGATGAGGCTGCTGTGTTTTTCAATCCCGGAGCTGTATCCTTTCTGAAACAGAACGGGGTACAGGCGGGCATCAGTCCGCTTTTGTTAAAAACATCTTTCAGGGAAGCGGGTTCCAATATTACCGAGCACAACAAGGATAAGGTTGCTACGCCAATAATGGGCTATGCGGTTTTTGGATCCCCGGCCAGCCGTTTACGTTTTGGACTGGGCATTTACACTCCTTTTGGCGGTGCAATGCACTGGGATGAAAACTGGACAGGGAAATATACTGTTACTTCGCTGGATCTGAGGGCAATATTTGTGCAGCCTACGCTGAGTTACAAGATTACGGATCATATTGGTATCGGTGCGGGCCTGGTTTATTCCAATGGCCATGTTGACTTGAGAAGGGCTGTTCCATTGACCTTAAGCAGTGGGGAATCGGGTACAGCCAAGCTTGAAGGGAGCACGCACGACTTTGGCTGGAACGCCGGTATTTACGTGGAGACCATCTCAGGCGTTTCCATTGGTGTTACCCACCGTTCATCGGTAAATGCCCGGGTGAAAGACGGGGACGCTACCTTTAAAGTGCCTGATGCACTGCTCAGCTCGTTCCCTACAAAGTTTACGGCTACACTCCCATTGCCGGCCACCTCAACGTTAGGTTTTGGATTCTATCCTTCTGATAAAACGACTATTCTTTTTGATGTGAACTGGGTACACTGGAGCAAATACAAAGATCTTTCCTTTGATTACGACAATAATGCCAGGATTGCTGATACCAAATCACCGCGGAATTACCATGATGCTGCGGCACTGCGACTGGGTTTTCAAAATCAAACCACTGCAAAACTGGTTTTACGCGCAGGTGTAGGTTATGCATTTACTCCTGTTGGCGTGGGTTACGTAACGCCAGAAGTACCGGATGCCGACCGTGTGTTATTGAGTGCGGGGCTTGGATACAAGGCTTCGGAAAGGTTTAGTGTAGATCTTTCCTTCCTGTATGAAAATGTGAAAACCAGGAGCGAGACCAATATTGAAACCAACCTGAACGGCTCTTTTAAAACCCTTGCCTATATCCCGGGTATTGCATTAACCTACAAATGGTAACCTTATAGAAAACATCATGAAGCCTAAATTTATAGTCAAAAATATTCTTGTCGTTGCCGTAGTTGCAATGGCATCCTGCAAACCAGAGTTTAAAGATGTAACGCCTTCAAAGGGAACGGCAGACTTTACACGGTATATTGCAGTAGGAAATTCCCTCACCTCGGGATACGCTGATGGGGGACTTTATCTGGAGGGGCAGCAGAATTCATATCCCGAAATGATTGCCGGACAGATGAAGGCGGTTGGCGGCGGAGAATTTTATACCCCTTTCTTTAATGCCAATCAGGCCAATGGCTCGGGTTATTTAAAGCTGACGGGCTTTAGCTCAACAGGAAATCCGGTAATTGAAACGGAGAAAAACAACCTGGCAGTACGTGGACAGGTGGCAGATCCAACCTATGGTACCTTAACCTATTACACAAAATACACCGGCGAGATTAACAATTATGGCGTGCCGGGCATTAAATTGTTGCAGATTACTACTGGTGCATATGGCAACCTGAATGGTTTTTTTGAAAGGTTATTGCCAAATGCAGCACCGGCAAATACTACCGCATATCTTGACTTTGTGACCGCCAAACCTTTTACTTTCTTTAGTATGTGGTTAGGTAACAATGACATCTTAATGTATGCAACTACAGGTGGTGCAGGAGATGTGCCCACGCCTAAAGCAACTTTTACAGCTTTGTACAATGCTGCCATAAACAAGCTTACTGCCACTGGTGCCAAAGGGGTAGTGGCCACTATACCAGACGTGCTGAGCACGCCACATTTTAATACTGTTACTTTAGCAGTATTGCTTGCTACAGTAAGGGCCAGTGCCCCGACAGTTACGGCCTTATATATTAAAACCGGAACAGGTTCTACACGTGCGGCAACCTCACAAGACCGCTTTGTGCTTCCACTGAGTTCAGCCGGAGTAATTGGTGTGCCGACAGCAGGAGTGCCTTATGGCTTAAGCCCTTTGAACCCGATTGAAAGCAAATGGGTGCTTGATCCTGAAGAAATTGCAGTAGTTAATGATTATGTATCGGCCTATAATGCCACGATTAAGTCGGTAGCAGCCGCTAAAGGCCTGGCTGTGATGGATGCTTACGAACTGTTAAAAGAATATGGTGCCGGAAAAGTAGTAAACGGTGTAAATGTAAGTTCTGCTTTTGTAACAGGTAACCTGTTCTCACTTGACGGTATACACCTCACACCAATGGGATATGCAATTGTAGCCAATGCATTTATCAAATCCATCAATACACAATACTCAGCGAGTATTCCTATTGTAGACATTACAAAATACAGGGGAGTGAAATTCCCTTAATCCTGCCTTTGGATGGCCGGTATAAAATTGAAAAAGGGTGCATCATGCACCCTTTTTTGTTCCTGAATGATTTCTTTAGCGGATATAGTCGCTTTCCCACCTGGCCACCATTTCCACCGGGCTTTTTTCCTCACTGGTTTTTGCCGTAAAATTTTTCATCTCCAGATTTGGATTTCCTACGGAGATCAAACGATCCGTTTTGCCGGTTAGCTCCAGTTTCGACTGGCCATTTGTCACCGTATACAAGCTACTTGTGTTTGCTTTAAAGCGGCCTTCAGCTTCGTCATTGAACATCAGCTGCAGGTTTATAAGATTAACCTTTCCTGCTGATCTCACAACTGCCTGATCAAAAGCCTCGATGCGATAAATGTTCTTAAAATAAACAGTTACAATAACGGGTACGGTTTTGCTGGAACTGATTCTCAGTTTGTTTCCAATCTGCGTGATAGAGATGTCCCTTGGATCACCTTCATCAATTGTTACCTGATCTGTATGGCTCTGAACAAAATACACAATGGTATTTCCGGTCAGGATTACCCGCTTAAAGTCGTGATTGACTGTATCCTGTAAATGAGGAGCGGAATTCATTTTTTCTGCTGCATAGGCAGTGGAGATTGTTAACCATATCAAAATGGCTGTTGCTAGTTTTTTCATTTCTGTTTTTTTTTTGACTGGTTTAAAAGAGCGCAAGGATAGATGTCTTGTTTTCAATTAATTATCAAGTCAAAGGAACAGCTTTTACAGGCTCGGGTAAATCCCCTATTAGGGTGCTTATATAATCAAAATGTCCCCCAAAAAGGGGGACATAGCGTCATTTGGGCTGTTTTTAAGACAAGCCCATCAGTTTCTTTCCAGGAAAAAGTAAAAGTAGTTTCCAGTCTGATCAAGAGCGTCCTTACCATCCCTGATACCTATCAGTGTGTTCTGGTCTACTTTCCTGAAGTGGGCCACTGTAGGCACACCATCATAAACCAGTGAGGTAGAAACCTTGTCCCTGAAAGCAACAGGCCAGATGCTGGCCTCGCCGTTCATTGATTCTGTATCAGAAAAAAAATTACCATCTTTATCAACGCAAACCAGTGGCTTTACATCTAATTGCGAAATGAAGGTTTTTCCATACCACCTTATTCCCTCAAGGGCGGCCACAATAGGATGCCCTGTCTTTAGCTGTCCGCCTTTCCATTCTCCAAGGATTTCCTCCAGAGTGATGGGCTCAAGGGAATCAAAAAAGTTATCCAGGTCTTTTGGGTTTAAATCAGAAGCGGAGTTTTTAAACTCCTCAAATTTTTCTTTTGTGCTCATTTGATGTTGTGTTAAAAGTAGTATTCGCTGGAATGCCGTAGCATTAGCGGTTATTGAATAATCACACAAAAGAGGGAATTTCTTTTAAAAGCAAAAATCCCCTATTAAGGGGATTAATGTTTTGTTAATCAGATAGAAAGGCTTGATACTAGTTTTTGAGCTTGCTTTTAAAGATCTTTTCCAGTTTTTCCATTTTTGGCAGGATAACCAGTCTGCAGTAGGGCTGGTTAGCATTTTTAGAAAAGTAATCCTGATGATAACTTTCTGCCAGGTAAAATGGTTGGGCCTTAGTAATTTCTGTTACTGCCGGTTTGCCGTAAGCATTGGTTTTATTGATCTCGGCTTTATACTTTTCTGCTGCAGCTTTTTGTTCAGGCGTGTGATAAAACACTACAGAACGGTATTGAGTACCCACATCAGCACCCTGGCGGTTTAATGTTGTTGGATCGTGACTTTTCCAGAATACTTCAAGTAACTCGTCATAGGATATTTTAACAGGGTCGTAAGTTACTTCAATAACCTCTGCATGGCCGGTAGTACCTGTGCAAACGTCTTCATACGATGGGTTGGCAATCTGGCCGCCTTCAAAGCCTGATCTTACCGATTTAACGCCTACTAAGCGGTCGAACAATGCTTCTGAACACCAGAAACATCCCATCCCGAAAGTGGCTTTCTGTAATTTCTGCTGCTGTGCATCGGCGCTGTGAACAGAGAGAAGGACTAAAATCATGATTGATAGATATTTCATTTGTTGTGTATTATATATAAGAATGGACTTTAACTATCCGGTAAGGTTTAGTTGCCTGAGCAAATTTACCGCATATTTGATTGTTATTAACGCATTGTACAGTAATGCAGATGTACATTCGCGGGATTATAACCTAAAATTACAGTTAACTGATAAACACATTCGGGCAGATTTTAATGTTAATAACTTAAATAATTGTAAATTAGTAGGATGACTGTTGCTGAAGTTTAAATACCGGCTTTATCAACAATTGTTTTATAATTTCGATCATTTAAAAATTTAAGTTAATACCTATGTCAACACCCTATATTCCAACCCTGGATCTCGGTTCTTATATTGATGGAACAGAGCAGCAACGTAAAAAGTTCTCTGATGAACTGGGAAGAGCTTTCAATGATTCAGGTTTTGTAACGATCACCAACCATGGCTTAAGTCAGGAGCTGATTGACAAACTTTATGAAAATATCCAGGCGGTATTCAGTTTGCCTGCAGATCAGAAAGCTCAATACGAGAAACCTGAGCTTGCGGGCCAGCGTGGTTATACCAGTCCGGGTAAAGAAACAGCGAAGGGGGCAAAGACTGCCGATCTGAAGGAGTTCTGGCAGATTGGACAGACTGTTACTGATGGAGACCCGGTTAAATTCCTGTATCCTGATAATGAGTTCCTGGAAGAGATCCCTGAATTCAATGAGATTACCAACGAGGTATACCAGAAACTTGAAAGCAATGGAAAGCATCTCCTGAGAGCTATTGCAACCTATCTTGAACTGCCGATCGATTATTTCGACGCACATGTGCATAACGGAAATTCGATCTTAAGAGGTATACATTATTTCCCTATCCAGGATCCAGATGCCCTGCCAGATGATGCTGTCCGCGCGGGAGCACATGAGGATATCAACCTGATCACACTTCTTATAGGTGCAAGTGCTGACGGGCTTGAGGTACTGACCAGAAGCGATGAGTGGTTGCCGATCAAAGCACATCATTCAGATATTGTGGTAAACGTGGGCGATATGCTGCAGCGCTTAACCAATAACAAACTGCGTTCTACAACACACAGGGTAGTAAACCCGCCAAGAGAACTGATGAAAACCTCGCGTTTTTCAGTTCCGTTCTTTCTGCATCCGCGTGCTGATATGGACCTTACCAGTCTGGATTCCTGTATTGACGAGGACCACCCGAAATTGTATAGCGATATGACTGCCGGCGAATATCTTGATGAAAGACTGAGAGAAATAGGGCTGAAGAAATAAAACAAAAAATCCGCTGAGTATCTCTTGATACCAGCGGATTTTTACTGAGCCTTCTATCGGGATCGAACCAATGACCTACTGATTACAAGTCAGTTGCTCTACCAGCTGAGCTAAGAAGGCTTTTAAACCCTGTTAATTTCTTAACA
The DNA here is from genome assembly GCF_040513095.1 of Pedobacter sp. Taxonomy (GTDB): domain Bacteria; phylum Bacteroidota; class Bacteroidia; order Sphingobacteriales; family Sphingobacteriaceae; genus Pedobacter. The sequence goes on along the minus strand of NZ_JBEVDX010000152.1, from coordinate 30,731 downwards.
GGGTGCAATGATAAAAGAATTGATCCTGAATACAAAATATTTTTTTCATTTGCGGGCTTATCCGCCTGTGGCTGAGCCACAAAAATTACAGTCCTTTGTCGATCGCGCTGTTAATTACTTCCTGTATCCGGGAGCGGATGCCCATCTTAACCAGTTTATCAGTTACGCCCGGATTAACCCGGTTGGATAAAAACACATATACCAATCCCCTCGAAGGATCTACCCAAACAGCTGTTCCGGTATAACCGGTATGCCCAAAGGTTTGGGGGGATGCGCTTGCAGACGGATATTTTTTAGCAAGATCCGGATCCCAGCGGTCAAAGCCCAGGCCTCTTCTGCTCACATTGGATTGTTTGGAAGTGAAGGTTGTTACTGTTTCAGGTTTAAAGTATTGCTGTCCGCCATAAGTTCCTTTGTTCAGCAGCATCTGGTACATGATTGCCATATCGTTCGAACTTGCAAACAGACCGGCATGTCCAGATACTCCTCCGGCCAGTGCCGCACCCTGGTCGTGCACAAAGCCCACCAGCAGGGTTTTCCTGAAATAGGTATCCTGTTCTGTAGGGATGATCTGATCTTTGCTGAACCTGTTCCTGGGTAAAAATCCTGCAGTTTGCATCCCCAGGGGAGCATAGAAGTTCTCTTCGGTATACGCGTTGAGTTTTTCCCCGCTGATGTGCTCTACGATTTCGCGCATCACATACATGCTGATATCACTGTACACGTATTTCCCTCTGGTTCTGATCGGTGCATTGAGCATGCGCGGCCACATTACATCCCTGAAATAATCTTTTCTTATAAAATATCCGTCGGCCACCTTAGTAGGGTAAGCTGCCGAAGAGTCACTGCTATGATCAGTTGGTTTTACGCTGTCTTGAAAAGGGATATAAGGAATAAATCCTGCCTGGTGCAGCATCACTTCCCTTACCGGGATGTTGTTCATTGCCGTGGTTCTTGCCAAAGCGATATAAGCTCCGATGTTTGTATCCAGGTTCAGTTTATTCTCTTCTGTAAGGCGCATCACCATCGGCGTGGTTGCTGTAATCTTAGTTACCGATGCAAGATCAAAGATATCTGTAATTTTATCCGGTACACCGCCATAGGTATGGCTGCCATAGGCTTTGTTAAAGATCACTTTACCATCTTTGGCCACCAATACTACCATTCCGGGTGCTGCGTGGGCATTGATAGCTTCTGCAGTAATGTTGTCGATTTCGCGGAGGTTATCCGAGTTTACCCCTGCATCCTCCGGCAGCGTATATTTCAGTCGGTTTGCTACAGTACTGAATCCTGAGCCGATGGTATATTTTCCGGACACTGCGGTAGTCAGTTTATTCTCTGCGGCTATCCCTCCGAAAATTAGCTGCGGGATCAGCGCTGCTGCTTCTGCACTTTTTTGCTGCGACCAGATGATTGGCGCCTTAACAGCGTCAAAAGCTACCAGGGCAGTTTGATCGCCATACAGCGCAACAATAACAGTTTTGTTTTTGGAAACGGAACTGATAAAGTTGATGTATTTTGCATTTGTGGTCTCACGGTCGGAGATGGAAATGATGACCGTGTTAAAATATTTCAGGTCGTCTTCCAGTTTAAAAAGATCGGCTGCGGGCTCATAACCTGCAGAACTGAAGGAAGTGATTTTGCTGTATTTATTGAGCAGGCTGTCTGATACCGGCTGGAAGCCAAAGCCCAGGCTAACTGATGCTATCGTTTTTTTGTCGAGCCCGCTGACAGGGACAATAGCAAGCTGGTTATTGAGCAGAACGGTGCGCTGCAGGATGGTAGTATTCATCTTCAGCAGGTCTTCATTTTTTTGGTGTTCCTGTGCGCAGGCGCTCAGGCTGAAAATTGCAATGATGCAAATGGTAAGGCTTTGCAAAAGGTTGTTTTTTAGCATAAAGTAGGTAAGTTCATTCAAAACGTTAAAGATATAAAAAGCTTGTGCCGGCTTCGTCACGAAATGGTATTTATAATCAAAAGATTTATGTATAAGGCTTATTTTCGTTAAATTAGCAACCTTTACTAAGGAGATAAATGTCAGATATAATACAACTTTTACCCGAGAGTGTTGCCAATCAGATAGCTGCCGGAGAGGTAGTTCAGCGGCCTGCCTCGGCAGTAAAAGAGTTAATGGAGAATGCAATAGATGCGGGGGCAAATAAGATACAACTGATCCTTAAGGATGCAGGGAAGGCATTGATCCAGGTCATAGATAACGGATGTGGAATGAGCGTTACCGATGCACGTATGTGTTTTGAGCGCCATGCTACTTCGAAGGTGCGCAAAGCAGAAGATTTGTTTGCCATCCGTACGATGGGTTTCCGTGGCGAAGCCATGGCTTCTATCGCGGCAATTGCCCAGGTAGAAATGAAAACCCGCAGGCATGAAGATGAGCTGGGAACACTGATCGAAATTGAAGGTTCTACGGTAACTAAGCAGGAGCCGGTGGCTACGCCGGAAGGCACAAGCATATGCATCAAAAACCTGTTTTACAATACTCCTGCAAGAAGGAATTTTCTGAAGAGCAACCCTGCTGAGATGCGCCATGTAATTGACGAGTTTCAGCGTGTATCACTGGCCAATCCGGCAATTGCCTTTAGCCTGCACCATGACGGGCTTGAAATCTTCAGGTTACCATCATCGGCACTTAAACAGCGTATTGTTCATTTATTTGGGAATAATTATAACGAAAGGCTCATCCCTGTTGAAGAAGAAACTACGATTATCAACCTCAAAGGCTTTATCGGTAAACCTCAGTTTGCCAAGAAAACCCGTGGCGAGCAGTTCTTTTTTGTAAATAACCGTTTTATCAAGGATGCTTACCTTAACCATGCAGTCAATAAAGCTTATGATGAACTGCTGGGCGAGGATAACTTTCCCTTGTATGTACTTTTTATAGATATTGACCCTTCCAAGATCGATGTAAATGTTCATCCTACAAAAACGGAGATCAAATACCTGGATGAAAAGTCGATCTATGCGATCATCCACTCTGCGGTGAAGCGCTCACTGGGACGGTTTAATATCAGTCCGACTATAGATTTTGACCAGGAAACAGCTTTCAGCGGAATGATCAGTCCCAAGTCCCTGGATGAAATCGTACCGCCGAGCATCAGTTTTAATCCTGATTTTAACCCTTTCAGCGAAGAAAAAGCTCCGGAGCGGTCAGAACGTGGTTTTACGGCATACAGAAGCAACGAGAACAGGGAACAAAGTACCAAAAACTGGGGATCACTTTATGAGATTTCCAACCATCAGCCGGTAGAGCAGGTAGCGATGGAGCTGCCCGGAAACGGACCTGATGATAAATATGCACCTGTGCAAAAACAGCTGATGCAGCTGCACAACAAATACATTATTTCGCAGATCAAATCCGGACTGATGTTAATTGACCAGCAGGCCGCACACGAAAGGATACTTTACGAACGTTTTAGTCTGCATCTGGAGGATAGAAAAGGGGCTTCGCAGCAAAGTCTGTTTCCGCAGACCGTTACGCTGAGCCCCAATGATTATGAGCTGGCGAAGAGCTTGCTTGACGATATCAAAAGCCTTGGCTTTGAGGTGCGCGAATTTGGTAAGAATACGCTGGTGATTGAAGGTATACCGGTTGATCTTGGCAGTAACCAGATCAATGAGACCCAGCTTTTTGAACACCTGATCGAAGGGTTTAAGAATTCCCAGCAGGAGCTGAGGCTGGATAAAAGGGATGCGCTTGCGAGGAGCATGGCCCGCAACAGCTCCATCAAAAGTGGCGTAGTACTGGGGCAGGAAGAAATGAATATGCTCATTGAACAGTTGTTTGCCTGTAAGGCACCCAACTTTAGTATCAGTGGTAAACCGGTTATCCAGACCATGTCACTGACAGAACTGGACAAAAAATTTGATAAATAAAAGAAATGAATACTATTCACATACCTCCTGTTGTTAAAAACCTGCTCATCATCAATGCGCTGTTCTTTGCAGCTAAATTTGTTTTTGAATCGAAGGGAGTAGACCTGGATGTTTATTTAGGCGCATTTTACTTCGATTCGCCATATTTTAAAATCTGGCAGCCCATCAGTTACATGTTTATGCATGGCAACTTTACGCATATTTTATTCAATATGTTTGCCCTTTATACCTTTGGGGCTGTGCTTGAGGCGCACTGGGGGGCAAAACGTTTTATCAATTTTTACCTGATTACCGGTTTGGGTGCACTGGCACTGCAATGGGCAGTACAGGCATTTGAGATTTACCAGATAGCGGGTACTCCTCTAGCCCATAGCGTGCTCTCTTTAGAATCGCTGGAGCAAAAGATGTACAATACGGCGCAGTTTACTCCAGAACAGGCTTCAACCTTATACGGTATCTATTTTGGCCCTATGGTTGGTGCTTCGGGAGCCATCTTCGGGCTGCTGGTTGCCTTTGGGATGTTATACCCGAATGCGGAATTGTACATTATGTTTATCCCCGTACCGGTGAAGGCTAAATACATCATTCCGGTGTATATTTTAATAGAACTGAGTTTGGGCGTGGCCAGTGTTGCCGGAGATTCTGTTGCGCATTATGCGCATCTGGGAGGGGCACTGCTGGGCTTCATTTTAGTAAAAATTTGGAAGGACAAAAATACTTTTTACGACTATTATGACTAGGAATAATCTTATAGCAGATTTAAAATATAAAGTTTTCCGCTCCGGGAACCCTGTGTTTTTTTACATCGGGATCAATACCATTGTTTTTGTAGCGGTTGCACTTTTTGGTGTTACCTATTTTCTGGCCGGTAATACCAACATTACTTTTTTGGATTATGCAAGGGAGTACTTTGCCTTTCCTGCAGCACTGCCAAAACTGCCTATCCGTTTTTATACGGTACTGACGTATCAGTTCCTGCATGAGGATATCTTCCATATCCTGTTCAATATGTTGTGGCTGTTCTGGATGGGTAATATCTTTATAGATTTTCTTAAACCCAGGCAGTTTCATTTTGTATACCTCAGCGGTGGTATCATGGGGGCATTGTTTTTTGCATTGGCATTTAACGTTTTCCCACCATTTATCCCAACGGCGTATGCAGCTACTATTATCGGCTCTTCTGCTTCAGTAATGGCAATTGCTGTAGCGGTAACTACCTTGCTGCCTGATTATACTATCAGCCTGATGTTTATTGGTACGGTAAAACTGCGCTATGTAGTGCTGGTATATCTGCTGATCGACCTGATCGGAATAGGCTATTCCAATCCGGGAGGAAGTTTTGCGCATCTGGGCGGGGCATTTATGGGCTTTATCTACATCAAGCTATTGCAAAACGGAAACGACTGGAGCAATATCTTTAAAAAGAAATCCAAATTAAAGGTAGTTAAGAATGACGCCCCAAAAGTTAGTCCAAAGCATACCAGCAATAAGGTAAACCAGAAAGAAGTGGATATGATCCTGGATAAGATTTCTAAAACAGGATACGATAAATTAAGCAAAGAAGAGAAGGAAACCTTATTTAAGGCGAGCAAGAGTTAATGAAGAAACGCAGAATCACATTTTTCACAAAGATATACCTGCTCCTTGCTGCAGTACTGGCATTTGCGCTGGTACTGGGGATGGTTGCGGGCAAATTTGATCCCCGCGAACATGCTTTGATAGCGTTTTTTGGCCTGGCATATCCTTTCTTACTGCTGCTCAATGTGCTAATGGTAATCTTCTGGCTGATGCAGCGCAGGATCATCTTTGCACTGATCACTGTAGCGCTGATAGCCTCAGGCTGGCATGCACTGATCGCTACTATCGGGTTTGTTGGTGAATCCGGTAACGGCCCAAAGAACAGTCCGGACCTGGTACGGATGATGACATACAATGTGCACAGCTTTAAGCCCTATGGCGAAGATAGCAACGAGTCTGTTAAACAGCAGATGCTGGCAGTAGTGAAAAACGAAGATCCTGATATCATCTGTTTCCAGGAATATTATTCGCGCCGCAAAGGACCATTTGACATTACTGACAGCCTTAAGAATATGCTGAAGACGCCTAACTATTATTTTATTCCCACTTCTGAGAATAACTATGAGGCTATGGGCCTGGCCATCTTTTCCAGATATCCTATAGTGGAGAAAGGAACTATCTCTTTCAGTTCCAACCTCGGCGGCAACGCCAGCATCTTTGTGGATATCCTGGTGAAGGGCAAAAAACTGCGGATTTACAATGTACACCTGCAGTCGATTTCATTTGATAAACAGGATTACGATTACCTGGACCAGGTAAAAAAGGATATGGAAGCCAAGATCACGCCGGCAAAACGTATCCTGAGAATGCTTAAGGCTGCTTTTTCCAAGCGCAGCGCGCAGGTTGATATCATGAAAGCACATATGAAAACCTGTCAGACACCTTTTCTTATTGCGGGGGATTTTAATGATACACCGGCTTCCTATGCAGTTACACAGCTTACCAAATCACTCAACAATTCATTTGTGGAAGAGGGCACCGGGCTTGGGCGTACGTATAACGGCAAATTTCCTAATTTCCAGATCGATTATATCTCGGCAACCAAACCACTGGTGATCACCAACCACCGGATTATCCAGGCTAAGTTATCAGACCATTTTCCGGTAAGAAGTGACATTAGGATCAATTAATATATCTGCAAATCTTTTACCTTTGACAACTAAATAATATAAATACCGATGGAACACGGCTTACAGCTATATAATACCCTAACACGCAAAAAAGAGAACTTTGAACCCCTGAACGGAGACCACGTAGGAATGTACGTTTGCGGGCCAACTGTTTACAGTGATGTGCATTTGGGTAACTGCCGTACTTTCATCTCTTTCGACCTCATTTTCAGGTACCTGAAATACCTGGGTTTTAAGGTGCGTTATGTAAGGAATATTACGGATGCAGGCCATCTTGAGGGCGACCGTGACGAGGGTGATGATAAATTTGCCAAGCGTGCCAAGCTGGAGCAGCTGGAGCCGATGGAGATTGTTCAGAAGTATACACTCGGGTTCCATGATGTATTGCGGATGTTCAATACACTGCCGCCAAGTATTGAGCCTACAGCTACAGGTCATATCATCGAACAGATTGAGATGATCACTGATATCATTAACAATGGCTATGCCTATGAGGTTAATGGTACAGTATATTTTGATGTAGAGAAATATAACAAGACTTATAACTATACTATACTTACCAACCGCAACCTGGATGACATGATGGCCAATACCAGGGAGCTGACCGGGCAGGACGAGAAACGCGGGCGACTGGATTTTGCGCTGTGGATTAAGGCCAAGCCAGAAACGCTGATGCGCTGGCCTTCGCCATGGGGAGTAGGTTTCCCGGGCTGGCATATCGAGTGCTCTGCCATGAGCGCGAAGTACCTGGGTGCCGAGTTTGATATTCACGGGGGTGGAATGGATCTTGCCGCAACACACCATACCAATGAGATTGCGCAGTCTGAGGCCTGCTACCATAAACATCCCGCCAAATACTGGATGCATACCAATATGCTTACCGTAAACGGATCAAGGATGTCTAAAACTGCAGGTAACGGTTTTATGCCTTTGCAGTTGTTTAGCGGCGAGCATCCCTTGCTTAAAAAAGGGTACAGCCCGATGACGGTGAAGTTTTTTATGCTGCAGGCACATTACCGCAGTACACTTGATTTTTCCAATGATGCACTTGATGCTTCGGAAAAAGGTTTCAGGAGGTTAATGAATTCCCTCAACCTGCTGGACAAACTTACGCCATCTCCGGGCGCCAGTGATTTTAATATTGCTGTGATCAGGGACAATTGTATAAAAGCAATGAATGATGATTTTAACAGTCCGGTAGTAATTGCAGAACTGTTCGAAGCAGCAAGGATCATCAACACAGTATATGATGGCAAAGCACAGATCACAGCGCGCGAACTGGATAACTTAAAGCACCTGATGCAGGAGTTTGTATATGATATTTTTGGTCTTAAGGACGAAGATTCTTCCAATACAGAACTGAATGATGTTCTGAATATGGTGATCGATATCCGTAAAAGCGCTAAAGAGAACAAGGACTATGCAACTTCTGACAAGATCCGCATTGGGCTGCATGATATCGGCATCCAGTTAAAAGACAGTAAAGAAGGCACTACCTGGAATAAAATCTAATACTATTTTTTTATACTACTACTCATCAAATGATCAATAAAATAATCTGCACCCTGCTGGTTGCTACACTAACTTTTAGCGCAAATGCGCAACGTACCGACGGAACTACTAAATCTTTATTAAAAGCAGAACAGGAATTTGCCGAGGCAGTGGCTAAAAACGGAGTGAAATCTGCTTATCATTCCTTCAGTGCCAGTGATGCACTGGTATTCAGGCCAAACCCTGTAAATGCAAAAACTTTTTACAATACGCAGCCCAATGATAAAAATGTGAGCTGGACGCCTGATTTCGCCAGGGTTTCGCGCAGTGCCGACTGGGGATTTACCAGTGGTGCATATGTTGTTGATGGTACAACGCAAACCTATGGTCAGTACCTGTCGGTTTGGAAGGCTGTCAATGGCAAATGGGAGCTTGTGCTTGATATGGGTACTACGCACAACAAACCATTACATCCTGTAGTGAATAGTTTTGTAGATCCTAAAGATTATTTTAAACCCCAGTTCCTGGGCCCGAGACAGATTGCTTCTGGCAAGGAAATCATCCTGACTACAGAAAAAACGCTGAGCGCGATGATCAAATCTCATGGTATTGGTGCTTATGGCGGTTTCCTTAACCCGGATTCGAGGGTACTTTTCCCGGGATATGAGCCTATTATTGGTAAAGACAAAATTGTAGCCTTTTATAATAGCCTGATGCAAAGGGTTACCTATAAAACTACCCAGGCTGATAAAGCAAATGGTGGTGATCTGGCTTATACCTATGGGGTGGCCACTGTAGATTACCGTACTGATCTCAGAGAATATTTCAATTATATATTTATCTATGCACGCCAGCCAGATCACAACTGGAATTTAGTTGAGCAGATTTATACACCTGCTGATAAATAAGTTTGCTATCATGATTTTTTAAAGAGGCTGTGGAGCAGCCTCTTTTTTTATTTCTCCTGAACGCTGATAATTCCCGTGTTGCTTAGCTTACGGATGGTCAGTTCTTTCCTGGTCTCATTATATGTATACTGATCTTCTTTTACAGCAGCTCCGTCCATAGATACAGCTAATGGCTTTGCGGCCAGATTCAGGATAATGTTCCAGGTCCGGTTTTTAACGCTGTTTTCGAAGCCCCCTGTGGTTTTACCAATTTCGATGATACTGGCAGTTGCAGTTTTTTTCGCGGTAATCCGGTTGGTTGAATATTTGCCGTTTTCATAATCGAAACTGATCCCGTCATCCTCGTATAAATCAAAGGCTGTTTCTTTCTGATCCGGAAATACGTACAGGGTGATTTCATCCATAGGTTTTTCGCCGCGGTACTGCATTACTTGTGCCATGGGTATAATGGCGCCTGAAGAAACATACAAAGCTCCTCCTTTATTATCCGGCCAGGTTACATCTTTTTGCTGCGAACCTTCAACTATTTCGCCGCTCCAGTAATCCTTCCATCTCCCGGCAGGGAAATACATTTCTTTTTTATAGATACCTACCATTAATCCGGGCCCGAGCAGATACTGGTGCAAGTTTTCACGGCAGTTTTTATCTTCAGGAAAAGCAATGGTGAGTGGTTCCAGCAAGGGCAAACCAGTTTTAGTGGTCATCCTGGCAGATGAATACAGATAAGGGAATAATCTTGAACGCAGTTCTGCGTAATCCTTGTGTATGGATTTGAGTTCGTTTCCCTGTACCCATGGCATTTTAAAGTAAGCCCAGCTGCAGATTTCGCTAAAGGGCAATAGGTAACCGTAATGAATTCCCTCTTTAGTGCTTACTTCCATATCGACGGTTGACCAGCTTCCGCCTACTATCGAAGTATTCAGGATACCTCCAAGCGTAGCCAGTTCTCCTCCTGTGTCCCCAGTCCAGGTGGCACCAAACGCCTGAAAGCCCGTCCAGCCGGCAGGGGTAAGTGCTGTGGGGCGCCTGTTTGTTTTTGCCTTAAAGCCGTCATACATCTGTTGTGAATAGAGAATAGGATAGAGGTTGTGCATTTCCTTATCTTTCATTCCATTTCCCCAGAGGCGGTCGGGGTGAAATTCCATTTGTACGGCAGCATCCTGTTTAAAAAAATCCACGCCCTGATCTACAAATTTTTCCAGGTGCTGGAACCAGGGAGTATCAATGCGGGTTACGGTATCTGCGTACACACTGCCACCCAGGTGATCATCCTGGAATAGCGGAGGTGTTGCGTTTGCTTTCGCCGCATTTTTCAGGGAATCTTCGTTCACTTTTATTCCTGCCCGCCTGGCTGCCTGCCTTTCTGCTTCGTAACTCAGGTCGTAATTATTGCACAGCCATAATTCGAGCTTAAAGCCCATCTTTTTCAGTGCGGGTACAAATGATGGAGGTCGTGTTTCAACAAACCAGAATGGGTGGGGGAAACGTTTGGAGCTCCACTTCTTTTTTATGGAGTAATCATATCTGCGCTCCATCCATCCGGGCTCCAGTCCGATTATATCGCAGGGTATTTGCTCCTGTCTGAAATTGTATGCTGCGGTCACTGCCTCCATATCATCGGCCTGATCGCGGCAGATAAACCATAAGCCAAAAGCCCACTGCGGTGGCAGGTTAGCCCTGCCGGTTAATCCAGTATAGGTACTCAAAAGCTGTTTGAAGTCTTTTCCGGCAATCACATAATAATCTACGGTACCACTTTGGTTTTTCCAGTTATATGTGTCGGATTTGGTTTTACACATATCAAATATGGTACGGAATGTAGTATTTACCAATACTCCTGCTCCATTTGTTGACATAAAATAAGGAACGGGAATATATGTTGAGGTCTTGTACCTGATATCACAGTCGGCCATGTATCCTCTGTGGTAAAGATGAGTTCTTGACTGATCTCCGAATCCGATCCAGTCTTCATTTTTGTCAGCTTTAAAAGTAGCCTCTGTGATACCCTTTTCAAAGGTAGCTGTCCGCTGATCCAGCAATACTTTGCTGCCATCGGCATTGGTAACGTAGATGTTTCCTGTTGAGTAATTGATCTTAACGCGCATATCAGCTGTTTTTGCGGAGAAAACCTGGTCGGTTTTTGCTACTTCCGGTTTGAAATCTCTGATGTCAGGACTATTTATAAATCCATAGCGGTTGAGCCCGGAGTTTTGAAAAGTGCCCCCTTTAGGGATAATTGAGATTCTGAGGATATTACTGGATACCATCTCAATTCTGATCCGCGAAGTTTTGTTAAAAGCATGTTCTATAATGTTCTTTTTACTTTTCTCCTGCGCCTTCACATTTAAGAGCGCTGATAAACAAAGGAATAATACTACATAAAAGAATTGTTTTGTTCTCATGTCTACATTTTTGGTGTTTAGTAAATATGTTGCAGGCCTTTGCCTCCTTTTATTAAAACTAATTCGGTTAAATAGAATAGTTGTAGTTAAGCTGTTAATGAAATTTGTTTCAGCTAATCGAATTTCCTGTGTGCGTGCACAAATATATAAATATAAAATGTGTGCGCGCACAGGGTAGTGATTTTCTTTGTAATTTTGTTATGATTATTTTGAACTGAACGCAGCAGGATTTGCTATTTTTGAATGATGATGAAATTAAAAATAGCAATACTATTGGCTTTGACCTTACCTTTTGCTGCTAATGCACAGAGTTTTGATAAACAAGGCAGCAGAGGAGCCCGGGGCTTAATGCCGGAAAATACCATTGGGGGAATGCTTCGTGCCCTTGACCTTGGTGTAACTACCCTAGGAATGAATGTTGTGATCTCTAAGGACAATCAGGTAGTGCTTTCACATGAACCTTACTTCAACAATGAGATTAGTCTCACTCCCGCAGGAAAGCCTATTCCTTTAAAGGACGAGCGGAGTTTTAATATGTACAAGATGGATTATGCAGAGATCAAAAAGTTTGATGTAGGCAGTAAGCTGCACAGCCGCTTTCCCGGCCAGCAGAAGTATAAAGCTTATAAACCTTTGCTTTCTGAGGTGATCGATTCTGTTGAAGCTTATGTGAAACTACACAAGTTGCCTAAGCCAAATTACGGAATTGAGATCAAGACAGTGCGTAAAGGAGACCTTGAGTTTCATCCTGAGCCTGGAGAATTTACTCAGCTTGTAATGGATGTAGTAGAGAAGAAGAAAATCAGTAAGCGCACGATCATCCAGGCCTTCGATGTTAGAAGCCTGCAATATGTTCATGAGAAGTATCCTAAGATGCGGACTGCGCTGATGATTGACGAGAAAGAAGATTTTGAGAATAATATCAAGGATCTTGGGTTTACACCTACGGTTTATAGCCCTTATTCTGTTTTAGTTGGCAAAGGTCTTGTAGACCGCTGCCATGCGGCGGGTATTAAGATTATCCCCTGGACTGTGAATAGCCCTAAGGAGATTCAGTATATGGTTGGGTTAGGGGTTGACGGGATTATTACTGATTATCCTAATCTTTTTTCAGGGGTTGATTTGCCTGTGAAGAAGTAGATAGGTCCATTTTCCTAAGATTTATAGCGCTGTTAAATCTGACTTGTAATGATTTTATCAAATAACCTGTCACCCAGATAAACCCTCATCCAAACCAACGGCTTCGCGAATTTTCCAATACGGTAGCGCGTCTTTACTTTTTTGCTTCCTACGATTTTGCTTACGACATCCGCTATTATGTAAGGTTTAGAAGAGCCGTTTTTCTCGCTGGTCTTTTTCGCTCCATCGGAGAATTTATTCATGAGGTCTATGTACGGGCTTTGTCCTGAAATCGCTGAAATACTTTGAAGCACTACATCGTTAAACTCCGTAGCAATCAGTCCGGGCTCCAGTACCACCACATCGATATTGAAAAGTTTGAGTTCCAACCGCAGGGAGTCACTAAACCCTTCTACAGCGTGTTTGCTTGCATGGTACCATGCTCCTAAAGGAAAATACATCTTACCGCCCATAGACGATGTGTTGATGATAGTTCCGGATCTTGCTTTACGCATTTGTGGCACCACTTTCTGTGTCATGGCTGCAAGTCCAAACAGATTTACATCAAATTCTTTGCGGGCTTCTGCCAGCGGAATATCTTCCACGGAGCCGTATAGCCCATAACCGGCGTTATTCCAAAGTACATCGATCTTACCTTCTTTTTGGATTATCGTATCCACTACATACTGAATGTTTTCCTCGTTGGTTACATCCAGTTGCATAGGACAACCGCCCAGTTGTTTCAGGTCTTCCATGTTTTCCAGCCGGCGGGCTGCGGTCTCCAGTATATCCTTCACCGATTAGCGGTCTCTTTGCCCATACCAGAGCTTGCTCCGGTGATTAAGATTACATTTTTCATAATGATTGACCTTTTTGCCTATGTGCTTCATTTCTCTTTTTTTTAGGGAGAATCGGCTCAACAATTGGAGAGCCCACAATTATTAAGTTGCTACTACTTGAATTATGCAAAGGTTGTGATTCATTTGTAAGGTTAGTGTTCAGTTATATGATTGCTATTATAGGGTTTATAATACGTGATATGAAGAGTGTGAAAGCTTGCAGCTACGCGTTCATCGCGGCTGTTGAAGCTATACTCTTTAACGAAATATGCTATTTCACTAAAAATTACGTTTTAGCTTCAAAATGTAATAACGATAGTTAATGCTACATGCATTACTGTAATTATTATTTTATTTAACTTAGTTGTATGGGGGGCTGCCCTTAATGAGTTGTCCTTCCTTATATATAATACTATCAGCTTGAAGAAAATTAGAAAACGTGTTGTGTTTTATCTGTTAGACGGTGCAAGGCCGGATGTGCTAAGCGAATTAATGTCACAAGGTAAATTACCTCATTTAAAACAGCTAAAAGAAGAAGGGACTTACCGCACTGCTACAACATGCTTTCCCTCAACTACAGGTCCAGCTTACCTGCCGTTTTTGACCGGTCATTTTCCAGGAACAATGAATATCCCCGGCATTCGCTGGTTTGATAAAAAAGAGTTTAAACGCAGCCGTTGGAATAGAATGGCCATGCGTTCCTATTGCGGGCCGGAAGCGCCCTGGTTTAATACAGATATGCCTGCCGATAAACCAGCCCTGTTTGACCTTTGCGGTGATTCTTACAACCTGTATAACATGATTACCAGAAACATTCCTGACGATCATGATCTGGGTAAAAAAGGGAAGTCCTGGTTATATACCCGTGCACATTTTTTAAAGCGGCACCATCCTGTAGATATACAAGGCCACGAACGTATCATGCAAATGCTGCAAAGTGACAAGGATTTTGATTTTCTGTTTGCTGTTTTCCCAAGCGTTGACTGGGATTCTCATTATCATCACATCCGCGACGAGCGGACTGTAAAAGCCTATCAGATTGCAGACAACAGCATAGGTGAAATGAGGGCCTATCTCGAAAAAAAAGGATGGTGGCAGGATACGTTGTTTCTTTTGACCTCAGACCATGGTCTAACACCAAGTGATGCACACTTCGACCTTGGTGACTGGATGACAGAGCAGGGTCTAAAATCGGTAAGCTATCCTGTAATCTGGCGAAGAAACCCCAAGTCTGCAGTGATGATCTCTGGAAATTCATTTGGCAGTATTCACCTGCTGAATCATGCGGGGGATCATGCCCTGGGCCGCAGTGAAATCAACCAGCATTTTGGATCAGAAAGAATGAAGAACCTTCTGGATAAGAAAGCAGTTGATTTTGTGAGCTGTCGGGGAGATAACTTAGGAGAGTTTATTATTCAAAATCAAAATGGCAGTGCAATAATCAAATCTGACGGATTGAAGTTTAGTTATAACCCTATAGATGCTGATCCATTGGGAATGGGAAATATCGAGGTGTCGGGACAACAGCAGGCACTGGAGGTAACGATGGAAAGCGAATACCCTGATGCATTATTTCAGATCTCTCAATTGTTCAGAAGCAGTCGTGCGGGTGATATAGTGGTAAGCGCAGCGAACGGGCATGACTTAAGAGATTTCTGGGAATACCCGGAACATAAGGGCTCGCATGGATCTTTATGCAGAGAACATATGCTTGTGCCGCTGATTTACAATCAAAAGGGCTGGGCCAGTCATTCAGCCAGAACAGCTGATCTGTTCCCCACCATTCTAAAATGGCTAAACAAAGTGCCTGTTTCAAGCGAAGGAAGGGCCTTAAACTAAAACATATGCAATACAAAGAAGAAGTTGTAGCTCAAAAAGCCGCTCAGCCTTTAGATGAATCAGGTTTTATTCAAGGCTTTAATAAAAGATTAATCCTTAAAGGTGGAATGTGGCTGGGATTATTGACAATCGCATCAGTAGCAATTGTTTTCTTTTATTCCCATACGGATGATACCATCAAAGCACTCTCCAGCCTTAAGCTCAAATACATCGCCTTATGTTTGGGAATGGTATTTATTGACCTTATGCTCGGCAGCTGGAGGAACCACATCTTTATCCGCCAGCTTAAACCAGAACTTTCACACTGGGTAAGTTTTAAGGCTAACGTAGCCAACATGTTTATGGGGGCGGTAACACCATTTCACAGTGGGGCAGGGCCAGGGCAGTTATATGTTTACAACCGGTATGGGGTCAAAGTTTTAGATGGCTTTATTGTCAGCCTCATCAACATGGGGGCTACACTGCTCTTTATGCCGCTGGCTGGTTTATTTGCAATTTGGGCGATGAACAATCAGTTGGACAGCGGACTGATCCCGGCGCTATTAAAATATGGATTTACTGTTTTCTCTATATTCCTGTGTGTTTTCCTACTTGCGTTTTGGAAACCCTTATGGATCGGAGCTGGTCTGCTGCGGCTTGTTAAAATCATAGGTGGTATGTGGCCGGCGAAGAAAGTGAAATTACTAAAGTGGGCTGATACCAGCTATGGGAAAATCCTCAATTACCAGCAGATCTGTAAGAAATTATTGGCGGAGCATCCCTGGTTATTTCCTTTGAGCTTGCTGATTACGACACTGCTTTACCTGAACAAGTACTGCATGCAATACATTATCCTGCTTGGCTTAGGTATACGTGTTGATATTCTGGAGGTGATCAGTATTCAGGTACTGATACAGTTCATGATCTATTTTGCGCCAAGTCCGGGGGGCAGCGGTTTCGCAGAAGCCGGTATTGCAGTATTGTTTTCCAAGCTTGTACCATCAGCCGTATTGCCAGTGTTTACGCTGCTGCAGCGCTCATTTCTGCTTTTATGTCCGGCACTCATCGGTGCCTATGTCATCCTGAATTTGTTGAAAACCCATACCATGAAAGTCAGCGCGGAAAGAAGTCAAGATACTAATAAGAAGTAACCACAAGGTGGAAATATTGTAGCATTTAGGTCTTAAATGAAAAATCCGACCGGTTGTTATGCCGGCCGAAATCATTTGTTGTCAATTTGCTGCACTACCAGCAGATTAGCCAATCAGCTCTTTAATATATCTAAGGCACAGCTCTTTTGAATTATAGCTGCTGAGCTCTGTCCCAATCTTTATCACGTTATTCTTATACTGTGGATTGCCAAATACTTCCTCTACAGCATCTCTGAGCTGCTGAGGCGCCGGATTTTCTGTGTTAAGGTTGATCCCTAACTTGAAATACCCAATTCTTGAACAAGTTTCATTTTTGCCCTCATGGACGCCTGCAGCAACCATAGGCAGTTGATGTTTAATACTCAAAAGCGTACCACTGTAGCCCCCATTTGTGATATATACATTTACGCAGGGCATTATTGTATCAAAGGAAATGTAATCTTCTATAATCAAATTCTGCTGCGGGAATCTCTGTCTTAACTCTGCAGTATTGTGCCCCGCCGTAGTTGCAATAAGCAGCACATCTGTATCTTTGAAAGCTTCAAATGCCGGTACCAGAAGTTTATCGGTATCTCCTTCTACGGTACCCTGCGTGATGAGAACTATCTTTTTGTATTGATTGAGGCGGTCGTCAAACCAGGGCTCCTCGCTGCTTTTGGAAACTGCCGGAAGAAGGGAGCCTATAAACCGGATGTTATTCCCCATGTCGCTCCGCTCAAACTCAAAGCCCGGCGAACCAATTTGAAGATAAAGATCGGCCTGTCTGACGAGAAGGTCAAAGATAAGGGATTTTTTATGGGGTATATCATATTGATCGAGGATCGCAGAAAATTTGTCGATCGACTTTTTGCAGACCGAATTATTGATATGGTCGCGTAATTTCGCATATTCATTCCGCTCGGCCTCATTTGTAGGTGGCAGCAATCCCATTCCATATGGTGCCAGGTCAACAGATTCTTCATAGAGAACACTTATACCGATAGCTATCACAGGTATCTTGAGTTTATGCTTAACGAAGGGGATCACAGAAAAAGCACCATCTGTGATCATCATGTCAAATTTAAATGTTTCATAGATATCAATGACATCTTCAAAGTATTCAGGCCCCCGGTCTCCAAGGAGATGGATCAGGTCAAACTCTACTTTCTCTGAGGGATCATCGATCTCCACCCTTTCAGGGAAGAGTTTGTTCAAATTGCTGCCCGTTACTTCCAGCGCTTTGACAAGCGGATATAATGGTATATCCAGGCGGTCCAGTTTTTTTTTAAAAATTGAGGATGTATACCAGCGAACATCGCAACCTTGCTCTTTTAAATAAACAGCTAAGCCCGTAAGAGGATTAAAATGACCGTCAGCAGGTACGGTACCAAACAGGATCTTTTTTCCCTTTAGTTGTAATTGCATAAGATATGATTATTTATGTGTCCCCAAAAATCGCCATAGCTTAGCAGCTTACATATCGCCAAACATGGGGGTTACTGCAGATAATGCTAATGTAGGACTGGATGGAATATGCTTTTTAAAAAGGGGGAAATAATAGCTGGGAAATTTGGATCTACAGCAAATTCTTAATGATCTTCTCAATAGAAATACCTTCAGCTTCTGCACGGTAATTCCTAACGATCCTGTGGCGCAAGATGGCCTCAGCTACTGCTTGTACATCTTCAATGTCAGGAGAGTATTTACCAGATATCGCCGCATGGCATTTAGCCCCTAGTATAAGGAACTGTGATGCACGGGGGCCTGCGCCCCAATTCACATACTGATTGATTTCAGCTGTTGCAAGCGGACTGCCCGGGCGTGTTTTGCCGGTAAGTTTTACTGCATATTCCAATACATTATCTGTGACAGGAATAGTTCTGATCAATTGTTGAAAATACTGGATCTGTTCTGCATTGATCAGCTTGCGGAGACTTACAGTTTCACCACCGGTAGAGTTTCTTACAATAGTCATTTCATCAGCGAAACTTGGATAAGTAAGCTGGATGTTGAACATGAAACGGTCTAACTGTGCTTCCGGAAGGGGATAAGTACCTTCCTGTTCAATAGGATTCTGTGTAGCCAGTACAAAAAATGGTTTTGGGAGGATATGTTTAAATCCTGCGGCAGTAACCGCCTTTTCCTGCATGGCTTCTAAAAGAGCGGCCTGAGTTTTTGGCGGAGTTCTGTTGATCTCGTCTGCAAGTACTATATTAGAAAAGACAGGGCCTTTAATAAATTTAAAGTTCCTGTCTTCTCCTAAGATCTCGGCGCCGATGATATCGCCAGGCATGAGGTCTGGCGTAAACTGTATGCGGTTAAAATTAAGGTCCAGCACATCTGCAACGGTTTGCACCAGGAGGGTTTTTGCCAGTCCCGGAACGCCTACCAGTAAACAGTGGCCATTGCTGAATATGGAGATGAGCACAGCTTTCACTGCTTCATCCTGGCCAATAACGACTTTGCTTATCTCATTTTTAATATCAATATAAGATTGGTGCAGGGCATCAACTGCCGCGATGTCGTTATGGTATGCTGTCATTTATTTCGCTTCTGTGGTACTTGCAGCAGGTTTAGTCCAGAGTTTCAGTTCACTGCACTCCTGGTAATCGCTGTCGATCCTAATGTAAGTGTTCTTTCTTCTTTTTTCAAACCATTCACTCATGGTACGGTCACTTTTTTCCTGTTGTGCCTTATCCTTGAATTTTGTGTAATCCTGGTCAAGGTTTCCTTTGTGCGCCGCAACACTGGATTTAAGGAATACGATCTTGTAACCTTCTTTTCCATCCTGTCCAGTAAAAGGTACCGGTTTAGATATTTCGCCCACTTTCATGGTATCAATTACCTGGTAAATTTTAGGATCAAGCTTGTCCGCAGGGATAAATGTTGTTCTCGCTGTAACGTTATCTGCAAAGAGTATCATCCCTCCGTTATACTTCGATTCCTTGTCAGCAGAATACAATGAAGCTGCGGTAGAGAAACTCAGTTTTTTATCGAGGATGTTTGTATAGATGCTATCTGCATGCAGTTTGGTACGTTCTAAACTTGCAGGGGTACTTTGCGGGCGGATCAGGATATGGCGTGCATGAACCTGCTCACCTCTTCTCTCCACAACCTGCAGGATGTGGAAACCGAAATCAGTTTCGAATACAGGAGAAAGTTCACCTGGTTTCAGCTTAAAAGCCCACGCTGTAAATTCTTTGGCCATCTGTGTACGGTCAAAGAAACCAAGGTCGCCCCCTTCAGCAGCAGATCCCGGATCTTCAGAATATGTTTTTGCCAGGAAACCAAAGTCTTCGCCGCTTTTCACACGAAGCCTGATGGCATCCAGTTTATCCATGAACCTTTGTTTCTCTGCCTTTGTCAGTTCAGGGTTCAAAGTGATTTCTCCTACTTCGTATTCTGCAGGGATATCAGGCAGGCTGTCTTTTTTATAGGTATCAAAATATTTTTTTACTTCAAGAGGAGTAATGCTCACTTTTTCTGTGATCGTACCCTGCATCTTGTTGGCCTGAAGCTGATCTTTTACGTCGGCTCTCATCTCATCTTTATATTGCAGTACAGACTTGTTCAGGAATTCTTCCAGTTTATCCTGGCCACCTGCACGCTGAATCTGGTAGCGCATTCTTCTGTCCAGCTCATCATCAACCTGTTTATCATCAACCATTACAGAGTCGATATCAGCCTGCTGTTTTAACAAACGCTGAACCAGCATCTGTTGCATGAAGTAACATTTTGCTTTGGTCTCATCAGGTGGATTACCCTGGTTAAGGTACATTACGTATTGCTGATTCAGTTCAGATAATAAGATCACGTCACTACCAAGCACCGCGATTACTTTATCTACGCTTTTTGTCTGAGCCTGTACATTCAATATAAACAAGAAGAGCAACCCGCTTGCCATCAATAAAACTTTCTTCATTATACTTTCTTCAATTATATTTTGTTTGCAAATTTACTATTATTCAACCATTTGTAGATAATATCATCTGATCAACTTATTGAGCAGGTTCTGATCTATGGTTATTTTATATTTATTTCTCAGTGAGGTTACCCAGTCGCACTCTATTTTCTTCTGATAATCGGCTGATACTTCAGTCTGTACCTCATCAAAAAGCTTTGACGAATACTGCTGTTTGTGGCTGTTATAATATTCCTGTAAACTATCTTCTTCCTCGCCTACCTTGTCCCAGATTTTTGTCTGTGAGATATTAAAAAGCAGGAGTGCCTCTTTATATTCATTGATCACAAGAGAATAATCTGCTTTCTGTGCTTCGGGTGGCATGGATGACAGTAAGGCTGCTTCATAATTTTTTGTCTCAGCGATATAGGTACTGTCTTTGTCGAGACCCGCTGCCTTTGCATCTTCTACTTTAAGTTTGAAGTCTATATAAATATTCAAAAATGAGATCAGATCTGTCAGTGTAGGTTGGGTATTCCCCGGACGGTGTTTTTTATATACCCATACGAATTCTTTCTGGCTGATGGGATTGCTGTTTACAACAGCAACGTTTTGTGCAACAGTACCGAAATAGAAAAAACAGAGAATAATGATACAGCAGGTTTTTCTCACAGAAGCTTTACTAGGGTATTTTTAAGCTATAAAAGTAATAAATAAAGGCGCTATAATAGGATATTTAACTAATTTTAACAGAAAAATATTCCTATATCCTATAGCATTCATGGCTGAACAATTAACTACAAGTGCCGAAGCGCTTCGTTTATTTTTTACTGATGATATTTACCTGGTCAGAACTGAAGAGATTAGTGTTGCCGTTGCAGCTTCACCCGCTGTGTCAGATGCAGCTGTAAGTACACCTCAACCAGCTTCTGTTCCAGTGTCTGCCCCGGTTATACCGGTAGCACCTATGCCAGTAATAGCTCCTGCTTCCGAAATTGTATTTAAATATCTTGGCAAAAACCAGAAAAATGTGCTAATCCTGGT
The DNA here is from genome assembly GCF_040513095.1 of Pedobacter sp. Lineage (GTDB taxonomy): Bacteria > Bacteroidota > Bacteroidia > Sphingobacteriales > Sphingobacteriaceae > Pedobacter. The sequence goes on along the minus strand of NZ_JBEVDX010000152.1, from coordinate 9,480 downwards.
AAATGATGGGGAAAACGATGTGAGTTCTGAAGGCGGTAGAGAGTTGCTCAGGAACCTGGTAAAAGCAATGCAGCTTACGGCAAATGATTTTGCACTGTTAAATTACTTCAGTTATAGCCATGTGCAATTTGAGGAACTGAGCAGATTCTTCAGCAGCAAACTTGTACTTGGATTTGGTGTGAGTCCTGCACAGTTGGGCCTCCCTGATCAGCCTCAGCATAGTGTTGGTTCGCATGGGAATACCCAGCTTGTATTTACAGGCAGGCTCGACCTTCTGGCCCGGGATCAGGATGGCAAGAAAAAATTATGGAGCAGCCTTAAACAATTTATATTTTAGATGAGACAATTAGTATTTGCCACAAATAACCAGCATAAAACCAGCGAAGTGAGAACCCTGCTTACCGGACAATATGAAGTACTTAACCTGGCCGACATCGGCTGTACAACAGATATTCCGGAAACAGCAGATAATTTTGCAGGAAATGCAGAGCTGAAAAGCAGCTTTGTTGCCGAAAACTTTAAGCTCGACTGCTTTGCTGATGACAGCGGACTGGAAGTAGAGGCTTTGAACAATGAACCCGGGATATACTCTGCCCGATACGCCGGAGAAAGGGGCGACGAAGCAAACCTTCAATTAGTCTTGCAAAAGATGAAAGGTGTACAAAACAGGAAAGCAAGGTTCAGAACTGTGGTTTCCCTGATCCGTGACGGCCAAAGATTTCTTTTTGAGGGAGCTATAGAGGGCACAATTAGAGAAAACCCAACCGGTGCTAACGGATTTGGATATGATCCGATTTTCCAGCCGGATGGTTATGACTGTACTTTTGCAGAAATGGACATGACCGAGAAAAACCAGATCAGTCACAGAGCTATCGCCATGCGCAAGCTGATTACTTTTTTAAAGGAGCAGGCAGTTTAGACAGCGAATCTGCTTTGTTGATCAATCCTGGCAGTTCTTTCTTTGCAGTATCAATCAGTTTAGCCGGGATTGAATCCTTCAGTTTTAGCGAATTGGCAGTTTTTCCAAGCTGTTTGATAGTGCTGATTTGTTTCCTGACTGCAGAAGGGCTTACAGCCGAAGGACTGGATGATCCCAATTGTTTCATAGCTTCTTTAGCAGCGAGATTTTTAAGATCGCCCAACTTTGTACCTGCCGGGGCTTTTGCATCTTTAAGTAAGCCTTTAACCTGATTTACCCCTTTGCCAGGAGCCTTCGCGACCACAGGTTTTTTAGGTTTGGCAATCGCCCTGGGATTTGTGATATCTCTTTTGGATCGGGGCCTAAGTTCGGGCTTCCAGATAAAACCTGTCAGGATTACATCCTGTTTGATATCTGCAACCGGTGTGGTGGCACCTTCTACATTCTTTATTGGTACAACATCCCCAATCTCACTGTTCCTGAAAACGATCTTGATCCTGCTGCTGACAGTCTGGTTCATTTTCTCGTATTTCTTTCCATCATCAGTTTTGGTGAAATAAACACTTTCGGCATTGCCATCCACGTACATGCTGCTCAGTTTCCCTTCTTTAAAAAATCCGGTGATCATTTTACCTTTAATCTGATTGAACTTTGTGGTGTCTATCGGATCTACGTTTACCGCGAAGGCATTCTGGATCACCTGCACAGAACTGATCTTTTTATTTCTGAGCTGTAAATAAATGGTATCACCTGTTTGCTGTGAACCCTGCGACCAGATAATAGGATTTCTGTACCAGCGCAGGGTAGAATCTGCACTTGTATAAAAAAGCGAATCGGCTTTTGCCTGCATGTTCGATTTGAATACATTCACATGTCTGAAAGCTTTAATACTTCGGGTACGTACCGTGTCCAGCGGATTAACAGGAAGGCTGTCTTTAACCACTGGTTTTTTTATTCCCAGCTGAAGTTTAGCTTTTGGAACAGTCACGGTCCTTTTCATGCCCGGAGGTAATTTCAGGCTATCGGTTTTCAGGGAATCTTTTTTAAATACCGGAAGTTTGACTGTAGAATCCTTTTTGGTAAGCGCGACGGGCACCTTTACAGCAGAGTCAGTTTTTAAACTATCCTTCGCCCCAACTGGCGGTTTAACTCCCGCTAGTGGTTTTTTCTTATCATCAGGCTTTTGTCCGCCCGGTGGCGGGCTTCCCGGTTTGCCCTGAGCAGCGCTGCCAGGCTTTTTATCAGCAACAGGTGATTTTTTACTGACCCCGTTCATTTTGCTTTCGCGGTCTTCATCGCCCAGTTCATTATCCTTTTTAATGACAGGTCCTTTAATCAGCTTTAATGATTTCTGCAATACCATCTGTGTTTCGAGGGTATCGGCACCAAGCCACAGACTGTCCGGCTGTTTTACATCTTTTACCATCACAGTGTCGTTTGTTCCCATCCCTGCATATGCATTTTTGGTAACCACCGTTCGCTGGTCAGCTTTATAGTAATATCCAAGCTGGCCACGCATCAGCATTTTATCTACTGTATCCCTGAAGGTGATGTTTTTCACAGCTCTACCGTAACCAGCAATACCATCATAATATAAACTGTCACCCTTCATAGACCTGCTGCCGGAGGTATAGAGATTGTTTTTTCCAAAATAGGCATACCTGGTTTTGGTATTGTAAGCGCCATTTTCGGTGTAAAGGTTACCGCCGTCCTTTTCCTTGATATTGGTAGGGCCATAGAAATAAGCCCAGTTGCTGAAAGTGTTGTAGCGCAGCGTATCAGATTTGATGGTACTCTGTTCAGTAACAACCAATACATTGTAGCGGAAATAGGCATCCCGGCTGTTTGCAAAATAATAACCGTTTTTACTGGTAATGGTAGCGTCTTTGTTCACGATCTTACCGCCGTCTACATAAGTACCTACTTTGGGCACCATGCTGTAGTCCAGCACATTGGTTGTAAGTACAGAACTTTTATCCACAAGCCTGACGTTACTTGTTAAATGCGCAAGTTTGGCATTTCCATCATAGGTAAGAAAGTCAGAATAGATATTAATGGTATCAGCCTGGTTGATGTGTACATTGTTATAGGCTTCGAAGTAGTTTTTCGCAGTATAAAAAACTGCACTGTCGCATGTAAGAATAGCGTTATCCTGTTTAAATACAGGTCTCCTCAGATAGGTGATATCGGTTTTGGTAATGATCCGGCTACGTTCTGAACTTTGCAGAATAATCTTGGTTTTCTGCTGGGCAGAGAGACCCAGGGGGAGTAAAAAAAACAGGAAGAATCCTGCAAGTATTTTCCCGGATGTGGCAGACAGTAAATTCATGAAAGCACCATGAATGTTAAAAGTGTGGTTTTTTTGCACTTTACAAAGTTAGTTTTTTGCGCAGCAATATTCATATAGTTAATTATTGTTTTTTCCGTAGTTTTGAAGATGTTACCCCTGCAAACCTTCGCTGAATACATCCGTAAAAACGACCTGTTTAATCGTACACATAAGATTTTACTCGCTGTAAGCGGAGGAAAAGACTCTGTTCTGATGGTTCATTATTTTAAGGAGGCGGGCTTTAAATTTGGAATTGCACACTGTAATTTTGGCTTAAGGGGCGGCGAATCGCAAAGGGATGAACATTTTGTCCGTACCCTTGCCGCTGTAATGGACGTTCCTTTGTATGTAACGCATTTCGAAACAAAAACTTATGCTGCTGATCATAAAATATCTACCCAGATGGCAGCCCGCGATTTACGGTACAGCTGGTTTGAAGAACTGAGAAGCAACGAGCAATATGATTTCATCGCCGTAGCACATCACCAGGATGATGCAATAGAAACGGTTTTACTGAATCTTGTGAGAGGAACTGGAATAGCAGGTTTACATGGGATTCTTCCTAAAAGGGATTACCTGGTAAGACCATTGCTGTTTCTTTCACGCAAGGAGATAGACGAACTGATCAGTTCAAATTCCATTGAGTATGTAGAGGACAGTTCCAACCTGACCAGCAATTACGCAAGGAACAAATTGAGGCTGGATGTAATTCCAAAGTTAAAGGAGATTAACCCCAATCTGGAAGAAACCTTTGCACGTAATATAGTGCGCTTCGCGGATACGGAGATCGTATTACAGCAGCGTATCGCTCAGCTGACAGCAGAAATTTGTGAGAAACGGATTAACGGTGTGTATCTCCTGATTGAAAAAGTTGTTGCTTTACGTCCGCAGCGTTTGCTTCTCTCTGAGCTATTGAAGCCCTACGGGTTTACTGAAATGGTAGCTGAAGAATTGCTGGCTTCACTGGACAAACAAAGCGGAACTTCATTTTACAGTCCCAGCCACCGCATCACGATAGACAGAACCGAACTCATCATCACAAACACGATTGAAGAGCATGACCGCCACCATATGATCCACCGGGCAGACAAAACGCTGCAGCTGGACAGGCAAATGATTGAGATCACCTATGCAGAAGAGGTCAGCTTTGAAAGTAACCTGCATAAAGCCTTTATAGATGTGGAAAAACTAATCTTTCCGCTGATCCTGAGAAACTGGCAGGAGGGTGACCGTTTTATGCCGCTGGGAATGAAAAACTTTAAAAACCTGAGCGACTTTTTTATCGATCAAAAGGTGCCCCTGCCCGAAAAGGAGAATATTCCAATTTTAATTAATGGCAACGGGGAGATCGTCTGGGTGATGGGTTTGCGACAGGACAACCGATATAAAGTGACGTCAACCACAAAAAAAGTCGTTATATTCGAACAGAAATTTAAATAAATGATCAATAAGTACGCTTTTCTTGAAAAACAATACATAGGCCGGGATTACATCAGGATTGCTATTCGTTTATTAATGGCAGCTTTCTGTTTTGGTGCTTATGTATATGAAAGGGACCGCGACAATACGCAGGATCTTTTTCTTGTTGTAGGTTTTGGAATTATCGGGATCTCTATCATCCTGCTGTTTATGATCCAGTACAAGATCATCATTCACAATAAGAGTATTGTTATCGATGGGTTGTGGACTGCCAAGAAGGTGAAAATCGACCTGAACAGTATTGTAAGTGTTAGAAAGGATTCCTACAGTAACTACTTGTTTAATAATCCTGTATATAATCTGCACCGTAAGGGAAGTATACGTTTCTATTCTTCAGGAAAGGACGCTATAGTATTAACTGACCGGGATGGACTGATGTATTATATTGGAACACAAAGGCCTAACGAAATGTTATTGGTGATCCAGGCAGAAATGGGAAGATAATTTTGTTACAAACCAAATAATTGCAATTGTTTAACACAAAGCTCATGTTTAGTACTGTAATTTGCAACCGCAAAACAGTTAAATTGTGACTGTCTAAGAACTGAATTAATGAAGATAGGTATTGTTTGTTACCCCACATTTGGCGGTAGCGGTGTTGTAGCCACAGAATTAGGAAAGGCACTGGCCGATGAAGGGCATCAGGTACATTTTATTACCTATAGCCAGCCTGCCAGGTTAGACTTTTTCTCTGCTAACCTATACTACCATGAGGTTTCTGTGAGAGATTATCCCCTGTTTGATTATGCTCCCTATGAATCGGCTCTGGCCAGCAAATTGGTAGATGTAGTAAGATTTGAAAAACTGGATATCCTGCACGTTCATTATGCAATTCCACATGCTTCTGCAGCTTTTATGGCCAAGCAAATTCTGGAAACTTACGGTATCCATATTCCTTTTGTAACTACCCTTCACGGTACTGATATCACATTGGTTGGAAAAGATCCAACATATAAACCGGTGGTTACGTTCTCAATCAACAAATCTGATGGCGTAACTACTGTTTCTGCAGATTTGAAAGAAGATACCAAGAAACATTTTGATATTACCAATGAGATTGAGGTGATCCCTAATTTCATTGATTTTACTAGGTTTAGCTTGAAGGCGAAAGATCACTTTAAGAAGGCGATCGCTCCAAATAATGAAAGGATTCTAATCCATACATCCAATTTCCGCAAGGTGAAAAGAACTGCTGATGTGATTAAGATGTTTAAACTTATCCATGATCAGATCCCTTCAAGATTACTGATGGTTGGTGATGGACCTGACCGTGCAAATAATGAGCAGTTATGTCGTGATCTGGGAATTTGTGACCAGGTACGTTTTCTGGGCAAACAGGATGCGATTGAGGAAATTCTCTCTGTATCTGATTTGTTTTTGATGCCTTCTGAAACGGAAAGCTTTGGATTGGCAGCGTTAGAAGCTATGGCTTGCAAGGTGCCTATTATTACATCCAACGCAGGTGGTTTACCTGAACTGAATGTAGATGGCTTCTGTGGTTATATGAGTAACGTTGGTGATGTTGAGGATATGGCTGTTAAAGCAATTTCTATCCTTAAGGACGATGAAGTGCTGAACCGTTTTAAAGAGAATGCGTTTACCAGGGCACAGGATTTTGATTTGAAAAAGATCCTGCCTTTTTATATTGAAATGTACAATAAGATTATTGCCAAAAGCCATGCACACCTGCTGACTCCGCAGGTTGACTTATAGACCTGCTTATTTTTTAGGTACAAATACAAAACATACCGGGGCACCAATATCAATCTTCTTGCCGGTGTTCGTAAGTTCACCGGTAATCTTATTGCGTTTAAAAATGATGATATCATTGCTTTTCTGGTGGCCTGCAAGCAGCCAGTTTCCGCTCGGATCTATAGTAAATGCGCGCGGGGCATCTCCCCCAGAGCTGATCTGACCTTTTTTGCTGAGTTTCCCGTCTTTGCCTATGGCAAATGTTGTGATGGTATTTGCAGTACCTCTGTTACTGATGTACAGGAACTTTCCGTCTGCTGATAGCTGGATATCTGAACCGCCGCTCTGGCCTTTAAAATCTTTGTCAACCACACTGGTTTCCTGGATCTTTTTGAGCGTACCATTGTTGTAACTGAAAGCTGTCACATCGCCATGCATCTCCTGAATCAGATAAGCGTATTTACCACTGTTGCCAAATACGATGTGCCTGGGGCCGCTGCCTGGTTTGGTGTCAATGCTATCTTTTAGTGTCAGGACCTCATTATCAGCATACTTATTGTAAGCATAGATTTTTACTTTATCCTCTCCCAGATCGTTGCATACAACGTATTTATGGTCAGGTGTGAAGCGCACCATGTGTACGTGTGCACTTTCCTGTCTTGCTTTGTCGATTCCCGATCCGGTATGCTGGATCAATTGTTTTACCGGGGTTAGTGCTCCGCTGCGGTCTCTGCCATAAACGGAAATGCTGCCACCACTGTAGTTGGCAGTAATTACATTCTGATCATCGGCAATCAGGTAGCATGGATCGGCGCCATCAACCTTCTGTTTATTCAGAAAATCTAATTTGCCTGTAGCCTCATCAAAACTAAAAGCACTTACCATGCTTCTGTCAGCGTCTTCGTTTACCGCATACAGGAACTTTTTATCAGCCGTTAGGGTGAGGAAACTTGGATTGATAACGTTCTTCTGTACGCTTACCTGCCTAAGACCGGCAGTAACGGCATCGAAGTCATATACATAAATCCCCTCGCTTTTTCCGGGGGCAGTGTAGGTTCCGATTACCAGACGGTAATCTGATTTTTGTGCTTCTGCAGTTAAGGAACTCATGATCACAGCTAACAGGTAAACTAATTTTCTCATTGGATGATTGTTGGCTCTCAGTTATGAAGCCGGCATAGGATTGATCTTATGCCGGCTTCATGTTAACTATAACGTCAATGCGCTTATATTATTGGATCAGATGTTTGATCTGGATCAGTTCATGCTCTTCTAAATAACGCCATCTTCCGCGTGGAAGATCTTTTTTAGTCAGGTTACCATAAACTACGCGGTCCAGCTTTACTACTTCGTATCCCAGGTGTTCAAATATTCTGCGGACAATCCTGTTTTTACCACTGTGGATCTGGATGCCTACTTCACGCTTTGATCCCCCTGCAACATAAGATACGGAATCTGGTTTTATTATACCGTCTTCAAGTTCAAGTCCAAACTGGATCTTGTTCAGGTCGCCCTGGCTCAGGCTTTTGCTCAGTTCAACATGGTAAATCTTGGTAATGCCATTTTTAGGGTGTGACAGTTTATCTGCAAGATCACCATCATTGGTCATTAATAATAAACCGGTAGTATTACGGTCTAAACGGCCAACAGGATAGATACGTTCCCTGCTTGCTTTTTCCACCAGTGACATTACTGTACGGCGTTCCTGAGGATCATCCGTAGTAGTGATATAATCTTTTGGTTTGTTCAGCAACACATAAATCCTTTTTTCACGTTTCAGCAGCTCACCATTGTAGCGTACTTCATCTTTTGCAGGATCTACTTTATGGCCCAGTTCAGAAACCGGAACACCATTTACTGACACTACACCTGCAGCAATCAGTTCATCTGCCTTACGGCGTGAACAGATACCAGAGTTGGCAATGTAACGGTTCAAACGGATTTTTCCGTCATCAACGCTGTTGCTTTCTTTTCTGCTGCGCATTACAGGGGCTGCTGCCGGACGGTCTTTAGAGAATGGTTTTCCGCCTGATAACAGGGGACCGCCTTCTTCTCTTTTTCTGAATGGCCTGCTGTCTGTACTTCTTGAAGTGCTGGTTTTTTTATCGAATGTTCTGAATGGTCTTTCGCCATCCGTACTGAAATTGTCTTTTTTTACATAACTGCGGCTTTCATTTCTTGGCATTTCTTTAGAACTGCCTTCTTTGAATGCGCGTGGTTTGAAGCTTGACGGACCTGCTGAACTTCTCGGGCTTTTAGGCCTGAAACTCTGGCTTTCCCCATCTTTACCTGCTCTGGGTCTGAAATTGCTGCTGTCACCTTCTCTTGGTTTAAAGCTGCTTCTTTCTCCGTCTCTTGGCGGTCTGCCTTTAAAATCCTTGGTATCGCCATCTCTTCCAGTTCTTGGTCTGAAGCTGCTGTCACCTTCTCTTGGTTTGAAGCTGCTTCTTTCTCCGTCCCTCGGAGGTCTGCTGTTGAAGTCTTTGGCATCGCCATCTCTTCCTGTTCTTGGTCTGAAGTTGCTGCTGCCACTTTCTCTTGATTTAAAGCTGCTTCTTTCTCCGTCTCTCGGAGGTCTGCTGTTAAAATCATCGCCCTCTTTTGCTGCCCTTGGTCTGTAGTTGTCTTTGCCAGCTCCAGATTTACTCTTATCGTTCCCCTCTTTCCCCTCAAACCTGCTTTTGCCTTTGTAAGAACTATCAGTTCCACTCTGGGTTCTACCTGTTGTGCTTCGGTTTCCCGGTTTGGACTTGTCATCCCGACTGTTCCTGTTGTTATTTTTTGTCATGATACGCTGTTTACCACATAATTAATGCGGGGTGCAAATTTAATAAAAATAGCTCAAATCACCTCTTTTAATTTCGGGCTCATTGTTGATTTTAAAATCGTGCTTTATAGGCGTTTAAACGGTGCTTTTGTCCCTAAATTATGTAATGGGTTGATAATTAGGTTTATATATTGTATGTTTGCAGGCGTTTTATAATTGTTAACCAAAAAAAGGAGGAAAATGATAAAGAAACACATAATAACATGTTCAGTAATCTTAGGGTTATTGGTTATG
>NZ_JBEVDX010000151.1:0-8117 GCF_040513095.1 Pedobacter sp. | reverse complement strand
GAATTTATTTTTAGTCTTTTTCATTAAATATTGAATTTTCAAACATTTTTTTTAAAGATGTCATCAAATTATTACTATAATTACACAATAAGTGTCTTTTTATTGATTATGTATGTCGTCTTATAGCTCGTTTAATGATTCAGAACTCGCTATCTTCTTTAAGGAAGGGGACAAAGATGCTTTTGCTGAAATTTTTGAACGCTATAACAATGTTTTGTTTGCACATGCTTACAATAAGCTACGAAATAAAGAAGAAGCCAGAGATGTTGTCCAGGATGTATTTGTCACATTTTGGAATAAACGTGATCAGATCGTATTAAAGAGTAACCTGTCCGGTTATCTGTATGTGATGGTTAGAAACAGCATTTTTTCCCTGATCAGCCATAAAAATGTAGTAAATCAATATGCCACTTCATTCAACCAGTTCAAGTATGCGTGTGAGCCTATAACAGACCACCTGATTAGGGAGAAACAACTTGCTGCAATCATAGAAGCTGAAATTGCCGCACTGCCTCCGCGGATGCGGGAAGTGTTTGAACTGAGTAGAAAGGAAAACCTGCCTAATAAGCAAATTGCCGAGAGATTAGGCCTGTCAGAATTTACGGTGGCAGACCAGATAAAAAAGGCACTAAGGGTACTTAGGCTGCGTATTGGTTTAGTGCTGGTTGTCGCCTTGCATTTACTCCCCTAAAAAGATTAATTTTTTTACTTTTCTTATCCCCGATCCGCTTTTCTGAAAAGTCTTACTACTATAGACCAGGAATTTAATGGAAAGGGACGAAGAAAAATTCAGCGCTTTATTGCAGAAATACAATGAAGGTAAATGCAGCCAGGAAGAGATTGCATGGCTTGAATCATGGTATCTGCAATTGAACGAGAAAGATAAAGCAAAGTTATCCAGGGCTGAATTGGATGAAGAGAAATTGCTCATCTGGGCGGCGGTTGAAAATCAAACCCGTGAAATCCATGTCGTTAAACTATGGCCAAAGATTGCTGCTGCAGCTTCGCTCTTGCTTGTACTTGGTACAGGCTTATTCTTTTACCACGCTGATCGTACCACTTCAATGCCTAAACTCGCTAAAACTTCCATTTATAAAAATGATATTGCACCCGGCGGTGTGAAAGCTACCCTTACTCTGGCCGACGGGCGGAAAATTACTTTAGATGGTGCTAAAAATGGCGAGCTTGCTGCAGAGACTGGAATTACCATCACCAAGACAGCAGATGGTCAACTGGTTTATACAGTTTCAGATTCAAAATCCAAAAATACAGCTGCTTTCAATACAATTTCTACGCCTAAGGGCGGCCAGTACCAGGTTCGGTTGCCTGACGGAACTGAAGTCTGGCTGAATGCGGCATCTTCATTAAAATTCCCGGTTTCATTCAACAACAGCAAACAGCGGAAGGTTGAACTGCAAGGTGAAGCTTACTTTGAAGTAGCACATAACAAACAAAAGCCCTTTGTTGTAAAGACTCACAGGCAGGATGTAGAAGTGCTTGGGACACATTTTGATGTGAATTCCTATCCTGATGAGCCTGTGACCAAAACAACATTACTTGAAGGCAGTGTAAAGCTTAACGGTGCAACTATACTAAAGCCAGGTCAGCAGGGAATAAGTAAGGGCAGCAGCATCAATGTTAAGCAGGTAGATGTTGATGACGAATTGGACTGGAAAAACAAACAGTTTATCCTCAATGACGAAGACCTGCAGGTGGTTATGCGCAGATTAGCCAGATGGTATGATGTGGATGTAGTGTATGAAGGCAAGCCGGCAGATATTCAGTTTGTAGGAGTTGTATCCAGTACAAGGAATATCTCAGGCGTATTAAAACTGATGGAGCGTACCGGAAAGGTGCATTTTAAAATAGAGGGCAACAAGATAACTGTACTCAAACAGCCATAGACAAAATCAACAGACCATTTCATTTATTATCAACCAAAACCAAACAAACATGAAGAAAATCTACAAAAAGGGTTCATAATTGCCACCGGAATACGGTCAGAAAAAAGAATACCGGATTGAGTCGAAGCAATCCGGTAAAAGTCCGGGCGTATAAAATTATGATGTGAACTAACTTAATCTCAACCCAAAACCAATCAAAGGTAATGAAATTTTACAACCATCACGGTAGTAGATATAATATCTGCTGTCCCAAACAATTATTGCGAATTATGAAGGTAACCATACTCATAATGACCATTGCTTTACTTCAGGTGAGTGCCGCATCTCTGGCACAAAAAGTTAACCTTGATAAAAAAAATGCGCCATTAAAGGCTGTTTTCAATGAGCTTGCCAGGCAAACCGGTTACGACTTTCTGGTAGATGCGAAAACACTGGAGAAAGCCAAACCAGTAACGGTAAGTCTTAAAAATGTATCACTTGAGGATGCACTCCAAATATGCTTTAAAGATCAGCCATTGGAATACTCTATAGCCGATAAGAGCGTGGTGATCAAGGAAAAGGAGAAAACCATTGTTGATCGTATTAAGGAATATATCAACGCAGTAATTATTACCGGAACTGTAGTGGATGAAAAGGGTGCACCTTTGCCAGGTGTTTCAGTGCAAATTAAAGGCACTGCTAAAACTGTGGCTACTTCAAGTACAGGAGCGTTTTCTATCAGTGCGGACAAAGGTGCGGTATTGGTATTTCGTTACATAGGTTTTGAAGCGAAGGAAGTTACGGTAGGCAACGAGAATAATCTGAAGATCACGCTCAGGGAAGATCAAAAAGCCCTGAATGAAGTTGTGGTAGTAGGTTATGGTACCTCTACGAAAAAAGAACTGACCAGTGCAATCACTACCGTAAAAGCTGAGGATTTCAATGCTGGTGTTGTGACCAGCCCGGCAGCATTGCTGGAAGGAAAAGTAGCAGGTTTAAATATTACCAGTGACGGTAACCCGAACGGATCGGCAACGGTAACTTTAAGGGGGCCTTCATCACTTAGACCAGGAGCGGCATCTTCCCCTTTTTATATTATTGACGGAGTACCGGGGGCAGATTTCAACCTGGTTGCCCCTTCAGACATAGCCTCTATAGATGTATTGAAAGATGCTTCTGCATCGGCCATTTACGGTACAAGAGCAACCAATGGGGTCATTATAGTGACTACCAAAAAGGCTAAACCTGGACAATTGAGGATGAACTATGATGCATATGCCTCTATGGAAAAGATTGCTAACCAATTTGATCTTGCTTCAGCAGATCAATTAAGGGCCTATGCAGCGGCAACGGGTCAGAGTTTTACGCCCGAGAACGACAACGGCGGTAATACTGACTGGAGGAAGGTAACACAGCGTAATAACGGTTTTGCCCAAAATCATAACCTATCATTTGGTGGCGGTTCAGAAAAAACCACGTTTGGTGGTAGCCTTAACTATCTGGAGAATCAGGGAATTATCAAAAACACTGGTTTTGATCGTTTTGTAGGTCGTGTAAATCTTTCACAGAAAACTTTAAATGATAAATTGAAGCTGGATTTTTCATTGAGCAACTCTGTAACCAATTCAGATCTGCTGGTAAATGATATCCCATTAACAAAGCTGGATGGTAAAGATCCCGGATTCTTTAAATCCATCATTCAGTACTTGCCTACCCGTACTGTCTATAATGCTGACGGCTCCTTATATGTGGATCCAACCTTAGTATTAGGTTATAACCCCCTGGGGCTGATCACAAATGATACTTATAAACAGAAAATCAATTTGTTGCTGGGGAATGTAAAGGGAGAACTTAAATTACCTGCTGATATTTTTTACAACTTTAACCTTGCCTATCAGAACAGGACTACTTTCAATGATACCTATTATAATTCAAAGTCGGAACTTGCACAAAACCTCAACGGTTCGGCCATCCGCTCAACTTATCAGGATACTAAAAAACTATTTGAAAACTATTTAAGCTATGCGCATAAATGGGGTAATGACCATGACTTTAAAGCCCTGGTTGGTTATTCTTATGACGAGACCACAACCGGAAACGGCTTCCAGTCTACCAACCAAAACTTTATTTCTGATGAAACAAGTTATAATAACCTTGCTCTAGGTACTGCACCGGCAGGATATAGGGTCAACTATGGTATCGTCCAGGTAGAAACACTTCGTCTGATCTCTTTTTACTCACGCTTGAATTACAGCTACCTGGGTAAATATATCTTCCAGGCATCTGTGAGACGTGACGGATCAAACGCTTTTGGCGCAAACAACAGGTGGGGTTATTTCCCTGCAGGATCTGCGGCATGGAGAATTATTGATGAATCCTTTATGAAATCACAAACGATCTTTGATGATTTAAAAATCCGTGTTGGTTACGGTAAAACTGGTAACTCACAAGGATTCCCGGCTTATACGCCGTTAACACAATATGGAACGACGGGTAACTTCTATTACAATAGCGCTTTTATTGGCGCAATAGGGCCGACGCAGAATCCCAACCCGAATTTGAAATGGGAGACTACAGGTACAGTCAATGCCGGGGTTGATTTCTCTGTCCTCAAAGGAAGATTAAGTGGTTCGGTAGATCTGTATCAGAAGAAAACTACTGACATGATCTCGGTGATTCCTGTTTCCACGGTAACTAACCTGGTGGCGAATTTGACTGCAAATGTCGGCAGCATGGACAATAAGGGTGTTGAGATCAGTTTGAACGGAACCCCGGTAAAATCAGCCAGCTTTAGCTGGGAAACCTACGGTAACATTTCCTTCAATAAAAATAAGATTACCTCACTGGGTGAAAACCTGTCAAAAATCTATGCTGGTGTTCCTGAAGGTCCTGGACAAAGTGGCGTTACCGTATCCATCATAGAAGCAGGATATCCGCTTGGACAATTCTATACCCTTAAATATCTTGGCCTGACCAACGGAGTATCAACCTTTCTTGGCGCTGATGGCAATCCGACAATCACCCCAAAAAGTACGGATCAAACCTATGCAGGTAATGCACAGCCAACTTACATCTTTGGATGGGGCAACAATTTCAACTACAAAAATTTCAGCCTCAACTTCTTTTTCCGTGGACAGGGTGGCAACAAGATCATGAATGCCTCCCTTGCAAGTTACAATCAGCCTAACCAGGTTACGGCCCATAATGTTCCTGTGTTAACACTTTCAGAACCTGTTACAGATATCAATGCACACCGTTATTCTACCAGGTATCTTGAAGATGGTGATTTTATAAGGTTAAGCAATGCAACCCTCGCCTATAAATTTAAGGTACCCGGAAATTATGTTCATGGTATCCGCTTTTATGTGACCGGTACAAACCTGCTATTGATCACAAAATATAAAGGTGTAGATCCTGAATTAAACCTGAGCCTGAATAATCAGGCCAGCGGACAGTTTATAGGTGTTGACAGCAATAACTTCTATCCAAAAACAAGAAGTTTCTTAGCTGGTATTCAATTGGAATTATAGTAACCCAAAATCAAACAAAATGACTTTTTATAAACGACATATAATTTTAGGCTTCTTAGCCTTCGCAGGATGTATCGCCGGCATGACAGGCTGTACCAAACTTGATATTACTCCGGTAAGTTCACTTACGCCTGCAAATTTCCCTCAAACGCCAGCTCAGTTTATTGCGGCGGCGGGGCCAATTTATACTAAATTCCGTGGCGGCCCTGACCGTTCTTACTGGATAACTGCTAATATTGCTGCCGATGAAAATGTAATGGTGGCCAGAGGCGGTAACTGGTTTGACGGGGGTATTTACGCGGCCATTAATTTGCATACTTATGATCAGGACAATTCTTTGATACTCAATAACTGGACCTGGGGATTTGGCACAATCAGTACCTGTAATCAGGTTTTATCTTTGTTTAGCACAGTAGCTGAAAGCACAGCTAAAGCCCAGACTGTTGCGGAGATCAAAACGATGCGCGCCATGTCTTATTTCTATATGATGGATTTGTATGGAAACATTCCTGTTTCCAAAACATTTGGAGATACGACGAATCTGGCTACACAGTCGCGCGCACAGGTTTTTGCTTTTATCGAGAGTGAATTGCTGGAACAGATCCCTAATTTGAGCACTACCGTAAATGCCACAACGTACGGAAGGCCAACTAAGTACCTCGCTTATGCAATTCTGGCGAAGATGTATATCAATGCTACTTATTATGTAGGTACTGACAGGAATGCTGATGCGGTAAAAATGTGTGACAATATAATCAGCTCTGGAAAGTATGCACTCGATGCTGATTATCTGGGTATGTTTAAACCCAATAACGGGCCACAAATTAAAGATTTCATTTTTGCAGTTCCATTTGATAATGTGCAGGCACTGGGCCAGTACTATGCCAGATTTACTATGCATCCTGCTTTGCGTGCAAAGTATAGTATGCCTTATTCACCTGCCGGACCAATCTATTCGTATTCAAGTTATTATGCTTTATATACCGATTCAAAGGATATCCGTAGAAAACAGTATTTAACTGGTAAGCAGTATACTTATGCAGGGGTACCAATTACAGTTACTACGACTAATAAAGGCCTGGATGACAATTACTCAGGTCCCAATCCAACTGGAACGGTAGTGCACCAGTTAGAATTTACGCCTGATATTGTATGGAGAAACAATGCCACATTTGATATCGGCAATGACGAGCTGGCAAACGAGCAAGGTTACAGAAATATTAAGTTTTATCCAGACAGCACGTCGACTGTCAGAGATCAAAGCAACGATCTTCCAATGTTCCGCTATGCAGATATCCTGCTTACTAAGGCAGAAGCAATTCTGCGTGGTGCCGCTGCTACAAATGGTGAGACGGCACTATCACTGGTAAATACAGTTAGGGCGCGTGCGCAGGCATCTGCGCTAACAGCAGTAACATTGCCTGTTATCCTGGATGAGCGGGGCAGAGAGCTGGCAATGGAAATGTGGCGCAGAAACGACCTGATCAGATTTGGCCAATACGAAAAACCATGGGGTATCAAAACTAATGCTGATCCACAACGCCGAATTTTCCCGATTCCGAAAAGTGAAATCCAACTGAATCCCAAACTGGTACAAAACCCAGGCTATTAAAATAATATTACACGCTGTGCAAATCCTATTTGCATCGCGTGCTTTTACTACCTAAATTACACGCTGACAGAAGTTAGTCGGCATGTCTGAACCACAAATTGAAATGCCTGACCACTCTGGTTGATCAATCAATAAACCAATATGGAAAATAAGAAGAAGTTAGTGTGCTTATTGCTTTGTTTACTGCCGGTAATCACATTTGCGCAGTTTAAAACTGCAACCTCATACGCGCTCATCAAGCGTGTAATCCCTGCCCGTGCATCATCTTTTATCGTAGAAGAACTGCCTGCAGCTGCAGCTAAAGATGTTTTTGAAGTAGAAAGTTCCAAAGGGAAAATCATTTTGCGGGGCAATAACGGTGTTGCCGTTGCCTCTGCTTTATACCATTACCTTACTGAATATGCCCATTGCCAGATCACCTGGAATGGAACCAATTTAAATATACCGGCAGTACTGCCGGTGGTAAAAGAAAAAGTTCATAAGAAAACCCCATATGAATATCGCTATTATCTCAACTACTGTACTTACAATTACAGTATGAGCTGGTGGGATTGGAAACGCTGGGAGAAAGAAATCGACTGGATGGCTTTGCATGGTATCAATATGCCTTTAGCGCTTACCGGACAGGAATATACCTGGTACGAAGTGTACAAGGAAATGGGCTTTACAGACAAAGACCTGAGCACGTTTTTCAGCGGACCAGCATTTTTCGGCTGGTTCTGGATGGGCAACCTGGATGGCTGGGGCGGTCCTTTGCCACTGAGCTGGATGACCAGCCACCGCGATCTGCAGCAGCAGATCCTGAAGCGCGAGCGCGAACTGGGGATGAAGCCTGTGCTGCAATCTTTCACAGGTCACGTACCATCTGCCTTTAAACAACGCTTCCCGGCCTCAAAACTCAAACAAACCAACTGGAGGAACGGGTTTGATGACACTTATATCCTGGATACCGAAGATCCAATGTTTGAAGAGATTGGAAAAAAATTCCTGCAGGTTCAAACAAAACTTTATGGCACGGATCATCTCTATTCAGCCGATACTTTTAATGAAAATGAGCCGCCCACTGATGATCCTGCCTATTTATCAGCCCTG
>NZ_JBEVDX010000150.1:0-4573 GCF_040513095.1 Pedobacter sp. | reverse complement strand
GTCCAGCGGCATCTATAGTGAAAGTTTTTTGACCAGCAAGATGGAGCTTCACTGATTGAAACAATGGAGCACCTATTGCATACAGCGGGCGTCCGGGGCTAAGCGGAAAGATGCCCATGGCATTGAAGAGGTAGGCGCTTGACATAGCGCCCAGATCATCATTGCCCGGTAGACCAGCAGGCGTAGCCTTGAATCTGTTGATCAGGATATCACGGATCCACTTTTGCGTCAGACCTGGATAACCTGCCGTATTAAAAAGATAAGGCAAATGCAGTACCGTTTCATTATCATAAAGCACTACATCATTGCTCATGGCAGAATCCAGCCTTGCAGAAAAAGCTGCATTGCCACCCATAAGGTTAACGAGATCTTTAGCATTATGTGGTACAAACCAGGAATACACCCACTTGTTACCTTCCTTATAACCAGTCATTCCCGGCTCTAACTTAAAGTCATTTAGTTTACGTGGAAGCATAAAGAGATTCTGGGGATGAAAGAGGTTTCTGTAATTTAATCCCCGCTGCTGTTCCAGGTTATAAACCGTATCATCATGCATGGCCAGTTTTGCATACTGCCCCAATGCCCAATCGTTGTAGGCGTATTCTACCGTTCGCGTTACCGATTCAGCATTTGAAAAAGGGACATAACCCATCCGGTGATAAATCTCCATATCCTTTTGCACATAGGGAGCTTCCAGCAGATTTTTCTTCATGGCTGCGTAAGCGACATTCTGATCATATCCTTTGATACCTTTGAAATAAGCATCTACGATGATCGGTACAGCGTGATTGCCCGTCATCGATTCTGTAGGCAGATGACCCGACTGCTTATAGATATCCAGCATGGAAAGTATAACGTCCTGTTGTTTTTCAGGATATAAAAGGCTCAGCAGCGGATGTAATGTCCGGAAAGTATCCCAGGGAGAAAAGCCACCGTATTGGTTTTTGCCGCTGGTGTGGTAAACTTTCCCATCGGCTCCCCGGTACTGACCGTCGCTGTCAGATATTATCCAGGGAATTAAAAGTGAATGGTAGAGTGCAGTGTAAAAAACCGTTTTGTTCTGCTGGTCAGGATCGCTGACGTCCACTACCGAAAGCTGCTTCTGCCAGTCGGCTGAAGTACGCTTTCTCAGCTGATCAAATGTACTCGTACCAATTTCAGTATCAATATTACGTTGTGCAGCAGTATAATCTATAGTTGATGTACTGATTGTCAGGATAATCACCTTTGTTGCATTCTTTCGCGCAGCTCTTGTCCTGAAAGTTAGCAGATAGCCGCCCTTCACTTGCTTTCTCTCCAGCAGGTCTTCACTAAAGTTTATTACAGTATTTGCAATCCTGGCATGTAACGTTCTTTTACCGGAAAAACTGATTTCACCGGCCTCGCCTACAAATAGCTTTGGGGTAACACCCGCAGGGAAACTGAACCTGAACATTCCCGTTCTTAAAGATGCACTGGCTTCAGCAATAGTATGATCATCCTCAAACACAACCTTGTAATATCCCGGCTGTGCCGCTTCATCTCCGTGCCGGAAATGCCTGCTGCTTATCCCTGCTTCGAAAACTTTGCCTGCTCTTACCGGCATGATAAATACATGACCTGATGAACCTTCCGGGAAACCACTGTAATGTTTAATGCAGCTAAAATAGTAGATCTGATGATCTGTATAGTCATACCCCCTGGCACCTGTTACACGCGTTTCAGGACTTAGCTGTACAGCACCAGAAGGAGCTGCTGCACCGGGATAGGTGCCGCCATTGCCGCCCCATTTGGTAAGCACAGCACTTTTTGTAGTTCCGATAAAAGGATCCACATAACTTGTATGGTCTTCCGGAAGAAAACTTTTGCGTTCCTGCGCAGCAGCTGTATTATGATCAAAGAATAATGAAGCAAAAGCCAGTGCAGCTGTTAAGGAGAAACATGAAATACTGTTCATCAGATCTTTCAGATAGTTAGATTTTAATATAGATCTTTTTCTTATCCAGGACGTATCCAACCAGCCAGCAGATCAGCATATACCCAACTGCAAATACGAGAGTACCAAAGGCCCCGGGAAATACCTGTTGAAAAAATTCATCATTGACCCAGTTGTAAAAACTTAAGCCCGGGCTCACCCATATTGTCTGCAGGCTGACCAGCAGGAGCTCCGACAACAGGTAGATGGCGAGAGAATTTCTTCCCAGTACCAGGAAAAATTCCGTACTCCATTTCATCTTCTTAAGTTCAAACACATAGATCAGCAGCCCAAGAATAGTTAAGTCGAGACCTATCGTAAGCAGCACAAAAGGACTGGTCCATAATTTTTTTCCTATCGGAAAAAACTGTCCCCAAAATAACGCTATAAAAATCAATATTACACCGTATATCAGCAACATAGCAATCGACTCATAATTTCTTCCTTTACGTTGAATATATGCACCTGCAAGATAGCCGCCGATTACATTTACAATGCTTGGCAGTGTACTCAGCAATCCTTCAGGATCAAATGCTATCGGGCCTCCGTGGTTATGGTACAAATGTGAATCGCCCAGGATAAACAGATCCAGACGTGTACCCGCATTGCCCAGCATGGTATATTCCTGTCCGGTTGCCCCAAAGAGCAAAAGAGAAGTCCAGTACCCAAGCAAAAGGACAATACAGATAAGTACTGAAACCTTTTTAGAGCAGTAATGTACAATCAGTGCCCCGAAAAAATAACAGAGGGCAATCCTTTGCAGCACACCCATAATCCTGGTATCTGCAAGGGGATTAAATACCCAAGCCCCATCCTGCCTGTGGACGAAAGGAAACCAGTACATCAGGAAACCCAGCAGGAAAATAATAACTGTCCTCTTAATTATTTTAGCCAAAAATGTAGCGTCACTTTCCAATTTCTTCTTTGAAAAACTAAGGGCATTACCTACGGCAAACAGGAATGACGGAAAGACAAGATCCGTGGGCGTAAAGCCAAACCATGCCGCATGATCAAGCGGAGCCCACTGTACGGCTCCTGAACCAGGGGAATTTACGATGATCATGAAACAGATCGTCATTCCCCTGAAGATATCAAGTGTTATAAATCGGTCGTTGGATAATGCCATATTATTTGATAATTATGTGGTTGGTGATTAATTTGTATTTCTTTCTGCCCGCTTCATTTTCGGCGGTTATAGTCAATGCAGCAGGTCGTTTTCCTTCTTCTTCATAGATCAGCAATTCATTGGTCCCTGGCTTTAACCAGGGTTCAGGAATATACATACCAATCTTTCCGTTTATTTCAGGATAACGGCCGATATGATGCCCGTTTACCCAGACTGAGCCATGGCCCATTTCATCAGGGTTTACCCGCCAGATGAGTTCTGTATTATTAAATTGTGGCAGGGTGAATGACGCACGGTAATACTGCGGCCCGGCAGTTGTATCAGCAGAACTGCTGTCGTATTTCTGCCATATAGGCTGCCCTTTCAGCTCATCCCCTACATCCGGTCCTCCACGCATTTTCCAACCTGTAATGGCCATCGCATCGCCAATGATGTTGATCTTGACAGGCTGATCAATCCCGCCTTCCTTATCATGGTTCTCTACAAATACGGTTAAAACCATCTCCCGGTTCAATACCTCAGCATCAGTTATCGTAAATTCAAACGGGATATTCCAGCCTTCACGGCGGATCATTTCTTTGCCATTGATAAAGACTGTTGCGTTTTCATCAACACTCCTGAATAATATTGTCATTTTAGATAAGCCCTGCCGGGCAGGGATGACTGTTGCAAACCAGCCATAACCTTCTCTGAGATTAAATGCATCAGCACCAACCTTATACTTGCTCCACTGCAGTGTATCCAGTACAGGCACAGCAGATTTTAACGCCTCCACATTGTTGGCTTTGAGAAAATACCAGTTGTCCAATGTATGATAAAATGGCCCGCCTTTTCTTATGCTTACCTTACCATCCAGGCCTTTTTTATCAATATTCCCGATCGGGCCAAGGTAAGCGGCCATCTTGTCCCGGCCGTTATGTGCCGTAAAAATTGCGAGGCTATGTTCCCCTTTATCAAGGTTTAAAGACACCTCTCCCGTTTTGATTTTCCATTTTGCTGTCTGCCTGCCGTCAACAAAGATTGTCCCTCTGTCGCCACCCTCAGCCTGTATAGAATATTTACCGGATTCCGGGATTGAAAATCTGCTGCGGTACCAGGCATCGGCAGTAAGATCCTGATCGGCACCCATCTGTAAGGGGTTCTCAGCACTCAGCCAGCTGCTGTCATCATAATCAGGGGAAGCAGGCAGTGAAGCATTTTTGTGCATCCAAGCAGAAATACCTGCTGTAAAGACTGGTATCATCCTGCCGGTTGAATCTGCGATATCCATATTCAATGAGGGACCTGTCCCCGAGGCTGGAATATCCGTACTAGTGGCCTTTGATACTGGTGCCTGTTTAGTATGCTGAGCAGTAAATAGTTGCGAGCCTTGTTCAAGGTATATCCGCGGAGTACTCTTTGAAGCAGCCCCCTTTAGAAAAGGAGATTCGGCCTCTGCGATGATCTTTCCCTGCTGCAACTTTACTTCAGCAAGATAGGGAACGCCGGTAATT
>NZ_JBEVDX010000149.1:0-3314 GCF_040513095.1 Pedobacter sp. | reverse complement strand
TGTATGTAAATTCGGCCCTTGACAGAATCACTTTATTGCGCAACAGGAATGAGGCTGGGATAATTAAACGCAGGAATGTTATCAAGGGGAATGAAGATGGCCTAACGCCGGTAATAGATAACCTGTGGACACTCTACCCTGATGTTTTAATAGAATCTGTAAACTGGATTAATAATTCAGCGCTGTTTGATCTCCTCAACAAAAGAAATAACAGGCTTTTTGCTAAATCCATTTCGAAAGCAATCTCGTTATTAAAATTTAAGGACATCATCCTTTTTAATGATAACGATATGTTCAAAAGCTTTTACCTGCAGGAGTTTCTAAAACCAACAACAAGTATCTATTATTCGAGGGATTTTATGCTTGCGGTAGACTACTGGAAAAAGCACGGCGAACGTATAGAACCCCTGCTGATCAGCAAAAGTGATCTTTGTGTAGCCAATTCTACCTATTTAAGTGAATATTGCAAGACCTACAATCCCTCGTCCTTTTATATAGGCCAGGGCTGTGAACTGGATATTTTTACAAGTGACAGTAACTTTCCTCCGGTCGCCGCAATTGCGCATCTTTCAGGTCCAAAAATAGGCTATGTAGGGGCATTGCAAAGCATCAGGCTGGATATTGATCTGATCGGACATATTGCCCGGCAAAGGCCAGACTGGAATATTATCCTGGTTGGTCCTGAAGATGAGGTTTTCTTGCAAAGTGATCTGCATGAAATTTCCAATATCTATTTTCTTGGTTCCCAGAAACCGGAAGATCTGCCGGCATATATCAATGCATTTGATGTATGTATCAACCCCCAGCTGGTCAATCAGGTAACAGTTGGGAATTACCCCAGGAAAATTGATGAATATCTGGCAATGGGTAAACCAGTGGTTGCTACGAATACGCCGGCTGTAGGCATTTTTGGGGATACGGTCTACCTTGCAGCTGACAGACATGAATTTGTAGCTGAAATAGCTAAGGCGATGGATGAAAATTCCGCATATAGGGTTGAAAATAGAATAACACTTGCACATTCCCACACATGGGAGAATAGTGTGGGTGAATTGTATAAAGCAATTAACAAGGTCATAAAGAACTAGAGATGTCATTAGCTGCACAAATTAAAGCGAATCCTTTTTTAAAGAAGCTGGCACATCGGATGCTGATCCCGGCAAATGATTTCAGGCCAAGGCTTTGGGTGCGGCTGTTTGTCAACCCATTTAAACATATAAGAGGCAAAGGATCAATAGTAAGGAGGAGAACAAGAATAGATGTTTTTCCCTTCAATAATTTTAAGCTGGGCACTAAGAGCCTTATAGAAGATTTTGCAACGATAAATAATGGTGTTGGCGATGTGTATATAGGGAACCAGTCTGTTATAGGAATCGGCTGCACCGTGATTGGCCCGGTAAATATCGGCAATAATGTGATTATGGCGCAAAATATTGTCATTTCCGGATTAAACCATGGATATGAACTGATCGATATACCGCCAAGCGAACAAAAAACCGTGACAAGCCTTATTACTGTTATGGACGATGTCTGGGTCGGAGCGAATTGTGTAATCACCGCTGGAGTCACCATTGGTAAACATGCTGTGATTGGCGCCGGTAGCGTAGTCACCAAAAATGTACCTCCATATTCCGTATCAGTGGGTAACCCTGCCAGGGTGGTTAAGTTATATAATTTCGAAAACAGTAAATGGGAGAGGATATAAGCATATGAGTTATTTGAAGAACCCCGACTGGATCGGCCAGTTTTTGTATCCTTATGAAAAGTATGAAGAAATACCTTCGTCGCTTTTCGAATCTATAAATACTGATCTTGACAAGGTGCAAAGTAAAACACCTTTAGTGAGTATAGTAGTTATTGCATGGAACGAGGAAATTAATATCCTGCGTTGTGTAGGAACTTTATCACAAATGAAGACTGACATTCCATTTGAGATTATCGTGGTGAATAACAATTCCAAAGACCGCACCCAGGATACAATTGATCACCTTCATGTAAAGTCATACAATGAGCTTACCCAGGGTGCAGGACCTGCCCGTCAGAAAGGACAGGAAGAGGCATTGGGTAAATATATCCTTACTGCTGATGCAGATTGTTTTTATCCGCCATGCTGGGTCGATGAGATGCTGAAAGTGCTGCAGCAGGATGGCGTTGTCTGTATATATGGCAGATACTCTTTTATAGGGGAAGCGTCTTTTCCACGCTGGAAACTTTTGATCCTGGAGAAACTTAAAGATACAATGGCCGGATTGAGACATATTAAACAACCATATTTTAATACCTTTGGTATCAGTATGGGTTATGTGAAGGAGTATGGTCTGAAGATTGGATTTATCAAAATCAACAGGAGGGGTGAAGATGGGCAGCTGGCCATGGACCTGATGAAATATGGTAAAATCAGACAGATGAAATCCCGCAGGGGAAGGGTATGGACAGGTGTTCGTACACTCACTCAAAATGGATCATTTTATAATATTGTCCTCTCCAGAATTAAGGAGGACCTGAAGCGGTTTAAGTACAATTTTATTAGCAGAAATTAAATAATATAAATATTTATACAATGGACAATACCCCTAAACTGTTTGACAATGTGTCTCTACTGATCACTCATTACAACAGGAGCACTTCCTTAGAGCGTTTATTGAAGACGTTTAAAGAACTGGACATACATTTTAAGGAAATCATTGTATCTGATGACTCCAGTCAGCCGGTTCACCTGGACCATATCAAAAGTCTGCATTCAGATTATGAATTCACACTGGTTTCTACTCCGGTAAACAAGGGGCTTGGCAACAATATTAATAAAGGGCAGCTTGCGGTAAAAACTCCGTTTACACTTTATGTTCAGGAAGATTTTATTCCCCTTCCCGACTTTTATCCTCATTTTAAAGATGCTTTGGAAATTATGGATGTTGAACCTGATTTGGATATCATCAGATTTTATGCCTATTCGCCTTATCCGTATATGAAGCCATACGGTAAAGGATTTTCAGAAATGGTCTATAAACCATATTTTGGTGATAAGAATAAAGTTTATGTCTACAGTGACCATCCTCATTTGAGAAGAAATACCTTTTTTGAACGTTTCGGTCAGTACCGTGAAGGCTTAAAAGTAGACAGGACTGAATATTCAATGTGCGTAGCTTTCATCAAAAACAAAGGCCGCGGCTTGTTTTACAATGCGTTCAGTACGCTGTTCCTGCAGGCAAATTCATCTGAAGAACCAAGCACGGTAAAGCGGAGCGACTGGAGACAAAGTGGTAATCCGCTGATAGCCTTTGTCAGATTATTGTACAGACAGGTGAAATATAATT
>NZ_JBEVDX010000148.1:0-11892 GCF_040513095.1 Pedobacter sp. | reverse complement strand
TTACCTGCTTAAAAAAGGAATTTCCGCCGGAAATATGGTGTTTTCATCAGTGTCTATCAACAAAGAATTTACGCAGCAGACCAATGCAAACGGACAGTACACGTCCCAGGAATTTACGGGATACAATTTAACGCAGTCGGTTAAAATAGAGTCCAATGAAGTAGACAAGGTAGATCAAATCTCACGTGAAGCCGCTGAGCTCATACAAAGTGGGATAGAGTTTAACTCTTCGGCCCCTATGTTTTACAATACAAAGCTGAGCCAGGTAAAAATGGAACTGCTGGGTAAGGCAAGCGCCGATGCACGTTCGCGTGCTGAAACCATTGCGAAAAATGCAGGCAGCTCACTGGGTGAATTGAAAAAGGCTACCATGGGTATTTTTCAGATCACCGGCAAAAACAGCAATGAAGACTACAGCTATGGAGGTGCATTTAATACCTCCAATAAATACAAGACAGGATCCATTACGATTAAAATGGAGTTTAGGGCGGATTAAGGGGGCCGGCACTAACCATTACCCATAAACCCAAAAACCATCATGGCTTTAGGTTGTTTTTATTATAAAACTGTATCCTATGTTAACAAAAATTGACAACCTTCCAAATTATGTTTTGGGCCTCCGTGCCAATGGCGAGGTAGCCTGGCAGACCAGTATGGAGAGATCTACTATTTGCTGGTGCTTGAAACCCAGGTGGAAAATTTCACAGCGGGAGCCTGGTGGAAAGATTTGGTTGCGGGTATTAAACACCTGACTCATTGGAAAAAAATGGCTATCGTTACTGATCAAAAGGCGGTTGAAACATCCACTGACCTCTTTAGCTATGTTACACCGGGTGAAGCAAAAGGATTTGAACTGGCGGAACTTGATAAAGCCATAAGTTGGGTCAGCCTTAAATCTGAATAGGTATTTCAAAATATTTTCAATCACTGACATGATTTGTCGCGCTATTCTCAGTCATGAGGAAGATCCTGAATCATGTCAATTTGATCTAAATTGAATAACTGCAATTTCTTGACGAAAACGCCAAATTTATTCTTTAATTTGGTAAAAAAATTACCGCTTGAAATCTGTCAGTTTGCTCTTGTTGATTATAATTCTATTTTCCG
This sequence comes from Pedobacter sp., assembly GCF_040513095.1. Lineage (GTDB taxonomy): Bacteria > Bacteroidota > Bacteroidia > Sphingobacteriales > Sphingobacteriaceae > Pedobacter. The sequence continues at coordinate 10,785 of NZ_JBEVDX010000148.1, read as the reverse complement.
CCTGCAAAGATCAGGCGAATAAAGAAAAGAAGAAGGATAATATTTTCTACGACCAGGCATTCGAATACCGGGATAAAGGAAATAATGATAGTGCCTATTATTATTTTAACAAAGCCAAGGACCAGTTCATGCAGCAAAAAGATAGTCTTGGCGCAGCGAAATGCCTGGTTAATATGAGTATGATCGCCATCAATAAAGGCGATTATTTTGGCTCGCAGGAACTGGCACTTAAAGCTATACCTTACTTTGATCAGCAGGAGGAGGCTCAATTTGTTTATATATGTTCAAATTACAATAATCTTGGGGAGGCGACTTACGATTTGCGAGATTTTGAGAGGGCTATTAAATTTTATGATCTTGCAATTAAATTCTCCAGCGATTCTTTGAATATCCTGATTGCGCAGAACAATAAAGCTACTGCATATAAAGAGATGGAGGATTATGATGCCGCCCTGAAAATCTACCGGTCAATTCTAGGGCGTACCGAAGGTTATAAGTTCCATTATTCAAGGGCATTAACAAATTATTCCCACACCAGATGGTTGCAGAGCTCTGGCTATAATCCTGTGCCCGAATACTTAAGGGCGCTGCGTATCCGTGTTAAAGAAAATGATTTTTGGGGTCAGAATTCCAGTTATACCCATCTTGCAGAGTATTATCATCAGAAATCACCTGACTCTGCCTTATTTTACGCTAAAAAAAGATACATACTCAGTAAATCCATTCATAGTCCGGACGATCAGATTAGTGCCATGAAGGAGTTAATTACACTGAGCCCCGCTGCCGAAGCGAAAAAGTACTTCAGGATTTTTCGTCAGCTGGATGATAGTATACAAACCACCAGATGGAATGATAAAAACCAGTTTGCACTTATCAGGTATGAAACTGAAAAACACAAGGCTGAGGCATTAACTGCGCAGGCAGAAAATGAACGCAGGAGGAACAGCCTTTTGATCCAGAATTTTATTCTTGCTGCCTTAGTTATCTGCCTGGCCGGAGCTTTCTTCTGGTACAGGAAACGAAAAAAGATCATGCAGCAGGAAAAGGAACTTGAAATCAAGAACACTGAGCTCAAGTACGTAAAGAAGATCCATGACAGGGTTGCCAATAAAGTTTATCATCTCATGTCCGAAGTAGAAAATACCACTGAATTTAACAGGGATCTTCTGCTGGATAAACTCGAAGCACTTTATGATACTTCAAGAGATATTTCTTACGAGACAAAGGATACCGGTGATGAAGGCAATTATGCGGAGACACTCTCCAAAATGCTGCAATCTTATTCTTCTGCAAGTACCGAAGTCCTGATCGTAGGTAATGATCCGGAGATCTGGAATGATATAGCAAAAGTATCAAAATCCGAACTCCTGATAGTGATGCAGGAACTGATGACTAACATGAAAAAACACAGCAAGGCACAAACCGTAGTTGTCAAGCTGCAGCGGGACGACTCCTGCATAAAACTCTTATATTCTGACAACGGTGTAGGAATGCAGCAGGCCGCAGCAAAGAATGGTTTGCAAAATACGGAAAACCGTATGAATAGTATCGGTGGTACTATTACTTTTGAGCGCATACTGGAAAGAGGACTCGAGATCACTATTCTATTTCCCGTTGCTTAAAAAAGACTGAGAAGAATGTTCAAAAAAGTACTCATAGCAGAAGACCACGAGCACACCAGTATTTCGGTACGCAAGACCCTGGATGATCTCGGCATTCCACAGCGGGATTTCAGGTATTACTGCGATGATGCACTAGAACTTGTCAAGGCTGGTATTCGTCTGGAAATACCATTCGATTTATTGATTACCGATCTTTCTTTTGATGAAGACAGCAACAAACAGCAGATCAACAGCGGTAAAGAACTGATCAAAGCAGTACGCTTGGTTCAGCCCGGCTTAAAGATTATTGTATTCTCTCTTGAGAACAATATCAATCTGGTGGATGAGCTGTTTGACGACCTCAATATTGATGCTTTTGTGCGTAAAGCCCGGTATGATGCAGAAGATCTGCGCAGGGCGATAGATGCCGTTTACCACAACAAAAAATACCGTTCGGCAGATTTAATGCATAAAAAGAGAATAGAAAACTCTTATGATTTTAAAACTGTTGACATTGAAATCATCACCCTGCTATGTAATGGCGTGCCGCAAAAAACTATCCCTTCCTATCTGCTGCAAAAGAACATCAAACCTTCCGGTCTGAGCAGTGTGGAAAAACGTCTCAATGCAATCAAAACATCCCTCAATATCTCCAGCAATGAACAACTCATTGCTTACTGCAAAGACAATAAGATTATTTAATTCTTTTACGGCTACCCGTAAAAACGTGGTTCTTCAAGGCGGTATTTTTGTGAGACCAAACTGTAAAACGAGGATATGCAAAAGTACTATGTCAATAAAAATCCGCAAGGTAACCGCGATTATGAGGTACACCGTGAGGATTGTGCAGATCTTCCCAGCCTGGAAAACAGAACCTATCTTGGAGAATTTTACAATTGTGTAGGGGCAGTATATGCTGCCAGAGAAGTATATGCCACTTCAAACGGGTGTAAGATTTGCTCATACCTGTGCCATACCAGTTAAGGATCTGAGATGTATATTATCCTGTGTTTTATAATCCTGCAGTGAAAAGGTCGACAGTTTTAAAGCTATTTCTATTCCTTGCCCTGCTGATCTTCATCTGGTGGATCTTTTCCATGGCCGCAGATGATTCAATGGAGGTACATGGCAATCATCTGGGTTATCCCTTTTAAATTTGCCTGAAAATATATATATCAATGCTCTCAATTTTGGTGTGTAAGTAGTTCGCCGCCCCCAATTCGTTCGGATGTTATTTATGGAATACATCAGGATGGATTGGAGTGGCAGAACTGAGAATGGGCGGGACGGATCATTGCAAATATCGAAAACTGTAACGTTGTTTGATTGTAGTATAAATAACAAACGGTGCCGTTTGCAAGACCCAATTCAAACTATAAACCAAATCAAATGCTGTCATCTCTTACAGGTAAAAACAATAGCGCTGATAATAGCGAAATCTCAGGAAAAATAATGGGTGCTCTGGAGCCCGTAATAAAAGAACACTGGCCAACAATAGAACCGTATGCTGATAAAGCACTCGCTGCTGCTGAAAACGACGAAACAATTGAAGCCCTGGCGCACAAGATCTACCCCTGGCTACCAATGATGGTACGTTTAGCTATCAAAGAGGAAAAGTTTGTTTCTTTTACCCTAGAACACAAAGGACCACTTCTTGCCAAACTCACTGAATTCAAAAATAAATAATACTTAAGGCTGCGGCGGGAATGGATTATTTCCCGTCTGCACCTGCCATCAGCAGCTGTTCCAGGATCTCTGTGAAACCACGCTCACTGGCAAAATCCATCGCACTGCGGCTTTCATTATTCACAGCGTTAACGTCTGCTCCCTTTTCAATCAGCATTGCCGTAAAGTCATTGAACCCACATTGAGCAGCAATAATCAAAGGACTTTCGCTATAACTATTTCTGGAATTGACTTCAGCTCCAGCATCCAGAAGCAATCTGCCTATATGATGGTTTCCTATTCCGGCGGCATAATGCAGGGCCGAATTTCCACTTAACAACGGCAGGTTGACATTCGCACCATTTTTTAACAACAGGTCAGTCAGGTGGATGTTGGAGTTGTATACAGCCAGTACCAACGCGGTCATTCCATCGTTATTCAGCTCGTTAACATTAGATTTATCGGTCTGCAGCAACACTTGTACAGTCTCACTTCGGTTATTATTTACTGCCTGGTGCAGTGGCGTATTGCCATGATTGTCTTTTTGTGCAACAGTTCCCTGAGCTATAGTCGAAATTAAATCGCGCAGACCATTAGCAGTTGCATGATCAAGTACATTAAAGCCGGCGTTATCCTTAACCGAAGGATCTGCACCAAGGGAAATCAGGTACAAAGCTGTTTCTGTTTTACTGGCCAGTACTGCGTAAAACAGGGGAGTTTGCCCATTATTGTTTGAGGCATTGATATCCCCGCCTGCTTCTTTGAGCAAGCTGATGATATCTTTATTGCTGCTTCGGGCGGCAACGTGCAGTGGTCCTTCGCTGATGTTGTTTGCCAGGTTTGCATCAGCACCCGCATCAAGTAAAAGTTTTACAATATCTCTGGCCGCTTTAGCCGAAGCATAATACAGTGGTGTATTGCCCATGCTGTCGCGTTTATTAATATTGATACCTCCTTTTTTAAGGAAGGCTTGTACTATCCCTTTCTGTGCATTCTTACACGCATTCAAAAACATATTATCCATAGTTGAGTGCTTATCTCATTAATTGTTTAACCACTGCTTCGTTGTTTTGCTGTATAGCTATATCCATTGCGGTCTGTCCGGCGTTATTTACCTGCTCCAGGCTTGAAGTATCTTTATCTAAGATAAGCGATACAATCCTTTTACCAGACATGTGGTCGGTATTGCCGGCGGCATACATCAAAGCCGTATTTCCCTGCTGATCTGTATAAGCAGCGTCTGCATTATTGTCCAGCAAGAGCTCGCCGATATTGTATTTCATTTCATTACCCCGCTCTGCAAATGACATCAACGGTGTTTTTCCTGCGAGGTTGGGCAAATCAATCTTCGCACCAGAATCGATGAGTTCCTCCGCCAAAGTAGTATTCAGATCTGCAAGGTAATTAGCCTGACAAACAAGGTTCAGGAGTGTGTTGCCATCATTGTCAGCCGTAGCATTGACATCCAATCCGTTCGCCAGTAATGTGCGCAGCATTTTCACTATGTCTTTTAAATCCTGACTGATTCCACGTCCAAAATTAGTGATCGCTTTAGCAATGAGAAAAAAGGCAGCTGTTTCCCCGCTGCCTGTCTTAAAGTTTACATCTGCAGCTCCTTCAGCTAGTAATTTGACTGCCGGAGCCGAGGGATACTCGCAAGCCAGCATCAGTGCTGTACGGCGGTATTTGTCGTCAACTGCATTCAGATCTGTACCAGATTTGATCAAAGCCTCTATGGCTGCAATGTCCCGATTTAAGACCGCCTCATGGATAGTCATGCCACCGGTTGCAATGTCTCCTTCATTACCTGTAAGTATAGCTGCAACTTCTTTCACACCACTTCGCTGGGCATAGGTAAGTGGAGTAAGGTCGAAAACATCTTTGTCCTCCAGATCAATTCCTCCTTTTTCTACCAGTACACTGACAGTTTTCATTGCTGCTGGTATTGCCCCGCGTATATCCTTTCTGTTAGCGAGTTTGTCGCATATTGTATGCAGGAGGTTCATTCCACCTGATTCGGTAACGTCCATTTTTACTCCTGCTTCGCCCATAGCTTGCAGGAAGGGGTACATATAAAGAAGACCTGCCTCAAAATAAGCAAGCCTGCCAGAATCATTTTTCTTTTTTGGATTTACGCCTGTATCCAACAGTGCCTTAGCAGTATTGTACATTTCTCCAGCCTTTTCTTCCAGCTTCGGGTCGTCAAAGTCAAACCTGGTATTTGTCAGTGCATGTAGGGGAGTATTTCCATATTTGTCTGGGGAAGGCTTCAGGCCTGCCTGTCTTAAAAAGTGAATGGCATCTGCATCAATAAACCTTGCAGCCAAATGGTATAGGTTCTCTTCGTAGTCACTTGCAATATCAAGAGATGGCAATTGTTTATACAGGCTTAATATATCAACCCTTTCAGCTGGCGATGCAAACATATTACGCTGATAGTTGTCTTTGATTTTTTCGAATTGTGTAGTCATTCTTTTACGTTAGCAATTTTCAAGGAATTCAGCTTTACATTTTCTCGCTTAAAATTGCGATGCGCCATTGCCCCGCAACATAAACGTCAACGGTATTCTCCGGCGATAAACCAGGGCATGGGTCACCTTTTTTATGGCATAAATTTTTTCCATATTCTTTATAACAGGGAAATGCGCAAATTGTTAAGACAAGTTTATGCATTCAGGCATACAATGTTTAGCGTGATCAAAAGAATATGTCAATGTAATCAGTGGAGTTGCCATCACAATTGAGCATCTGCTGTAAGCGCCAGTATTTCCGTTTGCCTGAAGCTTTAAAAATAGCAAGCCCTGCACTTTCGCAGGGTTTTCCATTATTAATATAAGAAATGCGGGATACAATCTTACCGTTAAACTTAAGTTCCCGCCCTTTAGCCAGGAAAGTGCCTTTTATAGTTACGTAGTCGTTTTTAGTTTTGTTCCTTTGCTCACCTTCGATGCTGTATTCATTATCTCCAAGTGCCCGGATCATTACTTTTCCTGTATTTTTCCCCCTGTCAAAAGTAATCCACTGAATGGTGAAGGAATGCTGACCCGTTCGCACCGGTAAGGTCTGAATGGTTGCCGGTTCATTTTGCGCAGAAGCCTTTAAAACAAATGCTGACAAAAAGAATAAACATAAAAATTTCTTCATAAATCTATACCAGTCAGGGTGAATCTTTACAATTGGCTAATCGCATAACACTGACACCGGCAAGATGTTTAATCATTAATACAAGACTCTGTTTGTTCATAGTGAGATACGGTCACTCAAAAAGATATCATTCGCAAAACCCTGTTGTTTAAAGCTAAACTATTTATAGATCAGTATGTTCTGCCCTCAATTAACAAATTAAAGATATAATTTTAAATTTTATGAAACATAAAAGTCTAACATCGGTCCTGACAGTACTATTCATCATCGGATTGACAACAGCCGGCAGTAGCTCTGTACTGTCTAAGGACCCAAAAGTTGCTGCTTCTGCAAAAAGAGCTTTACCAGTCGCTGCCCTCACCAAAAAACTGGAGTACGATACAGATAAACCTTCGATCAGGGATGCCTATTATAGCAATTTAGATGAACTGGCTAAGACCATAAGGGAGGATAACTATGCTGTATCTGTCAGAGGCCATGCCGACTCAAGGGGCAGGTATAAGTACAATTGGGTGCTTTCCGATAAAAGGGCCATTAGTGTCAAGGACTATCTTGTAAGCAAAGGTGTAAAGGAAAACAGAATCATTACTACACCCTATGGCAGTACCGTGCCTATTGCTACAAACAGCACTGCGGCAGGACGCCAGAAGAACAGAAGAGTTGAGATTGAATTGAAAAAAATCAACTAAGAAATCTTTTGATTTGAAAGAACCGGCCCTGCTTATAGCAGGGCTATTTGATATTTTAACCATTTGACTAGTATATTTCAATGGGATCACTCCATTGGAAAGTTGTAGTCCTCCATTGATATTATCTAAGCAACCAGGCACTAAACGCCGTACTTATCCACAAATTTTATAGTATGATTATTTATCATTGCTGAAACTTTCCCGCTGCCAGATTATTTGGAACGTTTCTTCTTTTTCCTCGAACTTTTGATCCGGTATTCCAGCAGGTACAACCTGGTTTGCCATTGCTCCAGGATCTTATCGTATTTTTTTGGAAGTCCGCTTGGCTCAAGCATTCCAAGTAAGTCGGCGAGTTCCCGTGTACTATCTGCTTTTTGCCTGTTTTCTGTTAGCCATTCCTGCTGCCTGGATTGTGCAGCGCTTTGGTATTGGCTAATAGCGGTATGAATTAGTTTTACCTCTTCTTCCTTTGATTTGTTTTTCCGGTAGAGTATCATTTGCCTGTTCCAGGCATGGGAGTTGGAAGGATCGGTTTTCACGGATTTCGCATAGAGAGTCAGTGCACCTTGTGTATCCCCAGATTTTTCAAGGGCAAGTGCAGAGTCGAACTGCTGTTTGGACTTTATGTTTTGCTTTCCTGACATTTAATGAGATAAGAACAAAATGAAGCTATGAATGCTCGAACTGTGTAGTTCAAAGGTGATTTACAGGCTCTGCATTTATAAGCTAGGGCAAAGTTTCAAGTGAATGAGATACGCTGTTGGCTTAGAGCGAAAGAGATTCCAGTTTATACTGAAATCTCTTTCCTTGTAATTAGCTGGCTATTGCACCTATTTGCTTTAAAATACCAAGTTCATCAGAGCTTCCCCAACGTTCAACCATTTTGCCCTCTCTGAATTTGCTGATTTGCATTCCGCGAATATTGATCGGCTTTCCGCTTGCTGAATTTCCCATGAAATCTCCTTCATGTGTTCCGGTCACGCGGTAAGCAAAAGACACGGTGTCTTCATCTGCGGATAACTGCTCAACTTCAAGTTTCATATCCGGGAACGCGGTACGCATCATGCCAAAAAATTCTGCGTAGCCATCCGGACCTGGCACTTGTCCTGGTGCCGGATCATGATCTACAGAATCTGCTGCAACAAGTTCTTTAAAGATTTCATAATTGGCAGAATTGACTGCTTCCCCGAATTTTTTCTGTGCGGCTATGTTCGTTTCTTTACTCATTTTATAGGTGATTACAATATGTTATAATGCTTGTTCTGAATTGGAACAGTAAAATGAGCCGATTGTTCGCTGCGAATTGCACAAACTGGAATTTCAGCACCCTTGTTACAGTAAAATTCTTTACTGCTATTATGCGCTCTGAGAGCGATGTATTGGATTCTTTGCCAACCACTCTTTAGAAATCAGTTGGTCAATATCGGGGGGTACATATAGGTTATTCTCCTTTAAATTTTAAACCTACCTGCGCACGAACCTTATCCAGCAATCCAATCGTCATCCGGGATATATCATGACTGACTACAGGGCTTTCAAGCTGGCCCTCGTTGAGCAATTCACAGAAATGTGCGATTTCATAATTGAGTCCGCCGGCTGCGAAGGGTTCGTGTAGTTCAACCACCCGACCATCTGAATATTCTATGGTTGCGGAAACAGGATTCCACCAACTGTGATGTATGGTCACATGACCTTTACTGCCACAAATGAGCGCATCGCCTTTACCATAAACCTCAAATCCGGTGTAGAATTGTCCAAATCCTTTATCATGCCGGGTCTGAAAGACGGAAAACATGTCAACACCTGTAGCCCCAATGTTGCCCATTGCCTGGACGGCTTCGGCTCCCCCGAGCCAGTCAGCGGCCAGGAAAGCTTCATAGACTCCAATACCCATAATGCTGCCGCCAGCTAGATCATGACTTAAACTGGGATGGTTATCGTTTACACCAATAACCGATGAGCCAGCACGCAAATATCCCGTTTCACCAATTGGATCATCTTTTAAATGCGCTTTGAGTTTTCTGTAAAGCGGAAAGAATGGTGTCTTCATTGCTTCCATAAACAAGAGATTACTTTTCTCCGCTTCCTGCAGCACCATCTCCAGATCACTGAGATTAATGCAGGCAGGCTTTTCGCAGAGCACACTCTTCCCCGCCCGCAGTGCGGCAATACTATATTGCGAGTGACTATCGGGCAAGGTAGCTATGTAAACGGCGTCGATATCTGAAGCTAAAAGTTCGTCAGCATCCAGGCAAGCCTTAGCCCCATACTTATCGCAAAAAGATTTTACAGATTCCGGCCTCCGCGACCAGGCAACGATGATTTCTGTATCCGGGACAGCTGATAAGCCCTGCATAAATCTTTCTGAGATCGCACCACATCCGATGATGCCCCATCTGATCTTTTTTACCGGAGAATTCGCCTGAGATACAATATTATTCATAGTCAGAACCGAAGGTAATGAAACAAAATTGATTCTTATGGCCGGAACTGCTTTGGTACATTTTTATCAGTAGTAAACTGGAGAACTGCAGCAATGCGGTTTGACCTGGTTTCCGGACGTCTAGCCAATACAATCCATTGTAATATAGCTTTTGTTACTGATTTGCTTAATCGCGAAAAATAGGCTTCAGCATCTGGCGCAGTTGCTAAAGCCGATGCTAAGTCTGCAGGTATAATCAGGTTCTCTACCTCATCCAGAATCTGCCAGGAACCATTTTGCTTTGCAATTTCTATACATTTAAGTCCTGCAGGGGCAATTAAACCAGAGAAATGAAGGCGCTCTATTTTGTCTTTGTTGATTTTAGACCAGGTACTGTTTGCTTTTCTTTTGCTAAAGAACTGCATGTATTTTTCATTGTCAATAGGCTTGCTTATACTATCAATCCAGCCATAGCACAACGCTTCATCTACAGCTTCAGTCCATTTCAGTGTTTTTTTTCCGGCTTTTTTTTTATAATAAACCAGCCATACAAACTGTTTCAGCTCATGATTAAAATGCAACCATTCCCGCCATTCTTCCCTGCTTTCGGGGCAAAACAATTCAGGTTCTTGTTTTCCGGATTTCATATCTCCTGTCATTACGTTATTTACAGGAGCCAGATCGGCCCTGCATCAGATTGCAAAGAAAAAATGAATTGGTGACAACTGTATGTCATCAGCTTCAAAAAAAGCAAATCATTTCATTTGGAATTATATTCCGCCATTATACTGGCCTTACAGACAATAGACTTCCTGCCAGGATGTTTTTCAAAAAACATCAAAGCCTGCTGAGATAACATATTACCCATAAACTATCAAGCTAACAGATTGTTGTATTCTCAAACAATAAACTCGGATATGAAAACTTACTACATCATTCTATTTTTCGTTGCATATATGTTCAGGACTTCTGCTCAAACTGTGGATACAGCCCGTTATATCAAGACATCTTCAGGCTACCTGATGGTTCTTCGCCAGGGTGATGATGTTTTCAGGCAGATTGAGAAAATGGCCCTCACAGAAAGAATTCCCTCAGCTAATTTCGCCGGAATGGGTTTTGTAAATGCACGTTTTGGTTTTTTTGATTTCAAGACTAAACAATACAATCCGAAGGATTTTAAAGCAGTAGAAATGGCCAGCATGACAGGATCTATCGCCTGGGATAATGGGGCTCCTTCATTACATGTTCACGGAGTGGTGACTGA
>NZ_JBEVDX010000147.1:0-35229 GCF_040513095.1 Pedobacter sp. | reverse complement strand
CACGTCTTTTACTTGTGGTGAAAATTTAGCTTCCATATATACCTTTTCTAAAAACAGGAACGCCCTAAACTATAAAATATGTTATAAAAAGCGTCACCAATCTGATTTATTTTATCAACAATTACGCCATATAAAGGAAGAAAGATTTAGATCCTGACGTTATTTCACTAAACTTACTAACTTTTGACACGAATAGCAATAATAATTGCGCTATGAAAAGAAAATAAAAACTACCCCTAAGGTAGTTTAAATAATCATTGTACAAGAAACAACCACAGGTTTTGGGTGAATTGTCCCGGTAATGTAATGATTCTTTACATTAAAACGACCTGTCATTTTGTAAGTTACAACACAATTCGAGTATCAAATTGTCAGTTGCTCCCAACCTGTATCTGCCGCGATTTCCGGGTTTGCCACCAATAATATCACGACATTTCAGGAATATACGCTCAGAATATAAGAATGATAATTTCGTTACTGTGTTCCCTTGCCTATATTTGTGGCTAAGGCCGCAGCGCTCAACTTGAATAGAATATAAACCGCCCTCTAGCAGGCGCAAAACATAACAACCAAAAATGTCAGACGAAAAGATAATCTTCTCAATGGCGGGGGTAAATAAGATTTATCCCCCTCAGAAACAAGTACTAAAGAACATCTACCTTTCCTTTTTTTACGGTGCCAAGATTGGTGTGATCGGTTTAAACGGATCAGGTAAATCTTCAGTTTTAAAAATCATTGCAGGTATAGACAAAGCCTTTCAGGGCGAGGTTGTATTTTCACCGGGTTACACGGTAGGTTACCTGGCACAGGAACCGGAGCTGGATGAAAATAAAACTGTCCGCGAAGTGGTGGAAGAGGGTGTTGCAGAGATCACTGCAATCCTGAAAGAATACGAAGCCATTAATGAGCAGTTCGGATTGCCCGAAGTTTATGAAGATGCCGATGCAATGGATAAACTGATGGCTAAACAGGGGGAGCTGCAGGATAAAATTGATGCAACCAATGCCTGGGAACTGGATACCAAACTGGAACGTGCAATGGATGCCTTGCGCTGCCCGGATCCGGATACCAAAATTGGTGTATTGTCTGGTGGTGAGCGCCGCCGCGTAGCTATGTGCCGCCTGTTGCTGCAGGAGCCGGATGTATTGCTGCTGGATGAGCCAACCAATCACCTTGATGCGGAGAGTATCGACTGGCTGGAGCAATTCCTGAAAGAATACAAAGGAACTGTAATTGCCGTTACCCACGACAGGTATTTCCTTGATAATGTTGCCGGATGGATCCTTGAACTTGACCGTGGTGAGGGTATTCCATGGAAAGGAAATTATTCATCCTGGTTAGACCAGAAAGCAAAACGGCTGGCACAGGAAGAAAAAACAGAAAGCAAACGCCAGAAAACTTTGGAACGTGAGTTGGAATGGGTACGTATGGCACCTAAAGCAAGACACGCAAAATCTAAAGCAAGGTTATCAAACTATGATAAACTGGCTTCAGAGGATTCAAAGGAAAGAGAAGACAAACTGGAGCTTTTTATCCCTGCAGGACCAAGACTGGGGAATGTAGTGATCGAGGCCAACAATGTAACCAAATCATATGGCGACAAGATCCTTTTTGAAAACCTGAGCTTTTCACTGCCACCAGCTGGTATTGTAGGAATCATTGGCCCCAATGGAGCAGGTAAAACTACGCTCTTCCGCCTGATCACCGAGCAGGAAACACCAGATGAAGGAACCTTCAGGGTTGGCGAAACAGTATCTCTTGGATATGTGGATCAGATGCATAACGACCTTGACGGTGATAAAACAGTATACGAAAATATCACCGACGGACTGGATAACATTCAACTGGGCAATAAAGCCGTAAGCGGTCGTGCCTATGTATCTAAATTTAACTTCAATGGTGGCGACCAGCAGAAAAAGGTGAATATCCTTTCAGGTGGAGAACGTAACCGGGTTCACCTGGCTATTACACTGAAGAAAGGTGCCAACGTATTGCTGCTCGATGAGCCTACGAATGATATCGACGTAAATACATTGCGTGCCCTGGAAGAAGCATTGGAAAACTTTGGCGGTTGTGCCGTTGTGATTAGTCACGACAGGTGGTTCCTGGACAGGATCTGTACACACATCCTCGCATTTGAAGGCAACTCGCAGGTATACTTCTTTGAAGGTAACTACAGTGATTACGAAGAAAACCGTAAGAAACGCCTGGGTGATGTAACTCCACACCGTATCCGCTATAAAAAACTGGTTTAAGTAGCTGTTGGCGTTAACTGTTTACCTCAAACGCCCGCAGAGTATCTTCGGGAACAAGTAATAAACATTACCTGTTCCCGAATTTTTGTAAACGATAAGTAAAAGTCAAAAGAAAATATCTGGTAATCTGATTATACTGACTGTCAGTAATGGAATTATCAGATATACTTCTCACCAGGTTGTTCCCCTGATTCAGTAAATCATAGGCCTGCAGCATCATAGTAGCCTGCCTGTTCTTTAACAGGGTCTTCTCCACAGTAAAATTCATCAGCAGCGGGTTCGCAACTTTCAGCTCATACCCGGAATTGATCCTTTTTGAGATATCGGCAATGACCACCCAGCTCTTCCCGATATTGGTGCGCTCATTGATATTAAACTGCCAGGTCTCCACATTCCGTAAACTGTACTGCGCAATAGAATAACGGTTACTGCTGTAATTATACATGGCAGCGCCTGATAATGTAACCCGGCGCTGATTCATCCTGAGTTTAAAGGTCTGCGAGTAATTGATATTCCTGTTGGTATTGAGCACATGGTTGGCAAAGGACACCATATTGATATAATCCCAGGTCCCTCTTAGCTCTGCATTGAATTTATTATGGTCAAAAGGTAAAGAATAGGAATAGACACTGCCAAACTGATACACGCCATTGGCATTTTCAAAATAGGTTTGCTGTTTCAGGCTGTTCAGTGTGTCTTTTACCAGCACAACATTACTCACCACCTGATCTTCCACTACAGAACCATTTAAGCCAAGCATGAGTGTGGCGCCTGTATTTTCGCCAGTGTGCTGGTAACTAAGTGTTCCTGCATGCGTAAAACTGGATTTAAGGTTCGGATTTCCAATAATCACATTCTGGAGATTGCTGATGTTTGGCACAGGCTGCAGCTGGTAAAAATCCGGAGCAGTACTTACACCACTGTAAACAAAGGACAGGTTATCCCAGTCGGAAAATGCATAGCTGAGGTTAATGATCGGCGAGACATTGAGTTCAACATGGTCTATCTTCATGTCATTGCCTTTATATTGCCCGGTCAGCTGGCTGGGCTGGGCTGTTACTCCCAGGTTATAATTGAGGCGTTTTGACTGATACCTGTAGCTAACTGCGAAGCGGTGAAGGAGAAACGAGGAAGAATACAATGAACTCAATGAGTCTACAACCTTATTGTTGCCTATATTGTTATTCACACGCGTATATAAACTGTTTCTTGTTTTATTGAAGGAAAAGAAATAAGCAAAATCAATATTCTTTTTTACTGCAGAATCCTGACTGGCACGCAGTGGCTCGCTGTACCTGAAATCAGCTGTAACATTATTCGATCTGTTTTCGGTTTCCACCAGCCGGTTTACCACTGAATCCTTGAGCAAGGTATTGTTATTCCTGTTGTAGTAACTGATCTGATTTCCGAGCTTTTCTTCTAACTGGTTAATACCTGTGCTGAACGTAATCCCGCCCGACATACTCCTTCCTGGCTTTTCCATACTCCTTGCCCACACAAAATTTCCATTCAGATTGGGCGTTTCTAAATTGGAAAGGTTGTCGCTAAGCAAATCCTGCCTGATCAGTCCTGTTTGTCTTGAATCTGTCTTAGCCAGCCTTGTTCGCTTCACCATCGATCCGCCAAGGGAAGCCTGGAAATAGCTCTTATCTGCTACCGACTGGATATTGAAATTGATCGTATTGTTGTTATCTGTAGACCTGCTGTTGGATTCCGACTTATTACTGATCGTTCCGCCCGGGGTGATTGTTTCTATAGAATTGAGCTGTTTTGAAAGGTTTTTGATATAAGCATAGTTATACACCGCGCTGGCCGTTACGCCATTGGATAATTTATCCCGGTAATTCAGGCCTGCACCAGCATTAGTATTGATACCTGCGTCATTACTGGTATTATTTGAATTGCTGCTCAGCCCGATCTGCTTGCTTCCCTGCCAAAGATTACCATTTCCCTGCAGCCCATACCTGTGGTCTGTTCCACCGCTTGCAGAAGCATTGCCAAAAGTACCGTTGTTCTGTCCTGCTTTGGTCACCAGGTTCAGCATCTTCTGGGATTCGCCCGTCTTCATACCCGTAAAATTTGCCTCATCACCATAATCATTAATGATCTGTAGTTTATCGATGATGTTTGCAGGAAGCTGCCTGATAAAATCCTTCACATTATTTGTGAAAAAGTCTTCCCCGTTTACACGCAGTTTAACCAGCGGTTTGCCCATGGTGAAAGCATTTCCATTGGCATCTACTTCTACCCCGGGTAACTGCCGCAGCAGGTCCTCTACCCTGTCATTCTCATATATCTGGTAAAATGAAGCGTTAAATTCTATGGTGTCTCTTTTGATCCTGATGGGTTTATCCCTTCCTTTAATCACTACTTCGTCCAGCAGGTTAGATTCGAGATGAAGCATTATGGGATAGAGGATGAGATTAATTTGGTCTTCCTGATAGGCGTAAGCCATCGAGTATGGCTTAAAGCCTACCCTCATGATCAGAAGGGAAATATTATCGGCTGTAATGCCGGCAAAGGCAAACCGTCCGCGGCTGTCGGTAACGGTGTTGAGTGTGTCTTTATCCGCAATCATGATTACATCTGCGCCAGGGACCGCATCCCTGAGGGAATCTATAACACTGCCGCTGACCTTTCGCTGCACCTGTGCATCGGCTGCAACTGAGCATAAAAGCCAGAACACATTAAATAAAATGATGCATTTTAAATGAGTCAGATTTCCGTGAAATTTTAAAAAATCAACCATTTGCCATGCAATACTATTATCCCTGGGTGCGAATAAAATATTTCCCGTTGTTATGGGATGCTATTCAATCTTCCGTTCACAAGTATAACGGTTTGTTCTATCAAATTAACCGAATATTCTTAAATATCCGGTTAAATTTTATCACAACGGCTGATTAATCTGCTTTTGGGGCTCCTGCTTTCTCTGGTCTCGGTCCTCTTTTATAGATCACTAATCCATTTAAGAAATTTCTGAGGATCTGATCGCCGCAGGGCTTAAAATTAGGATGGTCATCACTTCTGAAAAAAGAGCCCAGCTCACTTTTCGTGATCTTGAAATTCACCAGTTCGAGGATCTTAATGATATCCTCGTTATTCAGTTCCAGCGCTACGCGGAGTTTTTTAAAAATATCGTTATTGCTCATAATTACATTGCTACTTCTATCTTCACTTTTTTGTTTTTTATCTTTTCGTCCCGCAGGGCAGCAAGTATCTTATTGACCATATTTCGTTTTACTGCAACGTATGAACTTTGATCCTTAACCTCAATCAGCCCCACATCATCCTTCTGCAGTCCGCCTTTTTTCAGCAGCAGCCCAACGATGTCAATTTTATTAACTTTATCTTTTTTGCCGGCAGCAATATAGAGGGTCTGCCACTGGCTGTCTTTCGGCAGCTCATAGTTGCCTTTCAGCTTTTCAATCTCAATATCACCTTTCAGAAAAGGATACTTCTCTTCTTCAGTCATAATCAGGAAGGCTGTACCCTTGGCATTCATGCGCGCTGTACGTCCGTTTCTATGCAAAAATGCATCTTCAGTGTAAGGAAGCTGATAGTGAATGATGTTTCCCACTTCAGGGATATCCAGTCCGCGGGCGGCCAGGTCTGTAGTGATCAGGATTTTGATACTGCCGTTCCTGAACTTTAACAGGGCACGCTCTCTTTCATCCTGCTCCATACCCCCGTGAAAAATATCATGGGCCAGGTCTTTATCAATCAGGAGGTCACTGATCCGGTCTACCGTTTCCCTGTGGTTACAGAAGATGAGCGAAGTTTGCGCGCCTATCTTACAGATCAGGTCAAACAGCGTGTCCAGTTTGTCTTCTGCAGTAGTAATAATCTTTTTCAGTTTCAGGTCAGGTGCTACCTTAACGTCTTTCAGAAAGTTCACCTCAACAGGCTGCTTCAATCCCGTAAAATCAGGAATATCTTCCATGGCTGTAGCCGAGGTCAGCATCCGTTGTTTCAGGGAGCGCAGGTTGCCGATAATATAGGCCATGTCTTCCTGGAAACCAAACTCCAGGGCCTTATCAAACTCGTCCAGTACCAAAGTGGTGATACTGGATTCATCAAAGTTTTCTTTTCTCAGATGATAGGCAATCCTGCCCGGTGTACCAATCAGTACCGCAGCAGGCTGTTCAAAGTTATTCCGCTCGATCTTTACAGGATGGCCGCCATAACAGCAGTTCACCTTGAAACCTGTCCCCATCTGTTTGAACACCTGCTCTATCTGTAAAGCCAGCTCTCTCGACGGAACAAGCACCAATGCCTGAACACCTTTTGCCTCTGTACTCAGATTTTTTAAAACAGGCAATAAAAACCCAATCGTCTTGCCAGAACCAGTTGGGGCCAGCAAAACAACATCCTTTCCTTTGTTTGCAGCCGCAATTGCTGCCTGCTGCATATCATTTAAAGAAGTGATTTTTAAATTACCCAGTACCTTTTCTACCATCATGCGGCAAAGATAAGGGAATTAAGATAAGAATGGCCGCAAAAGCAACAGGCTAGTAGTTCATCAGTTTCTTCCTGATCTTACCCATTCTCAGCTGCGCCTTTTTTTCAAGCCTCATCAGCATCGTACCCCTCTTATACATCCAGGATGTCACTTTACTGTTTGCCTCCTGAATAGGGGAACAGATCTTCTCTTCCAGGATATCAAGATATTTGGCATTAGACCGGCTTTGTTGAAGTAAATAGAATTCGTTTATCAGCTCTGTGTTCATCTTACCTTTATTTAAATGAGTAAATGGATAATTAAATAAAAACGGTCTGTTGACGGTTCAGCGTATCGGGCCGCTTGATATAAATATAAAAACAATTATGAGGACCGTCAATAGCTACCCTTCTTTTCTACTAACAGCTGGTAATGTTTTTTTGTTTCATCCCGGATACCGGCACATACATGCCTTTTGCGGCATGACGATTGCAAGATATGCGTTTTAGTTCTTCAATAATTAACAGGCACAATAATCGTATGATAAAAGTGCCAACATGTATTAAATAACAGATAATGGACAGACATACCTACCAGACCGGTATTATCGGGAACTGTGCTTTTCTTGCACATATCAATAAAAACACAAATGTGGATTGGTTATGCTGGCCGAGGTTCGACAGCTCGTTTATTTTCGGGGGACTGCTCGACGAGGAAAAAGGCGGAGAATACTCTATCCGTCCCAGCGGGGAATATACCTCAGACCAGTATTACCTGGAGAATACCAATATTCTTTGCACAGAAATCACCAATGAAGAAGGCAGTTACAAAATCACCGATTTTGCACCCCGCTTTTTTCAATATGAACGGTACTACAAACCTTTGATGTTTATCCGCAAGATCGAACCGCTTCAGGGTAATCCTAGGATTAAGGTAACCTGTAAACCAACCTTTGCGTATGGAGAAGGTTTCCAGGAAGGATCTCGCGGCAGCAATCACCTGCTGTTCACCGGGAGTGAGCATCACATGCAGCTAAGTACAAATATCTCTTTATCCTATATTGAAGATGAAAAGTATTTCGCGCTGAACGACACCAAATACCTCATCATGACTTATGGTTATAACCTGGAGGCACCGATTGAAAGTACAGCAGAAAGGTTTCTTTTAGAAACCAGGAAATACTGGCGCACCTGGATCAAACATTCTACTATAGCCGGTTTCCAGCAGTCGCTGGTTATCCGTTCTGCATTGGTGCTTAAAATACACCAGTACGAAGATACCGGAGCAATCATAGCGGCAAGTACAACCAGTTTGCCTGAATCTCCGGGAAGCACACGGAACTGGGATTATCGTTACTGCTGGATGAGGGATACCTATTATGTGATCACTGCCCTTAACCACATAGGCCATTTTGAAGAAATGGAACGTTATTTTAATTACATCACTGACATTTCTTTCCGTGATGATAAAAGATATCAACCGCTTTTCGGTATAGCCGGCGAGCGTGTGCTTACAGAGAGGATTCTGACCAACCTGAAAGGCTATCAGGGCAATCAGCCTGTAAGGATCGGCAACCAGGCATTTGAGCACATCCAGAATGACATTTATGGACAGGTACTGATCTCTATGCTTCCCTTGTATTCTGATAACAGGTTTATTTATAGTGAGCGCAAGGACTCTACCATATGGCTGGATTACCTGCTCAGTAAAATAGAAAGCACCATCGATGAAAAAGATGCCGGTATCTGGGAATTCCGTAACCTGGCCAATATGCACTGTTACACCAACCTTTTTCAGTGGGCAGGTGCCAATGCGGCATTGAAAATGGCAAAGAGAATTGGTAACCAGGAATTCCAGGACCGGGCAAGTCAGCTGATCGACCGTGCTGCTGCCCATATTGAAGCCTGTTATGATCCGGAGAGAAAAGTATATAACCATGCTATAGATAGCGAACACCTTGATGCCAGCACCTTGCAACTGATCCTGATGAACTATCTCGACCCGGATTCTCAGCGTGCCAAAGATCACCTGATCGCCCTTGAAGAGGAGCTGAAAGCAGAAAATGGTTTGTTTTACCGTTACCGCCATACAGATGATTTCGGGAAACCTAAAACTACATTCCTGATCTGTGCTTTCTGGTATGTGGAAGCTCTTGCAATCGTTGGCCGTATAGATGATGCGGTAAAAGCATTTGATTCACTGATCAGCTATGGTAATCACCTGGATCTGTTTGCAGAGGACATCGATGAAAAGGATGGCAGTCAATGGGGTAATTTCCCGCAGGCCTACAGTCATGTTGGACTGATGAATGCCGCACACAGAATTGCTATAAAACTGGACAGGCCCGTTTTCCTTTAAGAAAACGAACCTGTCTCTATTAATATTACAGCTGTACCTTGTGTACGGCTGTACTTATTTTAGCTGTGCAGCAGTACTTGCCGATAGAATCTTGAGCAGTTCCCTTACTTCCATAAAGTTGCGCAGGTAATTTCTGGCTGCCGATATATTGCTCCCTACTTTAATGGTGTATGCCGTTGGCGGCAGAGCCTTGAATATGTCTTCATCAGTATGGTCATCCCCAAAAGCAATGATAAAATCGGGGTCGTTTCCATATAACCAGCTCAAAGCTGCCTTACCTTTGTTTACTTCTATATTTTTAAACTCAATCACTTTATTCCCCGGCATCATCTGAAGCCCTTTATCAGCAACAGTTACTTTCAGGTGATTGATGATCTCATTTGCCCTCAGCTCGCCAAGCCCTTCTTCTACCTTGCGGTAGTGCCATACCAGTGAATAACTTTTATCTTCGATAAAGGATCCTGGTGTTCTGTCTGTATAGGTGTCCAGCACTGTTTTCACATCCTGTTTCCACTGATCGGTTAACAAAGGCAGTGATTTCCATTCTTCCTGATCCCTTTTTTGCCATGCGCCATGTTCAGCAATCAGGTCCAGTTTCATGTGTCCGAACCATTGTTCCAGGGTTTGGTTTCTTCTTCCACTGATGATAATTACGCGGTTTGCGGGATCGGCAGTCAGGGTTTCCAGTATTTTATACAATTCCGGGTCAGGAGCTGTTTTTTCAAGATCACCGTTAAACCCAACCAGCGTCCCGTCATAATCAAGGAAGATATACCTTTCGGTAGCCGCCACGTAATCCTTCGCCATTTGTTCTCTTACCACTCTCACTGCAAACTTTGTCAATAACGATTCCTGCAGCTGCTTTACTTCTTCCAGCTTATCCATAAAATTTTTAACCCAAAGGTGTATATCGAATTTTTTAACGATGCCTCTCATTACTGACATCCGTGTTGCCTGTTCCTCTACAGGCATATTAAAGGCCTGCACAATTGTCCTCATTACCTCTCCTATATTATTAGGATTAACAATCAGGGCATCATTCAGCTCTTTCGAGGCGCCTGCCATCTCACTTAAGATCAGTACGCCTGTATTGTCTGTCCTGCTGGCCACATATTCTTTGCTCACCAGGTTCATGCCGTCACGCATTGGCGTAACCAGGCAAATATCTGCTGTCGCATACAGGGCCGACAGGAATTCTATAGGAAAAGACCTGTAGAAGTAGTGTACCGGTAGCCAGTTCAGTGTCCTGTAAGTGGCATTGATATTACCAACCAGCTGATCGATCTGATCACGAAGTTCTTTGTATTGCGGAACGGTATCCCTGGACGGGACAACAATCATATACAAAGATAGATGATCTATATACTCCGGATGCATCTGCAGCAGCAATTCGTAGGCTTGCAGCCGCTGTAAGATACCTTTGCTATAATCCAGCCTGTCGATCGTCAGAACGATCTTGCGTTCCTGCATCGTCTCTTTGAGGGATGCAATCTGCTCTACCACGGCAGGATCAGACACGAGACTTTCAAATTTTACTTCATCTATACCCATAGGGAAAGACTCTACAACAATCTGCCGTTCTCTAAATGTGATTACGTTGTCTGAGATCTTAGCTGTTGTTAAACGTGCTGCTGCACTCAGAAAATGCCTTACATCGTCAAAGGTGTGAAACCCGAGCAGGTCGGCCCCAAACATGCCCTCCACAAGTTCATCCCTCCAGGGGATTAAACGGAAAATCTCATAGGAGGGAAAAGGGATGTGCTGGAAGAAACCAATTGTGACATGAGATTGTACTTCTCTGATGAGTCCAGGCAGTAACAGAAGCTGATAATCATGTACCCAGACAGTATCACCTTCCCTTAAATGCTCGTTTACCGTATCCTTAAATTTCTGATTAACGGTCTGATAAAAATCCCAGTAAGTCTGTTCATAATTTGCATAAGTGACCATGTAATGAAACACAGGCCATAAAACCTCATTCGAGAAACCTTCGTAGTAAAGATTGATTTCATCAGGAGTTAAAAATACAGGAATCAGATTCAGCTCTGCCAGTTTATCTGTTACTTCCTGTTGTCTTTCTTCCGGAACATCAATTCCGGGCCACCCAATCCAAATATTATCTCCTTTTTTATATACAGAGCCAAGGCCTGTTGCCAGGCCACCTTCACTCGGACTCAGGAGATATTCGCCGTTATTTTCTACTATTTTGACGGGTAAGCGGTTTGAAACTATTATTGTTTTGTTTACCATATTACACTTACAAAACTATTGAGCATTGCGATTGTTTGATTTTTCTCCCATTCAGACATTGTACAGACATATATCCAAATGTCAAAATTGTTGATAAACGACTGATTGTTAGCAAATAAACCACAGGAATTTAATGTATATTTAACATAATCAAGTTATTTTTAGAAAACCTGTATACGGGTTGTTACCTAACACCAATAACGTATGACCTGGAAGAAATTTAATGGTGAAGTGATCCACACACCAATTTTAGAAGAAGTAGAACAAGCCATCATCAGAGAGACTGCAAATGGCTATCACCTCAAAGTTTGCATTGGTACTGATTCACAGGTGAAGGGCCCCTTCACAGATTTCGCTACAGTGATTGTTCTGCTCAGGGAACAACACGGAGGATTCATGTTTATCCACCAGGAAAAGAGCCAGCAGAAAATGACGATCAAGGAAAGGATGCTGATCGAAGTACAGAAGTCTATCGAGACGGCATATGCGGTGTGCGACCTGCTGGATCTGTATGATGTAGACCTCGAGGTACATGCTGACATCAACACTAACCCGATGTTTAAGTCGAATAAGGCACTGAACGAGGCCATGGGTTATATTCTGAGCATGGGGTTCATTTTTAAGGCTAAGCCCGAAGCTTTCGCCAGCAGTACCTGCGCAGATAAGATGGTACATTAAGATAAAAGGTCTTTGGACTAATTTTTAATGCCTTCCGGCGCCTTTCATCGGCAGGCATTAAATTAGTCCAAAGACCTTTTATCATTAGAAATGACCATGGAAAATTCTTAAAGAATATCCATGGCGTTTATCCGGGCTTATCCCTGGTGTTCAACTTCGACACCAGTTGACATAACGATCAGTGTACCCTGAGAGTATTTTTCGTTATGCTGACTTACATCCAGTCCTTCTTCTTCTTCTTCAGAAGATACACGGATTGGCTGGAAGATATTGATGATCTTAAAGATCAGGAATGAAACCACAAAGCTGAATATACCGACGATCAGCACACCTTTCAGCTGTGTGAAAAAGAATTCAGGATTACCGTAGAACCATCCGTCAACGCCTGCTGGATTTACTGTTTTTGTAGCAAAAACGCCTGTAAGCAACATGCCCACGATACCACCTACACCATGACAAGGAAAAACATCCAATGTGTCATCAAGTGTAGTTTTCTGTTTCCATGAAACGGCAAGGTTAGAGATAATCGCAGCAAGTGCACCGATGAAGATACTGTGCGGGATAGCAACAAATCCTGCTCCCGGAGTAATCGCAACCAGACCTACTACAGCACCGATACAGAAACCAAGAACCGACGGTTTTCTGCCTCTCAGCACGTCAAAGAACATCCATGAAAGTCCACCCGCTCCCGCGGCAATGTTGGTGGTAGCAAATGCAGATACTGCCAGACTGGTAGATCCAAGTGCAGAACCAGCGTTAAAGCCAAACCATCCGAACCATAACAAACCTGTTCCGATCAGTACATAAGGAATATTTGAAGGAGGTATTTCCTGGTGCTCCATGTGAACTTTCCTTCTTTTAAGGACAATTGCACCGGCAAGGGCAGCCATACCTGCAGAGATGTGTACAACAGTACCACCAGCAAAGTCTAGCACACCCATTTTAAACAGGATACCTTCAGGATGCCATGTCCAGTGCGCCAGGGGCGAATAAACAAACAGGGCAAACAATACGATGAATGCAATATAAGAAGTAAAACGGATACGTTCAGCCACCGCACCTACAACCAGTCCCGGTGTGATGATCGCGAACATCAGCTGGAACAGGGCAAATAAAGTTAATGGAATAGTTGGCGCAAGGCTCCAGGCATGGCCCGAGTTTACACCGTCAAAGAACAAATAAGTAGATGGATTTCCAATAAATCCGTGAATAGTATCACCAAAGGCAAGACTAAAGCCCACGGTCACCCAAAGGACACTGATTACTCCGGCAGATACAATACTTTTGATCATAGTAGAAAGAACGTTCTTCCTGTGAACCATACCACCATAGAAGAAAGCCAGCCCGGGTGTCATTAAAAATACCAAAGCAGTAGCTACCATAATCCACCCCACGTCAGCCGCATTATACTTACCCTCATCGAAATTAGGGTGTAGAGGTACAAATAGGGCTGCAATCGCTACAATCGCAAAAATTACGAATGGCACAATCTGCTTTAACTGAATTTTGTTCATGAAAATTTGATTTTATAGATTTATAGATAATTTTAAATAGTCACCGGTATAAAATTGGATTTAAATTCCATAAAGATAATTATAAACTCCATTTATTCAAAATTTACTCAGTAAATCCTTTGTAATATTGAATATTATTAAATAATAACCTTACAAAATGAAATAATGAAATTCAAAGCAGCAAAAATGTCAAATAATTGCTTGAATTTCCAAAAATACAGTCAAAATAACCTGGGGATTTTTAGTATTCGAACGAATCCAAACATTCAGAGAACGTAAAAGAACAGTAAATCTTATCCCCATTAGAAAAGTCTTGTTAAAATTATTTAATAAATACACTGCATTGTGGTAACAACCAGTTGCTATAATTTAGCTGAATACAAACAAAAATATGCTAACTGCGTTTTAAAGGTGGTTGATACCTCTTTACTAACTCCATACATGAAAGCTTTTCATCTCAATTTCTCTCAACGTCTGCCAATAAGCCTGGCCGAGGCCTGGGACTTCTTTTCATCACCATTGAACCTGGCTAAGATTACACCTGAGGAAATGGCTTTTACGGTAACATCTGCTTTGCAAGCCGATGAGAAAATGTATCCGGGAATGATTATAACCTATAAAGTTTCGCCGGTGGCCGGTATCAAATTAAACTGGATGACCGAGATCACGCAGGTTGAAGAGCACAAGTATTTTATTGATGAACAGCGTTTCGGTCCCTACAAGTTCTGGCATCACCAGCACCATTTCCGGGAAATCCCTGGTGGTGTGGAAATGAACGATATTCTAACGTACGGGTTGCCCATGGGCATCTTTGGTAATATAGCCAACAGTGTATTTGTTGCAGCCAAGCTGCAGGAAATATTTAATTTCAGAAAGCAAAAAGTAATTGAGCTCTTTGGAGACTATGCTCCTGTCGCAAATGAAAACAAAGCCTTATACTAATACCGGAGCATAAGCTGAGCCTTGTACAATTCCCCTTTTTTCAATTTCCCTGTCGATATAAGTCTGAATAGACGATTTGTTAAGTCCCCAGTTAGGTGCAATCAGCAGATCCCAGTCGGATATACCAAATAAACGCTGGATCACGATATCCGGTCTCAGTAACGGAATCAGTTTGCACAGCAGGTCTGTGTATTCTTCAAGGCTGAACAACTTAAAGGGATCCTTTTTATATTTAGCACCCATGATAGATCCTTCCACAATGTGCAGGTGATGAAACTTTACAAATTTGATCTGCGGGAACCTGTTGATCTCATGGATGTACCCCAGCATCATCTCTTCCGTTTCCCATGGAAAACCAAAAATGGTATGTACACAAAGGTCAAGCCTGGTATTTTCCAGTAATTCTACAGCTGCCACAAATTCAGCATGGCTGCACCCTCTGTTGATCTGTTCCAGGGTTTCGTCATAGATAGATTCCATGCCCATTTCCAGATCCACATCAAAACGGTCAGCATAACTTTCAAGCAGGGCTACTTTCTCGGCATCGATACAATCCGGTCTTGTCCCTACAGAAAAACCAACTACATCTTCAGTATTGATTGACAAGGCTTCGTCATACATCATTTTAAGATAATGTACCGGGGCGTAAGTATTGGTATTGGGCTGAAAATAAACGATGAATTTATCTGCCTTGTAAAAACCCTTGCCACGTTCCATGCCCTGCTCCAGCTGCTCACGTATCGTAGGCAGTTTTCTGGACAGTTCCGGGGTAAAGGAATCTACATTACAATAGGTACAGCCTCCATAGCCTTTGCTGCCATCGCGGTTCGGACAGGTAAACCCGCCGTCAACAATCACCTTAAACACTCTTTGTCCTTTATACTTCGTTTTAAGGTGAGTACCGTAATTATTATATCCTTTTATGCCTGAATCTAGTGGAGTTCCCAATTGCTTTTATTTTCCGCAAAAATACACCTTTTAATTGATGATCAATAAGAATTGGAAATCTCTTCAGCAGGTTTTGACAAATAATAAACAGGAATGCCCAGCAACATGATCAGCACTCCCCATCCGCATGTACTAAACCTGGTGATCAGCAAACCTACACACAGGGCGCCCGCCAGGATAATATAAATAAAGGGCAATACCGGGTAACCGAAGGCTTTATACGGACGCTCGGCATTGGGTTGTTTGCGGCGCAAAATAAAGATTCCGTAGATGGTAAGGATATAAAATATTATCACAATAATCATTACAAAATCAAGCAGGTCGCCATATTTGCCGGTAAGGCACAACAGAGACGTCCACAAACACTGTATCCATAATGCCCAGCCTGGTACGCCGGCCTTGTTCAGGATCGCAGCTTTTTTAAAAAACAGCCCGTCTTTGGCCATTGTGTAGTATACCCTTGCTCCTGCCATAATCAGACCATTGTTACAGGCGAAAGTACTGATCATGATAATCACCGCCATCACCAGCGTTCCTGTATCACCAAAAGTATGCTGCGCGGCCGCTACAGCCACCCGGTCAGATTTGGCAAAAGCAATATCATTCAATGGCATCACAGAAATGTACATCAGGTTGGCCAGGATGTAAATCACCGTAACGATGAAAGTCCCAAAAAACAGGCTCAGTCCTACATTACGTTTTGGATCTTTAATCTCACCGGCAATAAAGGTTACCCCCACCCAGGCATCGCTGGAAAACAGCGAACCAACCATTGAAGCGGCAATCCCTGCCAGCAAAGCACCACCACCAATAGTAACCCAGGATGCAGTTCCGGCATCAAAAGCTGATGTATTCCATGCATTCGTCCAGTTGGCATTCCAGATTTCGGTTTTTGCACCGAACATAAAGCCGCCTATGATCAGCCCGAACAGAGAAAGTATCTTAATGATCGTCATGGTAGTCTGCAGGATCTTGCCTTCCTTTACCCCACGGCCGTTGATATAAGTTAAAAGTATAATCGTAACAATCGAAACCAGCTGTGCGGCATTCAATTTAAAAAAGCCAATACTATAAAGCACGTTCTCATCACTCAGGGGCTCGTAGAGGTAAGCCGCAAATTTTGAAAAACCTACACCAACCGCGGCAATTGTACCCGTCTGGATCACTGCGAAAAAGCTCCAGCCATACAGAAATGCAATCAGTTTATTATACGCTTCCTTCAGGTAAACATATTGCCCGCCGGCATTTGGGAACATTGCACTGAGCTCTCCGTAACTTACGGCAGCAATCATTGTGATCAGGCCGGATAAAACCCAGATCAGAATCAGCCAGCCGGCAGAGCCCACATGCCTGGTAATATCGGCACTGACAATGAATATCCCTGAGCCTATCATTGACCCTACAACAAGCATTGTCCCGTCTAAAAGTCCAAGCTCTCTTTTAAAGGACGCATCCTGGTTTTCGTTTTTCATACAGTGATTTTAGTGAAATGAATTATTTAATCCCTACTTTTTAAACGCTAATATAGGAATCCATAAACATTTCGCAATTATTCATTTACACCCAATCAGGGGGATACTATATAACTATGATTAATTTGGCATTCTCAGAAAGTCTCCTTAATTTGTATAGAGGTGTCTGTACGCCTGATGATTGCAACCAAATATAAACAACATATGAATTTTCTACAGCAAAACTTAATTAACATTATCCCCGTCTTTGGGGGTATCGGAATTTTAGTCATGTTATTCCAGAGCGCCTGGGTTACACGGCAGGACGCGGGCGACAAAACCATGTCTGAACTGGCAGGACATATTGCGGATGGTGCCATGGCTTTTCTCAAAGCAGAATGGAAAGTACTGAGTTATTTCGTGATTATCGCTGGTATCCTGCTGGCCTGGTCGGGTACCCTGCAGGGAAGCGCCGCAGCGCCCATTCATTCCAGCCCTGTAATTGCCATCGCTTTTTTAATAGGCGCGGTATTTTCAGCTTTTGCAGGATATATAGGTATGCGCATTGCTACCAAAGCCAATGTAAGAACTACACAAGCCGCCAGAACAAGCCTGGCACAGGCCCTCAAAGTTTCCTTCAGGGGAGGTACGGTCATGGGATTTGGGGTTGCCGGACTGGCAATTCTGGGACTGGGCGGACTCTTCATTGTACTCTACCATACGTTTGTTCATCCTGGTACGCCGGAATCTCCCGAACAACTAAAAAAAACCATTGAGGTACTGGCAGGCTTTTCCCTCGGAGCAGAGAGCATTGCCCTGTTTGCACGAGTTGGCGGCGGTATCTATACTAAGGCTGCGGATGTTGGGGCCGATCTGGTAGGTAAGGTTGAGGCAGGTATTCCGGAAGATGACGTGAGGAATCCTGCAACTATTGCCGACAATGTAGGCGATAACGTGGGTGACGTAGCAGGAATGGGCGCAGATTTATTTGGCTCATACGTAGCTACCATCCTTGCCACAATGGTACTGGGGCAGGAAATCATTTCTGCAGATCAGTTTGGAGGTATGGCACCTGTGTTACTGCCCATGCTCATTGCCGGTCTGGGACTGATCTTTTCGATCATCGCTTCCCTGTTTGTCAAGATCAGCAAAGATACAGACAGCGTGCAGAAAGCCCTGAACCTCGGAAACTGGCTCTCCATCCTATTGACTGCCATCGCCTCTTATTTTGCAGTGAAATGGCTGCTGCCACCTTCTATGTCTATCAGGGGTTTTCAGTTTCATGCGATGTCGGTTTACCATTCCATCTTAGTAGGACTGGCTGTAGGTACACTGATGAGCCTGATCACTGAATATTATACCGCTATGGGCAACCGTCCGGTACAGTCCATTATCCGGCAATCCTCTACCGGCCATGCTACCAATATTATCGGCGGACTATCTGTTGGAATGGAATCCACAGTGCTTCCTATCCTTGTACTGGCTGCAGGAATCTACGGTTCATACTATTTTGCCGGTTTTTACGGCGTAGCTATTGCAGCCGCCGGGATGATGGCTACTACAGCGATGCAGCTGGCGATTGACGCCTTTGGGCCAATAGCCGATAATGCCGGGGGAATAGCAGAAATGAGCGGGTTACCAAAAGAAGTGAGGGAACGCACAGACATCCTTGATGCCGTGGGCAATACAACGGCTGCTACAGGTAAAGGTTTCGCCATCGCCTCAGCAGCGCTGACTTCCCTCGCCTTATTCGCTGCTTTCGCAGGTATATCGGGTATCACCTCTATAGATATCTACAAGGCAAATGTCCTTGCCGGATTATTTGTCGGCGGCATGATCCCCTTCATTTTTTCATCCCTGTGCATCTCTGCCGTAGGCCGTGCTGCAATGGCAATGGTAGAAGAAGTCAGAAGGCAGTTTAAAGACATACCAGGCATCATGGAGTATAAGGCAAAGCCCGAATACGAAAAGTGTGTGGCAATTTCCACCGAAGCATCAATCCGGGAGATGATGCTTCCGGGCGCTATCGCGTTGATTGCTCCCCTGGTTGTAGGTTTCACTTTTGGCGCGGAAGTGCTGGGCGGTCTGCTGGCCGGGGTTACCGTTTCCGGTGTACTGATGGGCATATTTCAGTCCAACGCCGGCGGTGCCTGGGATAACGCCAAGAAATCCTTCGAAAAAGGAGTACTCATCAATGGAGTAACGGAATATAAAGGTTCTGATCCGCACAAGGCATCTGTTACGGGAGATACCGTTGGTGATCCTTTCAAAGATACTTCCGGACCCTCAATGAATATCCTGATTAAGCTAATGTCTATCGTTTCACTAGTCATTGCACCACATATTGCCGCAGGAATTAGTAATAATTTGAGTACAGAAATAAAAAAGGAGATAAAAATCGTAAAGACAACAGATGTTGAGGGAAAAATACGGCTGGACACTGTTAAAAATAGCACTGATACGCTGATAAATAACCAATAATGCTTATCATTGTTCTGAATAAAAGGGATTTCCATAGATAATCCCTTTTATTTTTAATTTTTTTTTAATTAGGTTTGGAATTGAATTCAATTATATCACAAATAGAAAAACTTAACACTTTAAACTAACTTATGCTTTTTAAAAAATCTATTCCACAATTACTGGCTGAGGCGAATGAGAGTGGTGAGGGCACGCTGGTCCGTTCCTTATCCAGTTTCAATTTAGTTGCCCTGGGCGTTGGTGCTATTATCGGTGCTGGATTATTCTCGCTGACAGGTATAGCAGCAGCTGATAATGCCGGTCCTGCTGTAATTCTTTCATTTATTGTTGCTGCAATAGGTTGTGGTTTTGCCGGACTTTGCTATGCGGAATTTGCCTCCATGATCCCGGTAGCTGGTAGTGCATACACGTATTCTTATGCTACAATGGGTGAATTTATGGCATGGATCATCGGATGGGATCTTGTACTTGAATATGCTTTGGGTGCAGCAACTGTTGCAGCCAGCTGGTCACAATATTTTTCACAGTTTGTTGAAGGTTTTGGCGTTCACTTTCCCAGCACACTTTTGCATGGCCCATGGGATAAAGTAGATGTTGCCGGTCAGATGGTATATGCAGGTGGTTTCATCAATCTCCCTGCAATCGTGATCGTTTGTTTGCTGTCCTTATTGTTAATGAAAGGAACAGGAGAATCTTCAGCTGTAAATAACGTACTTGTAATTGTTAAGGTTGCCGTTGTATTGATCTTTATCGCTCTGGGATGGGCATTCATCAATCCTGCAAATCACCACCCCTTCATTCCTGTTAACTTAGGTGAAGAGGCTGTTAAATCAGGCACAAAAGGTTTCTTTGAATTCTTTGCGAGTGATGATTTCGGACATTTTGGAATAAGCGGAATCCTTCGTGGTTCTGCAGTAGTATTCTTTGCTTTTATCGGTTTTGACGCGGTAAGTACTGCAGCGCAGGAAGCTAAGAATCCACAAAAAGGTATGCCTATAGGTATCATCGGTTCGCTTGTGGTATGTACTTTA
Source organism: Pedobacter sp. (assembly GCF_040513095.1). Lineage (GTDB taxonomy): Bacteria > Bacteroidota > Bacteroidia > Sphingobacteriales > Sphingobacteriaceae > Pedobacter. The sequence goes on along the minus strand of NZ_JBEVDX010000147.1, from coordinate 14,880 downwards.
TTATATGTGTTATTCTCTTATGTAATGACAGGTTTGGAAAACTACACCAAGTTTGCCGGTGACGCTAAACCCGTTGCTACTGCATTTGCACAAACAGGATATACCTTCCTGAACAAGTTCCTGATCGTAGCCATCCTTGCAGGTTATACTTCTGTAATCCTGGTAATGTTACTTGGTCAGAGCCGTGTATTCTACAGTATGAGTAAAGATGGATTGTTGCCAAAAGTATTCTCTGACCTGCACCCAAAAAATCAGACTCCATATAAAACCAATTTAATGTTTATGGTTTTCGTAAGTATTTTTGCAGGTTTTGTTCCAGTTTCAGATTTGGGACACATGGTGAGTATAGGTACATTATTTGCCTTCTCGCTGGTTTGTATCGGTGTACTGATCCTGAGAAAAACAGATCCGGAACTGGAAAGACCTTTCCGCACACCATGGGTACCGCTTGTACCAATCCTGGGAATTATCGTTTGTGTTCTGATGATGGCTTCGTTACCTATCGTAAGCTGGGAGCGTTTAGCGATCTGGATGGCTTTGGGAATCCTCATCTATTATGCATACAGTAAGAAGAACAGTAAAATCAGAAAAGAGTATCAGAATACTTTAAGCTAGTCTGCTGATCGTCTTTCATTATATTTAACTAAAAAGCCACTTATCAAGTGGCTTTTTAGTTAAATTCCTTTTACATTTACAGAAACGCCACGCTCATGGAATTCAATTTTAGCCAGATCTTATCCACATCAATGGTGCTGTTTGCCATCATCGATATTTTGGGAGCCATTCCTGTAGTGATCCAGCTGCGAAGGAAGGCAGGTCATATTGAATCTGAAAAGGCAACACTGGTGGCCACCATCCTGATGATTATCTTTCTTTTTGCCGGAGAAACCTTGCTGAAGGTCATTGGCCTGGATGTAGAGTCTTTTGCGATTGCCGGTTCACTGGTGATCTTCTGCATTGCGATGGAAATGGTACTGGGACTGCAGATCTTTAATGAAGAGGCCCCGGAGACAGTCTCCATTGTACCCCTGGCATTCCCTCTGATCGCAGGTGCAGGTACAATGACCACACTGCTCTCCCTGAAAACTGAATATGCCACACAGAACATCGTAGTAGGAATTGTAATCAATATGATGTTTGTCTACATCGTATTAAAGAATACAGAGCGCCTGGAAAAACTCTTTGGTAAATCCGGCTTAAACGTATTAAGGAAGGCCTTTGGTGTAATTCTGCTGGCTATAGCTATCAAACTGTTCAGAAACAATACCGGACTGTAAGTTTCCGGCTACTGTTTGATCAGCCTGGCAATAAACATGGTATCTGCTTTATCGTTATAACCTGTAATGCTTTGCATGCTTTCCAGCTTTAAAGGCTGGGTGGCCAGCAACTGCTCAATTACTTCTTCATTTTCCTTTTGGAACACCGAACAGGTAATGTAGATCAGCACTTTTCCGGGCTTCAGATATTTGAGTACACGGGCAGCGATATTCTTCTGCAGACCCGCAAAGAAATCAATCTTATGCTCTTCAAAATGATAAAGCATTTCAGGCGTGCGTCCCCAGGTCCCGGAACCTGAACAGGGCGCATCCAGGATAATACCATCAAAAACATAATCATGCAGGTCCTGGTCATTATTCTGCAAAAGGTCAAGTACTTTTTTCTGATACTTCCTGATTCCGGCTGCCTGAAAGCGTTCATCCAGGTTATGCAGGCTGCTTTCTCTGACATCACTTACCAGCAATTGCACCTTTGGCTCTATATCGTGCAGCAGCAGGGATTTCCCTCCTGAAGCAGCACAACAGTCCCACCAGTATTCGTAGGGCTTTGGAAGGAAGTATTCGCCTGTTTTTTGCGAAGACAGATCCTGCACCTGGTAATACTTACTCTCCGGAAGCAATTTCTCCAGTTTGGTACCGTTGGGCAGGGCCAGTGTTTTTTCATTAATGACTTTCACCGCAACTTCTTCCTTTGCCAGCAGTTCCAGGAAAGACTGCTGCTGGTCTTCCTTCACTCTCAGGAAGAGATCAGGCTGGATAAAGAATGACTGCAGGAACTCGGCTTCAACAATCCCCTCAGAGAGTGCTGCTTTAAAAGGAAAAACTTCCTCCAGCTTAAAATCAGGAAACGCATCAGTGATCAGCGTAATTTTTGCCTGAACAGGTAACAACAGCTGATCTGCCAGCTGTGGCAGGTAATGAGTGATCACCATACTTTCAGATTGGTTACAGAGAAAATCTGCGACCGCCAGTCTCACGAGCGGCTGCTCTTTTTTCAGTGCCTGCCCTAACCTGAAATAACTATAGAGATACCGGGTAGTCCAGCGCCTGTCTGATGAACCCATCTGTTTGTGCTGCTTAAAATAGGTAAATAAAAACCTGTGCAGGGGCAGCACCCCATCATATTGATCAAAAGCCTGTTCAAAGGCGCGTACCTGATATTCTAATTTCATTCTACGGGGTTTAGCGCATAGTTTTTATATGCCAGCAGAAAAAGGCTGGTATTGATATACCCTAATTGTTCATCCTTTTTAAACAAGTATGAATTCTGTAATCCTTTATACCTGTCTGCAGCCAGATAGTTGAGGTAGTTACCTCCATGTGCGGACAGTAATTTACCGAAATATAAACCAGCATCAAAACCCTTAAATGCATACTCTCCCGGTTCAAATCTGTAAAGGCTACGGTACTTTTTCACAAAGCTGTTCACAGGCTGACTTTTGTAATCAACAAAATAAGAAGCCGTGATACGTGTCTTCAGCAACTGAAGTTTATCGGTATTGTAGTTCTGTTTAGACCAGTTCGGATGACCAAACAAATCAATCTGCATACCTGCGTTTTTCATCTTTGCCAGTTTATCAATTGTAGCTACTACAAACTGCCGGTCTGACGAAGAGACAAGTACTGCATAACGTTTGCCGGGGATCCTGGCTGTTTCCATGGCATACACAGAACTGTACTCCTGAAAAGTAAATTTGCTCCCCTTTTTAAAGTAAGCACGAACAGGTATAGCGAGCGCTTCGTCTGTAGATTTCCGGGTACTGATCAGCACGACTACCGTCTTTGCCGGATCAAAGGTTTTAGTGATAAAACCGCACATTTTTTCTGCATGAAGGTCAATGTTATTGACTACAGAAATCAGGTTGGGATTCAGGAATTCATCAGGGTGCGTAGCAGCCAGTGGTGAAACTACCGGAATACTATTGGCCACTGAATAATTAGTGATCTGTTTTATGCCATCCGGAAATACCGGCCCAACAATCAGGTCAGTTCCCGAAAGCTGCCCTGATTTGATCAGCGAGGTAATCTGTTCAGTGTTGTCCCGCGTGTCCAGCACTTTGAGACGGAAGTTCAACCCTGTTGCAGCGGCAGAATCTATTCCCATTTTAAATCCCTGGTAAAAATCAATAGCCATTACGGATTTCTCCATTTCGGCCTTACTGCCGGTTTGAACATTGGCAGTATTCAGATTAAAGGGAATCAGTAAAGCGATATTGGCATCAGTAAACTTTTTCTCGGTTTTTACTACTGCAGCCGGTTTTTCAGCTTCATCTTTTTTAGGTGTTTTACGAGTTGTTACCTTTGGTGAACAGGCCAGAAGGAAACAACTCATAAAGATTACACACCAAAATTTATTCCCACTCAATTGTTGCTGGTGGTTTTGAACTAATGTCATATACAACTCTGTTAATACCTTTTACTTTATTGATGATTTCATTAGAAATTTTCGCAAGCACCGGGTAGGGTAAATGACACCAATCGGCAGTCATACCATCAACAGATTCCACTGCACGAAGGCAGATGACGTTCTCATAAGTACGTTCATCTCCCATAACGCCGACCGACTGCACCGGAAGGAAGATTGCTCCTGCCTGCCACACCTGATCGTATAACCCTGCTTCCTTAAGGTTATCTATATATATTTTATCTGCGTCCTGAAGGATCGCTACTTTTTCTGCGGTAACATCACCCAAAATACGTATAGCCAAACCAGGACCAGGGAAAGGGTGACGGCCAAGGATAAAGTCCTCAAGACCCAATGATTTCCCTACTCTTCTTACTTCATCTTTAAATAAAGTGTTTAGCGGCTCTACTACTTTCAGTTTCATAAAGTCAGGCAAACCGCCTACATTATGGTGGGATTTGATGGTTGCTGAAGGGCCTTTAACCGAGATCGATTCGATCACATCCGGATAGATTGTTCCCTGGGCAAGCCATTTTACGTCCTGTACCTCATGTGCAGCATCGTCAAATACTTCGATGAATACACGTCCGATAGCTTTACGTTTCAGCTCAGGATCTTTCACTCCCGCCAGCTGACTTAAAAAACGGTCTTTAGCGTCAATACCTTTAATATTCAGGCCAAGGTGTTTATATTGTTCAAGAACAGCTTCATATTCATCCTTGCGCAGTAAGCCGTTGTCTACAAAGATACAGTGAAGGTTTGTTCCGATTGCTTTATGCAGCAGGATCGCGGCTACGCTTGAATCCACACCTCCTGAAAGGCCCAGCACTACTTTATCGTTTCCTAATTTTTCCTTCAGCTCTGCAATGGTAGTTTCAACAAATGCATCGGCAGTCCAGTTCTGGCTGCATCCGCAGATATCTACCAGGAAGTTTTCAAGCAACTGTTTACCATCGATACTATGGGTAACCTCGGGATGGAACTGAATAGCATAAGTAGAAGTATCTTTCACATGGAAAGCAGCAACCCTAACGCTGTCAGTGCTGGCAATTACTTCAAATTCTGCAGGTATGTCTGTAATGGTATCACCATGTGACATCCAAACCTGAGAACCGATATTTATATTTTTTAATAATTTATTGTCTGCCTGGATATAATTAAGATTGGCTCGTCCATATTCACGGGTTGAAGAACGCTGAACATGACCACCTGAATGCTGTGCCAGGTATTGTGCACCATAGCATACCGCTAATACAGGTTGCTTCTGATGAAAGCGGGCTAAATCAATTTGAGGGGCATCTTCCTGAAGAACAGAATAAGGACTACCAGAAAAGATTACACCTTTAACATCTGATGTGATTTCCGGAATATTATTAAAGGGGTGTATTTCACAATAAACATTTAACTCGCGAACCCTGCGGGCTATCAACTGCGTAAATTGAGACCCATAATCTATAATTATGATTTTTTCTAGCATGGCCAAAGTTAGTATTTATTCACTTTAACACCGAATCTTTTTAGGAAATCTACACCTTCATCACTCGGCAGGCCTTTATACGCTGCATAGGAGTCTTTGTAGAACACCTCTTTGATCCCCGAAGAGAGGATCAGTCTTGCACAGGCTATACACGGTGATAAGGTTGTATACAATGTTCCGCCTTCGAGCCTTGCCCCGTTTCTGGCGGCATAGAGAATTGCGTTTTCTTCTGCATGCAGTGCCAGTGAACAACTGCCTTTTGAGTCTCTCGCACAGCCGGTATCCGGCCACTCCTCATCGCAGTTATGTGTTTCTGCCGGTGGCCCGTTATATCCGATAGAAATAATACGGGTATCTTTTGTAAGCACCGCCCCTACCTGTGCCCTTACACAATGAGATCTGGCGGCAAGATCCACCGCCAGATTCATATAAATCTCATCAAATCCAGGTTTTACTTTTACCAACTTAGTGACCTCCCTCTGCTGCAATATTTTCTACATTGATGCCTTGTTTCTTTAATACTGCGCTTACCTTCCAGGCAAAGAAAATCAGGTATGCAAATCCCACTGCCGGAATGATATAAGAGTGATGGATGCCCTGCGCATCGGCAAGTTTACCCTGAACCGGTGGCAGGATAGCGCCCCCAAGGATCATCATAATCAGGAATGAAGAACCCTGACTGGTGTATTTTCCCAGTCCGGTAATGGACAAAGCAAAGATGGATGGCCACATGATCGAGCAGCATAAACCACCGCTGATAAAAGCAAGTGTGGCAACTTCACCGGTATTCAGCAGCCCTACGATCATTGCAATCACACCAAGGGTAGAAAAGATAGCCATTGTTTTAGCTGGTTTCTCCTGACCAATAAAGAACCCTACAACCAGTATGGCTACGCAAATACCATAGATATAAAGGTTGCTCACATCAGTACCCGTAAAATGGTTAACCAGCAGGATGATACCAAAAGCTACAAACGGAACTATCACCGTAAGCGCTATTTTGGCAGTTTTACTTAAACTGAAAGCACTTACCGCACCTGTCCATCTGCCTACCATCATGCTTCCCCAATACAGGGCGATATAAGGTTTGATATCAGATTCATGAAAACCGCCGAATTCTTTAAGGTTGAGCAAGGCTCCCAGGTTACTCTGGATAGTAACCTCTACACCTACATAGGTAAAAAGGGCAATCATGCCCAGAATCAGCTGTGGGTATTGCATCGCTCCCCACTGATTTAAATTATCCTTCTTTTTAAGATATACAAACAGCAGGGATCCGATAATGATCACCAGTGATGAGTACACGAAGTTTGCTTCGGTGATGCCGGTAAGCTTTGACAGCGGCTGAGCGGCCAGTACCATCAGGAAACCGAGGATCATCACAGCCAGCGGCCCGTTTGATTTCGGACTGGCCTCCAGCTGTTCATCGCTGGTCACCTTTGGCAGATCACTGATCGCATAAAAACCTGCAACCAGCAGGAAAAGGCCTGCAAGCGCATAGTATAAAGTGATAATGGAAGAAATCTCGACAACTTTAGCCACAGCATCACTTGCTGAACCAAAGAGCACGATACTTACAATCACCGGTCCCATTAAGCCGCCAAAGTTATTTACACCGCCGGCAAGGTTTAACCTGTGTGTACCGCTTTCAGGAGCACCCAGGGCAACAACGAAGGGCTGCGCTGCAGTCTGCTGCAGCGAGAAACCTATGGCGATTACAAAAAAGGAAACCAGGATAAAGATAAACGACCCTGAATGTACTGCAGGAACCATTAACAAAGCACCACAGGCAGAAATTGCAAGTCCGGAGATGATTCCGTTTTTGTAACCTATTTTATTGAGGATATCAACTTTACTGGCCTGAGAAGCAAAGTACAGGATCAGTGAACCGATAAAATAACCGCCGTAGAATGTGAAATCAATCAGCTGAGATTCAAATTGTGTGAGGTTGAAGTGTGACTTGCAAAAGGGTATAAATACCCCGTTTGACGCTGCCACAAAACCCCAGAAAAAGAACACGGTGATGATAGTGTACAACGCTGTGCCATAGTTTTTTTGTGTTTGGTTATCCATATAAATTTGTTGGTGCAAAGTTTGAGTTTATAAACATAATTAAAATAAACTGTTTGTTAAAGCATATACTAAAGGCAATAAATGAAGCAAAAAAAATGGGACTACTTATACTTTAAAATCGGATATTAGCACCAAATATATGTGAGTTGAATGATTGAAGCAATATTACAGGGGATAGGTGCGGGTATTTTGTTTTCGTTTTTAACAGGGCCTGTTTTCTTTTCCATGATAAAGACCAGTATAGAAAAGGGGTTCAAAGCCGGCTTTTCTTTGGCAATAGGAGTGATACTGAGTGACATCATATTTATTACTTTTACGATCTTTAGCTCTCAGTTCGTCAACTACAATCCGTCATACAACAAGTATGTAGGCATTGTTGGCGGTCTTTTCCTTTTAGGGGTAGGTTTATATTACCTGATCAGCAAAGTGAAGATAAACTATGACCTCTCTGAAATACTCAAAGTAAACAGAAGCGGATATATCCTGAAAGGCTTTTTAATGTGCCTGCTGTCTCCTACAACACTCATGTTCTGGGTAGGCGTCGGGGGCTTCGTTTCGGCCCAGCTGCACTACGCAATAGATGAAAAGATCGCGTTTTTCGTAGTGGCCATGGCAACTCAGCTTTTTGTAGATTCCATTAAAACCTATTACGCCGCCAAATTACGGTACCGCATAAAAGAAAAGAACATCAAAGTACTCAACCGGGTTGCCGGAGCGGTTATCATTATCTTTGCATTGCGTATATTTTTTGAAGTACTGACCAAATACTATAAATAAAAAAGACTCCTGGCCTCTTCAATGCCTTCTGCCGCTTAAGGGTGTCAGAAGGCATTGAAGAAGCCAGGAGTCTTTTGTAAGCCTGACCAGGCTTAACTGATTAGTAAGCCCTCTGGTTACTTCCTTCTTTCCAGTTCACAAAGGCCTTATTCACTACCTTGTTACCACCCGGAGTTGGGTAATTACCAGAGAAATACCAGTCGCCTTTGTGGTTAGGGATCGCAACATGCAGGTTATCCAAAGTCTGATAGATAACTTCCACATCAGCAACAGTTTCTGAAGGAGTGATGATTTTTGCAATCTGTGCAGAGATCTCTTCCTGCTTAAACGGTCTGTATATTTCTTTTACGTGATTTACGATCTGATCTTTTGGCAGCAACAATGATGCTTTGCATTTCTCATATACTTCATCGATCACATGTGCCATTCCACGTTCTTTCAGCAGCTGGATAGCGGCTTCAAAAGCTACGAACTGACCCATCTTGGACATGTCAATACCATAGCAGTCAGGATAACGTATCTGTGGGGCCGAAGAAACAATAATGATCTTCTTAGGGTGCAGCCTGTCAATGATCTTGATGATACTTTGTCTCAGTGTAGTACCCCTTACAATAGAATCATCAACCGCTACCAATGTATCCACATCATTCTTGATTACACCGTAAGTAGTATCATAAACGTGGGCAACCATTTCTTTACGGTCTGCATCAGCAGTAATGAAAGTACGCAGTTTAACGTCTTTAATGGCAAGTTTCTCAACCCTTGGAGCCAGAGAAAGTAATTCGTCCATTTCCGCTTCGGTAAGGGTTTCCTTCCGTTCGATCAGTGTATCCTTCTGGATTTTCCTGATGTGCTCGTGCAGGCCGTCAACCAAACCATAGAAAGAGATTTCAGCTGTATTCGGGATAAAAGAGAACACAGTATGTTTCAGATCCGATTTAACCGCAGTCAGGATCTGGTCGATCAGTAATTTCCCAAGTTTTTTTCTTTCTGTATAAATTTCAGCGTCGCTTCCGCGGGAGAAGTATATCCGCTCAAAAGAACATGATCTTTTTTCCAGCGGCTCTCTGAACTGTTCCATACTCACAGTACCATCCTTTTTAACAATTAAAGCATGGCCGGGAAGTACTTCTTTTACTTCACCGAAAGGAATGTTAAATGCGGTTTGAATGGCAGGGCGCTCAGAAGCACCAACAACGATCTCATCGTCCTGGTAGTAATACGCAGGGCGGATTCCCGAAGGATCACGCATAAAGAAAGCATCTCCGTTACCAACAATTCCACACATGGCATAACCGCCATCCCAGGTTTTTGCCGAGCGGCGAAGGATATTTGCAATATTAAGGTTTTCTGATATTTTGTGAGTGATCTCCACATTTGACAGTCCTTCTTTTTTGTAACTGTCAAAAAGGTCCTGGTTCTCATCATCCAGGAAGTGGCCGATTTTCTCAAGAACAGTAACCGTATCGGCCTGCTCTTTTGGATGCTGGCCCAGTTCGTAGAGTTGTTCCAGCAGTTCATCAACATTCGTCATGTTGAAGTTACCTGCCACCACGAGATTACGTGTCATCCAGTTATTCTGGCGAAGGAATGGATGGCAGTTCTCAATACTGTTTTGTCCGTGGGTACCATAACGCAGGTGGCCCATTAAAACTTCCCCGATAAAACTTACATTTTGCTTGAGCCATTCAGCATCCTGCATGAGTTCAGGAGTTTCATTCTGGATGTCTACGAATTTGCTGTGTACATAACCGAAGATATCTGCAACTGCGTTCTGGGCCATCGACCTGTAGCGGCTGATGTAACGGTGTCCAGGTTTTACATCTAATTTGATGGTTGCAATTCCTGCTCCGTCCTGCCCCCTGTTGTGTTGTTTCTCCATCAAAAGATACAGCTTATTCAGGCCATAAAGCGCAGTACCGTATTTTTTCTGGTAGAATGAGAGCGGTTTTAAAAGACGGATAAAAGCAATTCCGCATTCGTGTTTTATCGAGTCACTCATTGTTTGTGGTTTGAGCCGCAAATTTAGAGTTAATAATAGTATGAACCTAGAAAGAAATACAATCTTTCTTTCAATTGACTGTAAGTTAAAAACCGTCTAAATGCCCTCAAAAAGGCACTTTAAATCGGTTTAGCAGAATTGGTTAAAAATAATTTGACGTTACAACTACGAAATGACAACCAGGTCACCATTTCACCCGCGCGGAAACGATATTCTGATCAAAAAAAATGGAAGCATTCTGGTCAAACCTGCGTTCGTCCCCCGAGGTAAAAAATTGCTTCCTGCTATCTCTTCCCAGCTGGCTTTCCATTTCCGGATGACGTTCCAGGTAGTCGGCCAGGCTGTACGCTACAATCTCGCCCTGGGCCACCAGTTTAAAGCCTTCAGGCAGTACCTTGCTTAACTTCGGTATCAGCAGCGGATAATGTGTACAGGCCAGCAGGATCGTATCTATTGCAGGGGATTTAGCGAGCAGCTCATCCACATACTTCTGCACAAAGTAATCCGCTCCCGGATTGATATGTTCGTTGTTCTCAATCAGGGGTACCCACAAAGGACAGCTCTGCTGGACAACTTCCAGTTCAGGAAAAAAATGGCTGATCTCAATGGGATAGGATTCGGAGTTCACCGTCCCCCTAGTGCCCATTACCCCTATAGTATTGGTTTCCGTATATCCTCCTATAACCTCGGCTGTAGGCCTGATTACTCCAAGCACCCGGTGGTTGGGATACTTGAAGGGAAGCACCCTTTGCTGGATGGTGCGCAGTGCTTTTGCAGAAGCCGTATTGCAGGCCAGGATCACCAGCGGGCATCCCTGTGCAAACAGCCATTCTACACATTCGAGCGTATACTGGTAAACTGTTTCGTAAGAATGGTCTCCATAGGGCGAACGGGCATTATCACCCATATAAATATAGTTGTAATCCGGCAGCCGGTCAGCAATCGATTTAAAGACCGTAAGACCACCATACCCTGAATCAAAAATGCCTATAGATTTCGTTAAGTTCATAGCAAAAAAAAACGGAACCAGGTTTATACCTGATTCCGCAATTTAATATTTTTTTAGGACTATTTTTTTGGAGCTGCAGCTGCTGCTGTAGTTCCGGAGATACCCAACTTAGTTTTAACGGCAGCAGTAACATCGTCACCACCTTCCCATGCAAGCAGGTTGTTTGCACCTTGCTGAGCAGAAATATCAAAAACATAAGCAAAGCCTTTTTCTCTTGCTACTGCTTTAACGGCGTTGATAAATTTAGTATTCAAAGGAGCAAGTAACTCACCCTGTTTAGTAGCAATATCCTGTTGTGCTTTTTGAGTAGACTCAGTGATACGTTTTTTCATATCATCTAATTCTGCACCCATAGCCTGTAATTCTTTACCTACAGTTTCTTTGTTAGCCTCGCTTAAAGTTTTGTTTTTTGCAACTGCAGCTTCATACTTGGTCTGGTACTCAGTTTGCATTTTCTCAATCTCAGATTGTTTTTGTTTTTGCAGTGCTTCTAATGTTGTAGATGCTGTTTTGGCTTCCGGCATCGCTGCGAAAATCGCTTCAGAATCAATGTGTGCAATTTTTTGCTGAGCGCTTGCAACATTAGCAGTAAACACTAAGCCAGCTGCCACAAAAAATACGTTAATTAACTTTCTCATTTCTATTGTTCTAATTGTGTTTTAATATTTATTTAGGTGTGTCTATTTTACTGATGTGTTTGGTTTATATCCCAACCTGATGATCACGTCATTACTCAAATCGTAGTTGCTGCTTGAATAAATCATCATGGTAGATTCACTGCTTTTATCAAAGATAAAATCCAGGAACTTGGTTTTGGCCAGATCTGCGATGACCGAGGTTACTTTATCCTGGATAGGTTTCAGCAATTTGGTACGGGTCTGGAAAAGCTCTCCCTCAGGGCCAAATTTCTGGCGCTGGAATTCTTTTGCATCTTTCTCTTTTTCGATGATGTCGTTCTCTCTGCGCTTGCGCATATCATCAGTTAACAAAACCTGGTCAGCCTGGTAAGCTTTATACATCTTGTCAATCGCAGCAAAGTTTGCATCAGATTCCTTCTGGAACTGCTGAGACAATACATTCAGCTGGTTCAGTGACGATTTGTACTCAGGTAAGTTTTTAAGAATATATTCTGTATCTACATAAGCGAACTTCTGTGCAAAGGCACCGAACGTTGCGAACATTAAAAAACCAATTAAAATAACCTTCTTCATTTTTTGTATATTAATTAAATCCACCCAGTTGCTGAGCGATACTAAACGTGAATGACTGCTTTCCGAAGTCAGAGATCACACCACCCGAACTCGGAATGGCATCAAATGCATGTCCGTAATCAATTCCCAGCATTCCAAATATCGGTAAAAATATCCTTGCTCCAATACCTGCTGACCTTCTAATGTTAAAAGGATTGTAATCAGCAAACTTGTTCCAGGTATTACCACCCTCAGCAAAGCCGATCAGGTAAGCTGTCGCCTGCTGACTTGCAATTACCGGGTATCTGATCTCCATCACATATTTACTGTAAATCGGACTACCAGAGTTATATGCTGTAGAAGCCTGTGATGATGTTGTAGCAGTAGCCGGGATCACCACGTTGTTCGCATAACCACGCATCGTGATCAGCTCCGATCCCTGAAGGAAGTCAAATCCCTGCATACCATCACCACCCAGTTTAAACCTTTCAAATGCAGACTGGCCTACCGCCTGATTGTATGAACCCAGGAAGCCGAACTGTGCCTGTGCTTTCACTACAAACTTACCTGCAAGTCTCTGGAACCATTGTCCCTCAAACTTCCATTTGTGGTATTCTGTGAACCTGTATTTTACTTTATCAGATGCCGTTGTATAGTTCGTATTGTTTAATAACGAATAAGGAGGCGTTGCCTGTATAGTAAACTTGAAATAAGAACCTTCAGTAGGGAAGATTGGGGAATTTCTCGAATCCCTGCTCAGTTCCTGCGTTAAGTTAAAGTTATAGGAAGTACCCGTAGAAAACAAATACCCCGGATAGTTATTCAGAATATATTGCTGAGCGTTGATCGAGTGTGTCAGCTGGAAATAGTTATCAGGCCATTTCAATACTCTACCCAAACTTACAGTTACACCATTCAGACGGATTCTTTGTGCAGCACTTGAACTGGTAGCGCTGTAAGACTGCAGTGAAGTAAATGCACTCAAACCGAAACTTACCGGTTTCTTACCACCAAGCCATGGCTCAGAGAATGAGAAACTGTATGACTGGTAATAACTACCATTGGTCTGACCACGAAGACTCAGCTTCTGACCATCACCTTTAGGAAGTGGTTTGTATGCTTTTGGATTGAACAGGTTTCTAAGTGAGAAGTTATTAAAGGTCAGTCCGATTGTACCGATAACACGGCCACCACCAAAACCACCTGATAACTCTACCTGATCTGAAGGTTTTTCTTCAACAGCATACTCGATATCAACGGTACCGTCTGAAGGATTTGGTTTAGGTGTAGGCACAGTTTTGGATTCATCAAAGTTTCCAAGCTGACCGATATCCCTCACCGTACGAACAAGTAATTCTTTGGAGAATTTATCACCAGGTCTGGTACGAACCGCACGCAGAACAACCCTGTCGTTCGTAATGGTATTACCTTTAACAGTAATCCTGTTGTTGGTATACTGAGGTCCTTCATAGATCCTGATTTCAAGATCTACCGTATCATTATAAATTTTTGTCTGAACAGGCTCAACGTTAAATGTCAGGTAACCATCATTCAGGTAAACACTGGATACATCATCACTTTCAGCACCGTTACCATGAAGTTTTACATTCAGTTTTTCTTCACTGAAGATATCACCTTTTTCTATAGCCAGTACTTTAGATAGATCTTTCGTTGCATATTTGGCATTTCCGGACCAGGTAATATTTCCAACATAATACTTTGGCCCTTCATACAGATCGATTTTAATCCCAACCGATTTTTCATTGTACCTGTAAGTCGTATCTTTTATAATAGTCGCATCACGGTAACCTTTCTCCTGCATTTTAGCAACAAGCTTCTCTTTATCTTCTGCGTATTTTTCTTTGCTGAATTTACCAGGACCAAAAACTTTATAAAAGGCCATTTTCTTGGTCTTCTTCATAAACTTGCGCAACTGTGCAGGCTTGAAGTTTTCATTGCCGGTAAAGTCGATATCATGAACTTTTACTTTTCTTCCTTTATCCACAAAAACCTGCAGTACCACCCCATTTTCCATGTTAGGATCTGGCTTGGTTTTGTATTCTACCTTGGTAAAGAAAAACCCTTTTTCGGCAAGATATTTATTGATGATTGTAGTGGTACTGTTGTACGTATTCTCATTAATAATTGTCTTTCCTGATTTAGAATTCAGCTTTTCGGTGATATCTGTTTTCTGTGATTTGCTGAGGCCGTTCAGTTCAAATGAACTTAAACGCGGGCGTTCAACCACCTGGATATCAAAATAAACCGTATCCTGGTCAAGTTTCGCAATGTTCAACTCTACATCGTCAAACAGGCCCTGTGCCCATAAAGTTTTGATGGCTGCAGAAGTGGCTTCGCCGGGAAGTAAAATCCTTTCCCCCTTAATTAATTTCGAAAGCGTAATAATAACTTCTTTATCAATAAACTTTGCGCCACTCAAAGTTGTTCCTCCTATTATGTATTCTTTAGGTTGAAAATAATCTAAATCTGTACCGCTTACTTTTAGGCTTGGGGTGACTGGATTAGACTTGGGACGGTTGATCTGGGCCATTGTCGGTAACCCGATCAACAACAATAATATAAGTTGGTATATTCTTTTCATTTACAATCTAAAAAACGTTGCTAAGTTAATTTAAACACATGTTAAAAAGTGTTAAAAGTAAAATTAGTT
>NZ_JBEVDX010000146.1:0-12876 GCF_040513095.1 Pedobacter sp. | reverse complement strand
GAAACTGTATAAGTCATACAACTGATCAAACTTTGCGATCTGATCTTCACTGAGGTCTTTGAAATACTTTTGAATGAGGGCTGAGCTTATTTCCACTTTACTTTTTTAACAAATATAGACAGAATGCCATTAAACACTAAGAAAATGAACAGAAGAATATCCAAAAGCGGGAACCACCACCTTAAACCCGGGTAATTCAGGCGCTTTAAAAGTCGCGGATAGATAAAGCTCCGGATGATCAGGCTGAGTACAAATATACCTCCTGCTATGTAATTTGCCGGCTTAAAGAATAAGGCTGCAACGAAGACTGCATAGAACAGAAACTGGATAATAATCTGCGCAGACAGGATCATTTTGTGGGATGATTTGTACATCTTACCCGCACCGAAATGTCTCTTTTTCTGTTTCAGATAAGCTGAGAATTTGGTATTGGGCGCCGACCATACATGCGTATCCGGATGAATACGGATCTCTGTATTTGTACTGCTGGCATGGGCATTCACAAAAAGGTCATCATCCCCCGAAGGGATATGCATGTGTGCGGCAAAGCCTTTTTTCTTAAAAAAGAGCGACTTCCTGTAGGCCATGTTTCTGCCTACTCCCATATATGGCATCCCTTTCAGCGCAAAAGAAAGGTAATTTACAGCAGTAAAAAAAGTTTCGAAACGGATCAGGCTGTTCAGCAAACCGGGTTTACGGAAATACGGTGAATATCCCAGTACAATCTCTGTGGCTTCATTGTCGGGCTGCTGCATGCCTGTCAGCCAGTGCTCCGTAGCAGGCTGGCAATCCGCATCGGTAAATACCAGCCACTCATTTGCTGCCGCCTTGATACCCATCGTTACTGCAAACTTCTTACCTGCAATGAACTTCTCGCCTTCAGCTACGGTAACTACTTTAAGATGCTTATATTCAGCAGCAAAAGATTCCAGCACATCCCTGGTTTTGTCCCAGGAACGGTCGTTCACCACAACCACCTCAAAATCAGGATACTCCTGGTGAAGCACATAGGGAAGATACTGTTTCAGATTTTCGGCTTCATTGCGTGCGCAAATGACCACACTGATAGGTTTGGCGTCAGCTGCCGGTATAGTTTCTACTTTAACGAGCGCCAGTTTTAAATGAACGAACAGACTGAAATAGAGCTGAATGACAAAACAAAAAATGAGGCTGCCCAGCAGGCAGTTCTCTGATAAGGTTAATTCCACGATGTATTTTTGAAAGAGGTCAAATTTCAGATTTTTAATCTGTAATGCCGCCGTATGTTGATAAAAAATTTAAGCGGTAAACCGGGTGTTTTTTGCTATTTTTGCCGAGATTTTTCGAATCGTACACACATTTATGAAATTTACCTTACAGGCCAGCGATACACAGTCTAAAGCCAGGGCAGGAGTAGTTACTACTGCTCATGGCGATATCCAAACCCCTATCTTCATGCCAGTTGGCACCGCCGGAACCGTGAAAGCGGTACATCAGCGTGAACTTAAGAATGATATTGACGCAAAAATAATCTTAGGCAACACTTATCATTTATACCTCAGACCGGGACTGGACATCATTGAAGGTGCCGGCGGACTGCATAAATTTATCGGATGGGACCGCCCTATCCTGACTGACAGCGGTGGCTACCAGGTATATTCACTGAGCAAAGTAAACAAGATCAAAGAAGAAGGTGTAACCTTCCGCTCGCATATAGATGGCTCAAAACACCTTTTCAGTCCGGAATACGCTATGGATATACAGCGTACAATCGGTGCCGATATTATCATGGCATTTGATGAATGTACGCCATACCCCTGTGATTACAAGTATGCTGCGAACTCTATCAACATGACCCACAGGTGGCTGAAACGCTGCTGCAACCGTTTTGATACCACAGAACCCAAGTACGGTTTCGACCAGACACTGTTCCCCATCGTACAGGGTTCAGTATACAAAGACCTCAGAATGAAATCTGCCGAGTTCATCGCTTCGATGGACCGCGAAGGGAACGCCATAGGAGGCCTTTCTGTGGGCGAGCCTGCAGAAGAAATGTATGCCATGACAGAAGTGGTATGTAATATACTTCCGGTAGAAAAACCACGTTATCTGATGGGTGTGGGTACACCAATCAATATCCTGGAGAACATAGCCCTGGGTATTGATATGTTTGACTGTGTAATGCCTACAAGGAATGCACGCAATGGCATGCTTTTCACGAGGAACGGAATTATTAACATCGGAAATAAGAAATGGGCAGACGATTTTTCACCAATAGATGAAGAAAGTGACCTGTATGCCGACCAGGTATACTCCAAGGCTTATCTGAGGCACCTGATGCACTCTAAAGAGATGCTGGGCGCTCAGATTGCAACACTGCACAACCTCCATTTTTATCTTTGGCTGGTAAAAGAAGCCAGGGAAAAGATCATTTCGGGCGAGTTCTACGCATGGAAAAACAAAATGGTAACTATCTTAGGGAATAAATTATAGATGAGCATCCTCAAAAGCAGATTAAAGATTATTGACGGCTATATTATTGGCAAATACCTGGGTACGTTTATTTATACCCTGTCCATCTTTGTAATCATCATTATCATTTTTGACCTGTCTGAGAAACTGGATGATTTTCTGGGCAACAACTTGTCTTTCTGGCAGGTAATTACCTTATACTATGCAGGATCTATTCCATTTTATGTGAATATGCTCTCTCCCCTGATCAACTTTATTGCCGTGATTTTCTTTACGGCGAAGATGGCGGACCAGACCGAAATCGTACCGATTCTGAGCGGAGGAGTGAGCTTTAACCGTTTCCTGCTCCCCTATTTTGTATCCGCTTTTATCATCTTCACAGCGAATCTGGGGGCCAATCTGTACATTCTGCCCTTTACCAATCAGCTTAAAAACAGCTTTGAGAATACCTATATTAAGAAAAACGACTCGCCCAGCAAGACCAATATCCACATGAAACTGGACGAGAATACGTATATCTATATTGATGATTTCAACAACAAGACAAAATCGGGATACCGCTTCTCACTTGATAACTTCAATGGTGATGTGATGACTAAAAAGCTGGTTGCTGATCAGATCAAATGGGATTCACTGAAACGCAGCTGGAAACTGACAAACTACTCTATACGTTACGTGAAGGGCCTCAAAGAAACCATGGTTACAAGTATGGCCAAAGAAAAGGATACTGTACTGGATATGCGTCCGGACGACTTTTCTGCCTACGAAAACGTGTACGAAAACCTGAGCAACCAGGAGCTTTCTGATAAGATCAGGAAGGAGAAAATCCGTGGCTCAGGGATCTGGAACGACCTGCTGTTTGAGCAATATAAACGCTGGTTCCAGCCACTATCGGCCTTCGTACTCACACTGATCGGGGTAGCATTATCATCCCGGAAAGTAAGGGGAGGAGTAGGCCTGCCCCTGGGGATCGGTATTGTATTGAGCTTTCTTTACATTGTATTGAACCAGTTTGCAAAAATGTTCTCCCTTAAAGGAGGTATCCCACCCCTGCTCGCTGTACTTATACCAACGCTATTTTTTGGGTTACTGGGACTTTATCTGTTAAAAAAAGCACCAAAATAATGACCGGAAAAACGCTCTCAGACGTCAATAAAAATCTTCTTATCCTCCATTTTACCGTCTTCATCTGGGGATTTACAGGAATACTTGGCGCCCTGATTTCAGTTGGTGCCGTACAAATGGTATGGTACCGGGTCATGATTGCCAGCATTACCCTCTTCATTTATTTCAGGGTAAGCGGCTTAAACCTTAAAGTAAGCAGCACTCAGTTCCTGCAGTTTTTCTTTACAGGGGCCATCGTGGCGCTCCACTGGATCTTATTCTTCGGGGCGATCAAAGCATCCACAGTATCCGTTACACTCGTGTGCCTGTCTTCCTTTACGCTGTTTACAGCGATACTGGAACCGCTGATCAAGAAGACCGCTTTACAAGCCGGGGATATCTTCATCGGCCTGGTGATCATCTTCGGAATCTACCTGATTTTTAAGTTCGAATCGCACTATACACAGGGCATTATCCTGGGGCTTTCAGCTGCCGGTGCAGCCAGTTTATTCTCCATCATCAACTCCAATTTCGCTAAAAAAAGCGATGCCCGGGTGATTGGTTTCTACGAACTTTCAGGCGCCTTTTTCTGGATCAGCGTTTACCGTCTGCTGGACAAAAGCCTGCTCCAGGAAAGATTTAACCTGAGCATGTCCGACTGGGTATACCTGGTTATTCTTGGTACCATTTGTACTGCCCTGGCCT
The DNA here is from genome assembly GCF_040513095.1 of Pedobacter sp. GTDB lineage: Bacteria > Bacteroidota > Bacteroidia > Sphingobacteriales > Sphingobacteriaceae > Pedobacter. The sequence continues at coordinate 8,616 of NZ_JBEVDX010000146.1, read as the reverse complement.
ATATTGCGGGGGTCTCAGTTATGCGCACATTGTCTGCCTTCAGGGTGGCCCTGATCAGTAACCTTGAACCTGTTTACGGCATCATACTGGCCTTCCTTTTCTTTGGTCAGAAAGAGACCATGTCTGTTGGTTTTTACATGGGATCAGCGCTGATCCTGGCAGCAGTATTCTTATACCCTGTCTACAAAAAACGCAGGAGCAGAGTCTGATAATGGTACTTTTCTGCATCCGTTTGAAATGTTAAACACCAAATATTATTGCCGATTTTTGCTGAAATAGTGTATCTTCAGCCAATAGTTTCAGCAGCCTGAGAAATTGAATGCAACTGCTTTAAAACTATTCATGATAACTATTGTTTAAGCATACAAATACAATAACCAGAAGAAGTTAAAATTTCATAAATATATAATAATGAGATTTTTATGTTATTTATATAATTTTATACAATACATCAGTTCAAAATCCGTTTCCTAATAAAAACTAAATATTTTAGTAAGCCTGTAAAATGCAATTAATACAACAACATAAAAATCTTATAATCAGTATCTTAATTTTATTCACTTCAATTTTAATATCAGATACGGCACAGGCTCAGATCTATGACAGTGAACAAAACCCACTTAGTGTAAACTGGCGACAAATTAATGCTTCGGGTTTCCGGATCATCTACCCTGTGGAACTCGAAACGGAAGCACAACGGATGGCCAATACCATCCCCTCCATCTTTGGCCGTGTAGGCGGCAGCCTGGGCATAAGAAAATCTAAGATCCCGATCATCTTTCAGAACCGCGGAGTAGTTGCAAACGGCTTTGCCCAGATGGCCCCGAGAAAGGTTGAATTCTTCGCTACCCCACCCCAGTACTTTGACAGCCAGGACTGGCTGAACAACCTTGCCGTCCATGAGCTGAGACACGTTGCACAGTTTGATAAACTGACCGGTGGCAAGGAGTATCCGTTCCCTCAGGAAGTCTATTACGCATGGTTCGGCGCCAGCCTTCCCCTCTGGTTTTTTGAAGGGGATGCGGTCAGCACAGAAACCTCGCTCACCAATGTGGGCAGAGGCCGTCAGCCCAACTGGATCATGCCTTACCGGACAGCCATCCTGAATGGTAAAAACTACTCTTACAGCAAGGCCGCCTTTGGCTCGCAGAAAGATGTGACCCCGGGTTATTATCAGCTGGGTTACCTGATGATCTCTACCCTGCGCGAAAACTCCGGGGAGTTCATCGTGGACAGTTTGCTTACCGACATTAAAAAACGCCCGGTCCGCCTTTACCCGCTGGCAGGAAGCCTGAAAAAATATACAGGGAAAACCGCAAAGCAGTGGTACGACTCGCTGACTACAAAACTGAGGAACGACTGGGGCAGACAGGCAGAGATCACACCTTCCCGCGAATACCCTGCTCTTAACCGCCAGGCTAAGTTTGAAACAAACTACTACCTTCCGGCTGAAATGCCCGACGGGAAGATCCTGGCACTGAAAGACAGCAAGGCTGAAACCGCTGTGCTGGTGCTTATCGATCAAAACAGGAAAGAACAGCGCCTGCAGCGCATCGGCCAGCAGGAACAACCCTGGTTCAGCTATGCCAATGGCAAGGCTGTATGGGATGAAGTGAGATACGACGGCAGGTTCCTGAGAAGGAGCTACAGCGTTATCTGCAGTTATGACCTGCAATCAGGAAAACTTAAAAAGCTGAGTTCCAGATCACGTATCTTCTCCCCTACCCTCTCTGCAGACGGCTCAAAGATTGTGGCAGTAACGATAGACCTCAGCAATAAAATCAACATCATCGTAATGGATGCGTCAAGCGGAAAAATCCTTCGCAGCATTCCAAACCCGGAGAACCTGCTGATCCAGACACCTGCGTTTAACACCGACGCTTCAGTAATCACTTACGTCAGCATTTCTGAAGCTGGAAAAGCAATATGGACAGTTGATCAGGACGGAAAAACAAGGAAAATCATTAATGAGACTATTCAGCAGTTGAGCAGACCGGTATTCATTGACCGTAATATCGCATTTAACGCTCACTACAACGGTATTGACAACGTTTACACTGTAGATGTCACCTCGGGAAAAATAAGCGCTCTGAGCGCTTCTAAATACGGCGCTTTCAATCCCGCTAAAATCCCCGGCACAGATAGCATACTTTTTAACAATTTCAACCTCTACGGTTATGAAATTTCTAAGACCAAGATTCAGCCTCTTGCTGCAGGTGAAAATAATTTTGTGTTTTTCGGCGCCGCAGCTGCGAAACAGGAGAATACGGGCAATGTTTTCTCTGAACTGCCCGACAGCAGCTATAGCTCTACAACCTACAGGAAGCTTGGCCACCTCCTGCATTTCCATTCCGTCAGCCCCGAAGTACAGGATGAATACGTTTTTGGCCTGCGCCTGAAATCAAATAACCTGCTCAGTACTTTTGAAACCCAGATCGGCGCAGATTATCACCGTGACCTAGGCCGTTTCGAATACAATGCCGGTATCAGCTTTAAAAGTTTATACCCGATTTTCAACCTGACCTACAACAACAGGCCCCGGAGATTCTTTTACGACACCAACAACGGAACACAGGAAGGAGACTTCAGGGAAAACTATTACCGCCTCAGCGTACAGGTTCCTTTAACCCTGACCGCTCAGAATCATTTCTTTGATTTTTCGGTAAATGCAGGAACAAGTTTTACGCAGCGGTATGACGCAGCATCAATGCCTTCCAACTTTATCAAAAAACTGACCCTGCCGCTGGAAACCGGATTCAGCTTTACGCACTCCATCCGCACAGCCGAGAGAGACATCGCTCCGAAATGGGCACAGACTATCAGGTTCAACTACCTGACGCAGCCTTTTGACAATAATCTTGCCGGCAACCTTTTTTCAGCAGAAGGATTCGCTTACTTCCCCGGTCTTGCCAGGAACCACACTTTCCTCGCAAATTTCAATTACCAGGAAACTTCCGGCATCTGGCTTTACAATTCGGCCATCAATACAGTATACGGCTACAACAATATCCAGGCAAAAGACAAACTCAGGAATACCCTGCTGTTCAACTACCGTTTTCCGATTGCCTTTCCTGATGCAGAAATCGGCCCGCTGGCCTACATCACCAACGTAAGGGGAGGTTTGTTCTGCCATTACGAAAACATCGGTAAAGGCACTAACCTGTCTCAGCCAAAAACCTACGGATTTGAATTGCACAGCACCATGAATATTCTCCGTTATTCGCCGGATCTGGATGTAGGCACAAGAATTGTATTTGTTAACAGGGAATACAATCAGAACCCGATATTTGAATTCATGTTGAACTACAACTTTTAAATTATGCGCGCTAAAACTATCTTTATCATCATCTTTACTGTACTGATCACCGTTTTTTTGATGATCAATACCGATGCGGTAGAATTTGACTTTATCTTTGGTAAAGGACAAATTTCAAAATTACTGGTCGTTGGCGTATGTACAGTTGTAGGATTTATCCTCGGCTATGTGGCGGGCCGCCCGAGAACTGTGATCAGCACGTATGATGACAGGCATGATGACCAGGAAAAAATGAGCTCAGAAGCAAAAGATGGCCTGAGCGAAGAAGACAGAGAATATATCAGCTAATACCAGCCCCACGTAAACTTTCCTTTTATTCCCATAAGGTTCTGAATCAGGTCTGCCCTACTGTACCCCTACCGTACCCCAACCGTACCCCTACAGTACCTAAAGGGTAAACTAGGGGTACGATAGGGGTACTGTTGGGGTACGGTAGCCCTACAGATGGGCAGAACCAGGTCCGGACAGATGTAAAATCCTTTCATGCCTGAGGTACACCTGACCTGCCGCCGGGTATTGTTCATTGATTATCAGGAATGAATCGTGTAAGAGAATTTGATCTCTGCTGAACGGCCGATAATATTAGACACTGAGCAATATTTTTCAAATGTAAGATCGAGCGCACGCTTAACTTTCTGATCGCTCAGCTTGCCGAACATATCAAAGTGAATATTGATTTCTTCAAAGATTGCAGGCACTTCATCATCCTTACGGGTAGCGGTAATCTTAATCTTAACATCATCCAGAGGTTCTTTTTGTTTGGTCAGCATGTTGACCATGTCTATACCACTGCATCCGCCCAAACCTACAAGTAACATCTCCATAGGCCTGAAACCCTTACCTTCACCACCTATTGCAGGGTTAGCGTCTATTCCTACGGTTTGTCCCTCGGCGTTCTCTGCTTCAAAATGAAATTTCTTATTTTTCCTTGCTAAATTAATTTCCATGGTTCTAAATATTGTAAAATACCCTGTTGGCTTTCTCCAATTCGGGAAGGGTAACCGCTGTATCAAATATCGCAAAAACACTTGAGCCGCTGCCACTCATCAGTGCGAATGTTGCACCCGCATGATAAAGACCGGTCTTCAGCTGCGCAATTTCCGGATATTTCAGGAATATCGTTTCTTCAAAATCGTTTTTTAGTACATCTTTCCATTTATCCGGGCTCAGGCCCATCAGCTCCTTCACATTCACTTCGGGAAGCGCAGGCTTCAGTCCCCCGAAAGCATCAGCAGTAGATACATGCACAGGGGGTTTCACCAGCACCATAAAGTACGCAGACAAATCAATTGCCACCGGACTAAACTGATCGCCACGGTCTACGGCATACACAGGTGTGTTCTCAATAAAAAATGCACAATCGGCCCCCAGCACTCTTGCATAATCCTGCATCTGATTTACAGAAAGTCCCAGCTGGAATTTCGTGTTTATCAGTTTGATCAGGAAAGCTGCATCAGCAGATCCTCCGCCAAGTCCGGCACCAACCGGGATATTCTTCAGCAGCGTAATCTGTTGCGGAGGCAGGTCAAAATCTTTGTTGAGCAAATGGTACGCCTGCAGGCAAAGATTATCTTTGGAATCGCCGGGTATTGCTATGCCCCTGATCTCGCAGAAAGTTGTTTCTGCATCAGTAATTTCTATGGTGTCATAAATCTTAGCCGGATAAAATACTGTTTCCAGGTTATGGTAACCATCAGGTCTCTTTCCTGTAACATTTAAACCCAGGTTGATCTTGGCATTGGCAAATGCGAGCATTTCGTGTTTTTAATAATGAAGTCACAAACTTAAAAAATGTAACTCAGCACAACCATTTTTATTTTAGTTTTGTACCTTAAGCAAAATTGCCTCTAACAGATCATGAAGCCAACATGGTTTAAAAACTATATAAATAGATGAAACAATATCTGGATCTTATGCAGCACGTGCTGGATACCGGCGCACAGAAACACGACCGTACAGGAACAGGAACCATCAGCGTTTTCGGCTATCAGATGCGTTTCAACCTGCAGGAAGGTTTTCCTATGGTAACCACTAAAAAATTACACCTCAAATCGATCATCCATGAACTCATCTGGTTCCTGAGCGGTGAAACGAATATCAAATACCTGAAAGATAACAACGTAAAGATATGGGACGAATGGGCAGATGAAGATGGCAACCTGGGTCCCGTTTATGGATCGCAATGGCGGTCCTGGCCCAGCCCAGACGGTGGACATATTGACCAGATCAGCAAAATCATTGATACCATTAAAAACAATCCGGATTCAAGAAGGATCATTGTATCTGCATGGAACGTGGCCGAAATCGACAGCATGGCTTTACCGCCCTGCCATGCGTTTTTCCAGTTTTACGTTGCAGATGGCAAACTGAGCTGTCAGCTTTATCAGCGCAGTGCCGACATATTCCTGGGTGTACCTTTTAATATCGCATCCTATGCTTTGCTTACCATGATGGTTGCGCAGGTATGCGGACTGCAGTACGGTGACTTCATCCATACACTGGGAGACGCACACCTTTATAATAATCATATCGAACAGACAAAACTTCAGCTGAGCAGAGCAGCCAGACCTTTGCCGGTGATGGAGATCAATCCCGAAGTAAAAGACATCTTCAGCTTTAAATTTGAAGATTTCAACCTGACCGGTTATGAACCGCATCCACATATAAAAGCAGCAGTAGCCGTATGATCATCTCTATAATGGTAGCCATAGCCGAAAACCACGCTATCGGGAAAAATAACCAGCTGTTGTGGCATTTGCCGGCAGACCTTAAACATTTCAAAAATACAACCAGCGGGCATACTGTCATCATGGGCCGCAAAACTTTCGACTCGGTAGGAAAGCCCCTGCCCAACCGCAGAAATATCGTGATCACCAGAAATACTGCGCTTGAAGTACCAGGTGCGGAGGTAGTACCCGATCTGGAATCTGCTATCGCCCTGTGTGATGAAAATGAAGAAGTTTTTATCGTTGGCGGTGCCCAGATCTACAGAATGGCGATGGGCATTACTGATAAAATATATTTAACGGTAGTGAAAGGAGATTTTGAAGCAGATACCTTTTTCCCCCCTATAGATCCCAACTTCTGGGAAGAAACTGAGAAAATCAGTTTTGAGCCTGATGAAAAAAATGCCTGGGCTTATACATTTTCAACCCTTCTCCGTAAATAGTTCAGTATCCTCAATAACACCTGCATGAGCTGACAATCCAATACTGAGATTAGCTCATGCAAGCTTCATCACAAATAAAAAAAAATATATACTGATGAAAATTATAGAAGGCTGACTATTAATTAAAAAATTAATTAGATTTGCCGACTTGTTGAAAAAAATATACAGCATAGACAAATAATTACAAACAAAAATGCAAGGTAAAGGTTTCATTAAATTTATGGCAATACTATTAGGTATTGTCTGTGTGTATTCACTCTCGTTCAATCTCGTTACATCGAAGGTAGAAAAAGACGCTAAAGCGTATGCCAAAGGTGACCTGGTTAAAGAAAAAGCTTATCTGGACTCCATGTCGACTGTACCGGTTTATCCTGTTTTAGGATTTGACTACCAGTTCTGCAAAGGAAAAGAAATCAACCTGGGTCTCGACCTTAAAGGCGGTATGAACGTAACGATGGAAATCTCGTTGGGTGAACTGGTGAAATCTTTAGCGAACAACACTGATGACGCCAATTTCAACAAAGCGCTTTCCAGCGCACAAACGCAGTTAAATGCAGGCGGCAAAGATTTCATTACTTTGTTTGTAAATGATTTTGAGAAAAGCAGCCCTAACGTAAAACTTGCAGATTTCTTTTCTAACCAGGATAACGCCCAGCAGTTAAAAGCCAACGCTACCAATGCTGAAGTAAAAAGCTATTTACAAAAAGAAGCTGCCAGCGCAATCGACCGTTCGTTCATCATCATCAGAAGCCGTATCGACGGATTTGGTGTAGTAAGCCCGAACATGCAGAAACAGGAAGGTACCAACCGTATCCTGATTGAAATGCCGGGTGTGCAGGACAAAGAAAGGGTTCATAAATTATTGCAGGGTTCTGCAGAATTACAATTCTGGCAGGTATATCAAAATGAAGAGGTTTACTCGATCATGGAGAATATCAACAAAACCCTGACTACAGTTTTAAAAGATACTACTGCTACGGCAGCTGCTGCTGCTGACACTTCAGCAAAAAAAGGAAGTGCACTGGCTAACCTTGCAAAAAAATCTACCGGTAAAGATTCTTTGGATCTGAAAACGAAAGAACTTGCAAAAACCAACCCACTGTTTGCGGTTTTAAATATCCCTACTTACCAGGGTGAAAACGGACAGCCTGCTTTGCGTCCTGGTGCAACTGTTGGATGGGTAGCACAAAAAGATACAGCTAAAGTAAACGCTTACTTCAGAACACCAGAGATTGCAGCGATCATTCCGCAAAGCATGAAATTCATGTGGAGTGTGAGACCAATGGATGGTACCAAGGTTTTCGAAATGTACGCGATCAAATCTGTTAACCCGGATGGAAAACCAGATTTAGGTGGTGAAGCCATCAGCGATGCCCGTCATGATTACGATCAGAAAGGTAAACCTGAGGTTACAATGTACATGACTGGCGAAGGCGCGCAGAAATGGAAAAAAATAACTGCCGAAGCTTCATCTGACGACAAAAACAAAAAAGCAATTGCAATCGTATTGGATAATGCAGTTTACTCTGCACCAACTGTGCAAAATGAAATCCCTAACGGTATCTCTTCTATCACCGGTAACTTCACTGTAAACGAAACACAAGATTTAGCGAATATTTTAAAAGCAGGTAAACTTCCGGCGCCGGCACGTATTGTTGGTGAATTCGTTGTAGGTCCTTCTTTAGGACAAGCTGCAATTGACAATGGCTTATTGTCATTCGTACTGGCATTTGTTGTGATCCTGATCTTCATGGCACTTTACTACAACAAGGCTGGATGGGTAGCTAACTTAGCGTTGTTAATCAACTTATTCTTCATCGTAGGTATCCTGGTTTCACTCGGAGCTGTGCTAACCTTGCCAGGTATCGCAGGTATTATCCTCGTTATCGGTTTATCTGTTGACGCAAACATTCTAATCTTCGAACGTGTAAGGGAAGAATTGAACCAGGGAAAATCCACTGCCGCTGCAATCAAGGAAGGTTTCAAACATGCAATGCCTTCTATTATTGACTCAAACGTTACAATCCTTATTCTGGGTGTTATCCTTTACGTATTCGGTAGCGGACCTGTTCAGGGTTTTGCAACTACTTTATGTATCGGTATCTTATCTTCATTGTTCTGTGCGGTATTG
>NZ_JBEVDX010000145.1:0-11983 GCF_040513095.1 Pedobacter sp. | reverse complement strand
GGAACATGTTCAAAAGGATTTTTATCAATGGCTGGACAAACAGGAGTTACCAGAAAGATGGAAATTGACAAGCTTTGAAAAGCAGGTGGTTAAGAATATCGATGATAACCCGATAGACTTAAGTATTGTTGCTAAAGTCAATCCCCGATTCGGGAATTGAGGATTGACTTTAAAAGGCGCTCTTCAATTGATTTGCTGCAGTGTTTATTTGATTACTTCCTTCAGTTTTTCCAGCAAATCATCTCCACGAAGGTTCTTTGCAATGATATTCCCTTCTGGATCAATAAGGAAACTTTGTGGAATAGCAGCAATTCCGTAGGCACTGGCAACTTCATTTTGACGGCCCCTAAGGTCACAAAGTTCTATCCATTGAAAGCCATTAGATTTAATAGCCTCCAGCCAGTTTGCCTTGTTATCATCCAGCGAAACTCCTATGATTTCAAAATTGCGATCCTTGTATTGATTATATGCTTTTTTTAGATATGGATATTCAGTACGGCAGGGTCCACACCAACTTGCCCAAAAATCAATAAGAACATATTTCCCTTTGTTCACCTGAGCAAGAGATACCTCCTCACCTTTGTCATTCTTTTGGCTGAAATTGATTGCTGGCTGACCGATAGCGAACTTTTTCGCTGCTGCCAGTCGCTGTGCTACCACTTTACCGGTATAAGATGATTGATAGGCAGAGCTCATTTTACTGAGCATTTCTTCAAAATCCTTAGGATCAGCAATTGCTATGGAATTTTCCGTCAGGTAATCCTGGGAAACCTGAGAGTCTGGATGACTGAGTACAAACCCTTTGATTGCCCGATCAAAATTTACCCATTTTTCTGACAGCATCTTCTTGCTTACCTGAGCAACTGAATCTTTAGGGATTGATTTCATTTTCGCTTCCCAGATTTGGTCAGCCTTTTTACTTTCAGTGTCTATCAGAGTTTTGAAAAGGATGTAATCAGCCTGGGACGGCCCTGCATTGATTCTTGCAGATGCGATTGTGGCTCCCTCAACCTTTATATCAGTTGGGTCGAGCATCAGATCAGTGCCGTCAATTGCCGGCATGACATCTCCGACTTTAAGCTTGTTCTTAACGCGCTCTGCAGGTAACAGCCAAAGGTTTGCCCTTACAGGATGGCTGATGGTCCCCTGAAAAGAAAACATCCCTCCGCTAAGCATTGCCGAGTCACGTACGGATTTCTGGCCATCGGTATAAGCAAGAAAAGCATAGCTTGAAGCAGGAACAGAGGTAATGCTGCCCTTGAGGGTAAACTTTTGTTGGGCAATTGAACCTATAGCTTGTAGCAGACTTGCTGCAAGCAGAATGATAAATTTAGATTTCATATCTGTAGTATTTAATTAATTATAACCAGGATTTTGTGTGAGATTACGGTTGAGGGTTCTTTGTGCATTTGGAACAGGAAACAATGCTGCCGATGGCTTCCATGTTGGCTTGGCTGCGCCAAGTACAGTGTTTATTCTTCCCGTTCGTTTAAGATCGAGCCATCGGTGCCCCCACTCAGTATTGAGTTCGATCCTGCGCTCCTGTTCTATAGCAAGCAGCATCGCATCTTTATCCGCAGCCGTGGTATTCCGTAACCCCGCCCGGTTACGTAGTATTGAAATATCTTCCCGTGCTCCCTGGATGTTGTTTTGCTGCGCCCTCGCTTCAGCCCTTATTAAAAATTGTTCGGGCATTCTCAGTATTGTATAATATTCAGTATTGGCACCGCTGATCAAACTTTGGTATTTATAGGGATAAGTGTAAGCAGTTCCGCTGTAATCAGTTGTTGCAGTCCATGCAGCTTTTCGTTTGTCACCCTCCTCGAATGCCGAGAGCAGACTGGAAGTTAAAAAGTAGGTAGGAACCTGTGTTACAGGATTTGGCAGTACTTCTGAGGCGTACCAGGTATATCCGGAATTATCATTATATAACTGCCAGATTGCTTCTGAACTGGTAGGACTAAATACGTTATTTAAATCGGGAGAAAGGGCAAATTGTGAAGTGTTACTGATAATACTGGTAGCCTCTGCTTCGGCCTCTGGCCAGTTCCTGTTATACAAATAGACCCTTGCCAGCATGGCCGTGGCTATCCACTTGTTTGCCCGTGTGCGGCTTCCATCAGAGTTGGAGTAATCTGACGGAAGGTTAAGCTGTGCAAATTTGAGGTCTTCAACAATCTGGGTGTAGACTTCTGCTGTGGCAGCTCTTCCCATATTTGTATTTTGGGCAACATCTGTCCGCAACACCAGAGGCACGTCTCCGTAAACATTTACAAGGTAGAAGTAGCAAAAGGCCCTAATAAACTTTGCCTCGGCCGATGCCTGATTTTTTAAGCTCTGCGAAATCCCTTCACTACCGGCAACTCCCTCCAGGATTGCATTGGCTACATAAATGGCTTTATAAGAATCTTCCCAGATTGCCGCCGCGTTACCATCAGTTGAAAGCACTGCATTGTTTTCGAATGCTGCAAAATCGTTGCCATTATACTGTAACTCATCGGCACTAACTGCCAGCAATGTGGATATACTGTTCCTGTAAGATCCCGCCTGTGGTGCAAATGATTCGTAAAGGCCGGCCAGTGTAGATTGTACAGTGGACGAATCCTTGAAAACGGTTGTAGTGAGTAATTCTGTTTTTGATGGACCCACATCAATTATTTTTTTGCAGGAAACAAAAAGCAGCACAATTCCAATCGCTGCAATTAGTTTAAATGTATATTCTGTTTTCATTTGATACAATGTTATAATGTGAATTTGATACCGGTAACCAGCATGCGCAGTGTTGGAAGACTTGTTGTTAATGTTTCTGGGTCTAATCCTTTATAGCTGGTAAAAGTGAGCAGGTTTTGTCCCTGACAATACACCTGGAGTGAAGAAATCTTCATCATTCTGGACATTGCAGCGGGAAAGGTATAAGATAATGCAACATTCTTAAGGCGTACAAATGATGCGCTTTCTATTACAGCGTCTGATGCCTTATAATAGTAAAAAGCATTTGTGGCTGCAGTACCATATCGGGGAGAATATCTCAATGGCACATCCAGAAAACTGACCGGAATATTGTAGCCCGTGCCGGGATAGTCGGTAAAGTTTAAATCACCCCTCCTGGCCTTCCTGTTTACAAACTGGAAAAGGAAGTCTAACTGAAAACCTTTATAGTTGACTGTGTTACTGAGGCCACCGAAGAACTTTGGATCAGATGTTCCGGCAACAATAAAGTCGCCACTACCATTGGCTGCAAGTCCCGAAGTGACCATTCCATCGCCATTTACATCCTGTGCAGTTGCTAGTCCATCAACAATTCCAGTTGAATGAAGTGCTGTTAGCAGGTTGAGGGGCTGACCAACCACATATGTATTCGCATATACCGAATTTTCAAGTTCATGAAAAGCTATGAGTTTATTGCGCGGCGAAGAGATATTGAAAGACGTACGCCAGCTCAGATCTTTGGTTTTGATATTCAGGCTGGACAGTTCAAATTCAAAACCCTTGTTCTGCACTGTGGCCGGGAGGTTAGCACTATACGAGCTGAATCCCGCCTGTATTGGCAGAGGCATCTCACCGAGAAGGTTGTTTGACCGGTTACGGTAATAGTTTGCAGACAGAAAGATCCTGTCCTGAAAAAATCCAAGCTCCATTGCAAAATCAAGCTTTTTGGTCACCTCCCATTGCAGATAGGGATTATTGATCCGCGTGGGGTTAATGCTCGAAGAAGGGCCATAGCCAATACCGGGATTATATGTACTTAGCGTAGCGTAATCCTGTATTGACTTATCGCTGCCTATGGTACCATAGCTGGCGCGCAACTTACCAAAGCTGAGCCATGGCATAGAGGCTGTTGCGAAATCTTCTTTGGAAAAAATCCAGGCTGCTGCGCCACTGCCGAAAGTTCCAAAAGGTTTTTCAGTGCCAAAGCGCGATGACCCGTCACGACGAATGTTGCCACTGATCAGATATTTACCATCATAATTGTATTCCAGGCGGGCAAACCCGGAATCATATTTATAGTTATTATATCCTGAAGATTTGTAAAGGATGTTAAGTGCATTGATACTGCTTGCAAGTTGGAGATTTGAAAAAGTGCCCAGCACGAAATAGGGCTGTGTACTTTCCATTTGCTGCCAGCTACCTCCTATCAGCGCAGTTAACTTACCCTTACCCCAGGTATGGCCATAGTTTAACTGAGGCTCTGCAATGTAAGTCTTGATGAAGTTATTACCGAGGACTGAGGTTGGCAGGGAATTTAAAAGTGGGTTACTGGCGTTGGCGGGGGTAATCGTAGTGCTGAATACGTTGTTATAATTGTAACCTGCATCGGCCTTAATGGTCAGATCATCCAAAATCCTGTAGCTTACATTTACACTGCTTATAAGATTGGTTGATTTAAGGCTGCTGATTGAATTGAAAGGTGCAAGCGGATTATTGTAACCCGGTCCAAAATATAAACTGCCATCTGACTTATAAAGAGGATAATTTGGCGGCAATGAATAGTTCGTAATGCCAAGGTTGTAATTTGGAACGCTGTTGTTGTCGGTATTGTAGCTTGCCGAAAATGAAAAGTTAAACTTTTCATCTTTACTCCTGTGCTGCATGCTGGTATGGAATTGGACAGCCTGGTCACGTGTGGAAGTGTTCATGACCGTTGTCTCACGGCGAAAATTACCCCCAAAGATAAACTGATTTTGCAGGTCGCCACCGGAGATGTTAAAGGCTGCCTTCGTCTGATGTGAGGTGTGGCCCATAAGCAAGTCAGGGATATCGGTATACCCGGACTGGTCCCAGGTAAATAAGTCTGGTGCAGTAATTACCGTTGGTATAATCCCCTCATTGGCAAAGGCCTGTTTTCTGATCCTCAGGTAGTCTGAGGTCTTTAACATTTCAACCATATTGGTTACTGCTCCAAATCCGGTATTTACATCAACGGACAACTGGGTTTTGCCAGCTTTACCCTTTTTAGTCGTAATAAGGATAACTCCATTGGCACCGCGTGAGCCATAAATTGCTGTGGCATCAGCATCTTTAAGCACGTTAATGCTTTCTATCTCGTCGGGACTTATATTGTTTAGCGGACTGAAACCCTGCTGGGAGGAGCCGCCCGCAGATTGCTCTACTGGCCGGTCGCCAAAGGGTATCCCGTCAATAACATATAATGGTGTACTGGACTGAAAACCGAGACTGGTTTGACCACGGATGGAAGCATTATAGGTAGCACCGGCATAACCCGCTCCCTGTGTAATAAACAGACCCGGAACACGGCCACTTAATCCCAGGATCGGATTTGTTACTGGCTGCTGTGTAATATCACTGCCTGAAAGAGTACTGACTGATCCGGTATTTAATCGCCTGGTTGTTGTTCCATAAGCTATAACTACTACTTCATCAAGTTTGGCATTGCTGATCTCAAGTGTCACATTCCCAAGGTCTGCCCTCACATTTATTTCCCTGGTAAGATAGCCTACGGAGCTGAGTATTAATACAGCCCCCTCATCAACTCTGTTCAGCCTGAAATATCCGGATGCATCAGAAATGGTGGATATACCGGCCCCTTTAACAAGTATTGTGGCGCCGGGAACAGCATTTCCGTTCTGATCGACAATGCGGCCACTCACGTCGATAACAGTAAATGCACCGATGATCCGATCGAGAAAGCTTGGTTTGCGCTCTGTTACGGTGACGGTTTTTTCATTGATAGAAAAAGTGAGGGGTTGATTTTGGAAGATAAGATCCAAAACTTCTCTAAAATCAGAATTTATGACTTTAACTGATACAGGCTTAGCGTTTTTGATTTGGGCTTCATTATATAAAAAAACGTAGCCACTCTGAACCCTAATCTCCCTGAGAATAGTTTTTAAAGAAGTGTTTGATTTCGATAAAGTGATCTTCTGAGCCAGGGTAGCTGAGCTTACCTGAGCGAGCGAGAGAATCAGTAATACGGTGGTTAGGCGCATGATGAGCATTATTTTTTTGTACAGCAATGCTGGCGCACGGCGATTCCTGGTATAATTTCTATACATTTGTTTGGTTTGGTTTTAGCTGGTACCTCCGGCTTCGAAAACTTTGATACCAGCGTAAGTTGATAGTTAATTGATTTAGCCAAATTGCAACTGGAAGTGCTTAAACGCACTTCTGGTTGTTTCTGCTCAGCGTTTAAATAGGTCGTTTTCTGTAGAATTTCATCATCAGGATTATGGGTTTATATACATTAATTATTTAGTTACATAGATTTTTCTTCCTTTGATTTGGAACTGCACCTTTCCTGTAGCCTGGAGAGATTTAAGTAATTTGGAGACACTATCAAATCGGGAGACTCCGCCGCCGAAGCGTTCCTTACTGATACCATCAACAAAAATCACCTCAACGTCATACCAGCGCTCAACCTGCCGCATGATGGTTCCCAGTTCTTCATTGTCAAACAGGAAGAGATTGTTCTTCCAGGCAATAGCCAGCTCAGTATCAACTTGCTTAACTTGAAGGCTGCTCCCGTTATTTATTAATTCAGTTCCGGGTGTAAGGATCTGCTGGCTTGTTGCAGTAGATACTACTATGCTCCCTTCAAGCAGGGTTGTTTTAGAAACAGCTTCTGTACTATAAGCGTTTATATTGAAGTGTGTTCCCAGTACCTTCAGCTCCTGCCCCCTTGTGTCTACTATAAAAGGGTGGGCTTTATCTTTTGCAATTTCGAAATAGCCTTCTCCGGAAAGGCTGATTCTACGCTCTTTTTTGTTTGCAAACGAGGCAGGATAGGTTAGTGATGATGCAGCATTCAGAAATATTCTACTACCATCTGGCAGCTGAACCTGAGTTTGCTGTCCACGGGATGTTTCAAGCGTATTTACAGCATCAGCCGTAACTTTATTATCAGGCATGATTGTATAGATGATGTCGCCGCTGGCATTCTTAGAAATCTTTACACCGGATTCCATAGCCAGGTCACCTGCAGTGGCAAGCCCAATGTTAACCTTCTTTCCACTACCCAGCGTCAGCGTTGCCCCGGTCCTGCCAGGTGCAATATCAGCGGCATAGCGTATTTCCTCAATAGATTTTACCCGTGAACTGAAAAACCATACGCTGAAAATAAATACTGCAACGGCTACGGCAGCCCCCAACTTCATATAGAGTGGCAAAAAAACGTTAGGTTTTTTATTGATCCGGCGATGAACCTGTAACAATACCCTTTCACTAACCGCATCAAAATTTTCAACCTGTATTTCCTGTGCTTTAAAACCATCGCACCAGGCATTGAATTGTGCAATTTCGGCATCCGTCGCAGTCAAATCAGAAATGCGCTCCATTATCAGGAGCAGTTCATTTTCGGCACTCATAGGCTTAGTTGATCAGGCTTTTATCAGCCGTATATAGAGAAGAGGGTTCAACCCACAGCAGCACCCAAGCCAAACAAAAATATATTTACATTAGTGCACACCAGAAAGACATCCGCCCCAGATGTATCTTCAATTTTTTTAAGGAAATATTCATTTGGTTCTCCACAGTTTTTTCTGAAATGCCCAGTTTCAGGGCAATTTCGCGATTAGTTAGGTATTCTTTACGGGAAAGCTCAAAAATCAATCTGGCCCTTTCTGGCAGAGTTTCGGTAAAAGAGCTGATAATTGCAATAAGTTCTTTAAGCTCCATGCTGTCAACGTCTACAGATTGCTTGAGCATGGGGGCATTTGCTAAAATTTCAGATCTTCGTTTACTCAAACGTATAGCACCAGACATGTTGAACTTTACTGCAGCAAACAGATATGCCTTCAGAGAGGTGATTTTAAGGTTTGCCCTATTCTCCCACAACCATGTAAAAACGTTTTGAAGAATGTCTTCGCATGCGGCTTCGTCCTTTAGAATTGTGTAAGCAAATTTATACAGGCTTTCAAAATGCCGGGTATAAATTTCATTAAAGGCTGCTAAGCTTCCTTCCCGTAGCAGTTCAATTAATACATCGTCACTTTCTATGGTTATCGCAGACATTTATAAATTCCGGGCTATTGGCGTACTTTTGTCAAAGATATATTTATCAGTGCTTTTACAAAGGTTAATTTTGAAATATAGCAGGAGGTTTGTATCCTCATTAATCTTTAGCCTGTTTACCTGAATTTTGATGTGAGAGTCTAATTTCGCATGATAAGAGAATCCTATTACAGCTAAAAATATGAGACATAAAAAAACCAGCTCCGAGGCTGGCTGAGAATTTAATTCAGGTCCTTATCCCCCATTCCACTTTTGAAGTTAAAGGACTGCCTGAATTCCAAAGGTGAAAGCTTTGTTTTGATCTTGAATAGTTTGCTAAAAGACTGCAGATGTTCAAAGCCCAGCTGGTAAGCGATCTCGCTCACAGATAAATCGGTTGCTGATAACTTTTCTTTGGCTTTTGCTATTAGTTTTTCATGAATGTACTGCTGAGTGTTTTGTCCTATCAGCATCTTAAGCAAGCGGCTGAGGTACTTCGGAGATATGTTCAGGCTCCCGGCAATGAACCCGACAGATGGCAACCCTTTGTTGATTAAGCCATCACTGCTAAAATATTCATCCAGCAACTTCTCTAAACGGTCAAGTATCTGATGATTGGATTTTTCGCGTATGATAAACTGGCGGTGGTAAAACCTGTCAGCATAACTCAGCAGGCTTTCAATCTGTGAGATGATAATCTGTTTGCTAAACCTGTCAATATTTGAGCGGTACTCCTGCTGGATATTCTGGATAATCTGGTTAATGATTGCTTCCTCTTTCTCAGAAAGGAACAGGGCTTCATTCAATGAGTAATCCCAGAAGTCGTATTGCTTTATTGTTGCCGCTAGTGAGGTGTTCCACAGAAATTCAGGATGGATATTGAGCACCCATCCTGATTGTTTAAATTCTTCGTCTTTTTTGCCCGGGACAACGGTAAAAACCTGGTTGGGAGCCATGAAGGACATGAGGCCTTCATCAAAATCAAACTGTTGCTGTCCATATTTCATTTGTGCACCGGAAACCTTTTTCATCGCGATGACATAAAAGTCCAGTAGCAACGCTGTTGGTTCCTCTCCATCTGATTGCCTGACGCTAGCAACATCAATCAGACTGATCATTGGATGTTCAGGTTTTTCAAGCTCCCTAAACCGATGAAATTCACTTATTGTCCTGATGTGCTTCATGCCTTTTTATTTTTGAATCTCAAGTACCAGTTTACCACGAACATGCCCCGTTATACTTTCCTCCTGTGCCTGGGCAACCTCTGCCAGAGGATAAACTTTACTGATCAGCACCTTTACTTTACCATCGTCAATAAGCTTCGCTATGTCAGCCAGGTCGGCGTGATTTTGACCGGCCACCATTTTGGCAGTCGCATTTTTACGGGCGATAGCATCGTTGAACGCATCATTAAAAGGAAAATCTACATTCACGCTGACAAATATACCTTCCTCTTTCAATACACTAACACCTTTTAATCGTTCCTCATGATCTCGCAGAGGCGAGGCATCCAGCACTAAATCAATGTTATCAAGCAATTCCTCAAACTTTTGCGTTTCGTAATTTACTACTTCGTCAGCACCAATTTGTCTTAAATATTCAAGATTATTGCCCGAAGCTGTTCCGATAACGTATGCTCCTTTGGCTTTTGCAAACTGTACTGCAAAACTGCCGATACCGCCAGAAGCACCATGGATCAGTATCCGCTGCCCTGCCTGCAATTGTCCAAGCTCAAAAAGGCCCATCCAGGCAACAAGCGCAGCTAAAGGCACGCCTGCAGCTTCGTTAAAACTGAGGGTTTCTGGTTTCAGGGCAAACTGACTGGCTTTCGCGGCGCAATACTCTGCATAACTGCCATCACCGGGAAAGTTTGGACAGCCAAATACCTGGTCGCCTTTTTTGAAGGTAGTTACTTCTGTACCTACCTCTTCCACAATTCCTGCTGCGTCACAGCCCAAAATAAGTGGTAGCTTGAGCATGGATTTGAAATTTTCATTTGTTCCGCTGCGAATGACACAGTCAACGAGATTTACCCCACTTGCCAATACTTTCAGCAAAATTTCATCAGGCGCAGGCACAGGGCGTTCCGTTTCTACCAATTTAAGAACATTCGTTCCCCCGTATTCATCTATTCTTACTGCTTTCATAATTATAATTTATAATTGTAAAGATGTATGCTGCCGGCACATTTTATTTAGCCAGAATACACTTTGGCTTAGCTGAAATGACATGGGAATTTTACGTGTGAATTTAGTTCATAAACTGCTTTCTGAACTGGTTGGGACTTAAGCCGGTTTCTTTTTTAAATAAACGGGAGAAGTATGGCGGATTCTCAAAGCCAAGCAAATATGCGATCTCATTTATTGATAATTTTCCCTCATTTAATAAGTTCTTAGCCTCTGAAACAAGAAAGATCTGTATGAGGTCCATTGCTGTTTTACCCGTTTCCTGCTTCAAAAGGTCACTCAGGTAACGCGGCGACAGGTTTAACTTTTCAGCCAGCATGCTAACTGTAGGTAGTCCCTTTTCTACAAGTTGCCCCTCTTCGAAATAGGCTGCCAGTGCTTTATCAAACTTTGTAACAGTGGTTCCCGAAATTATAAAACGGTTAATGAACTGCCGCTTATAAAAACGCATGGAATATTTGAGGATGGACTCGATATGCCCCAGGATGATTTCTCTGGTAAATTCGTCCTGGTTGTTGTGGTACTCCTGGACTATTCTTTCATACAAGTCCCAGATGATTTGTTTCTCTTTTACTGAAACATGAAGTGCTTCGTTTAGCTCGTAATTGAAATAGCTATACTTTTTTATTTCTGAATGGAGGGGATGTCCACTCAGATAATCCTCATGGAACCAGATTTCGAAACCCTCACCATCCAGGGCGATATCCTTCATCCGGATAGTTTGATTTGGCTTTAGAAAAAACATGGAGCCGCTTTGATGGTCATACCGTGTTTTACCATATCTGATCTCTCCTGAACTAAACTCTTTGAAAGCAATCACAAAGAAATCTGTTGTTACCTCATAACTGGCTACGCTGCGCAGGGGATTACAGGTGAAAAGCGTAAGCAGCGGATTGTCAGGATCCGGATAATTGTTACAGCAATGAACTTCACTAAGACTTTTAAAATGCATGGTGTTATGATTAAATTTTATAGCAGGCCATGAGCCCTGACAGAAACATCTTCCCAATTTTCCCAGGTAGCCAATCGCTCTGCATAAGATGATTGCGCCAATGGCAGGGCTTTCCGTCCAAGAATCAGGCGTAAGGGAGGATTTGCTGCATCTACCAGTTTCAGAATCGCTTCGGAAGTTGCTTTTGGATCTCCGTATGCATCAGCTGCCGAAAACTCAGGTTGTGCATATAATTCTGCTTTCATATCGTCATAAGCTGCAATTGGTTTACTCTGAACTGAAGACGTTCCAAAGTCCGTAGCATAGCCATTGGGCTCAACAAGGGTGATATGAATCCCAAAGTTCTTGACTTCCTGGGCCAGTGCTTCGCTAAGTCCTTCCACAGCAAACTTTGAGGCACTGTACATACCTACCGTCGCAAATGAATAAATACCAAGTGCGCTTGACAACTGCAGGATGTGGCCAGCTCCCTGAGCTCTCATAACAGGCAGCGCAGCTTGTGTCATCCACAATGTACCAAACAGATTAGCATCAATGATAGCTCTGGATGCCTGTTCTTCAAGTTCTTCAACGGCACCAAATAAACCGGTTCCGGCATTATTGATCAGAACATCAATTTTTCCGAAATGTGTTTTTGC
Organism: Pedobacter sp.; assembly: GCF_040513095.1. GTDB lineage: Bacteria > Bacteroidota > Bacteroidia > Sphingobacteriales > Sphingobacteriaceae > Pedobacter. The sequence goes on along the minus strand of NZ_JBEVDX010000145.1, from coordinate 260 downwards.
TTTTGAGATTGCATCAAAACAGGCTGCCCTGTCTGTTACCTCTAACTGCAGTGGCAACACCGCGCTTCCGTACTTTTCCGCCAGATCGGCTAAACCATCAGCATTCCTGGAAGTGACCACCACCTGATCTCCCCGATCCAGAAATGCTTCTGCCCATATTCTACCAAATCCACGGGATGCTCCCGTAATAAAAATTGTCTTTGACATAATTCAATTGTTTTATTTATCTTTTTTAATAAGACAAATCTACGCTGAGAGCC
>NZ_JBEVDX010000144.1:0-108437 GCF_040513095.1 Pedobacter sp. | reverse complement strand
TATCACATGTGGTCTGTCTATAATTTTGAGCATCCAGCCCTGATTGGTGCCTACGGCATGCTTCCAGGTGATGGAGTAGACAAGCCAACCATGGACAGGACACTGACTGCGGTAGAAAAAAACTGGAAGTTTGAACATACCTGGGGATGGGATTTCCCGATGCTGGCCATGAGTGCAGCACGTTTAGGCCACGCTGACAGAGCAGTGGACTTTTTACTGAATTATCCAAGTTTTACCTGGGATGAACATGGGCTGTCTGGCGGCGGAGTTTCGCCATTTCCATATTTCCCAAGTAATGGAGGACTGCTGTATGCGGTGGCGATGATGGCTGCCGGCTGGGATGGAAGCAACGGACCTGCACCCGGTTTTCCTAAAGATGGATCCTGGACGGTAAAGTATGAAGGTCTTAAACCTGCTTTATAAGAATTAATTGGATAAAGAAGGTCATATAACTTGATAACACAAGATAATAGAATTGAATGAAGAAGCTCAATATTAATCATATTTTATTGCTGGGCACATTGTGCTGCAGCTCTTTGCAGAGCATTGCCCAGCAAAATTATGCGGTGTTTAAGGAAACTCCCGTTACCAGTATGGCACCCCGTGGTTGGTTGCAAACTATGCTGCAAACCCAAAGGGATGGATTAACCAGCCACATGGCCGTGGCGGGAGACCCCTTTGATAAAGAAGGCTGGGGAGAAGCGGCAACGAAGAAGATGGACGATTGGGCCCAATACGAGCAAACAGGCTATTGGGCCGACGGGGCACTGCGCTGTGGCTACCTGATTGGAGATAAAGCCTTACAGCAAAAAGTGAAGGACTGGATCAGCTTTCAGATCAGCCATCCCGACAGTACCGGTTTTATCGGGCCAAAGGATATCAGCTTTTTATGGCCGGAGGTGGTGTTTTTCCGCGCAGTAATGGCCGAGTACGAAGCCACCCGTGATCCCAAGATTATCAACGCTTTAAAACGCAATTATCATTCACCAAAATATGCCAGTTTAAGCGGCGTCCCTGGTCAGGACGACTTTTTTAAAGACCGCCTGATCCTGCATGTAGAAATGCTTTGCTGGATCTACCAGGAGACGGGAGATAAATTTTTTATTGATAAAGCAGAAACTGCTTACACCACCTTCTGTGCGCCCGGGGGACAGTACTCCATCCAGGCCCTGGCTAATGACGCGGTACCACGTTCTCATGCGGTGAGCTACAGTGAAAATCTTAAAATTCCGATCATCCTGTATATCAGTACTGGCAAAAAGGAATACCTCGACGCGGCAATTAATGGTGTCCGCAAACTGTATAAATATCATGGCCTAGTAGATGGTTTGCCATCCGGGAACGAACTTCATGATGGTAACTTTAGCAATGAGGTACATGAAACCTGTACGGCCAGTGATATGCAATGGGCATTGAGCTATCTGTTGCAGGCCACAGGTGATGCCCAGTGGGGTGATCTGATAGAAAAAATCTGTTTCAATGCAGGAATGGGTTCTGTGGCGAAAGACTTCAAGTCGTACCAGTATTATTCGGGCCCCAATCAGGTAATTGCTGACGGGCTGTCCAGTCACTGGAACGACCACGAACCCTGGTACATGAACAGCAGGGACCGGGCGGCCTTCAAGATCAATCACCGTCCTTCATGCTGCGGCGGTAACATTAACCGGATGCTGCCGGTATTTTGCTCTGGCGCCTGGATGAAAAAAGGAGATAATGCTATTGTAGCCGCATTGTACTCCGCCTCAGTTTTCCATACCAAACTTAAACAGGTAAAAGGCGAAGTAAGCATAACCGAAGAAACAAATTATCCATTTGATCAGAATGTACGTTTTCGCGTTGGTCTGGCTAAAAAAGCAGATTTTGCCCTGATTTTAAGAATACCGGCCTGGTGTGACAGTGCAAAGTTGATGATCAATGGCAAGCCGTCCGGCCTGGCATGTAATGCTGGTACATTTGTAGAACTGGGCCGTACCTACAGTAATGGTGATCTTGTTGAGCTGGTTTTACCCATGTCGGTGAAACCTGTATATTTGCCTGAAAACGGAATTGCCTTTGAAAGAGGACCGCTGGTTTATGCCCTTCCAGTAAGAGCAAAAACCACCATTAAGGATACTAAGGTTGATGCTGGGGTTACTTTTAGCTCGACTTTTAAAACTCCAGTATCTGAATGGAATGTTGCTCCTGTTGAAAATGCAGTTGTAACTGTAGAACAAACTAAAGATTTTTCAGCTCCATGGAACCCTGAAACTACACCGGTAAAGCTATCTCTGGATGCGGTGACCATCAGGAACTGGTCGCTGTACCGTGAAACTTATACCCCTCAGCTGCCCTCGGTACTTGATAAGGGCAAAGTGCAAAAGATAACGCTGGTGCCACTGGGCACCACCGAATTAAGACTGACGATATTTCCGGATCTGCTTAGAACATACAATCAGGCCGCTACAAAATAGATGATAAAATGAAAGTTCGCTATATACTTCCGCTACTTTTTGCCGCCACTGGCGCATTTGCACAATATACCCCGCCTAAAGCCGGTTTAATAGCCGCACCTTATCAGGAATTACCGCTGGGTGCCATCAGGGCCAAGGGCTGGCTGCAGGAAATGCTGATCCGACAGAAAAATGGTGCAACAGGCAACCTTGATAATCTTTATCCCCTGATGAACCAGAGGAACGGCTGGCTGGGCGGTGACGGCGATCAATGGGAGCGTGGCCCCTACTGGATTGACGGCCTGTTGCCACTCGCTTATATCTTGAACGACAAGGAGCTCATCGCCAAGGTTAAGCCCTGGGTGGAATGGTCGCTCAAAAGCCAGACTGCCGATGGATACTTTGGACCGTCAAAAGATTACCCGGAGGAAGAAGGCTTGCAGCGCGATAATAGTCGCGATTGGTGGCCAAAGATGGTGATGCTCAAAGTTTTAAAGCAGTATTATTCTGCCACCGGTGATAAAAGGGTGATCACCCTCATGACCAATTACTTCAAATACCAGCTGAAGGAACTCCCCTCAAAACCGCTGGATAACTGGACCTACTGGGCAAAATACCGGGGCGGAGATAACCTGATGGTAGTCTACTGGCTCTATAATATCACGGGTGATAAATTCCTGCTGGAGCTTGGAGACCTGATCCACAAACAGTCCTTTGATTTTACCAATGCCTTTGCAAACACTAACATGTTGCAGCAGATGGGTAGCATTCATACCGTTAATCTGGCTGAAGGAATGAAAGAGCCCCTGATTTATTACCAGGCCCATCCGGAGAAGCGATACCTGGATGCTATGAAAAAAGGCCTTAACGATATACGTACCTATGATGGCTTTGCCAACGGAATGTATGGCGGGGATGAAGCCTTACATGGCAATAACCCTACCCAGGGTTCTGAACTGTGTTCTGCTGTGGAAATGATGTTTACGATGGAAAGTTCAGTGCAGGTTACCGGCGATGTTGATTATGCTGACCAACTGGAAAGAATTGCATTCAATGCATTGCCTACGCAAATCTCTGATGACTTTGCTACCCATCAGTATTTCCAGCAGGCCAACCAGGTGATGCTGACCCGGCAGATGCATAATTTTGGCGACAACCATGGTGGCACAGATATCTGCTATGGCTTGTTGACAGGTTATCCTTGCTGCACATCCAATATGCACCAGGGCTGGCCAAAGTTTACGCAAAACCTCTGGTATCTGACACCCGACAAGGGTATTGCGGCCCTCATTTATTCACCAAGCGAGGTTACTGCAAAGGTAGGAGATGTGCCTGTTACCATTACCGAGGAAACCAACTATCCCTTTGATGAAAGTATCAGGTTTACCCTTAGCATTAGTAAACAGCTGAAGTTTCCCTTGCATCTCCGTATCCCTAACTGGTGTACAAAAGCGATCATCAAAGTGAATGGTCAGGCTTTTTCGGAACCAGCCGGGAATCAGGTAGTACAGGTAGAAAGGTTGTGGAAATCCGGCGATGTCGTAGAATTGGTGCTGCCTATGCATATTGCAAAAAGCAAATGGTACGAAAACTCCATGGCTATTGAACGCGGGCCAATTACCTACGCTTTGAAAATTGGCGAGGATTCCCGGAAGGTTGAAAATACCAAAGATGCAGCAACCTATGGAACATCTTACACAGAAGTCCTTCCCGCTACACCATGGAATTACGGGCTGTATGATGTGAGCAGCGAAAAACTGAATGAGTATTTCAAAGTGGTGAATACCGGCAAGAAGAGCCTATATCCCTGGAATCAGGAGAATGCGCCGATAATGATCAAAACCAAGGGTAAACGTATACCTTCCTGGAAGATTTATAATGATATGGCAGGGCCGCTTCCTTACAGCCATATTTATGGACTGGAAAGTAGTCAGCAGGAAGAAGATATCATGCTAGTTCCCTATGGCTGTACCACTTTACGGGTTACGCAGTTTCCTCTGGTTGGAAGGAAATAAATTGTGAACTGGCTCATTTTTTACCAGATCAAAATTACAGAGTGCCGGGTAAGTTAATATTCTCCAGTAATGGGTTATTTTTTCTTGTCCGGCTCCCTGCCAAAAGCTTTACGGAGTTCATCCTTCGCATTTTCCAGCACTTCTTTCTGGGCGGCCGGTAAGTTTTTCCCAGCTCTGTTAATATAAAAGGTAAGCATAGACATTGCGGAACGGTAGGGGCCTGATTTTCTTCTTTCACTGTTTTCTGCTGATTCTTTCAGAGATTTTGCGATTTTGACAGCGCTCTTGGACTCGAATATATTTTCTTTCAGATCCATCGCGTCACTATTTTCCGTTACGTCAGCAGACCACTTCTTGTCGCCCTTTTTATTTGCTGATTTCTTTTCTTTAGTCTTCATAAGCTTGTTCTATAGAAGATTATAATCTGGAAATTCCTGGTTTGTTTTTAGAAAAATTTTAAAAAGTATAAACCTCGCCACTTTACCGTATAAGTCGCCATTCTTTTGATTTTTACCTGAGATATACCGCCGCACATAGCAACAGGTAACTCAATTCTTCTCACCATGTTCCTATGTAGCGGATATAGAGGTAGTAGTTAGGCCTGTCAAAAATAAACCCTCACCAGTTTTTGATGATGAGGGTATATTGTTGATGAATACACTATTTTTCTAATGCTTTGATATGTTCCAAATGCATTTTGAGGTTTGGCAACATTTGCTGCGCCCAGGCTTTAACCGCTGGATCCTTTCCCGTAGTTGCATAGTTCTGGAAGACCTGTACCGTATTTTGGTGCCCTGCAGACATGGCGTGTACATATGCCGAATCAAAATCGGGCGCATTTCCAAGCAAAGGATCTGCCTTAATGCCGCCAATTGCAGCAGCAGGTAATGCTATGTTACGTTTTTCGGCAAGTTGCAGCAATTGCTTTTCGGCCGCACCATGATCTTTAACCATCATTTGTCCAAAAGCTTTAATTTCTGCACGTTTTGCCTTTTTGAACGCCTGCTCACCGGCGCTGATTTCCTGTAAGTTCTTGATACTAGCTACGACCAGGAAATGTCTGGTGGTAGTATCAGGATCGGGCTGTGGGATTTGCGCTTTTGCAGCAAAGCCGCTGCAAACTGCTGCAATAAGAAGTAGTTTTTTCATATGAACTGATTAAGGTTGTCCTACACCGCCTGATGCACCATAAATTTGGCCGGTTGCAAAGCTGGCATCCGCTGCTGCTAGTTGTACATAAATAGAAGCCAGTTCTGCAGGCTGCCCTGGTCGTCCAAGCATTGTCCAGCTACCGAACATCTGCTGTTTTTCTGGCTGAGCACCTCCGCTGATTTGTAATGCTGTCCAGATAGGACCTGGAGCAACTCCGTTTACGCGGATGCCTTTAGGACCAAGTTGTTTAGCCAGTGATTTCACATAATTCATGGTAGCCGCTTTCGTTTGTGCATAGGCATAGAGATCAGGAGAAGGATCGTATGCTTGTTCGGAAGTGGTGCCAATGATTGCGGAGCCGGCTGGTAAATGAGGCAAGGCTTCGCGAATGATCCAGAAAGGCGCATAAATGTTTGTCTTCATGGTTGCATCGAACTCTTCGGTACTGAGATCGGTAAGGGAATTAACAGATTGCTGACGTCCTGCATTATTAACAATAATGTCTAACCCACCTAATCCGCTGATTGCTTTTTGAACCAATTGTTTACAAAATTCTTCGCTGCGTAAGTCGCCGGGAATGGCAATGGCTTTGCGGCCTTCCTTTCTGATCAGCGCAATCACCTCCTTGGCGTCCTGCTCCTCAGTAGGATAGTAATTAATTGCCACGTCTGCACCTTCCCGGGCATAGGCAATTGCTGCCGCGCGACCCATCCCAGAGTCGCCCCCGGTTATCAAAGCCTTCCGGCCCATTAATCTCCCAGAACCCTTATAGCTGGTTTCACCACAATCAGGTACCGGGTCCATTTTACTTTGTAGGCCAGGCCATGGCTGTGGCTGGCTTTTAAATGGAGCTTTAGGGTACAGTGTTGTGGGGTCACTGATTTTTGCCGCACCATCATAAGCATTGGTGCCAATGTTTGTACTCCCTAATACCGGAGATACTGCTACTGCGGCCAGCGTGGTTCCTAAACCCGTAATCACCTGCCGTCTGGTAATTTTGTCTTGTTCGTTCATATTGGTTTTCTTGAGGTAGTTTCGTTTTTTATCCATTTACAACTTCGCCGCCATTTACATGAATAACCTGCCCGGTTATAAATGAGGCATCGTCTGATGCCAGAAACACGTAGGCAGGTCCAAGTTCTGAGGGTTGACCGGCCCGCTTCATCGCGGTTTCGCTGCCAAAATCTCTTATTTTTTCTTCATCGAAGGTGGCTACAATTAATGGTGTCCAAACCGGTCCTGGTGCCACCGCATTGACCCTGATATTTTTATCCGTCAGGTTTGTAGCCAGCGATCGGGTAAAACTGGTAATCGCCCCTTTGGTTGAGGAATAATCGATCAGGTTGGGCGAGGAGCGGTAAGCTGTCACAGAAGTGGTGTTGATAATACAGTCACCTTCATTCATGTATTCCAAAGCCTCATTAGCGAAATGGAAGTAGGCAAAAATGTTGGTACGAAAGGTATCATCCAACTGCTTTTCGTCAATCGCTTTCGGGTCTTTTTGTGGTGATTGCATGCCGGCATTATTGACCAGAATATTTAGTTTTCCGAGTTTTGAGACCGTATCTTTTACTGCTTTTTTACAAAACCTGGCCTTCTTAACATCTCCTTTGATCACAAGGCACTTTTTTCCTTCAGCTTCAACCAATCGTTTGGTTTCTTCGGCATCTATATCCTCGTCGAGATAAACAATGGCAATATCGGCACCTTCACGGGCAAAGTGTACACTGACAGCACGTCCTATGCCACTGTCTCCTCCTGTAATTAAGGCAACTTTATCTACCAGTTTGTTAGAGCCGGTGTAATTCTTTCTTATATATTCTGGTGCCGGATTCATTTCTGCCTCGATGCCGGGCTGCCGGTTTTGTTTTTTTGGTGTTCCCATAGTTATAATTTTCCATTGTCTGCGATACGGGGCTTTGTAAACCCGTTTATGTTTACGCAAGGCTCATAAAGGCTGGCCATCTTTCTAATTCTATAGCGTTTCATGAGGCCTCGTATGGAATGGTAAACTGACGGGAAATTTATTTGTTTAAATTTTCGTGAATTAATATCTGTGGTATGTGAAATGTAAGCGATTGGGTTTGGAACCCTCACACAGGACTGAATGCAGCGCAATAAATTGATAGTTATTTAATTCATTTCAACCGATATACTTGCAAAGATTGGCAGAACAGTAAAAAACCGGTAAGCATGAAATGAAGAATTGGGTGTTTTAACAGCCAACAAAGGACTAAGCGATCTTTCGTTTGCAGCCGTAAAGAATAGCAACCAAAAATAACAAACTGGCAATAAAGCAGAAGGCTGAATCCAGAGAAAACGTGTGTGCAATAAATCCAAGAATTGCTGGTCCCGCTAACTGACCGGCATATCCGATAGTTGTTATCGCAGGAATAGCCAGTGCTGCAGGAACATCTTTAATTGTCCCCGCCTCGCTGATGAATATGGGAACAATATTGGCGGCGCCCAATCCTAGCAGGATAAAGCCCAGCAACGATGCGGAAAGCCAGGGTGCAAAAACTGCCAGCAGCAATCCTGATGCCGCAATGATACACCCGGTTACAACAACTGATTTTCCATCAAACCTGGCTACTAGTTTATCTCCAACCAATCTCATCGTTGCCATTGCAACAGAGAAAGCTGCATAACCTATCCCGGTAAGTGACTCTTCGATATTCCTGTTTTCACGTAAGAAAATTGCGCTCCAGTCGAGCATTGCACCCTCAGATAAAAACACAGCAAAACACATTAGTCCAAGGAAAATCACGTATTTATTGAGCCATATATAAGATTTTTCGATCGTCTTACTTGGATTATCCTGTGCCGCTGAATGTTCCATTTCAATTGTAAGCAGGTCTTTATATTTCCATGCAACTATAACAATCAGCAAAACAGCAATTGCTACAGCCGCAGTTACAGGGCTCAGGCCTAATTTCATTAAAAATCCCAGACCCAATGACCCAAGTAAACCTCCGACACTGAATAAGCCGTGTAATGATGACATGATAGGATTTGGCGACATTTTTTCTACTTGGACGCCTTGCGAATTCATTGCTACATCAAGGGTGCCGACAGCAGAACCGAAAATCAAAACGACTATGCCCATGACTATCACAGAGTTTATTAAAAGGAGTAGAGGCAGCATAACTGCCATTACAATTGCAGCTACTAAAATGACTTTTCTGCTGCCGTATCGATGGGCAAGTATTCCGCTCAGTGGCATCGTTGCGATAGCGCCAAGACCAAGCATCAGAAGGAGTATGCCCAAATTGCTGTCATTTAGATGAAGGCGCTCTTTAGCATATGGAACCATTGGAGCCCAGCTGGAGATACCCAGTCCACAGACTAAAAATATTATTTTTGTAGCATATTTGGCTTTTAGCGTTGTTGATGTGGTAATCTGCATCGATAGATCAATATAGAGTGGTGATCATTATACTACAACCAAGTTATTCCAGAAAGTTGGCAGTCCTGATCTGTATAGTTCAATGACCACCACCTGGTCTGTAGAGGTTTCATTTTTCTGCTGCTTTATTCATATGCAAAATAAGTGTTCAGGGTGCAGTAAACTTTCTGGATATGGGTATAACTTCCTGGATTTTGGTTTTGGTGATGGTAATTCTTTGAGTTAAATTGTGACCAGTTCACTTAGCCAATCACTGTCTTCTATTTCTTCTCCTATCAAAAAACCTGGTTTTGCTCCTTCGTATGGTGGTGCTTCAACAACATTACCTATAAATTCTCTTCCCGAAATGGTTGGTTTAATAAATAATTTATCTGTGCCACAACAAAGTCCACAAAATTTTGTTCAGAAGCCATTGCCTAGTCTTTTAGTTGAAAGTGCGGATTGTAAATTAAGCCAATAACATTTCCAAATGGATCTTTGACTGTTGCGGTCATTATATCTTCGCCAACATTGTATGGCTTTTCATTCTCGGTTGCTCCTAATTCAACAAGTCGCTCAAAAGTTTCCTGGATATTTTCTACACCCCAATATGAAACTACACTCTCAGTTTTATCCAAAGTCGGATTTTCTTCTGGTTGAAGTCCTAATTCATATCCTTGAATATTGAAGCCGACATAATAAGGTTCGTTGTAATAAGGGCTTGTTTCAAATGCTTTTGAGTACCATTCTGTTGCTTTTTGAATGTCTCCAACTTTATAAATTGTTGTTCTGAGTCCTAACATATATTTGGTGTCTTGTTTTTCCTGTCGGTTTGTTTTGCGTATTGCGTTGAATACCGTTGGTAGGTCTGCCCTAATATACATATCCGATTTGGCTGTGGTATATGTCTGATAAGCTGGTCGTTCCTATAGATCAAAACTAAAATAATAATGTAAATCGAGTAGAAAAACTTTTCAACAAGCGAAGAAATTATATGCTCATAGATTGATTTTAGTTGGATTTTATCATTCCGCTGCTCTCAGCATTTACCTCTTCTGTGTGATCGGCACTGTAAATATTCGTTTTGGAAAACGTAGGAGTACTTATGTTTTTAAGTTGTATAGCGGTTTTCGGTTTAACACCACTGGCATAGAACTTAACATTTTCTAACCGCAGCTCCTCAACATTGGATGCTCCTAAAGCCCATGGTGCAGCTGTGTTGGAATGAGTGATATAATGAATCGATACATTTTTAAAGAGAACGCTCTTGTAATTGTATCCGCTGTCGCTGTGTATAGCGATAGGGTTTTTGATGGAGTCTGCATTTATATTCTCAACAACAATGTCTTGTGCATTATTTCCTTTATGCAATTCAAAGATAAACGGATTATTCATGTTATGCATTTTCAGGTTCGAAATACGGACACCTTCAATATCGCCCTTCACCAAACCCCAGCCTCCTGGCTGAATATAGATGCCTGCCAGCATATTGGTACGATGCTCTGCGCCGGAAGTACGGTGTGCGTATCTTCCAGGACCAGTAAAACGGGAATTGTTTACGAAAAATCCATTTACAGGCATAATCACTCGGATCCCATTGCAGGCTGAATTGATACTGCAGTTCTGCACCTGGAAATTTTCCCAAAACCCGCCAGCGATGGCATCATCACCGGTTTGCAGGTCACATTGTTTCAAAAGTATATTTTTGCCGCCGCGGATATGGATTCCGTCCCAGCCCTGTTGAATTTTTACGTTTTGGAAAACTGAATTTTGCAGGTCGTAGGCGAGCACAGCATAATTAGCAGCTTTTTCAATAGTAATGTTTTCAAATCTCAGGTCTTTGCAGTTTGCTATCACGATGGTATGCGGACCGCGCATGCCTTCCTCGCCCTTACTGTTAAAAACATGGTCGCCGTCAATATGTCCTTCTCCGGAAATTGTTGCCTTACTTATGCCTTGCGCGATTATCAATGCCTTCATCCACACGGTATCGTAGGCACTATTTGAATTGTTCCCGGTTGTGCTTATTGTACTATATTTTGAGAGGTCTGTTTCAGGAACAAAGGAATGATAAAGCGCTATATCAGATACGCCTTTCAAAACCGCTCCCTTGTTCAAATGGAGATTTACATTGTTTTTCAAATAGAGCGTAGCAGTAAGAAAGACACCCTGAGGTACAATCACCGTACCACCACCTTCTTCGGCACATTTGGCGATCGTCTGATTGATAATATTGGTATTTACAGTCTTGTTGTCTCCTCTGGCACCAAGCTTCTCAATATTGTAGCTGGTATGCTGTGCGAGAGATGCAAAAGGCGAAATGATAAACAGTGATCTGAGGATAAGGTTTGAAAAGCGGGATCTGATTTTACGGCTAATAATGTTCATGAATTGTGTATTGTGATTAAATCTACAAGACGTCAAAAATATAAATTTTGATGGTAAAGCTGCAATCAAATCATGTTATGACATCATTATGATGCCGGCCTAACAGTTATGCACTTTAAGCTGAGCTGCAGAAAATTCAACTTCGTTTCCATCCTCATCGCCAAGTCTTACCGTACCGATAACATCATTTGTTGCAGGATTTAATAATTTCAGAGTCTCGTTACCATGTGTTGTAACGAATTCGCCATTGATATAAATTTGATCGATTGTTTTCATTGTAATCATGTTCATTTTAAACTGATTCAAATGTCGGGCTTGTGGAAGAGTATATTTTTGTTGGAAAGGTCAATTTGCATTGTTGAAAAGGTCATATATACCGCTAAATTCAATGCCCTCAATGGAAATCGCTGTCGCGGATTCCTTTAAAATGTATAATAACGAATGAAAATTGGACTACAACAAATACCAATTGAACTACTTTTTCCAGTACGGCAATCAAGAAGTTTGTACTTGAAATCTATTCAGTTTCAGAAACAATTCAAATTACAATTATGCAAAAGAGGAAATTAGGGAATAGTGGATTAGAAGTATCCGCACTGGGTTTTGGCTGTATGGGCTTAAACTTTTTGGACGGCAAAGGACTTGAAAGGAAAGAGGCCATTGCACTTTTACGTAACGCAGTTGAAAGAGGTATTACATTTTTTGATACCGCAGAAGCTTACGGACCTTATACCAATGAAGAACTTGTTGGCGAAGGATTACAGCCTTTTAGAAAAGATGTTGTAATAGCAACGAAATTTGGATGTAAAGATGCCAGACCAACAACAGGTTTGGACAGCAGACCCGAAACCATAAGATCGGTAGTCGAAGCATCTTTAAAAAGGTTAAGAACAGATTATATTGACTTACTTTATCAACATAGGGTGGACCCGAATGTTCCGATAGAAGATGTTGCAGGAACAGTGAAAGACCTGATTCAAGAGGGTAAAGTAAAATATTTTGGTTTATCGGAAGCTAGTGCGAAGACTATTCGCAAGGCACATTCAATTCAAGCTGTTTCAGCATTGCAAAGTGAATATTCTTTGTTTTGGCGCGAACCAGAAAACGAGATCATACCAACTTTAGAAGAGTTAGAAATTGGTTTTGTTCCGTTCAGCCCATTGGGCAAAGGCTTTCTCACAGGTTCTATAAAGTCCAAATTAGCGGATGTAGACCGGAGAAATATCATTCCCCGTTTCAGCGAAGAAAACATACAAGCCAATCTGGTTTTAGTGGATGCGCTTTCCGGGATCGCTAAGCAAAAAAATGTTACAACCGGACAGTTAGCACTGGCTTGGCTCTTAGCTCAAAAGCCCTGGATAGCGCCAATACCAGGAACTACAAAACTAAATCGTTTGGATGAAAATATTGGCAGTGCAACTATTGTATTAACAGCCGATGAACTTACGAAAATTGAAACAACAGTAAATGGAATTACACTTGTAGGCGACCGCTATCCCGAAGTTTTAGAAAAACAAATAGACAGATAGTAAGTAGAAGCAGCGTATGAGCAATAATAAGTTTTGTGGGCAAGCTACTAATAGGCTTGCTTACAAAACTTACACAAACATTGTTATTCCCCGCCCATAACAAAGTGATTACATTTGTAACCAGGAAAATGCAACGACAGGCTAACATAAATCATATAAAAAGTATATCGCAACTTGTGCGGATATTGGGACTTCCTGCGCCATTGCATCCATTGATTGCATTGGTTGATTACAATAATGTTTCAATTGACGTGTTTCCAAGAGGACAAAAAACAAGCTTCGATTTTTATAAAGTTTCCTTCAAACCGACATTCATCGGACAAATAAAATATGGACAAGCACATTACGATTTTGAAGAAGGCGGACTGGCATTTCTGAAGCCTAAACAAATCGTTTATCCACCAGAAGACATTGAAAGCTATGAGGGAACCGCTTTGTATTTTCACCCGGACTTTATAAGGAATTATCCTTTAGGAGCCACAATAAATCAATATGGCTTTTTCTCTTACGATGTATCAGAAGCCTTGTTTTTATCAGCCAAAGAAAAAGAGATTATAGCCAGTTTATTTGCTATTATAGCCAATGAACTACACAACAATATTGACAATTTCAGCCAGGACGTTTTGGTGTCGCAATTAGAGTTGTTATTAAATTACAGCAATCGTTTTTACAACAGGCAATTCATTACAAGAAAAGCAATTAATCACGACATCGTAACTTCTCTGGACAATCTTCTGCATATTTATTTTGAAGGTGAAAAAAGTTTGAAAAACGGTTTGCCATCCGTGAAATACATCAGTACAGAGTTGCAGCTATCGCAACGCTATTTGAGTGATATGTTGAGTTCATTGACAGGACTAAATACGCAACAATACATTCAGAATGCAATCATAGAAAGAGCCAAAGAAAAATTATCGATGACAAATCTATCCGTTTCGGAAATTGCTTATGAACTGGGCTTCGAACATTCACAATCTTTCAGCAAACTTTTCAAGACTAAGACAAAGCTCTCGCCTTTGGAGTTCAGGCAGTCTTTCAATTAAAATTGGCAGCTATATTATTACGGACAAAATTATTGATTAACGATCTCATTTCCTAAAGTCACTTACGGCATGGGCCAGTCTTCAAACTATTTTTCAGTACCAGGATCAGCTGGATGAAGTCCAGATTTGGTCACATCTATACCATGTTTATAGGGGGGAATTGCCATCCGAACGATTTTGAATACTTTTGTTAAAAGGGAACAGTATGTTTGAAGAGTTCGAAAAATATCTAAAGGAGAAAGCGAATCTTACTGCTGACGAGATAAATGCGGTTCGGGCGGTTTCCATTGAAAAAACGATCAGAAAAAGACAATATCTTCTTCAGGAAGGGGATGTATGCCACAACAACTGTTTTGTTGTAAAAGGTTGCCTCCGCATGTACAAGGTTGGAGACGATGGATCTGAGCATATTATAAGATTTGCAGTAGAAAACTGGTGGATCAGCGACCGCGAAAGTTATAACAATGACAAAGCGTCTGAATATAATATAGATGCTATGGAAAATTGTGAGGTCATCTTAATTGATAAGCCTGATTTTGATCGTCTGCTGACTACAATACCCAACTTAAAAAAATTCATAGACGGCCTTCTAGCAAGGAGCTATGATGCCTTTCAAAAGAGGATCATCAATGCCATCAGTTTAAACACAGAAGAAAAGTATCAGAATTTTATGAAACAGTTTCCGGACATGTTTTATCGTATTCCTTTGCATATGATCGCTTCCTACCTGGGTGTTTCCAGAGAAACATTAAGTCGCGTAAGAAGCCAGTCGGTTCAGAAATAACTTCCAGTGTCGGAGAACATTAAATTCCCTTAATAAGATATTACCGTTAAATCTTATAGAATGAGCCCGGCCAACTACCGGGCTCATTGGATAGGAAGGTTCCAAAAATCGGGATATTAAATATTGCTTATCCCCCCATCTACAACCAAATCAGATCCTGTCATGAAAGAGCTTTCATCTGAGGCAAGAAATACCGCGGCTGAGGCGGCCTCTTCAACTCGTCCAAGCCTGAGCATTGGAACGTAATCCGCGTAATGCGAATGGAGCAGGGCAAGATCTTCCGGGCTGGCTGCCTGCGCCTCCATGATTGCTGTTGGAAATGGCCCCGGACTTAAAAGATTGGCACGAATGCCATTGTCTTTAAACTCTGCGGCCCAGGTGCGGACAAATGACCGTAACGCAGCTTTAGCACCAGCGTAGGTGGAGTGATTTGCAAGTCCCATATAATGCATTGCTGATGCAACGAGTATGATCGAACCTCCGCTCTGCATTAGCGGGAGCATCTTTTGAGTAAGGAAAAGCGGTCCCTTTGCCATTAAATCGAATGTGCGGTCATAGTGATCCTCTGTAATTTGACTAAGTGGTACTTGCTCAGTAAAACCTGCGTTAGATACTAATATGTCTACTTTACCTTTTGCTTTTTTGACCACATCAGTGACATGATCAAGGTCTGTAAGTTTTGAGGCATCCGCCTGTATTGCTGTAACACTGCCGCCAATAATTCTGACGGCCTCATCCAAGGCATCTTTTCTTCTTCCGAAAACGAAGATTTCTGCGCCTTCTTCGACAAAACTTTTGGCAATGGCAAGACCTATGCCACTAGTGCCGCCGCTAATAACGGCTATTTTATTTTTTAATCTCATGGTATCTAAATATTTACGGACAAACATCTGGCAAGTTATTTAGAACTGACAAGGACATTTAAAGCAAAATACTTGTGATAAATGTCACAGTAGCTACCCATTCCTCCTGCGGATCATGCTCAAAAAAACAGGAGTAATACCCAAATACGAGGCAATGTGTTTTTGGGCTATACGCTGTTCAAGTTTAGGGTAAAGCTGCTGGAACTGCAAATAGCGTTCTTCGGCAGATCTGGAGATGATTGCATTAACGCGGCGCTGATATAAACTGAAACCATTTTGGGCGAGTATTCTGAAAAAGCGCTCCATTTTGGGCACATCAATATACAATTGCTCCAAAGCCTGGTAACTGATATAAAATAGTTCTGTAGTTTCCAGAGCTGCGATATTATAGTAGGCTGGCACCTGACCCGAAAAACTTGTCATGTCTGCCGCCCACCAGTTTTCAGGGCAAAACAGAACATTATGCTCCAAACCTTCCTTATCCCGATTAAAGACACGCAGGCAACCTTTGTCTACGAAATAAAGATTACGGCAGGTCTCACCGGTCTCTAACAGCAATTTGTTCTTGTCTAATATCTTACGCTGAAGAACAGACTGTATGTACCTCTGTTCTTCGGCATTGAGACTAACATGTAGGGCAAAGTTTGCAAATATGTGTTCAACAGACGGCATCCTACAAGGTAGGAACAAATCCTATAATCTTCGTCAGCTTGTGTTCATCATTATACTCGGCATAGTCCCTGCCTTCAAATTCACCAAGACCGGGGATATTGATGCCCCAGGAGTAATAACAATGATGTTGGAAATACTCCGGCTCAGTCAATAGGGAAAAGGTACGGCCGGGAATTTTCTCATGAGAGGACATTACAAGATCAACAAATGCATCAATTCCTGTTACCAATGGAGTATTCTTGTCCTGATAAGTGATGGTATCCGCTAAGACCTGTGCAAAAGCGGCTTTCACTTCTGCTGCTGTCTTTTTGTTCCATGCGTCTGTGTAGCGTTCTACTGTTTCTTTTATATTTTCCATATCCCAAAATTCGGCATTAGTCTTCAACAGAAAATTAAAGTAGTTTAATAAAAGATTCTCTGTCATAATACTTTTTATGAAAGCTAAGCCGACTCTTCTTCAATAGTGCCGGGAAGAATAGTCGCAGATTTCATGATCCTTTGCGCAACGGTAATAATGGTATAATTATCAGGAAGATGTATACACTTTCTGACCATTTAGCTGATAGATTTGTATTGTGAGTTAACAGTAGCTTTAAAAATATCATTATCAAAATCTAATCAATGAAAAAACTAATAATCGGACTGATGCTCTGTATTGCAACCATACAGGTATCACACGCTCAGGCAAAATTGCCTGCAACATCCTTAACCAGCAGTGTAAAAGAAGAACAGGAGTTACTCGATCTGTCCGGTACCAAGTGGAAATGGATGGCAGATAAAAACGTTGAGTCACTGAAAGGGCTTTTCGCTGAAAACTGCGTATTTGTTCATATGGGGGGAAGCTGGGGAAAAACACAGGAACTCAATACCATCAAAGATGGCTTCATCTGGTACAAAAAGGCAGAGGTTTATGGTGCCTCAGTTAATATTTTTGGAAACACAGCAATCCTTTTGAACGATATTGATCTTCTAGCTGTGGTGGGAGGAAAGGAAGTAGTCCATGCTTTTATGGTGACAGAGGTATACCTGAAGGAAAATGGCAAATGGAAGATGGGATCACTTACTTTCTCAACATTGGTTAGGCCTGTTAAAATGAAGAATCAGTAATAATGGTAAGGAATCCTGTAATCTGTATAATGGCAAGCGCCGGAATTAGCATGACATTTGTACGATTATTAGTATAGATCAAGAACGAAGCTACCATGGCAAAAAATGAAGAAGTTAAAAAAGGTGTGATATTTCCCGCCGGCGAAAAAAATGACGCTTATGCACAATATTTTGTAGGACAAAGTTATTTAAAAACTTTAATAGCAGACCCTGATATAAACGTTAGTGTTGGAAATGTAACTTTTGAACCTGGTTGCAGAAATAACTGGCATATCCACCGTGGTGGCTACCAGTTATTATTGGTGACCGGAGGTGAAGGATGGTACCAGGAAGAAGGTCAGCCTGCACAGTTCCTGAAACCTGGAGATGTGGTAGTGACGCATGATGGTGTGAAACACTGGCATGGTGCTGCAAAAGACAGTTGGTTTGAACATCTTGCCATCACTGCAGGCAAACCTGAATGGCTTGAGCCTGTAGACGAGGAAACATATTCAGCGTTGTAAACTTTAAATCCGGATTTATCCATACTTATCATTTTGGCTACAAGATGCTCCGGTTTAGCCACAAAGCTTTTAAGCTGCAGGATTAGATTTGCATTCAATTAATCACAAGAAAGAATGACAAAGACAATATTTATTACAGGAGCATCGGCAGGTATAGGTAAGGCTACTGCAAAATATTTTGCACAGAAAGGCTGGAATGTAATCGCTACAATGCGCAGGCCGGAAAATGAAAAAGAACTGAACCTTATTGACAACATAACTTTGCTTCCCCTGGATGTAACCAATGTGGAACAGGTAAAAGCAGCGGCGCAAAAAGCATTGGCATTAGGCCCTGTTGATGTAGTTTTCAACAACGCAGGTTATGCTTTGCTGGGTGTTCTGGAAGCGATTACAGAAGAGCAGATAGTCAGCCAGATGGAAACCAATTTCTTTGGCGTTGTGAGGGTAACTCAGGCATTTATTCCATATTTCCGCGAAAAGGGTTCCGGTCTGTTTATTACGACAGGATCTTCTGCTGGTTTAATGGGATTTCCAGTAAGCTCAATGTATGATGCAAGCAAATGGGCACTCGAGGGTTGGAGCGAAAGCTTGTCGTACGAACTGGCTGAAATTGGCGTAGGCATTAAAACCATTGAACCTGGTTTGGTAGCAACGGAAATCGGAGACCGCTCGGTAATGGTTTCACACCCGGCTTACGAAAGCTTGATGGGCAAATTTGCGGCCCTTATAGCACATGGAGAAAACGTTACAACTGCAGAACAGATCGCAGAAGTCGTTTATGGTGCAGCTACCGACGGTAAGGATACTTTACGTTATGTCTGCGGCGAAGATGCTATAAACCTGTATGCACAGCGGCTTAAAAACGGCGATGAAGCTTTCAGATCTGGAATCAGAGAGATGCTTAACGCTAATCAGGGAATTTAAATTTAAATTGCCGGTAGCTATCTTTGGTGATATTTACCGGCAGGATTTTTTATGGAGAAGAAGAATAAATTACGGGTCTTTCAAACGATAGCGGAAATGCAGCGCGCTTTTGGTTTGCCACAACCGTTGCATCCGCTGATCAGCATGCTTGACTACAGCAAGGTAGAAATCACAAAGGAGATGCTTTCACAACCCTTTGTAATGAATTTATACAACATAACCTATAATGAATCGGCCGGCTGCAGGATGAAATACGGACAAACAACCTATGATTTTCAGGAAGGAGGGATGTTTTTCACTTCACCAGGTCAACCCTTAGCTGGCATAGAGACGGCTGAAGCGAGTTCCGGTTTTACGCTGCTGATCCACCCAGATTTTTTAAGGAATTATCCACTGGATACAAAAATTAAAACTTACGGGTTTTTCGAATACTCGGTAAATGAGTCGTTACACCTCTCTGGTAAAGAAAAAGCGACTATTAGTGCTATCGGTAAAAGTATTGGCGAAGAACTGGAAATTGCAATAGATGAGGTCAGTCAGGACGTGTTGATCTCACAGGTGGAGTTGCTATTGAATTATTGTCAGCGGTTTTATAAGCGGCAGGCGATCACCAGGAAGCCAATTCACAACGCCTTGCTTGAAAATCTGGATAAGATACTGGATACATATTTCAATGACCAAACGGCATTGATGCGTGGCTTGCCAACAGTTCAGTTTCTTGCAGAGAAGTTGAATATTTCACCAAAATATTTAGGTGATGTATTACGGGCACTAACGGGCCACAATACCCAGCAGCACATCCACATCAGGCTGATCGAAAAAGCGAAAGAAGTTTTGACTATCAGCGATCTTACCGTTGGTGAAATTGCCTTTCAGCTGGGATTTGAGCATCCTCAATCATTTAGCAAGCTGTTTAAGGCAAAGACCAATCTGTCCCCACTGGAGTTTAGGGCAAGCTTTAATTAAAGCTTGTTTATTTAGTGTACCTTGCAGCAGTTGGTCAGCACATAAAAGACCGGCTTTATAATAATCTAAATCAAAAATGGGAAAAGAAACGAATGCAGCAGCTGCTACGGCAAAAGCTAGAACACCTAGAAAAATCAAAAAAGCACAGGTTAAAGTTGCGTCAGCAACACCTAAAGGATAATTCACAGGGAACATCACCTTGTTAAAATCAGTAAAACAGAAACGCTTCTATACTTTGGTTTAGAGGCGTTTCTGTTAAGCACAGAAGATAAATCTGTTCTGGATAATTGATCCCGGAACCTCCAGCACAATATTACCCTTCATATGGCTATTTTCGGCTCATTCTTGCAATTTATTGCTTTTCAGAAAATCCCGCCCAATAAATATAGAAGTCTAAGTTCTAAATCTGATCCCTTAGCAAATAGAACATTAATTATTTATCAGCCTGATGATAACACTTATGATTCAGTTGATTTTTAACTCAGGTTAATCAGGGCGAGATTTGATGGATATAATAAAACAGTTAGTTATGCCGTCAAAAATTATTGCAGTGATCACTATCGTCCTGATCTCATTTGGGCTTGCAGATGCAAGTCCGATGCCCAAAGATAGTATTCCCGTACTCAGCCGGCCGGCGCCGGAGTTTCATCTGAAAGATCTCGAAGGGAAAGTGGTTTCTTTGACAGATTTTAGAGGTAAAGTAATTGTACTTGACTTTTGGGCCACCTGGTGTGTCCCATGCCAGCAAAGCTTTCCGGGTATCGAAAAGGCGATGAATCACTTCACTGGCGATCAGGACGTGGTCTTCCTTTTTATTGATACAAGGGAAACATCTCCAGATTATCCCCAGGTCGTAAAGGCGCAGCTGAAAAAAAACCACTACAACTTCCATGTCGTTTTTGACGAGACGGGTCCTTCCGGTCTGCAAAATAAATTATACCTTATGTACGACATGCCTGGTATACCAACGAAATTTATTATTGACGCAAAAGGAATTATCCGGTATCAGTTTGCAGGTTTCAATTCAAAACAGACTGCAGGGGAAAGTGCTCTGGAATTGATAAGATTTGTAGAACGCACAAAAGCAATGGCTAACTAATAAGAGGAGCGATTTCTGGAAAAAAGTATCAGGGTAATCTTGTACTTATGTATTCAACTACGTATATTTGAACATAAATAAAACGGAGAATATATGTATACTGTCAATTTAACTATCGCCCCTGTATTCAATGACGACTGCACAGAAATAATCGACCTGATCCTCCCTATCCAGCAAATTGAATTTAATGTACCCATCACTATAGAAGCGCAGCCTGACCTGCTGGATATTGAAGCCAACTACCATCATCGTGGTGGAAATTTTTGGGGAGCAAAGATCGACGGCGAACTGGTAGGCACCATTGCCCTTATAAATACCGGGCACAATGCATGTGCCCTTCGCAAAATGTTTGTGAAAAAGGACTTCAGAGGCAAGGGATATGGCGTCGCACAAAAATTACTGGAAACTCTTCTGGCGTACTGCAAAGAACACAACATAACCGATGTTTATCTTGGCACTGTGGATATGTTGAAAGCTGCACACCGCTTTTACGAGAAAAACAATTTTAATAACATACCTGTAACAGACCTTCCATCTTATTTTCCGAGGATGATGGCCGACAACAAATTTTATCACTTACATTTAGGCATTTAAACAAAAAAAACAATGAATGTAATTGATGAATCGGGTATACTGGCAATTTCAACCCGTCTGCAACGCCTCAGCGAACAGATCAGGAAAGATGGCTTCCTGGTTTACAAAGAGCATGGGATCAACTTTGAACCCAAATGGTTCCCAGTGATCTATACATTACATCTTAAACCCATATTGAGCGTTGTTGAGCTGGCAACTGAAATCGGGTATTCCCATCCTTCCACGATTACGCTGTTGAAGGAACTGGAAAAAGAAAAGCTGATCCGCTCCAGGAAGGACAAGCATGACGAACGGAAACGCTTGCTGCAACTATCCGATAAAGGAAAAAGATTAGTGGAACAGATGCAGCCTGTTTGGGGAGTAATAATTGCAGCAGTTACTGAACTGACAGATACACAAAATAACCTGTTGAAGGCCATTGTTGAGGTGGAGCAGCAGTTGCAGCAAAAAAGCTTCTTTGAAAGGGCAAAAGAGATTGTGCTGACGAAAGGATAATTTGCAGTAATGTGCCAACGTTTCAGGGCCTCTTTTAATTAATGATGTTTGCGATCAACAACTCATTAAGGCAATCCATTTTGCATTGCTGAAAACAATCCGGTTAACATGATGTTGTATACTCAATAACCTACCAAAAGAAAAAACATTATGGCAACTACAGGAAATGCAACAGGAGTAATAAACGACCTGATTGAAATTAATAATGACAGAGTAGCTGGTTTCGAAAAAGCAACTGCTGACATTAAAGACGAAAATATCGACCTTAAAGAATTGTTTCTTGGATACGCAGAACAGAGCCGTAAAAACGGACAGGAACTTGCAGCAATTGTTGGTTCAGCAGATGAAATTGAAACTGGTAATAGTGTAAGCGGAACATTACACCGCGCATGGATTGACGTAAAAGCCTTATTTGGCGGAAGCGATCGTGCAAGTATCCTTTCAGAAGCAGAACGCGGTGAAGATGCGATTAAGAAAGCTTACAAAGATGCCTTAGCTAGCGGAGAACTTTCAGCTAATGCGCTAGAGGTAGTTAGCAGCCAGGCAACTGGAATTAATGCAGCGCATGATCAAATCAAAGCTCTGCGTGATACTGCAAAATTATAGTCTAAAATAAAAATTTTTGAAGGCCGCCATTTTTGGTGGCCTTTTTTTTTATTTTTGGATTCCGTCCTATGATGAAAAATATAACCCTTTCTATCGCTATGCTGTTTCTTGTGACAGGTACTGTCATGGCACAAAAACTTAGCGTGATGTATCCTGATACTTTGCTGAAACAGCCTTTTACAGGCAACATCCTGGTTTATCTGTCTAAAACCAATTCAAACCCAAAAAGTGGAATTGCCGGACTGGATATTTTCCCTTGCCTGAGGGTATATGTTAAAAATGTAAAAGCAGGGGTGCCGGTGATCATTGATGATAAGGCAATAGCTTTTCCTGTAGCGCTATCTGATATGGAGAGGGGCGAATATTATGTACAGGTTGTGTGGGACAGAAATTTTGGAGGCAGGTCTATAGCTGAAAGTCCGGGTAATTTATCTGCTGCTACGCAAAAAATCAACTTTACCAAAGACGTTTCTAAAATATTCACCATTCAGGCGGGCAACATACTGCCTGAAACTGTATTTAAGGATACTCAGTATGCCAAAGAATTTAAAGTGCCTTCGGTTTTATTAAGTAAATTTCATCATGGATCAAAAACTATTAGTGCAGCAGTGCTACTGCCTGAGAAATACTATACTGAACCAAGGAGGAAATTTCCGGTAAGGTATGAGGTATCAGGTTATGGGGGCAATTACCATAGGTATTCAGGATATTCAAAGCCGGCACCTTTAATGGATACGACAGCCTGCATTGTGGTTTATCTGGATGGTGAATGTGCTTTGGGACATAGTGTTTATGCCAATAGTGACAATAATGGCCCCTGGGGCGATGCCCTGACTAAAGAGTTAATACCTGCAGTAGAGAAGACTTACCGGTGTGACGGAGCCAGATTTCTCTATGGACATAGCAGTGGCGGATGGTCAGTATTATGGCTGCAGTCACATTATCCTAAAGTATTCGATGGCTGCTGGTCCAGTTCACCGGATCCGGTAGATTTCCGGAGTTTTGAAAGGGTTAACCTTTATGATCATCAGAACATGTTTTATGGAAAAGACGGTTCCCTGAATCAGACAGGTACAGTGGATGGCGTTTTTCCATGGTTTAGCATGCGTAATACTTATCAGATGGAGAAGGTTATCTACCGTGGTGAGCAAATGCATTCTTTTGATGCTGTTTTCAGCAAAAAGGGTGCGGATGGCCAGCCACTGCGGATATGTAATGATCTCACCGGGGAAATTGATACCACTGTTTTCAACCATTGGAAGAACTATGATATTTCACTATACCTGCGTACGAACTGGAACCAGCTGAAAGGCGACCTTGACGGTAAAGTGATGGTTAGTGTGGGTACTTATGATAATTTTTACCTCAACCATTCGGTTAAACTACTGGACAGTGAAATGCAAAAGTTAAATTCAACTTTCGTTTTTGCCTATTATAACGCCGACCACTTTCTTGTTGAGTTGCCGGAAAACATGAAGGCAGGTAAGGAATTTTTAGAAAAAAGGCACCAGCTGTGGTTAGAGAAACAGGACGTCATTAAAAATTAAAACCGCATAAATCTTTCTGTCAGTTCGAAAGCCCTGTCCAGCCAAACAACTGCAGTACCGGCAATGACAATTGCAACAAGCTCTATTGTGAATTTCTTAACGGGACCTCTGTCTTTTACAGTTTTCCAGATAATCGGCAAACTGATCACAGCGCTGGCTAATGAAGAGAGAATAGCCACACTACCTGCTACAGAAGCGCTGATTTGTCCATGGCCAGCCATGGTTGAAGCAGCAGCAGTAGTACTTGCACTGCTGATTAAACCACCAAATACGCCTGTTGCGAGCATCCCATAACTTCCAAAAATTCTCGTTAACAAAGTACCGCCAACCTGTATAAATACAAACAGGACACCAAATGTAAGTACTTTTTGTAGCGAAATAGGTGTGTCAAGATGCGGGGCAGCAGTAGCAATAACTTTTTTCTCAACAACACCTTCCTGCCGGAGATCCAGCCAGATACAAAATCCCGACACCAGTGACATTGCTATTAGTGGGAGCAGGCTTGCCGGCAATGCTGCAGGGCAAAAAATGCCCACCAGCAGTAAGTTCCGGGCAAACATAGCGATATTGGTAAGGAGACACAGGATTGTAATTCTTGATGTTAGCCCGCTGCTTTCAGCTCTGCCGCTAATTTCAGCAACTGTAGCTGTGCTGTTCACAAGTCCGCCAAAGATGGCGCCCCAGTAGAGGCCGTTTGTACTGAAGATCCGTAGAAAAACGTAATTGACAAATCCAATGCCCGAGATCGCTATCACACTCAGCCATGCGTCCTTGGGATTCAGTAAATTCCAGGGATCAATATAATTGTCGGGCATAAGGGGATAGATTACAAAACCAATCAAACCCAGAAGAATTGCGCTTCTGATTTCGAAGGGTTTTAGCCCACCGGCAAAGCGGTTCAGTTCAATTTTCCATGCCAGTAACATGGTCATCACAATCGCTCCGGCAACAGGAGTGAAGATATGTCCTAAACCTACCAGCACACCCAAAAGATAATCTACAATAAGCGCAGCTGAAGTAGTTATCTCCAAAGTATTATCTACTTTCAGGCTGCGCGTATTAAGGCCTATCACCAATAAGAATACCCCAACCATGGAAACGATCACCATGTCCTGGCCGATCACCGCTGATAATACACCCAATAATGCAATTATAGAAAATGTTCGGATTCCGGCTTCTTTATGTGACCATTTTCTTTCCATGCCCACCAGCATACCTATGCCAACACCCACTGCTATTTTTAAAGCAACAGGACCCGGGTTGATATTTAAAAATTCTTTACTTATTTCCATAGGTTGTTGTTAGGTTGGTATATTCCATTTGTTATGGTGATTTATCTATAAAACTATTGATGAAAGTTTTCCCTGCTGATCAAAGATCATTTTACGCTCTTCGTCATGTTTCTTCAATTCAACTTTGTAATAAAATTTTTTATTTACTTCATACTGATCTACATCATCGATGCGGTAAGTATTGTAATTCTTTTTAAGCTGAGTGGTTACTGCCGCGGGTAACTCAGACTGTTTCAATTCCTGTTTATGTTTAAGAATAGCTCCGTTTTTACTGATCCAAACTTCGTGATCTCTCCAGTTGATGTCAAATTCCGCATTGTAGTTCTCACCTTTTTGTTCCCATTCTACTCCGGTACTTTTAGGAAAGGATTTGTGAAAAGAATTTAATACTACTGAGGGAACTTCCGAAGAAGATAGATCCTGGGCAAAAGCAAAGTTTGTAAGCAGCAAAGCCGCTGCGGTAATCATTAGATTTTTCATGATATAAAATTTAAATTGTTTGATATCACAAAGTAAAGGCACAAAACTGGAAAGAAACTGGAAGGTTTTTTTTTGCCATTAGCTGCAGCTTTGATTAAGGTTTCATGATCACTTCAAACTGATGTTGTCCGGGATAGGAATATAATAATTTAAATCCATATAGGCTGGTAATGGATTTTACAATCGCTAACCCTAAGCCCGTACTGTTTTTTGAATTACTGTCTTTACTGAAACGTTCAAAAATCTGTTCGTGATCTAAAGGAACAGTTTTACCACTGTTTGCGAAGATGATACTGCTACTATTCACTGTAATACTGACAGCTCCATCCGGAATATTGTGATTGACCGCATTCTTCAGCAAATTTGAAATGAGAATAGCAGCAAGGTCTTTATTCATCACGGCTGATAAGGTGCCCTCGTTTTTATATTTGAGGGTAACATGCTTTGCATCCGCAAAATACCGGTATTCAGCTATCATAGTTTTGACCAGCCCGTTAATCGCAAGTGTTTCTTCCGACCCGTATTGTTTATTTTCAATTTTGGAAATGATCAGCAATGTTCTGTTCAACCTGGCTAGTCTTTGCAGTGTGGTAATCACTTTGCCTACTGATTCCATATTTGTTTCTGAGAGAGTATTGTCTTCTGCCAGCAGTTCAAGCCTGTTTAAGCTGATTGCAATGGGAGTTTGAAGTTCATGTGCGGCATTTTCAATGAATTGTTTCTGGCTGCCGTATGCTGTTACGGACTGCTGAACAAGAGCCTTTACCGTTAGATTGAGTTCTGCAAATTCTTTAATATCTGTTGTCATCGTCTCAATCCGGATATCTTTATCCAGCCTGAAGTCCTTTAAACGGGATAACAGCTGATAAAAAGGAATCCATATTTTACGTAACAATGCATTATTGATTACAAGGATACTGATCAGTATTGCAGCATATAATCCAACTAAGCTGTACAACAATGACCTCACCAGATCGTCCTGCTCAAGGGTTGAAGCCACAACTTTTAATTCATAATATGAATTATCACTCCTGAAGGCAGTCGTCAGTAGCCTGAAAGGCTCCAGGTCTTTCTCGTTCAGGGTATACATCATAGTATCCTTGTAATTATCCTTTATTTCCTGAGCTGGTTGTATATTCAATGGCCTGATAGAATAGTTGTGCTCACTAAAACCCGCCCTTGTAATGGTTGCTTTATCATGTGCTACTTTTTGAATGACCAGCATCTTATCATTTTCTAAACCATCATCCAGGCTATCCTCAATTTCATCAATCATCCTGAAATAGAAGATTACTGCCCAGAGACTGATTACAATGAGCAGTGTGATGTAAAGGTATTTTAGCGTATAATTGAGCAGATTCATACAGCCACAAGTTTATATCCGATTCCGTAAACAGCCTGCAGTTCTACTCCGGATACACTATCACGCAATTTCTTACGCAGGTTTTTTATTTGCGAATAAATAAATTCATAATCGTCCGCTTCGTCCATATGGTCACCCCAAACCTGCTCTGCCAAAGCTGTTTTGTTTACCAGCCTGTTTTTATTGACCATCAGGTAACTTAATATGTCAAACTCTTTGCGGTTTAACAAAAGTTCTTTGTTATCAATGGTAACTATGCGTTCCTGCAAATCAATAGTAAGACAGGCAAGTTCGATTTTGTTACTTCCATTCAAGGCTTTTCTGCGGAGTACTGATTTGACCCTTGCATTCAATTCTGCCAGGTGAAAAGGCTTGACCAGGTAATCATCGGCACCGCCATCCAAACCTGCAATTTTATCTTCCAGTGAGTCCTTTGCAGAAATAATAATCACATTATTCGATTTATCTGTTTTTTTCAGTTCTTCAAGAAGAAGCAATCCGCTACCATCCGGGAGCATGATATCCAGCAGGATACAATCGTATTCAAAAGATGTGATTTTTTCAAGAGCAAGGGTAAATGTACCTGCAGTTTCAATGATATAATTCTGTTTTTCAAGGGATTGCTGGATGATTTCCAGCAGCTCACTTTCATCTTCTACAATTAATAGTTTCATTGCGCACAAAATTATGGAATAATATAATGGTGTCAGTGTTCAAACATAGAAACGATTGAATTTGTCGTTTGTTCCCATTTCTTTCCAGTTTCAGGAATTTCTTTTGTAGCGGACAAACAAAAAACAATGAAATTGACAACTTTCACTTTAATCATATTAACATTTTCATGCGCCAGGGCAATGGCGCAAAATACTGACAGCCTGCCACTCAAAATCAAACATGCAGAGCCGGTTTTTAATGACATAGTACGTGATCTTGGAGCAAGAAAGGGAGAGCGCGAACTCAATATTGGTTACGAAACTGAAAAAAACGCTGAATACGGTACCCAGGGAGGTTTTATTGAATACGAATTTGCCCCAGTGAACAGACTGGGAGTAGAACTGGAAATCCCGTTTCAATTTCAAAGCAGCAATCATAAAGAAGGATATAATACCGCACCCAGGAATAAGATTGAAGGAATTAAACCTGCAATCCAATATACCTTTCTTGTGAATAAAAAAGCCAGACTATCCATGGCAGCGGGGGGGATTTATGAATTAAGGCTGCATTCTTTTGCATCCATACAGGATAATCTGGGTTTAATTAAAGGTAACAGCTATAATCCATTTCTGATTGTAGCAAAGCGATGGGGAAGAAATCTTCATTCCATGGTGTACATGGGGCCGGAGTTTTATAAAGATTTTGAGAGCCATCACAATGAATCGGCTTATTTGCTTAATCTGAGTATGCACTACATGGTAGACAATAATTTTATCGGTATAGAAATGAACCAGGAATTTGAAAATCATGAAATCATTACAGTTTTACGGCCGCAAGCAAAAGTTCAGTTGACTAAAAACGTAGGCCTTGGTATTGCCACCGGTATTCCGATTGCTCATGAAACAAATGGTTACAGCTTTGTTGCAAGGATGATTTATGAGCTATGATGTGAGAGGTTTTGATATCACCTGATTAGGGGATTGTTCAGCATCTTTTCTATTCGTTATTTTGCTGCTTCTATGAAAATAGCATATATTTTTCTTTCCCTGAACGCGGGATTGCATCACCTGATACAATCGATTTTACCAGAGCTGGAAAGTGGTACCCATAGTTTTAATGTGGTTGCCATGTGTTTTTTTGGCGAGAATGCAATTGCCCTCAGTCTGGACAATGAAATAGGCCAGCGTCTTGCCAGGTTGGCGAAACACAGGAATATTATTCTGATGAGCGGTGAAAAATCACAACAACCTGCCCGTAAGCCTACAGAATGTGTCGTAACTACCATTACTGATGGACAGGAAGTAGCCTGCTTCCCTGATTTTTATGCAGCCGTCGGGGATCACAGGCCAGACAGGTTTATTTCGCTGTAAATAACCGTACTTCGCATCGGTTAAGTCAATCCGCAATTCCCTATTCCAGTTTAGTATTGTTATTATTTTCTTCTCCTCATCAAACAATGTTATTGGAGATAAGTTATACGGCTATGGAAGAAACATCTATCCCTGGTTACTATTCTGGTACAAGCGGTTTATTGCTGCCCGTAAGAAACAAGCTGTTTTACCCGACGGAATTTCAGGATAAAAGCAGGTTATGTTTTTATAGTTCGCTGATGAACAGCATCGAGATCAACAGTTCATTTTATAAGATCCCGATGGCTTCTACCGTGCAGAAATGGGCAAATGACACGCCTGATGACTTTAAATTCAGCTTTAAGCTTTTCAAGGAAGTTACGCACAACAAAGGTCTGGCGTTTGATCCGGAACTGGTACTGCGTTTCATGCAGGTCATCGCTGCAGCAGGGAATAAAAAAGGGTGTTTGCTGGTACAACTGCCTCCCAGTGTACGGATCGGGAACTTAAAACAGCTGGTGTTGCTTACAGAAATCCTGCGGGAAAATGATCCTGAAGAAGAATGGAAAATCGCCCTTGAAGTGAGGCATGTTTCACTTTATCACGAAGATGTGTACGGTATGCTGGAAAATCTGCGCATCGCAATGGTCATACAGGATAAACCACCGGCAGCCACGCCAATGTTGGAATCTGAACTTCCATTTGTTTACCTGAGGTTCCATGGCCCTGATGGTAGTTACAGGGGGAGTTATGAAAGAGATTTGCTGGAAGAGTATGCTGGCTACATTGCAGGCTGGCTGGAAGAAGGTAAAACAGTGTACACCTATTTCAACAATACGATGGGAGAGGCGATCGGAAACCTGAAATCTTTAAGTGACCTTGTTAAAGGTAATTTGTAGAAACACACCGCTAGTCTCACAGGATTTGTTCTATTCAGATATGTTAGCAGGGAACATTTGCCAGGCTATAAAAAGGAGCTGCAAAATGAAATAGCATAGTTTACAGTAACTTATTTCAGATAAGCAATAAAAGCACGTTTCTCAAAGATATGAGCAATAGTAAACTCATCTTTGAAAGCCGTAATGTATTCCACAAAGGGCTGCGTATCCGGCCTGTCGGCATTATCCGCAAAAATGATTGCACCCTTGCTCAGTTTTGGGCGCAGCAGGTCAAATACGGGAAGATAAAGCTCCTTTGCACCGTCAAGGAAGAGGAAATCTATTGGACCTTGTACGGATGCAAGGGTTTGCATAGCATCGCCCTGCAGTATAGTGACGAAGTCAGCAAGACCTGCCTCTTCAAGATTCTTTCCTGCGCCCGATACTTTGTTAGGCTCAATATCCGTAGTGATAACACGCCCTCCATTATCCCTCGCCGCAGCAGCAAGATAAATCGTGGAAATGCCAAAAGAACATCCGAATTCAACAATGTTCCTGGATCCGGCAACTGTGGCCAGAAAGTTTAAAAAATAACCTTCCTCGGGATTCACCGCCATATATGCGGTATCCCAGGAGCGTTCAAAAGTTACACTCTCCCGTGCTTTTCTGCGCTCAATACTGTCTTCAGCGGCTTTCTGATGAAGAATAGCTAGTGTATCAGAAACCTGTTTATCCTTTAGTGCGTTCATAGGTGTGATGCGTTTAAATAACTAAAGACTTTTAAGTTTCTTCATAAAATCCCCGAATACAGTGTTGAGTTCCTCAAAAAGAGGATGTTTGCGGTTTTTTAACTTAACTTCGCCAAACAATTTAAGGCCAAGGGCAAACTGTACAGCCTGTGCAGGATCACCAAAAGGGTTTTTGGCTTCAATCCTTTCTATAATCCCAAATATTTCATCATGATTATCAAACTCAAATTCAAGTTCTTTTGCGGGTAAAGTATCGCCGTTGGCGTATTGCTGCAGTTTTAAGGTGATGTGGTATTTATTCGTTTTCTTCTCCATTTTGTCTGTGCCCTCCAAATTATTTCTAAAGATAAAGAATAGTACATGCCCGCTGTCCCCGAATCGGCGTTAACCCGGAAAGCATCGACCGAATGCTAAATTTGATCTATTACAGGAATGGCTAATGATTGCTTAACGCGCCTTTTCGAAAATAAACTTTGGATGCTGGTAGTCAATAGGGACCCTTTTGCTGAAAAAAGTCATGTTCATATAGATCTCCATTGATCCAACGCCCATAATCAAATGCTGATCTTTTTTCAGCAGGGCGATGGGAATCCTGTACCATTTCTCCACACCGAAACTTTGATAGTGGAAAGTGCCTTTCAGCGTGTCTCCTTTTAATACTCCGTTCACATCCCCTGAATCTTTATACAAACCGCGGTGATTGATCTCGAGCTGTCCTTCAAACGCCTTATCTGAGAAAATGAGTCTGAGGCTGGCTGTATCGGTCTTGTCAACAGCATGGTAGGTGATCTTTTTACCGGCCTGCTGGACATCGGGATTAGCGCATGACGACAGTGTTAAAACCAGGAACAGGTAAAATAGTTTATTCATTGTCCTGTTTTTCATGCCATTCAGAAATCTTTATACAAGTATCAATAAACTGCTCATACTTTTTGGCGCCAATTAAACTGATGTACTCATCGGTGAGCTTGTCAGCCATTTTATTGATTGAATCGTATAAACTCTTCCCTTCATCTGTGAGGTGGATCATAATTGACCGGGCATCGGTTGTACTTTTATCTGTATAAACCAGTCCTAACCTCTCCAGTTCTTTTACCGTTTTGCTTACCCCTTGTTTTGTAACCATAATCTTGTGTACAAGATCATGATTGGAAATACCTTCATAGCCAATATTCATAAAATAGGGTAGAAAAGTGATGTTAAAATCTCCTGCTATCAAATCACCCAGATTTGCAGAAGCAGACTTATCAGTATACCTCCGTAAAATATAGAGAACTTTAAAAATAAGTCTCGCAGGATCGTGCGGATTTTCCATATGCAAATTTATGTTAAATAAAATTGAATCAGTACTATTCTGGAATGTCATATTAATCTAACATTGACATTATTATTAACAAATACTGTAAACTAAGTTGACGAATATAGTCAACTTAGTTTACATTTGTCCTATCAAAAATTTAAATATGGAACCCGAAGAAAAAACTCCGCCGGCAGCTGCTAAAGTTGTAAAACCTGTAATCATTGGTCTGGTGGCCATTGTAATCTGTTATTTTGCATTCAGGAAAATTACTCATGCACTCAGCTATGAAAGCACTGATAATGCACAGATAGAATCCAATGCAGTCCCGGTACTCAGCAGGGTCTCCGGTTACATAGATCATTTCAAATTACTGGATTACCAGAAGGTTAAACAGGGAGATACACTTGTGATAATTGACGACCGCGAATATGTGCTTGCTGTGTCACAGGCGGAAGCCGATCTGCTTGCTGCAAAAGCCGACCTCACAAGCGCAGAATCGCAGATCCCAACTATTGGTTCTGACCAGGACGTGGCATCAGCAGGAATCAGCGTAGAAGAAGTAACGGTAAAACAAGCTAAACGCGATGTAGCCCGTGATGAAGCCTTGTTTAAAGAAGGATCAATCACCCAGAGACAATATGAAAGAAGCCAGTCAGCTTATCAGACAGCAGTACAAATGCTGATTTCAAGTAAAAGCAAACTGAAACAGGCAGGTACCCAGACAGGAAATGCGAAGGCACAGATCCAGCGTGCAAAGGCAAATATAGCTGCAAAAGAAACTGCGCTTGAAAAGGCAAAACTGGACCTGAGTTATACAAAAATTGTTGCACCATCAGATGGAAAACTGGGAAAGACCAATCTAAAAACCGGGCAATACGTGCAGGGCGGGCAGCAGCTATTCACAATGGTGAGCAATGACAGTTACTGGATAGTGGCCAATTTCAAAGAAACACAAATTGAGCACATGAAGGTGGGACAGAAAGTAGATATTATCATTGACGGATATCCGGATCAGGAAATTACAGGTACGATCTCTGATTTTAGTGATGCCACAGGAGCAAAGTTTTCTTTACTGCCGCCAGATAATTCTACAGGAAACTTTGTAAAAGTTACCCAGCGTGTTCCGGTTACTATTCAGATCGATAAAGCAGAATCTTTAAAAAACATACTCAAAGCTGGTCTGAGTGTAGATGTAGACGTAAAGGTGAAATAGCCTTGCAGCTCAAGCTTAATCAAACTTAACATGGAAGGCGAAAGAAATAAATTTATAAAAGTAATCATCGTAATTACCTGTATTACGGCGGCAATCATGGAGCTTATAGATACCTCGATTGTCAATGTAGCGCTGAATAATATCAGCGGAACACTGGGGGCAACGCTTGAAGATGCCTCCTGGGTGGTTACAGCTTATGCTATTGCCAATGTCATCATTATCCCGCTCACAGGATTTCTGAGCCGGTATTTTGGCAGGAAAAACTATTACCTCACATCCATCATTGTGTTTACGCTGGCGTCATACATGTGTGGCAGTTCCTCATCTTTATGGATGCTGGTATTCTGGAGGTTCATACAGGGAATAGGCGGGGGAGCACTGCTTTCTGTTTCTCAGGGGATTTTATTTGACCAGTTCAAACCGGAAGAAAAGGGAATTGCGGGTGGGATATTTGGAATGGGAATCGTAATCGGACCAACCATCGGGCCTATCCTTGGCGGTTACATCGTTGATAACTACCATTGGGCACTGATTTTTGATATCAATATTCCTATCGGGATAGCGGCGGCATTGCTCACCTGGAAGTTCGTTGATAAAAAAGAAGACGAATACAATATTGATAAAAAGGCGATACCCATCGATTATATAGGAATTTTGTCCTTAACAGTTGGGGTAGGTGCACTGCAGTATGTGCTTGAAAAAGGGCAATCAGACGACTGGTTTGAAGATGAGGCCATCCGGTACCTCACCGTTGCTGCAATAGTAGGGCTGAGCATGTTTATCTGGTGGGAACTCAGTACAAAAAATCCGGCAATCAATCTGAAAGTGATGAAAAGCAGAAACCTGATCGGAAGCAATGTCCTCACATTTGTCTGCGGTTTCGGGCTGTTCGGTTCTGTCTATCTGTTTCCGGTAATGGTACAGCGGGTAATGGGATATACGCCAACAGAATCCGGTATGTCGATGGTGCCGGGCGCGCTGGTAACCATATTTGCAATGCCCTTTATTGGTGCCGGACTGGGCAAGGGGGTAAAGCCTATATATTTTGTTTCGCTTGGTTTTGCCCTGTTCATTGCACACGGGTACATTACTTCACAGGCTGCACCGGATGCCGGTAAGTGGTGGTTTATTGTATCGCAGATCTGCCGCGGTGTAGGGACGGGATGTTTAACAGTTCCTTTGCTAAGCCAGGCTGTTGTGGGCTTAAAGCCTCAGGATATGCCTTATGGGATTTCATTAAACAATATGTTCCGTCAGCTTGGCGGTGCATTCGGTATAGCAATCATGAACACCTATGCGACAAATCGTTTTGCCACACACCGCACCGATCTGATTTCTAACCTGCAGGGCAACAATCCGCTGTTGACAGAGCGGATCAACGGACTAACGCATGGTATGATCGCAAAAGGCATGAACCCCGCATTAGCCAGACAGGCTGCATATGGCGCCCTGGATCATAGTTTATCGAATCAGGCGCAAATGCAGGCATACCTGGATGGCTTCCTGCTGATCGCTATCTTTTTTACCTGTACCATTCCATTTATGCTCCTGCTTAAAAATGAAACCATGGATGCAGAAACCAGGGCTAAAGTAGCTGCGGCCGCACATTAACCGAACCTGGTAAATTATTATAAAAATATTATATGAAAAAGTTATTTATCACCATACTCTTCTCTGTACCTTTCTTACTACATGCCCAGGAGAATACATTAGACCTCAAAACCCTAATTAATCAGTCCTTCACCTACTTCCCCCAGTTTAAGGAATTAGGACAGGCACTGGATGTAGAGCAGCAGCGAATCGCAGTAGCGAAATCTGCGGGGCTGCCATCCGTACAGGCAACCGGTAGTTACAGGTACACCAATCCTGTTTCTGAGATCAGCATCCCCAATGGCAACAATGTCCTTGCCTTCCAGATTATGCCAAATCACAACTATAACACATCAGTGGATGCAAGTTATACGTTATGGGATTTTGGTGTGGTGAAAGCCGGCGTAGACCGCGCTAAAGCAGGGCTGGAATATGCAAAAGACAATCTTGAATTCAATCAGAGCATGATGGCTTTCCAGGTGGGCAGCATTTACTACCAGATCGCTTACCTGAAAAATGCTATAGCAATCCAGGACAGTGTGATCAACTTCCTGGAAGTGAATAAGAAGGATACCGAGGTTAAGTTTAGAAACGGAGATGCCTTAAAGTACGATGTGCTTTCCATTCAATCCAGTATAGACCAGGAAGGTAACCGTAAAATTGATCTTCAGAACAGCCTCAATAAACAATATGCTTTGATGGAATATACCACCGGAACCAAAGCTGGTGTAGCTGCATCGGACTTTGTTTTCCCGCAGGAAAACCGGAATGATCTGAACGAGGCGCTGGCAGAAGCACAAAATAACAATCCGGAATTCAGACTGATAAACGACAGGATCAAACAGGCCGAAGCAGAAGTAAAGGTTAGCCAGACCAGCGGAAAGCCTTCCTTGGTAATGAGTGGAGGAACAGGATACAAAAATGGTTTTACACCGGATATCGATAAATTCAGGTTCAACTATTCTGCCGGGGTAACCCTGAATATCCCGATCTACCAGGGGGGCAGGGCTAAAAAGCAGCTGAGGTTATCCCAAAGCCAGCTTGCACAGTCGAGGTTCTCTGAGGAAAGCCTCAGCAATACATACCGCAAGGATATCCAGCAGGCGCTGATAGATATTTCGAGTAATACATCGAGCCTGGTAAATGCTGCAAGACAGATCACTGAGGCGAGGGAAGCGCAGAAACTGGCACATAGCCGATACAAAAACGGAATCGGCACCAATCTTGAACTGACCAATGCCAGTACCAATGTACAACGGGCAGAGTTAACCAACTTACAGTACAAATACCAGTTATGTATCGCGCAGCTGACTATGGCTAAACTTACAGGTTTAAGGTACTGGAGATAATGAACAGCAAAAACGCTTCAGTATACAAAAGGGTGTATAAATGGATGAAAGCGAATTTCAGGCCAGCAGCTAACAGGATTCAGCTCAGCGGCTATGCAGTTACACATCCGGTAATCAGGGTGATCAATGACAGCAGCAAAGTAGGAAGGATCACTCTAAGTGTGCGTGATTATTATAAAAACGAAAGGGGTGAGAACGTGCTTGAGGAGCAGTATTTCCTGTTGGCCTTCTGGAACAGCAAGATACAGCTGTACGAAAACCTGATTACCAAAGGGAGCTTTTTCTCGGTTAGAGGTAAACTTTCAGCTAAACTTCCTTCTCCTGCATCTGGTCAGGCTGAGTTCAGGTATGAAATCATTGTAGACGAAATCAGCATCATTAAGATCTGAATTATATTACCATGATGGTGAAAAATCATTAAAAAAAAAGATGCCGGCATCCACACTGGCATCTTTTTCGTTTAGGGCTGTAATTTTCAGCGGGCTGCTGAACGCGTATTGCTTAGTTGCTTCTTCCTTTGATGTTCAGTGCTACAGCTTCTGTTAGAGCTTTGTTGTTTTGCGTTTCTGTAGCAGCGAATTTTTCGATGTTCATTTTTGCAATGCCGGCCATTTCATAGATATGTTTGCCTGAAGTACCCAGCAGTTGCAGGTTTGCACGGTCATCAATTACTGTATATAAACCTTGTGTAGTTGCTTTTACTCTTGCAGTAGCGTCATCTTTAAGCAGTACTTGCAGATAAGTAAGGTTGAAATTTCCTACAGTTCTCACATCGGCTTTGCCTGATCCGTCAATACGGTAAGGGTTTTTAACATAAACAGTAACTACTACAGGAGTGTTTTCGCCCGAGCTGATGGTTAAAGCATTTCCAATTTGAGTAACTGATACTTTTTCAAGGTCTTCAGCATCCATAGTTACATATTCCTTAGTGCTTTGAACCAGCAGTACTTTTGTGTTGCCTGTAACAATTACTCTTCTGATGTCAGGAGTAGGATGGCCCATATTTACAGTTACTGTTTTAGTTGCTGGGTTGAAAGTATCACCTGTTGCAGCAGATGCGTTAAGGGTAAATACTGAAGCTAATAAAATGATAGCCAATGATCCTGATTTTAATACGGTGTTGAATAGAGTTTTCATATCTTTTGAGTTTGAGGGTTTGTAAATAACTATTTCTTAATTGTTTGTATATAAGACGTCGTCAAGCCACAAACGTTTCAGCGCATTTGTTCCTATTATACCATGTCACTGTAATACCCGACCAACTCCGGTAATCTTTCGACCAACGCCTGGTAATTTTTTTAACAAACACGCGTCAGCCTTTATCAGCGTACAAAGAGGTAATACCACAGCACAGCTGAAAGTAAAAGAAGCTGCTGCATTTTAATATAAGGTGCTGAATTTTATGATTTTTATCGTTTTCGGCGGCTAAAAACCACGAGCTGTGGCAATATCGTGTATTTTGTTACATAATATGGATGGAAAACCCACTTAAATAACTGAAATACTGGTTTTTCAATAAAATATATGCTGTTTTGCTTAGTCCAAAACACACTATTGTGTGTCTTATTGTTGAACCTCTCAAAAAAATGAATGGCATGCTAACAAATAGTCATGCTTATTCTCTTTTTTAATGTAAAATCAAACAGTTTGTTTCTTTTTTTTAGGGACAATGATTTAAAAGGTTGAATCGGGGAGAGCATCTTGTTCAGAAGATGGAAAAATTATTTAATAATTCACCTAATCCAAACGCCTATGCAATGAGAAAGAGACATAAAAAAAGTTGAATGTGGTTCCAGCACATCCAACTATAAATTCTGAGCTGTGCTCAGCTAAATCCTGCAAACCTTCCTTGTAGGGAAGGCTATCTATTAACAAAATTTATCTCAAATATATGACAAATAAAATATTGTCAAGCCGGTTTTCGCTGAAAAACCTGGCGGGAATGCTATTGACTATACTCCTGTTTCAATATTCATTAAATGCCAGGGCCGAAACTGCTGATAAACTTGATCTTGACACCAAAATCACGCTGAAAGTAACCAATATGCCAGTAGCGGAGGTGTTAAAAAAGATCAACCAAATGGTAAAGATCGATTTTGCTTATGGATCCGATGCGCTTACCGATAGCAAAAAAGTGAGCTTAAATGTCAAAGAAGAAAAACTATCTGATGTACTCAGCAAAATTTTGAGTCCATTTCATTTGCAATACTATTATTCAAAAGATCTTATCCTGATACAAATGATACAGGAAGATTCAAAACATCCTGTAAAAGATATCACTGCCAACAGACAGAGCCAGGTTTCGGGGACAGTATTGGATGCCAAAGGAATTCCATTGCCGGGAGTAAGCGTAAAATTAAAAAATGGTAAAGCAGTGGCGAGCACCAATTCAGGGGGGAAGTACTCGATATCGCTGCCGGATGGGAATGGCGAGCTGATCTTCAGTTCTATAGGATTTATTACACAGGAAGTTCCAGTGAGTGGAAGAAGTATCATCAATGTAACACTGAAAGAAGAATCCCAGGCACTAAGTGAGGTAGTCGTAACCGCACTCGGAATAGCGAGAGAGAAAAAAGCACTTGCTTATGCTGTGACCGAAGTGAAAGGAGATGAGTTTACCAAAGCCCGTGAAAACAATCTGGGTAATGCACTTGCAGGACGGGTAGCAGGGGTAAACGCAACCAGTACGGCTACGGGCGCCGGGGGGTCCAGTCGTGTAATCATCAGGGGTAATGGTTCACTGAGTGGCGAAAATCAACCTTTATATGTAGTAAACGGTGTTCCAATGACCAATAGTACGCCCAGTACGCCGGGAACTTATGGCGGTGTTGACCGAGGTGACGGATTGAACAGCATAAATCCGGACGATATCGAGTCGATCTCAGTATTAAAGGGAGGTACCGCGGCAGCGTTATATGGTTCAAGAGCAGCCAACGGGGTGATCCTCATCACCACCAAAACCGGTAAGGGGCAACGCGGACTGGGAGTAGAATACAATACTACTTATACGATGGAAACACCATTGTCTACACCAGACTGGCAGTACGAATATGGATCGGGAGACCGCGGGCTTAAACCAACCTCTAAATCAGAAGCTATTGCCAATGGCAGGATTTCCTGGGGAGCCAAACTGGATGGATCATCGGTAGTCAATACTGATGGTGTGTCCAGACCATATGTTGCACAGAAAAACAATATCCAGAATTTCTATGACACAGGAAACACCTTTTCCAATACAATAGCCCTCACAGGAGGGAATGAAACCTCCAGCTTTCGCTTCTCTGCCTCCAACATGGACAACAAGGGAATTGTCCCAAATTCATCGCTGAACCGCAAAACATTTAACCTCAGCGCCAGCGGCAATCTATCTAAAAAAGTGCTTTTTGAAGGAAATGTCCAGTTTAATATTGAAAAAAACAAGAACCGCAGTTACATAGCCGATTTTACCAAAAACCCGAACGCTTCTGTAGGACTGATCGCTACAAGTCTGGATGTACGCACACTCGCACCAGGTTACGATGCACAGGGTTTTGAAGTACCCTGGAACGATTATGTTTTTGTTGTGAATCCATACTTTGCTGTCAATAAGGTAAAGAATGAAGATGAAAGAAAAAGGTTTATCGGATCTTTCAGTACCCGTTATAATATTACAGACTACCTGTATGCACGTGGCCGCCTGGGTATAGACTATTTCAACACCAACGGGTTTGATATCAATCCCAGTGGCAT
Organism: Pedobacter sp.; assembly: GCF_040513095.1. GTDB lineage: Bacteria > Bacteroidota > Bacteroidia > Sphingobacteriales > Sphingobacteriaceae > Pedobacter. Next base: position 68,390 of record NZ_JBEVDX010000144.1, on the reverse strand, counting down.
CCTGACGGATACAAGGGGAAGTATGACAACAGACCGTAACAGCACATATGAAACCAATGCCGAAGCCTTGCTGGGTTTTGATAAAACGTTTGGCAGGTTCTCGGTGAATGCACTGCTGGGAGGCAACCAGATGCACTCGCAGGTGAGGGCAGGCAGCCTGTCGAGCGGCCTTTTCAATGTACCGTTCACCTATTTTATCGGTAACGGAAGCAGCCAGACCTTCCTCGATACCTTCAGCGAATCTGCAATCAACTCCTTGTTTTCATCTGCAGATATCGGCTTTAATAACTACCTCTATTTAAACTTAACAGGTCGTAAGGACTGGTTCTCAACCCTGTCAATGAAAAACAACAGCTTGTTTTATCCCTCTGCAGGTCTGAGTTTCATCCTTTCCAATGCCTGGGCGGCAAAACCTTCATGGCTGTCCTATGCCAAGATCCGCAGTTCATGGGCTCAGGTTGGAGGGGGCGCCCCAAATCCATATTCGCTGGCATTAACCTATACAGCGCAATCAGTAACCCATCTTGGACAACCGCTGCAGGCCATTACCGGCAGTAATATCCCAAGTGAACTGAAGCCTTACACATCAACTACTACTGAAGCCGGTATCGAAACCAGAATGTTCAATAACCGTTTTGGCGTCGATCTGACAGTTTATGACCGTACCACAACTAATGATATCGTCAATGCTGCGGTTGCCGTTTCGTCCAGTTTCAGCAGCGTATCCCTTAATGTTGGGAAAATGCGGAACAGGGGTATTGAGCTTTTGCTGACTGGTACTCCGCTGCGTTCTGCAAATGGCATCAACTGGGATGTAAGTTTCAATATGGCATACAATGACAATAAAGTAATCAACATTGCCGAAGGCCTGGATAAACTCGCTTTACCTGGAGCAACTCCGCGTACCGAAAATGCCTACGTATACCACTACGAAGGACAGTCTTTTGGAATGATAGCGGGTAATAAAGCCCGGACAGATGCAAACGGAAATATCATTTACAATAGTGCCAACGGCATACCGCTGCAAAGCGAGATCGTTCCGCTTGGCAAAGGTGTACCACCATGGACAATGGGGATCTCAAATACATTCAGCTACAGAAATTTGTCACTGGGATTCCTGATCGACGGCAAGTTTGGTGCAAAAATGTACACCTCTACAAATGCGTACGGAACCTATTACGGACTGGACAAGAGAACTGCCGATAATGGCGTCCGCGAATCGGGTATTACTGTAAGTGGCGTAGATGAAACCGGTGCTCCTTTCAGTAAAGTAGTTTCTGCACAGGATTATTACCAGGGTATAGCCTATACGCTGACCGATCAGTTTGTATATGATGCGAGTTTCATCAAGCTCCGCCAGATCACACTGGGTTATGCTGTGCCCAAAAAGCTGCTTGGAAAAACACCGCTGCAGTCGGCCACTTTATCACTGGTTGCACGTAACCTGCTGCTGATTTACAGCAGTGTGCCAAATGTTGATCCGGAGTCTACCTATAACAACTCCAATGCACAGGGACTGGAGAATTTTGGGGTACCCACAACACGCAGTTACGGCTTAAACCTTTCAGTGAAATTCTAATAAAATAATGTAAACCAATTTTAGCATTAATTATGACAAACACTAAATATATAAAATGGAATTTCCCGGCTAAAGTGCTGAGGATTGCATTGGCAGCAGTTGTTCTTTTATCCTCCTGCGACAAAGGCTTTGAGGAGATGAATACCAACCCAAATGCATTTACGGAACCGGTAATCGGCAGTTTGTTTTCCTACAATATAATTAAAACCGCGGGCGACGGGGATGGCAATACCTTATACCCGAACGATAAACTTGCAGGCGCAATGATGCAGTTATTTGCATCCCTCAATCCCTATCAGTGGACGGGCGATAAGTATCTGGCGAAAGCAGGATACTCTGATGCACTTTTCGGAACGGCATATGGTGTTGAGCTGAAAGAAAACTCGCAGATCATTTCACTCACAAAGGACAAACCTGATATGGTGAACCTCTATAACATAGCCCAGATCTGGCGGGTCTATATTTTACACCGCGTTACAGACATGTATGGTGATGTGCCTTATACGGAAGCCGGCCTTGGTTATGTTGATGGTATCTATAAACCTAAATACGATAAACAATCAGACATTTATCCGGCAATGCTCAAACAGCTGGAAACATCGGCCCTGGCCCTCGATGCTTCAAAAGCTTCATACGGTGCTGCGGATTATGTATATAATGGAACAACATCCAAATGGAAAACCTTTGCCTATTCACTTATGCTTCGCCTGGGCATGCGCCTGACGAAGGTTGATGCAGCACTGGCAGAAACCTGGGTGAAAAAAGCTATAGCAGGTGGTGTGATGCAGAGCAATGCTGATGTAGCTAAACTCAACCATACCGACGGTACCGAGCTAAATTTCTACTGGGACGGGCGTGAACTGCGCGGTGGTGAAGGTGTTCCCCCATCTGCAAAGGGAACCGGTTATGGAAAAATGGCACAGACATTTGTAAGCCATCTGAAAAACACGAATGACCCGAGGCTTCCTTTTTATATTACCTTATGGCCGGGAAATGCCGATCCAACGCAACTACCCACAAGTACAATTGCAGCAAACCAGAAAGGCCTGCCCAACGGATATGATTATACCTCTATTAAAACGGTTATTCCCGGATGGACAGACGAAATGCTGGCAGAATACTCTGAGATCAATCTGAATACGATAGGCAGCAACTCCACTCCAAGTATATTTATCAGCTACAACGAAGTAGAGCTTTACCTTGCTGAAGCTTCGCTCAGAGGCTGGGGAACGGGAGATGCAAAAACACATTATGAAAATGCAGTAAGAGCTTCGATGGAAATAGAAACTATCTATCCCGGCGGCAGCAGTATTTCTTCTGCTGCAATCAATGCTTATCTCAGTGCCAATCCATATGCCGGCGGAACATTTGATGCGCAGATGAAACAGATCCACACGCAGTTCTGGGCATCGCAGTTTATGAATAACATGGAAATTTATGCCAACTGGAGACGCACGGGATATCCGGTGCTGGTTCCAACAAATTATCCCGGCAACCAAACCGGCGGACAAATTCCAAGAAGACTGCCTTACCCGCAATCTGAAGCGAGTTTGAATGCCGACAACTACAAAGCTGCAGTAGCGGCCCAGGGGCCCGATCTGTGGACAACAAGAATATGGTGGGATAAATAAATCCTAATTTAGACTCGTTATTATTTGCATATTCATTAGTCCGATTAGCTCAATGAGGTGTCTTACCCTGTAAACTTGCCGAAAATCAAGTTTACAGGGTTTTTTTTATAACTTTTTAGTTAGATAGCGCCGATGTGTGGTAGAAATGGCATGATAAATAACTAAAAAATGTAAATTCAACCAATTTCCTGCCCAATTATTAGGATATTGCTAAAGCTTAACTGATTTACTAATGAACCACAAACATGCCAAGCTCCAAATGAGCGTTTATTTTAAGTCCATACTCCGTTTCAGGATACCTAAAGTGTACCTCGTATGCTTTTGGTTGTTCTTAATCGTGATGGGTTTTACACAGTATAAACCCGGTACTGGTCTGCCGCCAGGCGATCCTGGTAATGGAGGGCTGGCACTGCCAGGCGGCTTTCGTGCAGTTGTAGTAGTAGACAGTTTAAAAGGTCAGGCAAGACATATCGCCGTAAACGACAATGGGGATATTTATGTGAAAGCCAGAAATCATAACCGTAATGACGGATACGGAAACATCGCCCTGCGCGACACAAATAATGATGGAAAGGCAGATATCATACAGCCTTTCGGAAAATATGAAGGCCGTACCTATGGTACTGCCATGCGCATCCATAACGGCTACCTTTACTTCAGCTCTGAACTGATCGTGTACCGCAATAAACTGAAACCAGGTCAGCTGGTGCCAGACAGTAAAATGGATACAATTGTGGTTGATAATCCTCCGTACCACGAACACCAGACCAAACCTGTTGCCTTTGATGACAGCGGACATATTTATGTGGGCTGGGGAGCTGGTTCCAATGCCAGTCAGGTTGCAAACAGGCGTCCTGGTTCTCCGGGAACCGGAACCCCTGATTCGGAAACTGATCCAAGTCCTTTTTTAGTAGACCATGGTGGTATCTGGATGTTTGATGAGAACAAATTGAACCAGAAACAGGAAGAAGGCGTAAAATTTGCAACAGGACTGAGAAGTATTGTGGCACTGGAATGGGACCATAACAGTAAATCTTTATATACGATCAACCACGGGCGTGATGACCTGAGAATGTTATGGCCCGCTATTTACACTCCATGGGAAAGCGCTATCCTGCCTGCCGAAGAATTCTTCAAGGTAAAACAGGGCTTAAACGGGGGCTGGCCATATTATTATTATGATCAGCTGAAAGGTAAAAAAATCCTGAACCCGGAGTATGGTGGTGATAAGGTTAAAGAAGGTAATGGTGCTAAACTGACGCAGCCGCTGATCGGTTTCCCGGGGCACTTTGCACCAAACGACCTGATGTTCTACAAGGGGAACCAGTTTCCTGCAAGATATAAAAACGGTGCATTTATGGCATTCCATGGGGCAACAAACCGTGCACCATATCCTCAGGCGGGATATATCATTGCATTTGTTCCCTTTAAAAACGGCGTGCCTTCTGGCCCATGGGAAGTATTTGCAGACGGATTTGCAGGCGTTGACCCGATCGTTAACGTAAGTAACGCAGTTTACCGCCCGATGGGACTTGCAGAAGGGCCTGACGGTTCCCTGTATGTGAGTGACACCGAAAAAGGAAAGATCTGGAGAATTATGTTCAAAGGAAATAAACAGACTTTTGGTGCCGCACAGCTGGCTGCAATGGCGAAACGTAAAGTGACACGTTCCAATATCAAAACCCCAAATGCAATTACAGATGACCTTGACAGGGGAAAACTGCTGGCAGCTGCAAAAGTATATACTACATACTGCAGTCCTTGTCACCAGCGTGATGGTAAAGGCGACGGTAACCGTTATCCGCCAATTGCAGGTTCTGAATGGGTAAACGGTGATAAAACTAAACTGATCAGTGTGATCCTGAACGGACTTCAGGGACCGGTTCAGGTAAAAGGTTTACCTTACAACGAAGTGATGCCTGCACATGGTTCATTCCTTAAAGATGAGGAGATTGCGCAGGTAGTTACCTATATTAAGAGCAATTTTGGAAATACCCCGGGTACAGTAACACCGGAAGAAGTAGCTGCGGCAAGAAAATTAAAACCATAATCCAAATACAATATATATAATGCTTAATAAGAACAGTTTCCCGTACAAATGCTCTCCAACATTGTCAGTTGTCTCTCTTTGTCTGGCCTTTTCACTTAGTGCAAATGCGCAGGGCGGCTTATTTAAAGCCTCGGTTTTTACACCTCCAGGTAGCTTTACCACTGGCGTAGAGGGTCCGGGAGTGGATAAAAAAGGAAACCTGTATGCAGTAAACTATGACCATGATGGTACAATTGGTATCATTACCCCTAAAGGGAAGGCCAGTGTTTTTCTGGAATTGCCAAAGGGCAGTGTGGGCAATGGTATAAGGTTTGACAGTAAAGGCAGTATGCTTATAGCCGACTATACCGGGCATAATATCCTGAAAGTAAATATGGCTACCAAAGAGATCAGCGTGTTTGCACACGAAGGAAAGATGAGTCAGCCCAATGATATCGCAATCGATGACAAAGACCGTTTGTACGCAAGTGATCCAAACTGGAAAGCGGGAACAGGCAGGGTCTGGCGCATTGATACGGATGGCAAATTTACTTTATTATATGATGCTCCGGGTACAGTAAACGGTATTGATGTAAGCCCTGATAATAAAACTTTATATGTAAATGAAATCCTGAAGATCTGGGCATTTGACCTTTCACCGGAAGGTGAGGTCAGCAATAAACGTCTGGTAATCGAATTCCCTGATTTTGGAATGGATGGCATGCGGGTTGACGTTGATGGAAATATTTATCAGGCGCGTTATGGAAAAGGCGTTGTAGCCAAAGTTTCTCCGCAGGGCAAACTATTGCAGGAGATTGTTCTGAAAGGGAAAAAACCTACCAATGTAGCTTTTGGTGGCAAAGACGGCCGCACAATGTATGTGACGATCCAGGACGAGAAAAACCTTGAAACTTTCAGGGTTGATAAACCCGGTCGGGAGTGGCTGAGAACAAAGAATAGTAAATAGAATTATATTACCATTAAACCTTAAATCAAATGAGTACAGAAAGAAGATCTGCCCTGAAAAAATTATTATTATCTGCTGTTGGCGTAACAGGATTTGGATTATTTGCAAGTGCAAGTACCAAGGATGCAGCACCAGAGAAAGAAGCTGGCAACATCACTAAAATGGATGATGTTCCATTGTTTTCTGGTCATACCAAATTAGGAAACATGATTTTTGTTGCCGGTAAAGGTGCACACGTTGCCCCGTTTACTATTGAAGCACATACAGACATCGTATTGAAAGAACTTGAAGCTGAGCTGATCAAAGCGGGTTCATCAATGGAAAAAGTAGTGAAAGTTACGGTATACCTGAATGATATTGCTGATTACAAAGGTCTGAACGAAGTGTACAAAGGCCGTTTCGGAAAAAAACCGCCGGTGCGTACAACTATTGCTGTTGCTAAAGGTGGTGTACCGGGAGATTCTCTGGTAGAGATGGACTGCATCGCATATATCTAGTCATATTTTAAATTCTGTTGATCAAAAATTGTCATGAAGCTAAAGCTTATTTTTTCTGGTTGTCTTTTTATTGCAGTAACCTGCAGTAATTATTCGGCCTTTTGCCAAACCAAAAAAACTGTAAAAACAGTTACTAAAGTGAGTACCATTACTGTCAGCAAAGCAGATATTGCCGCTGGTCAGCTGCTCATCAGCAAGTCGGACTGCGTGGGCTGTCACAGCGCACAAAATAAAATGGTTGGGCCTGCTTATGTAACTATCGCTCAAACTTATCCCATGACAGAAGCTAATCTTACGGCTTTGTCACAGAAAATAATCAGTGGTGGTAGTGGTAAATGGGGACAAGTACCAATGACGCCACATCCTGCACTTACTTCTCCGGATGCAAAGAAGATGGTTAAATACATTCTTTCTTTAAATTCGAAGTAAAAAGGTTGCGGTAACGCCCTGAATTAGGCGGAGGCTGTATGCTGTGATTTCAAAACCACAGCATACAGCCTCTTTTTGTTTGGAAACAATGAAGATGCAGGTAATGGTTGATTTTTGTATCTTTAAGTAATTGTAAATCAGTTTGCCAGATAAATCACCATATCCAGAATTTGGGTCAGGTTATCCTTATAACGTGTACCTGCTAATAATCATTCCTGTATTATTGCTTGGCCTTGGCTTGCTCAATCAGTCGGATCTGATTGTTGTGATGATGAACCTGCCTATCGGCATGCTGATCTATTATATTGCCTTTGCGCGCTTCAGTTGCAAGATCGAAATCAACGAGGCAAATGAAATGGAAGTTATCTATTTCTTTCCATGGGATGACAACATAATCATCAGCCTTGACGATTTCGAAAACCTTTCTGTAGAAAAAGGAAAGTACAGCAGCTTTTTTGTGCTTTGCTTTACTGCAAATGAGCAATTCTCGGAATCTGTTGAAGTAAATGTGAATACCAGGATGAACGGGATGAACTTACTGCTCCGTTTCATGGAAAAGGCCGGCAGGCTCAAAGTACGCAGGCCAATTGATAAAATATCACTTTGATTTTCTAAACTGTCTGTATCAGATGTATTTATGTCAAATAAATAGTGATTCCCTGTGATCTTTGCTGTTTCTATTATCGTATTCTAAACTAAGGCCTGTGATTTTTTGCGATCCCACTAAATATTTTGCGGTATTTCGTGATTATTTCGCTTTCTAGCGAAATACAGTAAAAAATTAGGGTTTATTTGATTGTAAGCAATTGTTGTACAGTTTGTTATGTGATTGGCATTCCTATTGTATGCTTATAAAGGCTAACACACAAAAAAATATTCATAGAGTAATGTAAAAACGTTTTACCCTTTTATCAACAGATCATGATGGAAAGTATAGCAGTAAAGTCACGGAAAATAAATGGTTCCATCACAAGGAAGGTTATTGAATTGCATAATATTGGTTATGTCTTTGATTTTTTGATTTTAGATCAGCAGGAAGTGATTTGCCTGCAGGACAATAAACATTTTCCAAAGGAAAATGTAAATGTTAAAGTAATGGGGCAGGGATATGACCTGTTCAGTCACTCCTTTAAGTATATCCATACAATTGAAACCAGCTGCGGTAAACGTGGTCTCCTGCTGGCCGATGAGGTCTATACCTGGCTGCAATAATTTCTTCTGCAGTACAGCAATGTAGCAGATTTTTTATTTGGTAAAAGCCGGTCCAAAGGTTAGTTTTGTTTTATGCAACAACTACCTAAACGCCTGTTATCTATTGATGTACTCCGGGCAGTTACCATGTTCCTGATGATCTTTGTAAACGAATCAGCCGGAGTCAAAAACGTTCCGGTATGGTTGGATCATGCAAAGGCAAGTGATGATGCCATGGGATTTGCAGATACCATTTTCCCCGCATTCCTGTTTATCGTCGGGTTGTCACTTCCTTTTGCGATTAACAACAAGATCAAAAAGGCTGAGTCCTTCCTGAAAATCCTTATCTATATTCTCACGCGCAGCGCAGCACTGCTGATCATGGGCTTTTTTCATGTGAACCTGGAAGATTACAGCGCTGCTGCTGTTTTGCCCAAGGCAGTGTGGGCTCTGGTCATCACTGCAGGTTTTTTTCTGATCTGGCTGGATTACCCGGAAACAATGCATAAGACAAAAAAATATGTGCTGGTAGCTGTTGGAATAATACTCCTGCTTTCTATGGCCGCTTTGTTTAAAGGCGGAACGCCAGAAGCACCAACCTGGATGAAGCCATCATGGTGGGGTATCCTGGGCATCATAGGATGGTCATACCTCGTTTGCGCCGTACTCTATCTGTTCAGTAAAGGAAGACTGAGTCTGCTGATCATATTCTGGGTATTATTTGCTGCTGTAAATATCACTGTACACATGGGGATGCTACCAGGAAGAATCTGGCTTATTGGCGACGGATCCTCTGTAACTTTAACTATGGGCGGTATCGTGATTTCCGGTTTGTATGCCAGGCTGGTGGGCATCGGTAAAACTCAGCGTTTGTGGTTAATTATGGCCGTATTGGGATTTGGTTTGATTGCTGCCGGATTATTCATCCGCCCTTTTGCAGAAGGTATTTCCAAAATTCATTCAACACCCGCCTGGGTAATGATCTGCAGCGGCATTACAATACTGTTTTTTGAACTTGCTGTTTACCTTATTGATGTGCTTGGCAAGAAGGATTGGTTCAAATGGATTGCACCGGCCGGAACCAGTACGCTGACCTGTTACCTGATGCCATACTTCCAGGTGTACCTTATGCGTTTATTCCATATAAAATATAGTGTGTTTCTCAATACAGGTAGTGTTGGCCTGATCCGGTCTTTTGCTATATCGTTTATCCTGATAACACTGGTGGGATTGATGGAAAAAAGAAGAATAAGACTGAAACTTTAATAACTGATGTTTATCCCGGCTGCATAAGCTTTATGAAAAATTCAAGATGAAGACTAAAAACTATAACACTCCTGATGGCCTGCTTTCATGCCTTGCATTGCTTTGCATGCTGATCTTTGCTCCCGGTTTTCAAAGTTTCGCCCAAAACACGAAACACAAGAAGTATGTAGTCATAGGTTACGTAGGTGGGTACCGCGGTCTGGTAGATACCAGCCTGGTGAATGCAAATAAACTGACACATATCAATTACGCTTTTGTAAATGTTCAGAATAACCGTGCCTGGCTAACCAATCTGAAAACTGACTCCACAAATTTTAGAAATCTAAACAAGCTCAAATTGAAGAACCCGGACCTTAAAATCCTGATTTCTATTGGTGGCTGGGCCTGGAGCGGCAACTTCTCTGATGCCGTACTTTCTGATACTTCGCGTAAGGCTTTTGCCACTAGTGCGGTTGATATTATCAGAAAATACAGCCTGGATGGTGTAGATATCGACTGGGAATATCCTGCACAGGTAGGTGCGGGCAATAAATTTCGCCCTGAAGACAAGCAGAATTATACTTTGATGTTCCAGGCGCTGCGTGAAGAACTTGACAGGGCCGGGAAAGAAACAGGTAAGAAACTATTGCTGACCACTGCAGTGGGTGGTTTTAAAAGGTTTTTAGACCTGACAGAAATGGGTAAGGCACAGGCTTACCTGAACTACATCAACCTGATGACCTATGATTATTTCCAGGACAGCCTGGGGATTTCGGTTCACCATACCAATCTGTATGCATCTAAAATGTATAACGGACAGGATAATGCGGATAAAACTGTTGCAGAATATATCGCTGCAGGCGTACCGGCCTCTAAACTTGTTATGGGTCTGGCGTTCTACGGACGGTCATCTATAGTTGCAGAAAATACGCAGAATGGCCTTGGGGTTAAAACAACAGGAAAGGCGCAGGGTGGAGGTTATACATTGATAAAAGATAGCCTTACGAATAAAAACGGCTTTAAGTACTACCGTGATAAGGATGCAAAAGCCCCATATTTATATAACCCCATCAGCAGGCAGTTTATTTCTTTTGATGATGAATGGTCAGTGAAAAGCAAAGCTGATTATGTAAAAGATAAAAAGATGGGCGGATTGATGTTCTGGGAATACACCAGCGACCAGAAGGAATATTTGCTGGATGAGGTGAATAAAGCATTTAAGTAATATGGTAGTGTAAATGTTACCTTATTTCCATTGAACTACAGCCAGTTTAAGGAAAAGGTTGAAAACATGACTGATGATAACGTTTACAGTGCAATGCTGATTAACTTATGAACAAGTTGCAGAAAAATATGACCATGCCTCCGCAAAAGAAACCAGGAAATGGCAGCAGGCCCCGCTGATCGTTTGGATGTGGGAAAGCTACCAGATCAGCAGCAAGCTGTATGCAGAGGTGGATCAGATGAAAGACCGGACGCTTGAGGCAGATTACTACGAAAAACATTACCCGATTATCGGGAAGAGATTACAGCAGGCTGGATTACGTCTGGCAGGATTGCTGAACGGCATTCTTTAGGGACAAGTTTTTATTTATCTTTATGCACTAATCATAAATAGGGGAATAGGGCGTTCTGTCATTGTTACCTTATCACGCTGAATCATGAAGAAATTCGTTTTAACCTCTCTGCTCTGTACACTGATCATTACCGCTGTCAGTACTTCTGTTACTTTAGCGCAAACAGCAAATAAAGCTAAAATCGACAGTTTACTCAAAGCCGTTTCGGCCGATAACCAGGCCATGGGCAGTTTAGCCATTGCACATAACGGCAGCATGGTATATCAGAAAGCTATAGGTTACAGCGCTGTTTCCGGTGCAAATCACACCGAAGCAAACCTGAAAACACATTACCGTATAGGTTCTATCAGCAAGATGTTTACTGCTGTCCTGATATTCCAGCTGGTAGAAGAAGGTAAGCTGACACTCGATACAAAACTCGATGCATTTTATCCCCAGCTGCCAAACGCTGGCAAGATCACCATCAGCCAGATGTTATCTCACAGAAGTGGATTATATAATTTCGTGGTAGATACTGCTTACCAGACGTATATGTCCAAACCGCGGACTTCAGAAGAAATGCTGACTGCCTTCGCAGCTCAGCCCTCTGTTTTTGAGCCGGGCAGTAAAGCAGAATACAGCAATACCAATTACGTGCTATTGGGTTATATCGTCGAAAACCTGAGCAAAAAAACTTATGCTGAGGTACTCAAACAAAAGATTGCACGTAAATTGGGACTTTTAGATACCTATTACGGTGGCAAAACAAGTACCCTTAAAAATGAAGCATTTTCATATGTGCCCGGTGATGGCTGGCAGCAGATGCCGGAGACGGATATGAGTATCCCAGGCGGTGCAGGTGCTGTAGTTTCCACGCCGGCTGATCTTGTTAAGTTTATTGACGGTTTATTTGCCGGCAAGCTGATCACTGAAGCAAACCTGAGCCTGATGAAAACACTGAATGATGGTTTCGGAATGGGCTTGTTCCAACTCTCTTTAGGACCAAAAAAGGCCTATGGACACAATGGTGATATTGATGGATTCTCATCAGTAGTGGGTTATTTTCCCGAAGACAAGGTGGCATACGCATACTGCGCCAATGGAATTGATTATCCCCTGAAAGACCTTGTGAATGCTGCGCTGAAGATCTATTTTAATATGCCCTATACCATACCGGTATTTAAAACTCCGGTCTTAACAACTGAAGACCTGGATAAATATGTAGGAAATTACTCCAGCCTGCGGGTGCCGATAAAAGTAGTTGTAACCAAAAAAGGCAATGTGCTGGTTGCACAGGTTACCGGTCAGCCATCATTTAACTTAAAACCTGTGGCAAAGGATAAATTTGCTTATGCCCTAGCCGGGATTGTAATGGAGTTCAGACCGATATTTGGTGAATTCACGCTAAAGCAGGGTGGGGGCGTATTTCCCTTTACCAGGGATGATAACTAATTTGATGAAGCCGGATTTGCCAGCATGCTAAACCGGCCATTTTTCCAAACGGTAAGCGCTGTCCCAGAACATCCACTCGAGTCTTGAAGCCATTACAAAAGCCTTAGTCATTTGTTCCCGCTGCGAAACAGAACATGTTTCCGCAACATCATCACAAATGGCAATTGCCTTATCAACCAGCAAGCTAAATTCTTCGCCTGCATAGGTATTGATCCAATCCTGGTAAGGATTTGAGCCTTCACGCTGGTTTGCATAGATGTAATCACCTACTTTTTTGTAGATCCAGAAACAGGGTAACACTGCTGCCATCGCTACCTCTACCTGATCAAGACTTGCTTTGGTTAGTAAGAACTGCGTGTAATTCTGGCAGGTAGGGGAGGCCTCCGAAGCGCCGGTCACGTTAAACTGCTTAAAATAGCCTTCATGCAAAGATCTTTCCACTACAACGGCTCCTTCTGCAAACCTTATGAAATCCAGCGTGTAAGAATGGTTAAAACATCTTGAGGCAATGAGGGATAAAGCTCTGCTGAATTCTACGAGATAGATGCCGTCCTGCTGCATATAGAACTGAAAACGTTCCAGTAACAAGGTGCCGGATAGCAGTTCCTGGTTAAACGGCATTTCTATAATACTGGTATAAATATTCCCGATTTCATTCCAGGCGCTCTCAGTCCATTTCATGTATATGTAATTTAAAGGGATTAAAAAAATGATTCAAAGGACCGTGTCCATGTCCGGTTTTCACGTCCTTACCATGTAATATTGCATTGTGGACGTAGGTTCTGGCCAGCGCGATTGCTTCCGGCAGCTCTTCACCCAGTGCCAGGTATGCGGCAATTGCCGAAGACAATGTACAGCCTGTCCCATGTACGTTTTCGCTCTCAATAAAATCCGATTCAAAGATCTGTTCTTCGCCCTGCGTGCTGACATATACATCGTAGAGTCTGCGTCCTTTCAAATGTCCGCCCTTCAGCAACACAGCAGTGCATCCGGTTTGTAACAACGCTTTTGCCGCAGTCCGCATCTCTTCCAGATTTGTAATCCGCTGTCCGGTCAGGATTTCAGCTTCGTCCAGATTGGGAGTAACCAGTGTCATCAACGGAAATAATGCTGTCTTTAAGACGGAGACCGTATCTTCCCTGATCAGTTTATCCCCACTGGTAGCTACCATCACAGGATCGAAGATGACCGGTGTATTTTGATAGGCTTGTAAAGTATCACTGATGGCCTCAGCCAGTTCAGTGCTGTGAACCATCCCGATTTTAATGGCAGAGGGTTTAATGTCATCCATTACTGCAACGATCTGGCCCTGTACAATATTAGCAGGAATACTGTGTATACCAGTTACGCCCATTGTGTTTTGTACAGTAATTGCAGTAATTGCCGATGTTCCGAAACAACCGAGTGCAGAAAAAGTCTTCAGGTCTGCCTGAATACCTGCACCGCCACCACTGTCAGATCCTGCAATAGTAAGTACAGATGGATAATGGCTAAACTTCATATGGCTCTTTCAATTTCATTTCTGATCACTGATGCTGCTCTCTCGGGATCATTTGCAGAACAGATTGCAGTAATGATTGCCAGGCAATCGGCACCGGACCGGATGACTTCTGCAGCGTTGCCGGCATGGATGTTCCCTATGGCCACCAGCGGATGTTTAGTGAGGCCTCTGACTTCCCTGATGCCTTCGAGCCCCCATTCTGTTATGGTATCGGTTTTTGTAGCAGTATGAAAAACGGGACTGAGGGCAATGTAATCAGCTACCATCGCATGCGAGGTGCTCAGCTGGTCGATATGTTCCAGTGAATAGCCCAGAATAGATTCCGGCCATTGCATCCTGATCATCACCGGCGATAAATCGGAATTGCCCACATGGATGCCGGCAGTCCGGCCATGCATCGCTACCGACAGCATATCGTTTACGATCAGCGGAATACTGTGTTTATCCAGCAGCTCTTTTAACCGGAGTGTTTTGCTCAGAAAGTCCTTTTCCGGCAATTCTTTTTCTCTTATTTGTACGACATCTACGCCGCCTTTGATGGCCGCTTCGACTACCTTGAAGAAATCTCTTCCAAGGCAGGCACGCTCGTCAGTAACGAGGTATAGCTTATGTTTGAATGGTGGCATATGTTTCTTCCAGCGTGAGTCTTGCGTTAAATTCTTCTTCAGTAAGGGTTGACAGTATATCTAAAAAGTGCATTTGCAGACTTCCGGGGCCAGAAGACACGGCTGCGGCCATTTCACCTGATACCCCCATTAAGGCCATTGCAGCTGTTGTAGCCTCAAACAGGTTTTCAGGGTTCAGGGCACAGAATGCAGCGATCAGCGCTGTTGCTGTACATCCCATCCCGGTTATTCTTGACATCAGGGGATGGCCGTTTCTAAGTGAAATCCTTTTAGCCTGATGAACAACCGTATCAGTAGCTCCGGAAACGCAGATTACTGCACCTGTTGTTGCGTTCAGATGCATTGCGGCTCCTATTGCCTCCTCAGTTTGATGGACGCTGTCTACACCCTTGGTTTGTACACTCACTTGTGCCAGTGCCATAATCTCTGAAGCATTGCCCCTGATCACAGAAGGATGGTATATTCCAATCAGTTCCTTCAGCACTGCATTACGGTAAGGGCTTGCGCCCGCTCCTACGGGATCAAGTATCCAGGGTTTCTTTAAGGCCTCAGCTTGTCTGATGGCAAGGCGCATACTTTCCACCCAATATTCGTCAAGCGTCCCGATATTGATCACCACTGCGCCTGCAATATTCACCATATCTTTCATTTCCTGATGGGCATGTGCCATGATAGGGGATGCCCCGGCAGCCAGAAGGGCGTTTGCCGTATTGTTCATCACCACATAATTGGTAATGCTGTGCACCAATGGTGATGCACCTCTTAAACCCGCTATAGCATTCCAGATTCTCTGTTTCATTGGCTAAAATTTACAGCAATGTGAGGCTTTCTGACCGGAAAAGAAGATAAATTCATTTGCTTTTTCCTACGCCGGTATAAGCCGGATCAGGTGCAAAGTGTGTAATCTCAGTCCGTTTCAGGGGACACCACTAAAGCTATTACAAGTTTAACGATTTTTTGTCACATTAGGTAGGAGTATACAGGGAGATTCGGTAGCAGGATTGCATTGCAAGGCCATGGGAAAGAAATAGCTGCGCTGCGACTGCGCTTTTTCGCCGGAAATAGCGCAGTCGCAGCGCAGATATCCTCTATTTATAGTGCTGCGGTATAAAAACTGCATGCATTCTTTACTCAACTTAGTGGGGACCTGCCTGGTTTTCTGCCAGAACAACCGGACTTCGGAGGCCATGACTGGACTTTGCTGGACACAGGTTTGGAGTATATAAAGCGTTGTATTACTTTAGGTTATAAATCTTAAAAACCAAATATTATGGCCAGAGTAACCGGAAAACACGTCACAGGCGTATTGGGCCCTGTAACGCTAAGAAGATACCGCAAAAAGCAAACGATGTCCATCAGGAGCGGTGAAAAAATTAAGCAGACTGTAGCAACAAAAAAATGCTCCAGTACCTTTGGAAAAGCAAACATGTTGGTCCAGAGTGTCAGAAGCAGATTTGCTCCGTATACAAGGGATTTCTGTGATGGAACGATGTACAACCGTATGAATTCAGTCATGAGTATGATATTTTATGAATCAATTGATACGGAGACAATGGAATTTTCATTTACAAAAAAGAGCTTTGATAAATTGTCTGGTTTTGATTTTAATATCAAATCCCCACTCATCCACAGTTTGCGTGTAAAGCCTGAAGTAAGCCTGGATGAGCATGACATTGTGATCAAAATGGATGAACTAAAAATTCCCGTACAACTGAAATTCCCTGCTAAAAGTCAGTTTTGTAAAATTACCTTCAGTATAGTGCTTTACAGGCTTAAAGAGGCGCTCATGATTGATATACCTGAAGAGCAAAGCCTGGTGATTTCAAAAAACCAGAAAGTTTTTGAGGCGCAGGAGTTCCGGTTTAGGGTTCCCGCCGGCTGTCTTTGCCTGCTGGGTTGTTTTCTTGATTTTTATTGTAACAGTGGTGAATTCCAGCTCCTGCAGAACAACGAAGTATTTAATCCTGCGGCTATCCTCAGCGCCCTGATCAGTACGGGTGAATATCAGAAAATTGATAACCGAAGATGGAGAAAAATGCCAGGATTGGACTGGAAACCCCGCAGAAACAGGTACTGATCAATATGTTAATCCTGCTCAGCTAATTCCCAGTTCATTAAAGCCATTACCCTTTTAAACTCGTCATGCAATGGAGCGGTCAGGTGTAGAGGTTCCATGGTTACCGGATGTCTAAACGAAAGTTCCGAAGCATGCAATAACATGGTTGTCATGTCCCATTGCTCCTTGAAAAACCTGTTCTGTTTATTGCAGCCATGTTTCCTGTCGCCAATGATAGGATAAAAAATATGGGCGAAATGTTTCCTTAACTGGTGCATCCGCCCTGTGGTAGGGCTGGCTTCAACCAGTGAATATCTTGAAGTTGGATGTTGCCCGAGGGGAATATCCAACTCTGCCTGTTTTAAGGTCACAAAGGAAGTAAAAGCATCCTGGATCATGCCGTTTTCCTTCACCAATGGGTAATCAATATCCATGCTGTCGGGAGAGTAACCTCGTACTACAGCTTTGTATTTCTTTTTGACGAGACCTTCCTGGAACTGTTTGTGCATGGCAATTTCCACATCTTTTTCGAAAGTAAAAAGGAGCAGGCCGCCTGTTTTTCTGTCAAGGCGGTGTACCGGACTCACATACCTGTTAACCTGGTCTCTCAGCAGCTGCAGCGCAAATTCTTTGGCATCAGTAGCAATTGAAGAGCGGTGGACCAGCAGGCCATGGGGTTTGTTGATCGCGATTAAATGTTCGTCCTGGTAAACAATATCCAGCATAAATTTTTTTGGCAAAGATAACATTCTGCTACCTTTTAAACATCAAATGCTCAAAAACTGGTTTATTACATCAAAATATTAGTATTTTACTATTTAGTATCATTATAAATAATAACTTTGCGATATTTGTAGTATCTTACGTACTTTATATGCGTTGTGGCACATAAAGAGTGACGATTTAAAACACCATATCTTAAAAGATTTATAAATGTTTCAGAAAGATGACCTGCATCACTTAATAGTTGTGAGGGTTGGATTATCTTCGAATTTTCGTTCTCAAATAGATCTAATAAGATAATAACACTATATATGACATTGACCGACATCAAATTTTCAGAGTTCCTGAAAGATTTTGAAAAAACACTGAAGTACTTATTTCACGAAAAAGAAGATATCAATAAACTGAGTTTAGAACGCGGGCTGCCACCGGAGTTGTTAAATGATATCCTTGCTGAAAGACCGCTTTCGGTAGCAATACCCGAGCAATATGGCGGACGCGGCAGTAAAGTGAAAGAATGCCTCGGTATTTTGGCTGCGGCTTCATATGAGTCTCTTCCTTTGTCGCTCACCTTTGGAATTAATATCGCCTTATTCCTGGAACCGGTTTCCAAATATGCAGATGAATCGGTAAAACAGGGAATTTTCAGCCGCTTCCTGGAAAACCAGAATATGGGCGGACTGATGATCACTGAGCCTGACTATGGCAGTGATGCCCTGAACATGAAAACCATGCACCAGGAAGTTGAAAAAGGTTACCGGATCAAAGGAACTAAACACTGGCAGGGCTTAACAGGTTTAGCAGACTACTGGATCATTGCTGCACGTAAAACACTGGACAATGGTGAACTGGGAAGGGATATCGATTTCTTTATCAGTGATAATACGGTAAAAGAACAAAAAGTTGTTGTAGAAGAGTTATACGACAATGCCGGATTGTATATGATCCCCTACGGTTTAAATAAATTAGACCTGGAAGTTCCGGCAAACTTCAGGTTAACCCCCGAAACAACCGGCATCAAAATGATGCTCGATATTTTACACCGGAGCCGCATGCAGTTCCCGGGAATGGGTATGGGCTTTATCAGGAGAATGCTTGACGAAGCAATTGAACACTGTACCAACAGGATGGTGGGCAATGGTAACCTGATGGCAATTGACCAGGTACAGTACTCCATCTCAAGAATGCAGTCGGCCTACACAATTTGTTCTGCCATGTGTGCCAAAAGCAGCGAAATCAGCGGAATTGCACATAATCTGGCAACAGAGGGTATGGAAGCCAATACCATGAAAGCGGTTGTGACCGACCTGATGCAGGAATGTTCACAGTTGCTGGTACAGCTTTCAGGTGCAAATGGTTACAGAATAAGCCATATCGGTGGCCGTGGGATTATGGACAGCAGGCCTTTCCAGATTTTTGAAGGCTCTAATGAGATGTTGTATGCACAGATTGCCGAAATGATCACCCGTACAATGAAGAAGCAGAAACAACTGCACTTATTTGATTTTCTTAAAGCGCTTGCGCTCACTTCAGAAGCCTGTCTTTATTTTAAAGATGATTTGAGCTTTACCATCAGCCAGGTGCTTTCTCAGCGTAAACTGGTTGATCTGGGTAAAATCCTGGCAAGGATCATTTGTATCAGTTATGTACTTGACCTGGGTAAAAAAGGATTCAGAAATGATCTGGTGCAGAATTGTATTGATACAGTGCGTCATGAAGTTGCCGCCCTGATGTGTTCATTTAAATTTGACAATACTGTTCAGGTTGTAGAAGGTTATACTGACCAAAGCTCATGGCTTAAATTCGCATAAGTAATGATAAAATATCTGAAGCTGGTTATCTCCTGAAATGGAGATAACCGGCTTTGTTGTTTATACGCGACTCTGCGTATTTATTACATAACTTATATGATTTCGTCTGTAGCGGTCAGCTACGCTTCCCCTGATACAAATTTAGGCTTCTGTGGCATCGTAAACAATCACCTTTTCCCAGAGGTGGCTGCAGTTTTTAATAAATTCCAGATGAATAGGGTGGTTCTGGTAAGTGGCTTGTCCGGCAAGATCTTTAAAGAAAATCAGCTCTGATACTGCCCAGCTGTTATCCACCACTTCGCGTTTTTCTGTACTGGCAACCACGCCCACACGAAGTTCATGTACGGTTTCGATTTTAGACAAGGTTTTTACGCCAGCAATGAGCTGATCTCTGTCTGCTGCTGATCCCGGGTTTTTCAACCAGAAAAACACGTGGTGTACTACAGGGTATTTTGTTTCCATATTTTCAAGGGGGAATGCTGATGCTGCTGTTGCAGCCGATAATATTGCAGCGGTTCCAATAAATTTTCTCCGGGTTGTTGTACTCATGATTATATATTTAGCTGCATGAAGTTAATAAATTTTAGTTGAGTACAAAACCGGAGGAGGGATAGCTGCGATCATCAAAAACCTTTTTAACTGTTTCCGGATGTGAAACCCGGTCAAAAACCTGGATAGACCTCGTTTCATTCGTATATAAAGCCCATTGGGAAGCATTGATTTCACCAGGATTTTTTCCCCTGATAAAATTTACCCATGCCTGGTGTATCTGCTTTGCAAGCGTAACTTCTTCTGTGTTGAATGAAGGATGATTTCCTGAAAACCACACATATTCCAATTCGACGCCATGATTGGCTCCGGAGTGGTCCCTGCTGTAATCAAACCTGTAGACCCAAACGGGCGTCCGGTTTGCAACCAGTACCTTTGCCAGCCGATAGGAGTGCATCTGATACATATACTGGGTAAACAGATTGGTTTCGTAACTGAGATGATCGGGTAGAGCCAATGCTTTCCGGTCTGCCGATTTGAGAAACCTGAAGTTGCTGCCAAACCAGTCCTTAAGCACACGGTCATCAGGATGAAAAAGCCTTTTATCAGCATCCAGAAACATTTTGCTCTCTGCACTATTGGTGCCTATCAGGAGTTTGATATCGCGGTTGGGATGGGCCTTAAGATAGAGGTACGGATCTGTTGTAATCACTTTACCGTCCTGTACAGGGCCGAAATAATTGGTTCCCTGGGCACCACTGCATACTTTATTCTGTGCTTCTATCAGCTGTGAAGTACTGAGTGATAACAGCTCGGAAGGATTTTTTAAGCCCAGGGTATCCAACAACCTTTGTCTGATGTTTTTGGCAGTGGTACTGTCCCGGATGCATTGTACTGCTCCGCTTTCAAGGATCAGCTGATGAAAATAATCTTTTGCCTCTGGGGCCACCAGCAGTGTGCTTACAAGTTTTGCTCCGGCAGATTCGCCCATCACAGTAACTTTTGCAGGATCTCCCCCAAATGCGCCTATATTTTCTTTGATCCATTTGAGGGCCATCATGCAGTCAAGTAAACCATTGTTTCCTGAACGCTGATAAGCTGCCTGCTGATCGCCCATATACAGGAAGCCGAAAACACCTAGCCTGTAGTTGATGCTGACCGTAACGATGCTGTCCTGATCTGAGAAGGCATGCCCGTCTTTGCCTTTCCCCGCACCTGAGGTCATGGCACCACCATGCACCCACACCACAACCGGGAGTTTGAATTTTGTAGAGGGCGTGTAGATATTCAGGCTCAGACAGTTCTCGTCGCCCGTGGTACCATTCCCGGTACCGCTGTATTGTGCAGCTATATTGCCAAACTTTTCACAGGATAAGGTATCAGCCCATTGATCAGCCGGTTGAGGCGCTTTGAACCTTAGTGCTCCTGAAGGGTCTTTTGCATAAGGTATGCCTTTGAATACCAAAATTTTGTTTTCCAGGGTTCCACGGATATACCCTTTCCCGGTTTTCAGGACGGTTGTTTGTGACTTAGCTGGTATTGCACAGCAGGAAAAGAAAACTGAGAATAGTCCTGCTTTGAGGATCATCCTGATGAAGTTATGCTCCTTAATTATTTTTTTGGATGTGATTAACATAGGCTCAATAATTTGATCTCTAAAGATCAGTTAAATCCCGGTAATAAGGGCAGGGCTAAGCCTGCCGATAATTTTAAACTAAATAATTTTGTATTTTAGATGAACAACGCAACAACGTGACTGTTTGAGCGGATTTTATTTAAGTTTACGCCAAAATTAAAACCTTATGCCTAAAAGATTACCCTTATTATTGCTTTTAACCTCATTTGCAGGCTATGTACAGGCACAAAATTCGGATAGGCTAAAGTCATCCGCCCGTCAAAACTTTCCGGACAGCACCGTAGTAAAAGTTCATCCTTCCTATGCAGATGTTACTGGTGTACACAATTGGTTTTTTGGAAAAAATTACAGAAAAGAATGGGCGGCAGCAGTAAGGTTGCCCCTGATTAAGATATCAAAAGTATACGGTGGTTTGTTACCGGTAAAAGAGGGTGGGGGTATGCAATCCAAATCCCTGCGTCTGGCCGATAAAAAAGGAAATGAATATGTGATCCGTAGTGTAGAGAAGACGCCTGATAAACTGCTTCCTGAAGGCCTCCGCGAAACCTTTGCACTCGATTGGGTCAACGATGCCATGAGCGGACAGCATCCCTTTTCTGCACTCATAGTGCCACCACTGGCAGCGGCAGCAAATGTAAACCACACCAATCCGGTAATCGGGGTAATTGCGCCTGACGATGCCCTGGGAGAATATAAAAAGGAATTTTCCGGTATGGTGGTACTGCTGGAAGAACGCGAACCGGGAGGCGAATCGGACAATACGCCTAAAATGATAAAGGAGCTGAATGAGGATAATGACAATCACTTTGACGGCAAGCAGTTTCTTAGGGCACGCTTACTTGATCTGCTGATTGGCGACTGGGACAGGCATGAGGACCAATGGCGCTGGCTTGACGTAAAGGACGGCAAGGAGAAAATGTATGAGGCTGTTCCGCGTGACCGTGACCAGGTATTCCACGTTAACCAGGGCTTGTTTCCATCCATTGCAGCCCTGCCATGGATAGATCCCCTGCTGGGCGACTTTGGACCTACTCTTCCGGCTGTAAAATATTCATTGTTTAAAACAAGGTTTATGAAGGGATTTCCGGATGCACAGCTCAGTTATACTGAATATATGCAGGTAGTGAACGATTTTGTGAAAGCTGAAACAAATGAGGTACTGGAAGCCGGACTGAAAATGCTGCCTGCCGAGGTATACAGGATACGGCATGATCAGCTGCTGTCTGAACTAAAACAGCGACGCGATAATATTCCTGCGGCAATGGCCGGATTTTACCGTTTCACCAACAGGATAGTAGATATCAAAACCAGCGATAAAAATGAAAAAGTAACCCTGACAGATGCGCCCAACGGAGCTACAAGGGTGCTTATCAATAAAATTGATAAGGACGGACAGGTAAAGGAAGTTTTGATGGACATGACCTACGATCCTGAAATTACAAAAGAGATCCGGCTGTATGTGTCTGAGGGAGATGACCAGGTAACCGTTGATACAAAGGACCAGCCCATAAAAATCAGAATTGTGGGCGGTGAAGGTAAAAAGTTATACGATGTGAAACAGGCCGGCCGGAAGATCAGGCTGTATGAGCAAAAAGATAATGCCCGCTTCACAGGGGATGCCGGCCGGTTAAAGACCCACCTTTCCAATGATACGCTGAATACGAAATTTATACCCACAAATCTTTATAATGTTTGGGTACCGCTGGCTACAGCAGCCATCAATAAGGACGATGGATTCCTGTTGGGATTGGGACTGAGGTTTATAAAGAAAGATGGTTTCAGAAAACTGCCTTATTCCAGCTCTCAGCAGATCATGGTTACCCATTCTTTTGCCACAGAAGCCTTCCGCATCAAGTACAACGGAGAATGGATACAGGCAGTTGGAAAGGCCGATATTACTTTGCAGGCTGTAGCACAGGCCCCGGACAATACCATGAATTTCTTTGGCAGGGGAAATGAATCTGCGTTGGTTAAAGGGGATAATTACCGGAGATTTTACCGTACGCGATTTGATACTTACCAGGTTGACCCGGCTTTGCGCTGGCACGTGGGTAATGGAAATACGCTGAGTGCAGGGCCTTCCATCCAGTTCTACCACCTGAATTTTGATGACAATGGGGGCAGGTTTATCAACCAGCAGTCGCTGATTAAATCTTACGACAGTGCTACTGTAAACAGGGACAAGGCTCATATAGGATTCCTGGTAAACTTTAACAGTAACCACAGGAACAGCAATATCCTGCCTACAGGCGGTTATTATATGAATGTTACCCTGCAGGGATATACAGGGCTCAACCATTATTCCAAATCATTTCTGCAGATCAGACCAGAGTTTAGCTATTATCAGAAGCTGAATGCCAAAGGCACAATTGTGCTTTCAGACCGTGTGGGTGGTGGCGTAACAGTCGGACAGGCCGCCTTCTACCAGTCGATGTTCCTTGGCGGGCAAGGCAACCTGCTGGGTTACCTGCAATACCGTTTCGCCGGTGAACAAATGGTCTATAATAATCTCCAGGCCAGAGTTAAACTGTTCAATGTAGCAAGTTACATCCTGCCGGGGCAGCTGGGCTTATCCGGTTTCTATGATGCGGGCAGGGTTTGGGAAGAGGGAGAACATTCAGACAAATGGCACCAGGGAACAGGCGGTGGAGTATACTTCTCACCGGCCGGCTTAACGATCATACAGTTGATGGCAGGCCATTCGACAGAAGGCTGGTATCCGTTCTTTTCGATGAACTTCAGGATCTAATGGGATCTGATTGATTTGCGACCGAATGTGTATTTCGAGAATTTTGTATGCAGGTAACCTCTTTTCTGCTGCGCCTGCAGCAATGTCTTTTCGTCATCAGCTCCTTCAAATTTGGGAACAGCAATAGTCTGTGCAGAGTAAATACCTGAATGACCGCTAAAAAAATAGGCCGTAAAACAGGCTATGCCAAACAATAACGCATATTCACCGCCGAAAAGTTCTATTCCCATAAAGGTACAGGCAAGAGGCGTGTTGGTAGCCCCGGCAAATACAGCGATGAAACCCAGGGCTGCAAAAAGGCTTACAGGTGCGTTAAGCAGATGTGAAAGGGTGTTGCCCAGCGTAGCCCCGATATAAAACAATGGGGTTACTTCACCGCCTTTGAAACCAGAAGCGAGGGTAGTGGTGGTGTAAACGGTTTTCCATAACCAGCTCCAGGTATCGGCCCCTGCGGCATGAAATGCCGAGGGTATGGTAATCGCCCCGGGATATTGCGGATCTACGCCAAGACTCAGGTAATCCTGTTTACCGTTCAGATAAGTCAGCCCGATAATAATGAGTCCACCTATGAAGGGAACAAGCCATTTTACAGGAACTGTTTTAGTGAACAGCGCTTTGATTTCGTGTACCAGTCCAGAGAACATAAAACTGCAAAGGCCAAATGCAATAGCGGCCACAATCACTTTCAGTATAAGTAAAAGATCCATAGGCAGCCAGTCGGACATAAAATAACTGGTATGCGGAACAATATCAATATGATAAGCGGTATGATGGATTCCCCATGCCGCAACGGTAATATCCGCTATGATACTTGCTGCCAGTGCAGGGAAGAGGGCATTATACTGTATACGTCCTACGGCCAGCACTTCGAGTGCGAAGATGGCACCGGTGAGAGGTGTGCCAAACACAGCACCAAAACCGGCGGCTATGCCAGCTGTAAGCATCAGCCTTGTATCTGCTTCATTCAATCTGAACCAGCGGCCCAGCGTTGCTGCAATACTGCCGCCGATCTGAACTGCCGTGCCTTCGCGGCCGGCAGATCCACCAAAAAGATGGGTCATTACGGTGGTCACCAGAATTACGGGGGCCATTCTTTTGGGGATACCTTCTCCCGATTGCCTGATTTCTTCGATAATCAGGTTGTTTCCCTTTTCGGAGTTTTTACCCAGACAGGAATAGATGAAATAAATTGCAGTTCCAGCAACAGGCAATAGAAAAAGCAGCCACTGGTGTGTGAACCGGTAATGTATTGCCAGGTTGAGCAGCCACAGGAACAAAGCAATGGTACTGCCGGTGACCACCGCAGCCGGGAATACAAGGATAGTCCAGCGCAATAGCTGTTTAAAAATGACGTAGTATGGGGATTTTTTCACCTGCAAATATATTGTGCACCACAAAATGCACCGCTAATATATGTTTTAATGGTTATATTTGAAGAATAGCCCGTTTCATGTATTTTATATCATTGCTAAAACGACTTCAGGTTAAACTTACCGGAAGTGATGCGACATTTTCATTGGAGGCCCGTATATACCATTGCATCTGCATCGTTGCTTTTATTGCACTGGCTTATAATGTTCCTTTTAATTATTTTGTTGGATTACCGAAGGTTGCATTGGTAAGCCTCATTGTACTGATCGGCTTTGCATGTCTTTACTATGTCTCACGTGTACGGAAAAATTTTACTTACAGCGTGATAGGAATGGGCATTCTTGGCAATGTATTCTTTGCCATCGTTTACTTCTTAAATTCAGGTATTGACGGACCAACCCTTATTCTATTTGCATTATTCTTTTACCTGCAGACTTCTACTGCCCCTAAGAACCAGCAATGGGCATGGCTGCTGGTTAACATAGTAACCGTTGCCGGAGTCTGTATCACAGAATATTATTTTCCCTCGCTGGTGCCATCAACCTATCCAACGCTGATCAGCCGCTTTACAGATAATGTGTCAGCATATATGGTGGTTGTGGTGTCTGTTTTCTTTTCCCTGAGGTACATCAGGCAGAATTACGAATTGGAAAGAAAATCGGCCCTCAACAGGGCATTGGATATTGAGTTGAAGAACATTCAGCTGGAATTATTGAACGGAGAAAAAAACAAGCTTTTTTCTATCGTTGCACATGACCTCAGGAGCCCGCTGGCATCAATACAAAGTTACCTGGAACTGCTTACAGCTTATCCGCTGACTGAACCCGAAAAAAAAGAGATCGAACTTAAATTGTTGTCCCTTACCAAAAATACCTCAAACATGATGGCCAATCTGCTGTCATGGTCTAAATCGCAGCTGGATGGTGTCCGTGTGAATGTCCGCCCGATGGACCTGCTGAAAACGCTGAGGGACATGCTGAAGGTAGAGACAAGTATTGCGCAGGAAAAAGGAATCAGCCTGACGTACCATCTCAATGAAAACATGTTTGTTCTTGCAGATGCAGATATGCTGATGCTGGTGGTCCGCAATCTGATCAGCAACGCAATCAAGTTTACACCCGCAGGCGGCAATATACAGGTGCTTGCTGCTATTGACAGGGATTGTACCATTACTATAGTGGATTCCGGTGAAGGCATCGCTGAAGCCGATCAGAAAGACGTTTTTTCTTTGGAAGCGAAATCTACTTTTGGTACAAACAATGAAAAAGGTGTGGGGCTGGGGCTGATCCTGTGTAAGGAATTTACAGAGTTACAAAATGGGACGATCAGTTTCGTCAGTGCTCCCGGTGAGGGTACCAGTTTTATGGTTTCGATTCCTGTTTTTACCCAAAACCGTACGGCATCTTCACAGCAGGGCGAGCTGAGCGATCAGTTTTAGTCTCTCAAATGATAAGTTTTTATTATTAAAAATATCATAAATCTGCATTCCGGTGTTGTTTTTAAGGTTTTTCTATACTCGTCTGATCATTAAGTGATTATAATTATTTTTTTTGTTTAATTCTGAATTATTAATATATTTGAATAGTCCTCATGACTACATTAATTCTATACGATTGATGCATGGAGCCGGGTAGACTGAACAATGCCCGGCTTTGTTTTTCTTCTTTTTACCATTTAGCCAGTTCATCAAACATATTTTCCATGTACTAGATCTTGTCATGATTTAAGTTATGATCCTTTCCCTATGCGGTTTTTGCTAAAAGCATTTAATGAAAGCCTGGCAACAGTTCGTATCAGGAAACCGAAAAAAAAATCAGGTGATATTTAATTACCCACATCTATCTGAACCGCCGTTCCGCCGATGGGCAGGATCTTTTTCCTTGCGTTTACTAGGTGGTATTCTGGCTGTTGCAATGTTAAGAAAAAAAACAGGCGCACCATTTTCTATTTTACTAACCTAGTTTATCAAATTATAAGTTGATTCAAATTAAATGATATAATTATATAAAATCATGGAATAAAGCGGCAGAAAATACAGTGTGCCAATTCGTAACTGAGCCGTCCTCGTTGATGCAATCATCGAAACGCTTTCAAAAAAAGCAGAGCAGATCAAAGAGTTGCTGAACAAGCAGAATTTCATAGAAGAGAACTGGTTATAAATCGGCAATCATATGATCGCCGGCTTTGTGGATGTCTTTAAAAAGAAGCGGGGATATATCCTCCGACATATCCCCGCTATCTAAATTAACGCTCTCATATATACAGACGCTTAAAAATCTGCATTATTGTATCAGAGCTCAAATTATTTCAAATTATATTTCATTCCTGCCGGTAAAACGTCTTCCGTAGAAGTTACGCTGATTGTAGTGGTCGTGCTCGTAAAAGGTCTGTTCGTCCCAGGTTTGCTGGATGTCGATATCGTCCATAAAGCTATTGCGGACAGCAATTTCGTCCTCAGGCTTAAAAGACTCCCTGATATAATCAGGAGCGGCAGCAAGCTGGGCAATAGTCACTGCAGGCAAATATACTTCATCATCAGTAAGGTGCAGTTCAGCGAGTCCAATAGGGATCAGCACTTTCCTGTTCTCTACACCAAATACCCTTGCCTCAAGATCAGCTATCAGGTATCTGACTTTACGTGTGGCGGGATTGAAAAGCAGGTCCTGTACTTTCCCGATTTTTGAACCCCGTGTGTCTTTTATATGCCATCCCTGAACCTCGGGTTCCCCCTCAGCGATTTCATAATCGCTGTCTTCCAGTTCTACCAGCAGACGGCTGTCGTCTATATTTTCAGTTGCCATAAAAATTTTTTTTAAGGTGCTGTTGCAGTTGAATCACTTACTATTTTATCTGAAGTTTTGTGGTCGTCCTTGTGGATCGCAAAATATACGATTGCCATACCCACCAGGATAATAATCAGCCAAAGCCACCAGAGGCTTTTATTTTTAGGTTGTACATTTAAGGTTGCCATAGTATTGTTTCTACATGTTTAACGATTGATAACCTGTGTAACAGCAAATTGTTTCAGAGAATGAAAAATGGGGACATTTGTGCATATTATTTGCTAGTTTTATACTGATTTTTTTATCTCTTTTCTTTATGGCAAACAATGTAAACATCACTTCCAACGGTATTCAGAAGGTCCTTCGTAATTACAATGAGAAACAGGCGCTGGCAGAATACGTATGGAACGGGTTTGATGCAAATGCCAGGACGGTAGAGATAAGTTATGCCGCAAATGAACTCGGCTTTGTTGATGGTTTGGAAATTGCTGATGATGGCCATGGGATCAATTTCGATAACCTGAGCATTAAGTTTGAGCCTTTCTTTGAATCAGAAAAGGCTTTGCAGCTGCCACTGAATAAAAACAGGTCGGTAATGCATGGTAAAAATGGGGTAGGGAGGTTAACCTTTTTCAAGTTTGCCAATGATGCCGAGTGGCGGACTACATTTTTGCAGCGGGGATCCTTAAAAAGCGGAAGGATCAGCATCGGCGTGCATGCGCTGAATAATTACCAGGCGGGCCTGCTGGATATGCCGCTCAATAATAAAGCGGGTACCCGCGTGATCTTTTCGAACCTAAAGATCTCTGCTGAGGATCTGGAACAGGAAATCATTCCTTACCTGAAGGCCGAATTCTGCTGGTTCCTGGAATTGAATAAAAAGAGCGGCTATACTATTCTTGTCAATGGTGAAAAACTGGATTACACGGGTTATATCCAGGATTACGAAGAAGACCTGCTCATCAGATATGATGAGACTAACACTGTATTTAAACTCAAGTTTGTGCAATGGAAAGAATCCTTACATAAAGAACTTTCCAAAGCGTATTTCATCAACGAAAAAAATGAAGAAATGCACAAGGAGTATACTACCTTGAACAAAAAGGCCGACGAATATTTTCACAGCGTTTACATACAGAGTGAATTTTTTACTGACTTTGATTTCAGCGGTTCAGAACTGGATACACAGGTGAAGCTGTACCAGCGCTCTAAAACTTCTCCCGAGTTTAAATTCCTTTTGAAAAAGGTAAATGAACTGCTCAGGGCAAAAAGAAAGGTTTTTCTTAAAGAGTATTCTTCGAAATTGCTGGAGCGCTTTGAGAAAGAGGGAGTAATTGCAAAGCTGGCTGATCATGCCCTGGGCGACAAGAATAAAAATGACCTGTCAAATCTGATAAAAACAATTTACGAAATTCAGCCAAAGCTGTTTAGTAACCTGAGTATTGATCAGAAGAAAACTATAGTATCCTTACTGGATATGATACTCGCTTCTGACCAACGCCAGCAGATGATGCCGGTGCTGGGAAGTATAGTGGAGATGGAGGAAGAAGAAAAAGCAGAATTGAATATGATTTTAATGGGCTAAGGCTTTTATCTCTTTTTTGCTTAAGATATGGAGTTTAAAAGTTACCGGGCTGCGGGGGCGGTCGTTTACGCCTGCAGGAACAGCATTGATGGCTTCTGCAACAGACAGCCCGCTTACGACCTCTCCAAAAATTGTATAGTCTCCGTCAAGCCCTGGGGTCCCCCCAATTGTTTTATAGGTATCCCGCTGCGCTGCGGAAAAATGACGACCTGTTTTCTTTTCAATGAGGTCAAGCGCTGCATCGGTTTGTTTTTTTCCTTCAACCAGGTAAATCTGATCAAGGTAGGAGCTCTTTTCAGGGTTGTCATTTCTGCCTGCACCAAGCGCTCCTTTTTTGTGAAAGAACTGAGGTCTGATTTCTGCTGCTATACGCTGCAGCGGTACTTCAGGATGGAGTTTTTCCCGGTCCAGTATAGTTTCATCCAATTCACCTCCCTGGCTCACAAATCCTTTAATTACCCTGTTGAACTCCTGATCCCTGAAGGTACCGGTTCTGATCGCCTTTAAAAAGTTGTCGCGGTGTTTAGGGGTTTCATCGTATAACACGACAATGATGTTGCCTTTACTGGTTGATAGCTGCACATAACTGCTTTGTGCAGCAGCGGAGAAGGCGAGAGCCAGAAGGAAAAAACTGAGGTAAAATGTTTTCATTTGTTTATTCTGTTAATGGGGCAGAGCTACGTTTGAAATACAGGTTGATAACAATCATGATCATGCCTGCCATGATTGACACATCCGCGAGATTAAAGATGCCGGTTTTAAAAGCATAAAAGTCTATATGCAGAAAGTCTGTTACAGAACCATAAAGCAGCCTGTCATACAGGTTACCCAGTCCGCCGCCAATTACAAAGCTGATACCCAGCACCAGCAACCTGGGCAGCCGGGGATTTGAGAGCAGATAATAGATACCGTAACCAAGTATAAGGAGCGGAAGCAGGGATAGTAAAACAAATTTTACAGTGCCATCAAGTGAGTCGCCCGTACTCAGGAAGGCACCGGAATTTTCCGTTTTGGTGAGTATCAAATACTTTCCGATCACATCAATGCTTTCGTAATATCCGATGTTCATTCTGGCAGCACGCTTGGTTGCCTGGTCGCAGCCTGCATTGGTGAATATCAGCAGTAAAATGCATATGTTTCTTAATGTGTGGTTCATTGTACTGTAAACATAAAGTCTTTTGCTGATAATTTCCAAATAATAATCTCAAACACAAGCCCCCTATTGTTGTTATTGGCACATCAATATATCATGACATATGAAAAAAAAGAAAGATTCGTTTTTCGAAACGATGGCTACAAAAATTACCTGCTGGACAGGAAGTTCAGCCGCATTTGGAATTGCATTTGCAGTCATCGTGATCTGGGGTATCACAGGGCCGGTTTTTAAATACTCAGACACCTGGCAGCTGGTGATCAATACAGGCACCACCATAATCACTTTCCTGATGGTGTTTTTGATACAAAAATCGCAGAATAAGGATTCTAAAGCTATACAGCTGAAATTAAACGAACTTATAGCCGCAAGCAGGCATGCCAGTAACCGTATGGTTGATATAGAAGACCTGACAGAGGCAGAGCTGGATGTATTGCATAAATATTATCAGCGTTTGTCTGATATATCTGAAGAGGATGATGATATCCACAATTCTCACTCTATAGATGCAGCTGAGGATTTGCAGGAAAGTAAGTTAAATGTGCGCCGAAAAGCTGAGCTGAAAAAATAACCCTTACAAAAAACCCCGTTTTCCATCTCTTAAGCCCATAAAGGGCGGGGGAGATGGAAAACGGGGGATTTTTATTGGTGATGTGTGCTGATCAGCTTATTCTGCTGCAGCCTGCTCATTTACAAAGTTCTCTGCGATACCTGTTAAGGCCTCATCAGTTGCCTTTTCATTTTCTAATGTTTGTGCCAGCAGGTCCGCTACATCAGTATGGCCCATGTTTTCTGCAAAGGTTTTCAGCGTTCCGTAAGTAGCAATTTCATAATGTTCTACTTTTTGTGCTGCCAGAATCAATCCTGCATCCCTGATCAGGGTACCTTTTTCAGTTTCAGAAATAATGCCATCTGCTTCTTCAAGCAAACCAGCCATTGCATCACACTTTTTTGCAGCAGCTTTTTCGTCCAGTAAGGCGAATACCTGCTCCAGGGTTTCAATATGTGTCTGGGTTTCCTGTGTATGTTTTTCAAATGCTGCAGCCAGTTCAGGACTGGTAGCTGCTTTTTTCATTTTTGGAAGTGCTTTTACCAGGTGTTTCTCAGCCCAGTAAATGTCTTTTAATTCGTCAACAAAAAATTCATGAAATTCTGAATTCTCCATTTTACCTGTGTTGCTTACAGGTTTTGCCGTACTTGCTTTTGCCGGAGTTGCTTTTGCCGGAGTTGATTTTGCTGTTGCTTTTGCCGGTGTTTTTTTTACTGTAGTTGCCATAGGTTGATATCTTTTAATTGTTTGTTTTTCAAGATGTGAACTTATAACCCTGCTGTAATCGAAATGTTTGTTATTTTTTCGTTTCTGCTGTTTTAAACATTTGTCCGGCCATCAGCTTGTCGTGGCCATAGAGATCCTCCCTGAAATTCAGCAGGCCGTCTTTATCCACCCATGAAGTAAAATAGGTAATAAACACAGGTACGGGCTGCTTCATGTTAACCCATACTTCTGTCTTTTTATTCATTGCCTGCTCAATTTTTTCAGTGGTCCACTCAGGACGATCTGCCAGCAGGTATTCTGCCAGTTTCTTTGGCTGAGCAAGACGGATACAGCCGTGGCTAAAAGCGCGTTTTTCTTCTGCAAACAATGATTTGGCAGGAGTATCATGCAGATAGATATTATAACTGTTCGGGAAAAGGAATTTTACCCTTCCCAGAGAATTTGCATTACCAGGTTTTTGCCTGATCTGGGGAAGCCCCTCGCTGGTGCCGTACTGTTCCATGTTCTTTTGTGACAGATAATTGCGGTTCCTTCGCATTTCGGGCAGGATTTCTGTGCGGACAATGCTGGGAGGGATATTCCAGTAGGGGCTAAACACAATATTCTTTAACTCATTGCTAAAGATTACTGTCTTGTTTGCGGCCTTTCCAACCACAATACCCATGTTCAGTACTTCCTTGTTTGCTTCAAAGACATGAAGTTTATATTCAGGGATATTCACGAGGATAAATTTGCTTTCAGGGATCAGTGGTGTCCATTTCATCCGCTCCAGGTTGATGATCATTTGCTGAATTCGTGCTTCGGCCGGAACATTAAGGGCATTGATCAGGTTTTGATCTATCCTGCCGCTCTGCAAGGCCCCAAATTGTTTCTGTGCCTTTTTTACGGCCGTTGTTAGTGCTGCGTTGAAAATCGCGGTGGTATCCCCCGGAGAAAGATCTCCAAAGTCTGCAAGACGCTGTTTGATTTTGGTTATGAATATCCCTGTATCTCCAGGATGGTATATCTTATTCCTGCCGGGACTGATCTTCTCCCAGGCGCCTTTCTGCTGAATGCCATACCAGCGCAGCAGTTCTTTATTCAGGGTTTTATAATACCTGTTTACAGGCTCCCAGTTTTCAATACCCTTTCCTTTTTTTGCGACCAGAGAATCCAGCAGCGCAACAGCGTCTAATTTTTTCCTGGGGATATACCATTGCAGTGCTGCCGGGTCAAGTTTCCCTCCGTAGGCATAAGAAACAAAATTAAAAAAATGCTGTGTAAGGGAAAGCTCAAGGGTAATCAGTTCAGGGCTTGCTGTTTTGATCAGTGTGTCTTTATTGATGAGCAATCCCAGTTGCTGGTGCAGGGCCTGGTCGGCATCGGTACTATCGCGGGTCGAAGAAATATATTTCCGGTCGAGTTCATAAAATACCCGGGCCTGTTCCGCAAGGCCTTTTTCAGCTACCCATGCAAACTGGAAATTCCTGCTGTTATAAAAGTTTCTCAGTCGGTTTGCAGAGCTGTCCTCCAATTCATGAGTGGCGATGTAGTCTTCCATCTGCAGACTGTCTACAGCTAGTTTGGTAATGGCATTTACCGGAGTTATGGTGTTATCACGTGGTACTTTAACTTCTTTACGCTGGCACTGCGTTAAAAATGCAGCAAACAAAAATGACAGAAATATAATTCCTGCCGGAGAAGCAAAGCGTTTTTTCGGATTAAGCGTCATCAGCTCAATATACGGCTAAACACTTATTATTTTGTATTTTAATGACAATTTAATTCCCAAAATAGGTGTGGCCGGGAATCAAATATTATATTTGTTCCCACAATATCAATTAACCATATTCATGCATACTAAACAGTTGACCTGGCGTTTTGCCTGGGATTATCCTGCTTTTAGAGTGAAACTGATCTCAGGCATTCTACTGATGGGCCTGATTGTCTATTATTTACAGGATTTTTTCGTGTTTGTACAAAGCAGAACAAACGGGATCCTGGTGCATGACCGGGTATTGGAGATTCTTCCTGCACATGATGTTTCGGTTTACATTTTCCTGGTGCTTTATCCGGCTTCAGGATTGTTTTTCCTGAGGGTAAGAAAAAATACCACACTTTGTATTACAGCGTTATGGGGTTATATCTTCCTCTGTCTGATAAGGATGCTAACCATTTCACTGATCCCGCTGGAGGCGCCGAAACAGCTGGTACACATGACCGATCCGTTTTCTGTCATTTTCTACGGATCAAATATGATCACTAAGGACCTGTTTTTCTCAGGACACACCGCAACGCTCTTCCTGGTCGGCCTCTGCCTGGAGAATAAAAGGGAAAAGATAATCATTTTCTGTGCTACAGCAGTATTGGGTATACTGCTGCTTATTCAGCATGTGCATTACACCGCAGACGTGCTTGCAGCCCCTGTTTTTAGTTATTTCTTCTGGTACATGGGAAAAACGATTGCCCGGATTTAAACGATAATCGCTATTTTGGCGGCTTATTCATACAATTAATGGAAGTCAACAATTTAGAACCTCAGGATCTCTGGCAAAATTTCGTTCAGCTGAATGCAGTTCCGCGGGCCTCAAAAAAAGAGGAACAGGTGATTGCCTTTATGCTTGGCTTTGGCCAGAAGCTTGGACTGGAAACAATTAAAGATTCCATAGGAAATGTGGTTATTAAGAAAGCTGCCACTCCGGGCATGGAAGATCGTAAAACAGTGATTTTGCAATCTCACCTGGATATGGTACACCAGAAAAACAGTGATATAGATTTTAATTTTGATGAACAGGGCATAGCTATGTTCGTAGATGGCGACTGGGTAAAGGCGCAGGGTACTACGCTGGGTGCCGATAATGGTATTGGAGTGGCTACGATTATGGCTGTTCTCGCTTCTGAAACTATTGAACATCCCGCTCTGGAGGCGATGTTTACTATTGATGAAGAAACCGGGATGACAGGTGCAAAGCAACTTGATCCTGCGAACTTCAGTGGTAGTATTTTACTGAACCTGGACACTGAAGAAGATGATGAACTGACCATCGGCTGTGCCGGAGGAATAGATACCAACACACGTTACCACTACCGGCAGGAGCCAGCCGATGCTCAGGGTACGGCCTTTCAGCTCAAAATCAAAGGACTGCTTGGCGGGCATTCGGGCATGGATATCCATAAGGGCAGGGCCAATGCGAACAAGCTCATGAACAGGTTGTTCTATACCCTGTCGCAAACTGTGAATATACAATTACACAGTGTGGATGGCGGAAGCCTCCGGAATGCGATCCCAAGGGAGTCTGCCGCTGTAATTGTGGTGCCCTATGGTCAGAAAGAGTTGTTTGTCCTGCTGCTGAAACAGTTCCGCGAGGTACTTGCTGATGAATACCATACTGCAGAACCCGCATTACAGATCACCCTCGAAGAAACTGCCCTGCCATCCAGGGTAATGACGTTTGTAGATTTTAAAAAGATCGTTAATGCTATCTATGCCGTTCCTAACGGAGTGTTCAGAATGAGTCCTGACATTAAGGACCTGGTAGAAGCGTCTACCAACCTGGCAAGAGTGATCATCAAAGACGGAGAATTTATCACCCAGTCCTTACAGCGCAGCAGTGTTGAAAGTACCAAAGCTGATGTATCCAACGCAGTTAGCGCTGCATTTGAAAATATGGGATGTGATGTGCAGCAGGGTGGGGACTACCCGGGCTGGAAACCTGATCCGGATTCTGCAATCCTCAGACTGATGACAGGGTTATACCAGCAGGCCTTCGGTAAATCTCCAAGAGTGGAGGCTTGTCACGCCGGTCTGGAATGCGGTATCCTTGGCGCTCACCTTCCGGGAACGGATATGATATCCTTTGGGCCAACCATCAGGGGGGCACATTCCCCGGATGAAAGGGTACAGATCTCCTCGGTTAAAAAATTCTGGAGCTATCTTTTAGCGGTCCTGAAAGAAATTCCAAAAGAGGATAAATAAAAAAGAATTGCTATTTTAGGCCTCTTTAAATATAGAATATGATTATTGCACCAAGAATACGTGGATTTATCTGCCTGACTGCCCATCCAAAAGGATGTGAGCAAAATATTGTCAATCAAATTAACCACGTCAAATCAAAAGGAGCTATCAATGGCCCCAAACGCGTGTTGGTTATTGGTTCATCCACAGGATTTGGACTGGCATCAAGAATTACTGCCGCATTTGGATCAGATGCATCTACTGTAGGTGTGTACTTTGAGAAACCTCCTGCTCCGGGTAAAACTGCTTCGGCAGGATGGTATAATACTGCTGCTTTTGAAGCGAAGGCTAACGAAGCAGGTTTGTATGCCAAGAGTATCAATGGCGATGCTTTTTCTGATGACATCAAAAAGCAGGTAATTGACCTGATCAAAGCTGACCTTGGGCAGATTGACCTGGTGATTTACAGCCTTGCCTCTCCGCGCAGGACGCACCCTAAAACAGGTGTAGTATACAATTCGGTACTGAAACCGATCGGACAGGTTTTTACCAATAAAACTGTTGATTTTCATACAGGCCTGGTAACTGATATCTCTATTCAGCCTGCCAATGAAGAAGAAATAGAAAACACTGTTGCTGTAATGGGTGGCGAAGACTGGGGATACTGGATTGAAGACCTGAAAGCCGCAGGCGTACTTGCACAGGGAGCAACAACTGTAGCTTATTCTTATATCGGCCCTGCAATCACTGAAGCTGTATACCGCAATGGAACAATTGGTCGTGCCAAGGACAATCTTGAAGCTACTGCTTTCGAGATTACTGAAAAACTGAAAGATCTGGACGGCAAGGCTTATGTTTCAGTAAACAAAGCCCTGGTAACGCAGTCAAGTTCTGCCATCCCGGTAATACCGTTGTACATTTCGTTGCTGTATAAAGTAATGAAAGATGCTGGTCTGCATGAAGGCTGTATCGAACAAATGCAACGCCTTTTCCAGGAAAGGTTGTATTCAGGTGCAGAAATAGCAACTGATGAAAAAGGCAGAATCCGTGTTGACGATTGGGAAATGCGTGATGATGTACAGGAAGAAGTGGCAAAACTATGGGCAGAATCCGATACAGATACCCTTCCTGAAATCGGAGACCTTCCTGGTTACAAAAAAGATTTCCTGAATTTATTCGGATTTGACGTTGCCGGTGTGGATTACGATGCAGAAGCGGATGAGATGGTAGAAATACCTGGATTGTCCAACAAAGCCTAAACCCCGTCATTGGGGCACAGCTGTGCTTATATCTTTAAACAAAGAAGCCGTATCAGTTTTTACTGATACGGCTTCTTTAGTTATTACTTTTTGTGATTAGGCTTTGTGCTGAAGTGCTAAAGTTTCAATTTCCTTCAATCCTTCAAGTACGCCTGCTCTTTGTTTTTTCAACAAGTCAATATGATCAGCGTGATCTGTATAATCGCTGATATATTCATCATATTTTTCAATAGCAGCTTTTTCGCCTGTAACAATTGCTTCCAGGATAGCTAAATCTTCTTTACTGCTCAGTGCCTGTTTGATGTCAATCCAGGTGCGGTGCAATGCACCAAGAACACCACCGCTTTCATTGTCGGCATCACCACCATGTGTAGCGATATGGGCTCTCAACTCTTCTGCATAAGCAGCACGCTGCGCAGCATATTTTAAAAATACACCCTGCAGTTCGATTTTTTCTGTAGCCTCGGCCGAGGATTCGTATCCTTCTTTCCCGTCGTTAACAATTGACAACAGGTCTTTTAAATCGCTTATAATTTCTTTATTGGTTTCCATAGGTAGATGGTATTAAATTAAATTTTACTTGTATATAACCGGCGCGTTTGAAAATAGTTTTAGAATTTTCCATTCGGCAAGCTTCGCGTATCTGATTAAAAAAATGCTGTCATAACCACATCATATTACTTTTAATCAAAACATAGTCTCAATTTGTATGTTCAAACACCATGGAAAAAATAGAGAAATTATATACAGCAGAAGCATTGGCTACGGGTGGTAGAAACGGACATGTGAAATCATCAGACGGTGTTCTGGATCTTGAAGTAAGAACACCTAAGGAACTTGGCGGTGGGGGCGGAGCATACAGTAACCCTGAGCAGCTTTTTGCAGCGGGTTATGCAGCGTGTTTTGACAGCGCTTTGAGCTTAGTGATCAGGACTGGTAAAGTTGAAGCCGGAGAGACTACAGTGACCGCACATGTGAGCATTGGAAAGACTGGCAGCGGTGGCTTCGGACTGGCTGTCAAGCTGCAGATTTCTATTCCGGGTGTGACACCTGAAGTGGCGCAATCACTGGCAGAAAAGGCGCATCAGGTTTGTCCTTATTCAAACGCTACCCGCGGAAATGTAGAAGTTGAACTGGAGATCGTCTAAGCAGTAATCATCTCCTCGTTATAGGGGATGACAGCTTAAAAATAACATCAAGATTAACTCTGTCATTGCTTTGATAGAGTTAATCAAATTTGTCATTAAAATATATTGATTTAATAATCAGTAATTTATACTGTTTATATCAATGCGAAAAGAATGACAATTTGTCGTTCTCAGGTTTCAGGTGCTGAAGGGTATTATTACCAATACAGGGTGGAACTGTTCTCTGTATGTCAGAACTATGATGACTTAGCTGCTTTCTGTATGTTTATACACATACTTATGCACACCACTTTCCCGTTGTTTATAAGTTATTAACAGAAATTTCAAATTTATGGATTGTATGAGTTTGCCTGTTAACGACTTACGAAATAGATGAAATTTAATCTTTTTTTGTTAGTAATTTTTTGGATCTTCGCCCTCCCAAAACGATGGCATAACAGGCCGTTATTTATATCTAAAAGCTCTAGTTTATTTAAAGAAATATGGAAAAAACTTGTACTGAAGTATGGAATAATTGCCTCCAGATTATCAGGGATAATATCCCGGTCCAGAGTTTCAAAACCTGGTTCGAGCCTATCTCTGCATTAAAACTGGAAGGCAATGTACTGACCGTACAGGTACCGAGTTTATTTTTTTACGAATGGCTGGAAGAACATTATGTGGGACTGTTACGCAAGACAGTGAAGCAGCAAATGGGCGAGGAAGGCCGTCTTGAATATAATATAGTAGTTGACCAGTCATCAAACAGTGGCTCTCCCTATACCACAAGCATGCCTTCAAATGGCAATGGGGCAGCCTCTAAGATTCAGTCTATGCCAGTTCCTGTATCTATAAATAAGGACATCAAAAATCCTTTTATCATTCCGGGTTTAAAAAAACTAAATGTAGATCCGCAACTGAATACCAATTATACTTTTGATAGTTATGTTGAAGGAGACTGCAACCGCCTGGCGCGCTCTGCGGGCTTCGCTGTGGCAGCCAAACCCGGCGCGACATCATTTAATCCACTTATGATTTATGGTGCGGTGGGATTGGGAAAAACTCACCTTGCGCAGGCCATTGGAAATGAGATCAGACGTACATTGCCTGATAAGCTGGTGATCTTCGTATCCTGCGAGAAATTCTGCCAGCAATTTGTAGAATCGTTAAAGAACAATACAATCAATGATTTTGTGAACTTTTACCAGGCTATGGATGTAATCATCATGGATGATGTCCATAATTTTGCCGGCAAAGAAAAAACACAGGACATCTTTTTCCATATTTTCAATCACCTGCACCAATCGGGGAAACAGATCATTATTACTTCTGATAAACCACCGAAAGACTTGTCTGGATTGGAAGAACGTTTGCTGAGCCGCTTTAAGTGGGGGCTTTCTGCTGATCTTCAGATCCCTGATCTGGAAACCCGGATCGCCATCCTCAGGAAAAAAATGTATGCTGACGGAATTGAACTGCCTACTGAGGTAGTGGAATATGTGGCAAACAATATTGACAACAATGTACGTGAACTGGAAGGGGCGATGGTCTCCCTGCTTGCACAGTCCACACTGAACAGAAAAGATATAGACCTTTCCCTGGCTAAATCTATGCTGAAGAACTTTATCAAAAATACAACCAAGGAGATTTCAATGGATTACATCCAGAAACTTGTCTGTGAGTACTTTGAGGTTCCTGTTGATATGGTTAAATCTCCTACCCGTAAACGTGAGATCGTGCAGGCCCGTCAGATTTCCATGTATCTATCCAAGAGCCTGACCAAGTCTTCACTGAAAAGCATTGGTGCATTTTATGGCGGCAGAGACCATTCTACCGTGATCTATGCGTGCCAGACTGTAGAGGACCTGATTGAGACCGATAAAAAATTCAAAGGATATGTAACAGATATCCAGAAAAAGCTTAAGATGAGCTAAATCATTTAAATCACTGATCGTCGTCAGTTTCATTAGCCTGCTAAAGCCTATCTTTAGAAAAAACTCCGCTAATGAAAGTCGCCATTTTTAGTACCCAGTCTTACGACAGGCAATTCTTTGATCAGGTAAATGCTGCATACGGGCATAACCTGCTGTATCTGGAACCAGCTTTAACAGCAAAAACTGCAATACTTGCTGCCGGTTGTACTGCGGTTTGTGTATTTGTGAACGATGTGGTTGATAAAGCGACTTTACATGTACTTCATGAATCAGGCGTTACCACCCTGGTTTTACGCTGCGCGGGATTCAATCAGGTAGACCTTGAAACTGCTAAAAGTCTGCATATAAATGTCTTCAGGGTACCTTCATATTCGCCTGAAGCGGTTGCAGAACATGCTGTTGCCATGATTATGACACTCAACCGTAAAACGCACAAAGCTTACAACAGGATCAGAGAAGGCAATTTCTCCCTCGAGCGCCTCATTGGTTTTAACCTGCATGGTAAAAAGGTAGGCCTCATTGGCCTGGGGCAGATTGGGCTGGCATTCGCTAAAATCATGCAGGGTTTTGGAACCGAAGTTTACGCCTATGACCCTGTAGTCAAAGATGTTCCTTCTTATATCCGGATGACGGATTATGACACCCTGATTTCCTCAGCAGCTATTATTTCTATTCACTGTCCGCTCAATGAGCAGACCAGGCATATGGTAAATAAGGAAAGCTTTGTGAAGATGAAGGATGGAGTAATGCTGATCAATACCAGCAGGGGTGCAATCCTGGACAGCAATGCTGCGATCGAAGCACTCAAACAAGGAAAACTGGGATATCTTGGTATAGATGTTTATGAGCAGGAAGACAAGTTGTTTTTCAGGGATCTTTCTGAAAGCCTGATTGCTGACGAACAGATCCTGCGGCTGATGAGTTTTCCAAATGTTCTGATCACGGCACATCAGGGATTCTTTACTACTGAAGCACTTACTGAGATTGCAGAGACTACCCTGCAAAATCTGACAGATGCTGAGAGCCTGCGCTCAAACCTGAACCAGCTGTAGGCGCTTAAGAACTGCAGGACAACGTAGAACTGCCGGGTTGCGTTACTGCCCATTCTGGTCTGAGTTTAAAGAACTCGTCATGGTCTGCCGAATAAGGGGTTTTCATGGCCTGCTGCAATTTAAGAAAGAGGCTGTTTTCTCCTTTTTCCATTTCCTGAATTGCCTGGTGAAGCAGGTAATTTCTAAGGATAAAACGCGGGTTACTGGCTTTCATTATTGCTTTTGAATCAGCAGCTGTGATTGCATTGTTTCCGATCCTGGTCTGATAGCTTTGGATGCTGAGGATTAACTTATCCAGCGAAGCTGTATCGGGATCCTGGTAAAATGAAGACTGGAAATGTGATACAATTTCTTCTCCGTTATCAGCGGTAGCGG
Source organism: Pedobacter sp. (assembly GCF_040513095.1). GTDB lineage: Bacteria > Bacteroidota > Bacteroidia > Sphingobacteriales > Sphingobacteriaceae > Pedobacter. The sequence continues at coordinate 26,374 of NZ_JBEVDX010000144.1, read as the reverse complement.
GCAGGGAGATCAGCAGCTGGAAAAAGATAGTCATGTCAGGTTTAATCCTGTCCAGCGTTTCTTCCAGGTCGTCAATCAGCTGATGGTCTGCTTCTTTTAACTGATCGAGGCCCAGTTTGGCAGCCATCATAGTATAGTACTTGGAAAGGTAGATTGTTTTGTATTCTTCGAGTATAGCTGACAGTTCATCAGTATTTTCAAAGAGCGGCGCTATTGCACTTGCAAGGCAGCCCAGGTTCCAATAGGCAACAGTATGCTGACGGCCAAAAGCATATCTGCGGCCAGGTAGATCTGTTGTGTTGGGTGTGAAGTTAGGATCGTAGTCGTCCAGGAATGAATATGGGCCATAGTCGATGGTAAGACCGAGGACAGACATATTATCTGTATTCATGACGCCATGTACAAAGCCCACTCTAAGCCATTCAACAATCAGGGCAGCTGTTTTGTCGAGCACTTCTTTAAACCATGTAATGGTTTTATCCGGGCCTGTAATATGCGGATAGAAATGATCTATTGTCCAGTCTGTAAGTTTTTGCAGCTGTGCAGTTTCCTGTCTTGCGGCCAGCATTTCGAAACTTCCGAAGCGTAAAAAGCTTGGAGCAGTACGCATCACAATGGCACCTGGTTCGTAGGCTGTCCTGCCATCATAAAACATGTCGCGCAGAACCTGGTCGCCTGTAGCTACAAGAGCGAGTGCCCTGGTGGTTGGTATGCCAAGGTAGTACATTGCTTCGCTCATCAGGTATTCGCGGATAGAGGAACGGAGAACCGCACGGCCGTCGCCCCGGCGTGAATAGGGCGTAGGGCCTGCACCTTTCAATTGCAGTTCGAAGGTTCCTTTTGAAGGGGAAGGCCATTCCCCAAGCGTAATTGCACGGCCGTCGCCCAGCTGCCCTGCCCAGTTACCAAACTGATGCCCGGCATAGCAGTTAGCATAGGGGTACATGCTGGGGGTAACCAGGTTTCCGCCAAGGATAGCAATGTCCTGTTCATTTGGTTCACTGATCCCTAACTCAGCAGCAAGTTCATCTGACCAGGCCAGGAGTGCTGGTTGATGGACAGGGGTAGGAATCGCTTTACTGTACATAACACCTGGAGTTTGTCTCGGCTGCAGATTTCCACTCTGATCGCCCTCAAAGGTTGAAACATATACTTTTTCGAAAGCTTTTGTACTCAAGTTATCCATAGCACGAAGATAAGGCCTATTTGATTGAGAAGGGTTATGATACTGTCAAATCAGCATCAGAGATTTATTCTTCCCTGTGAAATTGAATGGAATGAACGGCAAATTCCTTTTGTAATAACATCCTGAGCTGTTATTTTTACTACGGTTAAATTAATTAATAATTTAATATGATGATGCTAGCAGAACTTGAGACTATTCCCGTAACTACAAATCATTGTGATAATCCAGATTGTCACCAATGTGCCGAAGCAAAATTTGTACGTGATCTTCAGGAGCGTAACAATATATCCTTCAGACGATTGTATCAGCTGTATGCCTCTCCTTTATTGGGCATCATCCTCAGGGTCGTACCTGCAAGAGAGATTGCTGAGGATATCTTACAGGATTCCTTTGTGAAGATCTGGAAATCGATCGACACATTTGATCCTGAGAAGGGTAAACTTTTTACCTGGATGGCCAGGCTGGCACGTAACTCTGCGATAGATTATAAGAGAGGGAAGTCGTTCTCGAAAAGCACCAAAAATGAAGATATCGACAGCGTTTTTTGCCAGGTTGATAGTTATCATTATGTACCTGACAGAACGGACTCAATAGGGGTAAGGGAACTGATGTGTGTGCTTACAGCATCACAAAAACAAATCCTTGACCTGGTATACTTTCATGGCTATACGCAGGCTGAAGTATCGGATGAACTGCAAATCCCCCTGGGGACGGTAAAATCTAAGATCAGGCTGGCTGTAAAAGAACTCCGGGGTTATTTCGTGTAGCCTGATCTTAGCATATTTATTAACTGTTATTACCTATTTATAAACTTCTATTTGCCCAACTCCAAGCTGGACTTTGCCGCCATTTCCGGGAACTGCCTGTTTGGATACCAGTCTGATATACCTGGCTGAAGTGCTTTGCGGTAATGCAATGCGCTGCAGGATAGGGTTGGCTTCGATATTGGAGAACTCACCACTGCTGATACTTTTCCATGTGCTGCCATCTTCACTCACCAGCAACTCATACTTTTGAATTGCACCGGCAGATGATTTCTCCTGCTCCGGCAGGTAACTCAATGCCGAAAAGCTAAGGGGATAACCCATATCAATGGTGATAGAGTTGTTATCATTAAGCACCTTCCAGGATGTTTTATCGTATACATTGTTGTTTTTAGCTGCAGTTACTTCCTTGATTTCCGGTGCCAGGTACAGGCCAATTTCACTCAGGGCAATACTTACAGGTGCATATATATGGATACGGATTTTAGCTGTGCTTTCTTCTTTAGCCAGGCGGATGATCCTGTTGGCACCAATGCTGGTAGCTTTTGCAAGTTTAACCCACTGGTTGTTCTTAAATGCTTCTACTTCAACACTGTCTATACGCTGACCAAGTTTAATGTTTTCACGAAGCTGAATAATAGAGAAAGTGACTGGCTTTTTGAAATCGAGGTTAACTGTTGCCTGCTGCACTTTATCATCCGTTGCCCAGTAGCTGTAACGGTCTGCATCTGTTAAATTGGCTGTACCGTATTCTTTTTGCTGTTTTCCACGCACATTACTAACACTGATGCTAGCTTGTTTAGCCAGGTTGACGCTAAAAACTTCTTTCAGGTATTTGCCAAATGCAGCCAGTGCGGCCACATCATTAGGATGCAGTATGCCTTCTGTGGTAGGGGAAAGTCCAAGATCAAGTGCTCCACCGCGTCCTACAGAATTACAATAGATATTAAAAAGCTGTGCTGTTGTTTTTAACTGGTTATCCTGCTCAGGGTGATAAAACCATCCTGGTCTCAGTGCTACGTCGCCCTCAAAAGGAATCCATTTCTCGCCGCCCCGGGTACCGCTTCCAAGATTGTAGTCATCCATATATCCGGGCATCGGGGCTTTCCCCTCATTACCTTTAATTGTAATGGTAGACCAGCTTGTTTCAGGTGCAAGTCCTTTTTCGTTTCCAACCCAGCGCACATCGAGTCCGATATCACTAAAGATAGATGCATTGGGCTGCAGCTTTCTGGTGATCGCCCAGGTATTCATCCAGTCGTAATAAGAAGACTGATCAACTTTTCTCTTTTCGTTCTTTCCGCCATAAAAACCGTCACCACCATTGGCACCGTCATGCCAGCTCATGAATAAGTCGCCATAATTGCTGTACAGCTCGGTAATCTGCTGGCGGTAAACGTTCACATATTCCGGACTGCCGTAAGTAGTATTGCTCCGGTCCCATGGAGAGCAATAGATCCCGAATTTCATTCCTTCCTGTTTTGTTGCCAGCTGAAACTCTCTGACCATATCTCCCTTGCCGTTTTTCCAGGGACTTTCACTGATATTGTATTTGGATGTTTTTGTTGGCCATAAGGCAAATCCATCATGGTGTTTGGCAACATATACTATTCCTTTAAATCCTCCTGATTTCGCGGCAGCAACAATCTGGTCTGCATTAAACTTTGAAGGGTTGAAAATAGCGGGATCTGCATCGCCATAACCCCATTCCTTGTTCTGGAAGGTTGTTGGCGTAAAATGAATGATACAGTACATTTCTGTTTCCTGCCATTTGAGCTGTCTTGCGCTTGGCAGTGCTCCATAAGCTGCGGGAGCCTTCACTTGTGCTTGTGAAGCGGCAGCTGCGGCAAGGATTGCTGGTATAATTAATAGGTTACTCCTTTTAAATATGTTCATTTTATAGTTTTGGTGGTTTAGCGTTCCGAAAGTACAATTCTTTATCTATTTATCCCAACTTTCGCTGCGGCCTGCCCGGAGCTTGCTTTAAGTAAATAAAACTTATTCATCTTGCAATTGTTAAACCAACTCAAATATGAACTTATGAAAAACATTAAAACTCTGATTACTATGGCAATGGCGGGAATGATTTTTGTCGCCTGCAGTGGAAACAAGAAAGAAACTTCAGGTGCTGATTCTGCGGCTACCACTACAATGACGGATAGCACAGCTTCGGATACTGCTTCTCTTTCCGATACCAGTGTAAAACCTGCTGACAGCACCCATTCGTTCAGAAACGACAGGGGAACTGATAGTGTAAGTGCCGGCAAATCAGTTCCTGCAAAACCTTAAACCTGATTTATCATCTTTTTGTCAGCTTTGTGCCGAAATCTTTATCATGAATAATCCTTTTCATTTGTATGTTGTCATATAGACACAAATGAAATAATTATGAAAACTCTAAGGTTTAAATCAGTAATAGTACTGGCAGCTCTGCTGATCATCAGCGGATTTTCTACAGAAAGTGTTTTGGCACAAGGCCGCGGTGGCCGTGGCGGCGGCGGGGGTGGTGGTTCCCGTGGCGGTGGCGGCGGTTCTGCGCACATGAGTAGTGGTGGCGGATCACGCGGCGGCGGTGGCGGTAGTGCACGTATCAGCAATGGTGGTGGCTCACGTGGGGCTGCAAGTGCCTTCGGCGGACAGCGGGGTAATACCAGTGCTTTCAGTGGAGGACGTGGTGGAAGAGGTAGTTTGGCGATCAGAGGTGGATCATCGTTCCGTGGCGGTAACAGGGGATTTGGTGGCCCGGGTAGAGGATATGCAGGCAGAGGCCGCAGCGGTTTTTACGGGGGTTCTCGCTTTGGTGTGCACGGATACTACGGCCATGGTTTTGGCAGACCATATTATGGTTACTATAACTACTACAGACCATATTTAGGTTTTAGCCTTAGTGTTTTGCCATTCGGATATTATCCTTTCTTTTACGGGGATGCACAATACTACTATTCAAGCGGTTTGTACTACAGACAGTATGATAATGAATACAAAGTTGTAGTACCTCCGGTTGGTGCAGAAGTTCCTTCTGTTCCTGAAGAGGCAGAGGAAGTAACTATCAACGGACAAACTTATTACGAATATAAAGGTGTATACTATAGCCCGGTTGAAAAAGCAGATGGTAAAACAGCCTACATTATTTCTGGAAAAGACGGTGTGCTGAATACTGATAACGGTGATGTCAATGCCGGAAGCGGTGCAAGACTTGGCGATATTGTAGATCAGCTCCCTGAAAATACGAGAGAAGTTACTGTAAGAGGTGAGAAACTTTATGTTTCTGAAGATGGGGTTTACTATGAGGCTGTGCAGGATGGAGATAAAGTCACTTACAAGGTTGTAGGGATCTAGGTTCTGCTTTAAATTTTTGGTTTAAAAAATGGTTTATATTACATTGATGCTGCCTGCCGCTGAAGGGCGCCAGAAGGCATCAATGTAATATAAACCATTTTTTTTAAAAGATTATCTGAACAGATGTACTAGACGATCTTCTAAACCTTGCGCGTTAAAACCATGCATGGGTGCTACTGGATGCCGATTTGCAGGTGTACTACTAAAGGTGCAATTGCAGGGTTGCAATTGGAGGCGAGAGCACAGGGGCGTAATTGGAGGCTGAATTGCAGGGCTGCAATTGGAGGCGAATTGCAGGCGTGTTACTGGAGGCTCAATTGCAGGGTTGCAATTGGAGGCGAGAGTACATGGGCGTAATTGGAGGCTAAACTGCAGGGTTGCAATTGGAGGCGAAATTGCAGGCGTGCTACTGGAGGCTAAATTGCAGGGCCGCAATTGGAGGCGAATTGCAGAGGGTGCAACTGGAGGCGAAATTGCTGAGTTGCAATTAGAGGTTAAATTGCAGGGTTGCAATTGGAGGCGAATTGCAGGTGTATTAATAAATATATATTTTAGGTAATATTGCTTTTAAAAGGGAGATTATGATCAACTGGGGTATAATTGGATGCGGAGATGTCACTGAGGTTAAAAGCGGGCCTGCGTTTAATAAGATAGCGGGGAGCCGTTTGGTTGCTGTAATGCGTAGAGATGCGGATAAGGCAGCTGATTATGCCAGGCGGCATAATGTTCCGAAATGGTATAGCGATGCTGATGATCTGATGAACGATGATGAGATTGATGCTATATATATAGCTACACCACCTGCCTTCCATTTATCTTATGCGATGCAGGCTTTAAAAAAGGGCCTGAATGTTTATGTAGAGAAGCCGGTTACTTTGAATGCTGCAGAAGCGGAGGTACTGGCTGCTGCGGTAAAGGAAAGCGGTGCCAGATTGGTGGTAGCGCATTATCGCCGTGCTGTACCTTTGTTTTTGAGAATAAAGGAATTGATTGAGAGTGGGATAGTGGGTGATATCCGAACGGTGCAGATCAGGATGTGGCAGGCAGCAGTTCCGGAGCTGGTGGCGGATACCGCGGATAACTGGCGGCTGCAGCCCGGGCTTTCGGGCGGGGGCTATTTTCATGACCTGGCACCGCATCAGATAGATCTGCTGTTATTCTATTTTGGAGAGGCAGTGAAGTACCAGGGCTATGCGCTTAATCAATCGGGACTAAGCGCGGCAGATGATCATGTTTGCGGGCAGGTCGTTTTTCGCAATGGTATAGTGGTGAATGGTTCCTGGTGTTTTAATGTTGGGGAGCAGCAGCAGACGGATCTTTGTGAGATCATTGGTACGGAGGGAAGCATCAGCTTTGCTTTTTTCGGTAAATATGTGACCTGGAAAACATCAGGTGAGGAAAAAACCGAAATATTTGTACATCCCCAGCATATTGAACAACCTATGATCGGCCAGGTAGTTGATTACTTTAATGGTCTGAACGACAATCCCTGTTCTATAGAAGAAGCAATAAAAACGATGGAGATTATGGATGGTTTTGTAAAATAGGGGCAGGACAGGACAGGTTGCGAGTGCTGAACAATATAAATAGTTTTAGAGCACCAAATAATAAACCAGTGTCCTATGTCCAAAATCCTACTTTTCGCTAACATTTCTGGCAAAAAATTATTAGCACTCTTTTTCTTTTCTCTTTTTAGTATAACTACACTTCTCGCACAGGAAAGTGTCACAGTTAATGGGAAGGTGTCTGATGAAAAAGGGCTCGCTCTGCCAGCAGTTTCTATTAAAATTAAAGGTACTACACAAGGCGTGTCTACCGACGCCAATGGTATTTATGCCATTAAAACTACGATCGGCGCAACACTCGTATTTCAGTATATCAGTTATTTGCCGCAGGAAGTGGTTGTTACCAAGGCGGGCCTGATCAATATCAAACTTCTTGAAGCCAATACCAAACTTGATGAAGTTGTGGTGGTTGGTTATGGTACGCAAAAGAAAGGTAACGTAACCGGTGCCATTGCTACATTTAAAGCCGACAAACTGGAAGAACGACCTATTGTAAGGGTTGATCAGGCTTTGGTAGGCCAGATGGCAGGTGTATCAGTAAAACAAACCAGTGGAACCCCCGGAAAAGCTTTCAGCATCCAGGTAAGGGGAACAGGTTCAATTTCAGCAGGAAATGAACCTTTATATGTCCTTGACGGTTTTCCCCTCGCTTCGGCAAGTCCGAATGGATCAGGAAACTTTTCGACAGGAAATCCCCTGGATAACATTAATCCCAACGATATTGAATCTATACAGGTACTGAAAGATGCCTCGGCAGCTGCGATCTACGGATCAAGGGCAGCCAATGGTGTTGTACTCATTACTACTAAAAGAGGTAAGAGCGGTAAGCCGACGATCACTTTAAATACTTATGCAGGTACGGTTGAGCGCAGTAAAAAACTGGACATGCTGAATGGTGCTGAATGGATCGACAGGGCTACTGAAATGATCAACGCCCAGTGGGTAGCTTCAGGAACAGGCAGAACAGCAAGTCAGACGACTGATCAGCGACGCGCTATTTTAGGTCTTGCTCCGGGTGCATTCAACGTAACCTATATGCTGGACGACCGCTGGGCACAACCGGGTTACGGCGGACTCAACGTTATCGACTGGCAGGATGAAATCTTCAGAACAGGCTTAACACAAAACTATCAGCTGGGTGCAAGTGGTGCCACTGAAACTGTGAACTATTATGTTTCGGGCAACTATGTGAAACAGCAGGGTATGGTTGTGGGAATGGACTACGAGTCGTATTCTGCAAGGGCAAATGTGGAGATCAAAGCGAATGACAATTTGAAATTCGGCGTGAACCTGGCACCTACCTATTCGGTAACCAATGATCCGGGTGTAGAAGGCAAGGACAATATCCTTCACCAGGCACTCTCTATGTCACCTATCCAGCAGGACATGGCGGGCAATGTAAACGTATTTAACTCTACACAGTATATCTGGGCAGTATCTACCAATGATCCCCTGGCGAAACTGAACAATACAATCGGAATGACCAAGAAATTCCGTACACTGGGAACAGTATTCGGGGAATATAAAATCCTGGATGGCCTTACCTTTAAGACTACTGTCAATCTCGATAATACCGACAATACTTCAAAAAGTTATACTCCATATACCATCACAGGTTCATTATCTACAAGAACAACATCACCAAATCTGGGCACATCAGGTTCTTATGGAGGATACCGCAAACGTACGTTCGTAAATGAAAATACGCTGTCGTATGTAAAGACATTTAAAGAAAAACATGACCTGTCAGTTTTGGTTGGACAGGCGTACAACTCAGATAAAATTGAAAACGTAAATCTTTCCTCAGTAGGAGGTTTTGGCGTAGGTGGAATTACCACGCTGGGAAGTGCATCTGCGGTAAACGGAAGTACCAATGAGGCAATGAACGTATTGCTGTCTTATTTTGGAAGGTTGCAGTACAGCTTTGACCAGAAATATTTATTCTCGGCCAGTATCAGGAGAGACGGATCATCCCGTTTTGGCACCAATAACCAATATGGAATTTTCCCATCGGTATCTGCCGGATGGAATATTGCTAAAGAAAGCTTCCTGAAAGACAGCAAAAAAATCAGTGAACTGAAACTGAGAGTAAGTTATGGTGAATCCGGAAATTACAATATCGGTGATTACAGCAGCAGAGGTTTGCTGGGCAGCAATAACTATACCTTCAATGGTGTGCCGGCATATGGACAGGCACTGATTGGTGTGGCCAATCCAAACTTGAGCTGGGAGAAATCAAAAACGACAGACATAGGTCTGGATATCGGATTGTTCCAGAACCGTATTACAGCATCGGTTGATTACTACAATAAATTAAACACCGACCTCTTGCTGAATGTTCCTATTCCTGAAGTAACAGGTTTTGGTACTCAGCTCAGCAATACAGGTAGTGTAAGAAACAAAGGTCTGGAGTTTGAAGTGAGCAGCAGAAACTTAACCGGTGCATTCCAATGGAATACCTCAGTTAATGTAAGTCATAATTCAAATAAGGTAGTTTCACTGGCTGCAGGACAATCACAGATTCTGATCCCATCAAGCTTTGATGTATCGCACAGTTTATTGAGAGTAGGCGAGCCAATGTACAGCATTTATGTAGTACGTCAGGAAGGTATTCTTACACAACAGGACATCAACAATAAGGTTGCGCTTTTTGGCAGCCAGACCGTAGGTGATCCAAAATACAAAGATGCCAATGGCGACGGTGTAATTGATGCGAATGACCGTGAGATCGTTGGTCATCCGAATCCGGACTGGACTTTTGGGGTAACAAATACATTCCGCTATAAAGGATTCGACCTGACGGTACTTGTACAGGGACAAACAGGCGGGTCTATCTATTCACTGCTTGGGCGTGCTCTGGGTAGAACAGGACAAGGTGTTCCGGATAATGCTCTTGGTTTCTTCAGAGACCGCTGGCGCTCTCCTGATAGTCCGGGTGCCGGTGAAGTTGGAAAAGCTTATTCAACTTTCGGCCGTATCAAAAATACAGACTGGTTGTATTCTTCGAATTATGTACGTGTACGTAACATTACTTTGGGTTATGACCTGGGCAAACAGTTTCAAACCAAAGCTGTAAAAGGTGCAAGGATCTACGTGACAGCAGAGAACTTCTTTGGACGTGACAGTTACAAAGGGGGTTTCAATCCTGAAGCCAGTAACACCAACCTGAGCGGTAGCGACATCTTCCCGGAAGCGGGTGATTATGGCGGACTTCCTTTGCCTAAATCCTTAATCCTGGGTCTGAACTTTACATTTTAACGAAAGAAATCATGAAGAAATTTATATATACATTACTGGCCGGTGCTGCCCTGATCACTTCCTGCAAGAAATCTCTTGATCAGCAACCGATATCAAACAATACCACAGATACCTATTTTTCTGCACCAAATGACTTTCTGCAAGGCATCAATGCAGTATATAACGACCTTCGTACCTATCCTGACAGGCTGCTTAATCTATCGGAGACACGTTCTGATAACTTATATGCAGTATCTGAAGGTGGTGTGCGCGACTGGGAAGGTATCAACAGCTTTTTCAAGACAATCGCTGCAAATGCGTATGTGGAAGAAGCATGGCTGAAAGATTTTAACGGTATTTCAAGAGCTAACACCCTGCTTGATCAACTTGCTAAAAATGGTGCTGCAGTTATTCCTGATGCAACGCTACGAACCAGATATGAAGCAGAAGCAAAGTTTCTGCGTGCATTTTATTACTTCGACCTGGTAAGGACGTTTGGAAAGGTGCCTGTGATTGATCACCCTGTACTGACAGATGAAGCACTGACCATACCGAGAAGCCCGGTTGCGGATGTTTACAAACTGATCCTTTCGGATCTTCAGTTTGCTGCCGACAATCTGCCTTTAGCTTCTGCTTATGCTGTTACAGACAAAGGCAGGGCATCTAAACATGCTGCAAAATCGCTGCTGGCGCTGGTTTACATGACACGTTCGGGACCAACTTACAGTATCGAGGGACCTGGCCTAGGTTTAAATGAGTGGAGTCTGGCTGTTGCACAGTTAAATGATGTAATCAGCAGCGGACAATATACTTTCCTCACCAACACAGGTACAGCTACAACAGCATACAGCAGCATTTTTTCATATACCAATGAGAATAACAGAGAAGTGGTTTTCAATATTGAATTTGCTACAGGATCCAATCCACAGCTGGGAGCTACTTATCCCTGGTTACTGGTACCGGATGGTTATTTCCAGTCACTGGGACAGCCTAACCAGGGCGGTCTTGAAATCAGACCGATTTCCAATAACCTGCTGAGTTCTTATGAAGCCGGGGATATACGTAAAACCTTCTCTATCCAGGCGGGTTATGCCATTCCGAGAGGAGTAACCGAAACCAGGTCATTTTTTAAAAAATATATTGATGTGACCAAAGTACCTGCTTCAAGAACTGACTGGCCGATCAACTTTATAGTACTCCGTTATACAGATATCCTGTTACTGAAAGCAGAGTGTGTGCTTCATGGTGCTGCGGGATCACAGGCTACAGATGTTGATGCTGTAGTGAACAATGTTCGCCTCAGGGCTGGCCTTGCAGGCAATCAGGTGAATGTAACACTGCCACAGCTAATGGAAGAACGCAGGAAGGAATTTGCTGCTGAAGGTACGCGCTGGCATGACCTGGTACGCAGTGGACTCGTTACTACGGTAATGCCTGCATGGATTGCTGCTGATGATGTGAGAAAACAGATCCAGCCATTTACACCTAATTATATTATCTATCCTGTGCCGCAAAGCCAGATGGATGTGAAAACCGGATTATACAGTCAGAATAGCGGTTATTAAATCATGCTGTTCCGCACAGAAAAAATATTCTGCCGGTCTTTGATCTTATTGCTCTTGTGTGGCTGCTCTGCAGCTGCACAGGAGCTTTATCCTTTAAGGCTTCAGCAGCAGCCCTGGCATGGAGAGGAAAGGACACTGCGCTATCATCCCGAAGGGGAAGATTTTGTTATCCGCAATGGCAAGCGCAGGTTTAACCGTGCATTATACGGAACTCATTCTGCTTTCAGGGTAGAAGCGGGCGATCTTCCCGAGTTTTCCATGTATATGCCCGGTATGGGCGGCAACCTGCAGATAGGTATTATCCGTGGAGATAAAAGTACCTGGCTCATCAAAGCGGAGGACATCACAGCGAGATACACGCCCGGAAAAATGAGCTATGAAATCCGTGATCCTTTACTGGGGAAGGGAATCCTGCATGTAGTGATCCTGGCACTGGCTGATAATGAAGGGTTGATCCTAAAAACCTGGATGGATGGTCCCCTGCAGAATATCCGGCTGGTTTATGCCTTTGGAGGAGTCAGCGGCAAAAAATTCAGCCGTTCAGGCGATATGGGTCCGGATCCTGAATCAAGTTTCTACCTTGATCCCGAAAATTGCAGGGATAACAGGTATCAGCTTAAGGATGCTTCTTTCCAACTTAAATATGGTAAAAATGAAGCGGCTTTATCCGGGGTTTTCCCTGGTCAGTTAAAACTTGCTGATGCCGGATCGCTGGACAAACCTATTGAATTTAGTCAGAGCAGCAGTTCAGGTAAACCAGTCCTTAGCTGTATCAAAACTATCGCCGCTGGTCAAAGTCAGTATATTCTGATAAAGGAAGGAGCAAGTACATCAGGATACAGCAGCCTGGCCGGCATCTTTCATGCAGCAGAAGCTTCAAGGCAGAAAATTGCCGGACGCATCACAGTAAATACACCAGATCCTTATATCAACACCATTGGAGCTGCGATCAGCATTGCCTCGGATGCCATTTGGGAGGAACCATCCTATATGCACGGCGCGGTAGGCTGGAGAATGCGGCTTAACGGCTGGCGCGGTCCCTATACCGCTGACCCGCTGGGCTGGCATGACCGGGCAAGATCACACTTTGAATCCTATGCAAAATCTCAGGTTTTATTGCCTCTGACCGGGCAGGTAATTCCCGATACGGCCTTTCGTCTCGCCAGGCATCTGGAAAAAATGGGGACATCCATGTTCAGTTCCGGTTATATCAGTCGCGATCCTGAGGGCAAATCCATTCGTCCGCATCATTATGATATGAACCTCATCTATATAGATGAACTGCTCCGGCATTTCAACTGGACGGGTGATCTGAAATTTGCAAGGCAAATGTGGCCCATCCTCAAACGGCATCTGGAATGGGAAAAACGCAATTTCGATCCTGACAATGACGGTTTGTATGATGCCTATGCCGTAATATGGGCAAGTGATGCACTTTATTACAGCGGTGGTGCCGTTACACATTCGTCGGCCTATAATTACCGCGCAAATGTGATGGCTGCCCGCGTAGCCTCGCTACTCGGAGAACCTGCTGATACCTACAAAACTGAAGCCGCAAAGATTTTAAAAGCAATGAATGCCAGCCTCTGGATGCCGGGGCCGGGAACCTATGCTGAATACAGGGATGCACTTGGACTAAAAGCCCAGCATCCTTCTGCTGCCTTGTGGACGATTTACCATAGCATCGATTCGGATGTTCCTGATGCTTTCCAGGCTTATCAGAGCCTGCGTTATATTGACGATGCAATTCCTCATATTCCCGTAAAGGCAAAAGGTTTGGATAAGGAAGCGTATTATACTTTATCTACCACCAGCTGGATGCCCTATACCTGGTCTCTCAACAATGTGGCAATGGCGGAATCCATGCATACGGCTCTTGCCAACTGGCAGGCCGGCAGAAATGAGGAAGGGTTTAAACTGTTCAAAAGCGAGCTTCTGGCGGATATGTATCTGGGCGGAAGTCCTGGTAATTTTGTACAGATCTCACATTATGATGCGGCAAGGGGCGAAGCTTACCGGGATTTTGCCGATCCTATTGGGATTTCCTCGAGGGCATTGGTGGAAGGACTGTTTGGAATTGTGCCTGACGCATTAGCCGGTCAGTTTACTATACGACCCGGTTTTCCGGAATCCTGGGACCATGCTTCGATCAATACACCCGATATCTACTTTGACTTTAAAAGAAAGGGTAAGACAGACCGGTATATGATCGTCCCGGCTTTTGAGCAGGCTTTATCCACCAGACTACAGGTAAAAGCACATGGACAGTCGGTCAGCAGTGTAAAACTTAATGGAAGCCCGGTAGCATGGAAAAGTATTCCCGCTGCTGTTGGATTGCCTGTGATTGAAATTGATATCCCGCTCAATACTGTTAAACAAATTGGGATAGAAATCGTATGGCAGGGAGAACCTTTCCAAAAGATACAGCTGGAAAGGCAATATGCTATTGGCGATCAGCTCCGGCTGAATGCAGGGGCAAATGTATCGGTAATTGGTTTGAATGATCCGCAGAAAGTCTTTACAGCAGCAAAATTTAAAGGATCTTCTTTTACCGCTCAGCTGAGCGGAACCGAAGGCAGCAAAACAGCTTTTATACAACTCAAAACAAATGGTTTTACCTGCTGGTATCCGCTGTGTTTTGATTTATCCCAACCTGTATCCTTCGTTCAGGCGGCATCACAGGAAAAGAATAAACTGGTATTTGATGTAATCAATAACCGCTCTGTTCCTGTACAGGGAGTTTTGTCCGTTAATGGTTTCGAAAAGAAGATCACCGTTGCCGGCAAGGGACAGCAGGAAATAAGCATTGAAGGCGAAATGGTCAAAACCGGCACAAATGAAATCCGTTTTACTACTGCTAACAAAGAGATATTTAAAGGAAGCGTAGTTAACTGGAATGTGGAACATGGAACCGTTCAGCAACGTTCAGTAGATCTCTCTTCCGGGTTTAACGCCAGTGTTACCCAGATCTTTAAAAACAAATATTTATCGCCGCGCCCGCAACTGGGGCCAACACTGCAAATACCCTGGCAGGGGATTGGCGACTGGCCGCATTCGCTGGAAAGCGCAGCTATAGATGACAGCGGCTTGCGTAAGCTGGCCGGGAAAACAAATGAGATCAGCCTTCCGCAAGGCATCCGTTTTAAAACACCCGGAGATGTGCCTCAACGGGGCGATACCGATCATTATAACATCATTTTCAGTTCGCGCTGGGATAACTATCCTGCAGAAAAGGAAATCCCGCTTTCAGGAAAAGCAGATCACGCTTATCTGCTGATGGCAGGATCTACGAATCCGATGCAAAGCCAGTTTGACAACGGCAAAATTATCGTTACGTATGCTGATGGATCTTCATCAGTGCTGATATTGCATAACCCTGAAACATGGTGGCCAATTCAGGAAGACTACTATACGGATGGCTTCGCGTTTAACCTGAAGCAGCCGCGGCCGCTGAGGATTCACTTGAAAACCGGAAAGGTTGATTTGGGTCTTTCAACTGTAAATGACCAGGGAAAAACTACAGAAGTTACAGCTGATGGTGTAAAGCTCGCCGGACAGTCAGATCCCTCCAAAGCGGAACATCTGCAGATACCCGGCGGTGCAGCTACTGTTCTGGATTTGCCGCTCGATAAAAATAAAGAACTAAAAAGCCTTCGCCTGGTTACCCTTGCAAATGATGTGGTGATCGGGCTGATGAGTGTTACCCTAACTTTATAACAATGATAACCAATAAATATATTCTGTGCTGTTTACTGCTGCTAACCATTGGTACTCTGAATGCCCAGACCAGGGATGAATGGGTTAAAAAAGTTGGGGCAAGAACAAAACCTGCAAAAAAGGAAATCTTTAAAGTTGCTGCCGGCAAAGACAGCACACAGCTGCAAACCATTGCGATACAGAAGGCGATTGATGCCTGTGCTGCTGCAGGCGGAGGCATTGTGACTTTTGATCCGGGGGTTTATCTTACAGGGTCCATTTTTCTAAAAGATGGGGTGCAGCTCAGCATAGCGAAAGGTGTAAAAATAAAAGGCAGTGAGGACATCAGGGATTATCCTGAAATAGACAGCCGTATTGCAGGTATTGAAATGAAATGGCCTGCCGCACTGATCAATGTGATCGACCGTAAAAATGTGGCGGTTACAGGTGATGGATTGGTTCATGCCCAGGGAAAAGTATTCTGGGAGATGTACTGGAAAATGCGGAAAGAATATGACGCCAAAGGCTTACGCTGGATTATTGACTACGATGCAAAAAGACCGCGGACAGTGCTCATATCAGGCTCTACAGATGTAACACTCAGTGGCCTGACTTTACAGCAGGCTGGTTTCTGGACGGTACAGGTATTGTATTCAAATCATGTGACCGTAGACGGATTGTTGATTCAGAACAATGTAGGAGGCCATGGGCCGAGTACTGACGGTGTTGATATAGATTCCTCTTCGTGGGTACTGGTAGAAAACTGCGATATCGACTGTAATGATGATAATTTTTGTATCAAATCTGGCAGGGACTGGGACGGCCTCAGGGTAAACCGCCCTACAGAATATGTGGTGATCCGGAAATGTCTTGCCCGCAGAGGCGCCGGTTTGCTGACGCTCGGAAGTGAAACTTCGGGAGGTATAAGGCATATTGTGGCGACCGGGCTTAGGGGTAAAGGCACAAAAAATGCACTCAATATGAAGTCGGCCGTTACAAGGGGAGGGACTGTAGAAGACATCTATTTTGAAAATATTGCAATGGATAGTATAGGTACATTTTTACAGGTGAATATGAATTGGAACCCGGCATACAGCTATTCTAAATTACCGGATGGATACAATGAGGCTACCATACCCGCACACTGGAAAAAGCTGCTGACGAAAGTAGAGCCTGCCGCTAAAGGTATCCCCGTTTTTAAAGATGTATACATTTCCAATATCAATATTAAAAGCGCTAAAACCGGAATCAATGCAAACGGTCTGGCTGAATCCAAACTAATAGGTTATCACCTTAAAAATGTGACGGTTACGGCTGAAAAAGCAGGACTGATCGATCACGCGAAAGGCTGGGAGTTTAAGAATGTAAAAATTATCGCCGATGATCACGGAAAACCGGTCTTGAGCGATACTGCTGATATGAATATACCATTATAAACGATACCAAACGTGAGTTAAAATTATTTGAAGATGAAAATGAGTTATCAGTTTCCAGGATTGTTTAATAGAAAGTTTGCTTCTTTGGTCCTCATGTTAGCCGGTCTGTTCTTATGGATGTTGCCCGCTAAAGCACAGCGGCAGATGGAAAACCTGGGGCGCGGCATCGTTGCTGTCTACAAAGGAAATGATTCTGTATACCTGGGATGGCGGATGCTGGGCACAGATCCTGAAGACATAGCTTTTAATGTGTACCGCAAAACAGGGAAAAATCCTGCGGTAAGAATAAATAGCGCGCCTGTTACCAAAACCACTGACTTTGTGGATACCCGCGTAGACCTTGATCTGGCAAACAGTTATACGGTAAAGGCCATTATCCGGGGGAAAGAACAGGAAGAATGCAAGCCTTTTGTTCTTCCGGCAAATGCAGCAGTCAGGCAATACCAGACTGTAAACTTAAAAACTCCGGCAGGTTATAAGCCAAATGATGTTTCCGCAGGTGACCTGGATGGGGATGGCGAATATGAGATCGTCCTGCACCAGGCTGGCCGTACAAAAGATAATTCACAGAGTGGTATAACTGATCCGGCAATCTTTCAGGCCTATAAAATTGACGGCACGCTGCTCTGGGAAATTAACCTGGGCATCAATATCCGGGATGGTGCGCATTATACCCAGTTTATGGTGTATGACCTGGATGGGGATGGAATTGCAGAATTTGCCTGTAAAACTGCCGATGGAACCAGGGATGCTGCAGGAACAGTAATTGGCGATGCCAAAAAGGACTGGAGAAATGCTGATGGGAAAATCCTCGACGGGCCTGAGTACTTTACAATCTTCAACGGTAAAACGGGAAAGATCATGTCTACCGTCAACTATCTGCCGGCAAGGGGAAATTTAGCCGGCTGGGGAGGTCATGGCGGCAGTGGAGGAAATGATACGAAAGGGAACAGGATAGACAGATTTTTAGCGTGTATAGCTTATCTGGATGGGAAACATCCCAGTATAATCATGTGCCGTGGTTATTATGGCCGTACCGTGCTGGCAGCCTGGGATTGGAAAGATGGCAAACTGAGCTCCCGCTGGGTATTTGATTCTAAAGATGCCGAAAACCCATATTCAGGTATGGGCAATCATAACCTGACTGTTGCAGATGTAGATGGTGATGGCAGAGATGAGATTGTTTACGGTTCAATGTGTGTTGACGACAATGGGAAAGGCTTGTATACCACAGGACTGCGCCATGGTGATGCACTGCATGTGACCGATCTCGATCTGGAACATCCAGGGATGGAAGCTTTTGGTATCCATGAGATCGAAGACGATACCAAAGGCCCCGGAGCTGCGATGTATGATGCCCGGACTGGGAAAATCCTCTGGAGAGGCTCAGAAAATACTGATGTAGGCAGGGGAGTGGCTGAAAATATTGATACTACGCTTACCGGGGCACAATTATGGTGGTCGGGCTCCAACGGACTGTTTGATACAAAAGGAAAGCGGGTAGGGGACAGCCCTTCTTCCACTAACTTTGTAATCTGGTGGGACGGCGATCTTTCGCGCGAACTGCTGGACAGTAATCATATCGATAAATATAAGGGATCCAGACTGTTAACAGCCACAGGATGTGTATCCAATAACGGCTCCAAGGCTAACCCTGCCCTGACTGCCGATCTGTTTGGCGACTGGCGCGAAGAGGTGATCTTCAGGACCGAAGACAATCAGCAGCTGAGGATTTATACAACAACAATCCCGGCACAGCAAAGATTATATACGCTGATGCATGATCCTCAGTACAGGCTCAGTATAGCCTGGCAGAATATTGGATACAATCAGCCCCCGCATCCCGGATTTTACCTGGGCAAGGGCATGAAAAAAGCGCCGGTGCCTAATATTATTACTCCAAAATACAAATAGAACTTACCGAAACATATGCATATGAAAACATCAAACAAAAAATATCTCGGCCTGGCGCTCCTTGCTGTTTTATCACTCTCTACCGCTTTTACCCTATTAAAAGATAAACCTACACTGTATGTTATCGGTGATTCTACCGTAAAAAACGGTTCAGGAAAAGGGATCAACAGTATGTGGGGCTGGGGGGACTTTATCGGTGATTATTTTGATAAGGGAAAGATCAATATTGAGAACCGCGCCCTTGGCGGAACAAGTTCAAGAACATTTATAACCAAAGGACTTTGGGACAGCGTACTGGTAAAAATAAAGCCCGGCGATTTTGTGATCATGCAGTTTGGCCACAATGACGGGAGCCCCCTGGACGATACAGCAAGGGCCCGCGGAACAATTAAAGGTATCGGTACAGAAAGCAGGGATATTTATAACCCGATCACAAAAAAACAGGAAGTAGTATATACCTATGGATGGTATCTGCGCAAAATTATAAACGAAGCAAAAGCAAAAGGTGCAACAGCCATCGTTTGCTCACCCATCCCGCGAAGTGACTGGAAGGATGGCAAGGTACTGCGTTCTGAACAGGGGTATGGCGGCTGGGCAGAGCAGGTGGCCAAAGCAGAGGGTGTATATTTTGTTGACCTCAATAAAATCACAGCAGATAAATACGATATCTCTGGCGAGTCTGTAGTGAAGGCTTATTTTCCGGGCGACCATACGCATACAAATACTGAAGGCGCAAAGATCAATGCAGCATCCGTTGCTGAGGGTTTACAGTTGCTGAAAAAGTGCCCCCTAACAAAGTATATGCTTAAAAAGTAGCTGCAAATGAAAAGAAGATATTTTATCTCTGGAATGGCGATGCTCTCGGCTGCAGGTCTTTTGCCTGAGATAGCTATTGCTGGTGACAGTAATCCTGTTAAAGCGGCTACAAATCCAGCTGAAGGCACAGGCAATGTTTCTGAGTTTTCCAAACACCTGACTCCCCTGGGCAGGGCTTTGGAAATGGAAGGTTATTACGTCTGGTGCAACAGTCCGGTTGAAGCTGAGGACGGCAGAATACATCTGTTTTTTTCAAGATGGGTGGCCACAAAGAAAATGGGCGGATGGATCAATGGCTCAGAAATTGGACATGCTGTAGCTGAGTCCCCGGAATCAGAATTCAGGTTTAAGGAGGTGATCCTTGCTCCCCGGGGGCCAGGTTTCTGGGATGCCACTACCTGCCATAACCCATTGATCAAAAAGGTAGATGGTAAATACTGCCTCTTTTTTATGGGCAATTCCAATGGAAAGACCAATACCAAAAGGATAGGTCTGGCTACTGCAGATTCTCTGGATGGTCCATGGAAGCGGCCGGATCAGCCCTTGCTCGAAGCCGGCGAAACAGGTGCATGGGATGATCATTGTACTACCAATCCCGCTTTTATCAAACATCCGAACGGCCAATACTGGCTGTACTATAAATCCTGGAACACCAGCGAATATGAAAATTCTACAGATCCCATAATCCGTGGAAACCGGAAATACGGACTCGCAATCGCTGACAAACTGGAAGGTCCGTATAAGAAATATGCGGGTAATCCGGTGATTGACTTCTCCCATAAAGGAGGGAACAAACAGTTTGAAGATGCGTTCATCTGGCGGGAAAAAGGAAAGTTTAAGATCATTGCTCGGGATATGGGCATATTTAACCATGAGGACGGCCTGATTATGGAATCCCGGGATGGTATAAAGTGGGCGGAGCCGCAGATCGCTTATTATGATGCTGCACATTATATTACACAGCCAGCTCCACCTTCTTATCTGAAAAAATACGGACGTTTTGAACGCCCGCAACTGCTCTTTCAAAAGGGAAAAGCAACCTACCTGTTTACAACATCACAGGGAGGGAAATACATGACAGCTTCACCATTTATATTCAGGATCACATGAAATTAAAAACAGGATCATTGGCTGTGTTTATGCTGCTGTGTTACACCAGTTTGCAGGCTCAGAAAATAGACCGGCCAGCCCTTGTGGGCCGCCACAATGTAAAAGTAGATCAGATTGATTCACTCTCTTCGTTGTCGGTTGGGAATGGAAAGTTCGCTTTTACGGTAGATGCCACGGGTTTACAGACTTTCCCTGAAAGTTACAGAACAGGTATTCCTTTGGGTACTCAGTCGGAATGGGGCTGGGATACTTTTAAAGATACTGCAGGGTACAACATATCCGAGTCCTTAAGGGATTATCAGCAGTACGGGCGAAAGGTGAGTTATGTAGTGCAAATCAAAAAGCCGGAAAGAAACAAGATGGCTTCAGACTGGTTCCGCCAGAATGTACACCGTTTACAATTGGGTTGCCTGGGTTTTGAGATAGACCTTAAAAACGGTAAAGCTGCTGGGCCATCCGACATTAAAAATATTCAGCAGGAACTTGACTTGTATAAAGGAGAGATCAAAAGTTCATTTACTGTAGAAAATCAACTGGTAGAAGTGCTGACTGTGTGCCATCAGACAGATGATATTGTGTCTGCACGGGTAAAATCCAGTCTCATAGCTCAGGGAAGACTAAGAGTAAAACTGCGCTTTCCATATCCTACGGGAGACTGGGCAGATGTAGGAGATAACTTTAGTTCATCTGAGAAACATCGCTCTGCGGTGATCAAAACTCAGGCTGAGGGGGCGCTTATCAGTCACCAGCTGGACTCGGCCTCGTATTTCGCTGCCTTACACTGGACCGGGAAAGCATTGCTGTCTGAAAAAGGTAAACATGCCTTTGTACTGTTACCAGATAAAAGTTCTGCGGTTTTCGACCTGAGCGTATCGTTTACGCCACAAAAGCCGGTAAAGGCTATTCCCTTGTTTAGTGCTACTGAAAGTAACAGTATTTCGGCATGGAAATCATTCTGGCAAAGTGGCGGAGCGGTAGACCTTTCAGGGAGTACAGATCCGCGTGCAAAAGAACTGGAACGCCGCATAGTACTTTCGCAGTACCTTACCAAAATTCAGTGCGCCGGTTCCACGCCTCCGCAGGAGACCGGTTTAACCTGCAACAGCTGGTACGGCAAACCGCACCTGGAAATGACCTGGTGGCATATGCTGCATTTTGGTATGTGGGGACGGCCTGAACTGCTGGAAAAGAGTGCCGACTGGTATTTCAAGGTAGCTTCAGGGGCTAAAAAGCTGGCTGCGCGTCAGGGATTTGATGGGCTGCGCTGGCAGAAGATGACTGATAACAATGGTAATGAAAGCCCCTCTTCGGTGGGCGCATTGCTGATCTGGCAACAGCCCCATATCATCACATTTGCAGAAATGGATTACCGTGCCCATCCAAACAGACAGACACTGGAAAAATATAGGGAACTGGTTTTTGGTACCGCTCAGTTTATGGCTTCTTTTGCGCATTATGATGAAGCAAAAGGCCGTTACATGCTGGGGCCGGGACTGATCCCTGCACAGGAAAGGTTCAAAGCCGAAGAAACTTTTAATCCAACTTATGAACTGGCTTACTGGAACTGGGCCTTAAAAACCGCACAGGCCTGGCGCGGACGCCTTGGGCTGCCGCCTGAGAAAAAATGGGATGATATCCTGGCGAAATTGTCTCCTCTGCCTCTGCAGGACGGTGTATATCTTGCTGCGGAAAGCGCAAAGGATTCTTATTCCAATCCGGAGTTTAAAACTGACCATCCTTCTGTACTGGGTGCTTATGGCATGCTGCCGGAAACGAGCCTGCTGGATAAACAGGTGATGCGCAAAACATTCGACCTGGTCTGGAATGTATGGAGCTGGGATAAAACCTGGGGCTGGGATTTCCCGATGACAGCGATGACAGCTGCACGCCTGGGATTGCCTGAAAAAGCAATTGATGCTTTGCTGATGAACGTGAAGACCAATACTTATCTTGCAAATGGCCATAATTACCAGGATGAGCGCCTGCGCCTGTACCTGCCGGGAAATGGTGGCCTGCTCACTGCGGTAGCCATGATGTGTGCGGGATGGGACGGAGCTACAGAAAGCAACCCCGGATTTCCAAAGGACGGTACCTGGAAAGTAAAGTGGGAAGGACTTCAAAAAATGCCCTGATCATAACATCGTTACAGGAAAACAGGATACAACAGGTTGCCGTTGACAGCGATTTGACTTATTATAGGGCTGAAAACCAGATATAGCTGCTGATGAAGCAGAATACCAATTGATATGAACAAAAAAAACCGTCCATTTTATGCAGCGCTCCTTACCGGGCTCATAATGATCCTTTTCATTGGCAATATGGCTGATGCCCAGACGATTTCTCTCGCCGGAAAATGGCGTTTCAAGACTGATGCTGCGGATGAAGGTGCCGCTCAGAAATGGTTTAACGTACGCTTGCCAGAAGAAGTAACCTTGCCAGGGTCAATGGCAGAAAACCTGAAAGGTGATGACATTACTTTACAGACAAAATGGACTGGCAGTATCTATGACAGCTCATACTATTTTAATCCCCGGCTTGAAAAGTACCGTCAGCCCGGCAATATCAAAATACCCTTCTGGCTCAGTCCTGCGAAACATTATGTAGGCGCAGCATGGTATCAGCGCGAGGTAAATATCCCGGCAGGATGGAAAGGAAAAAGAATCCTGCTGGAACTGGAATATGCCCATTCTGAAACTACTGTATGGGTTGATCAGGCAGAAGCAGGATCGCAGTATACTTTTGTTACTGCACAGAAATATGACCTGAGCCAGCAGCTCAGCCCCGGAAAACACAGGATTACCATCCGCATCGATAACCGTATCAAAGCAATAAACGTTGGGCAGGATTCCCATAGCCTGACTGACCATACCCAGGGAAACTGGAATGGTATAGTAGGCAGGATCCGGTTAACTGCAGGATCACATATTCAGTTTGATGATATCCAGGTTTATCCTGATTTAAAAAGCAAAACGGCAAGGATTGCTATCTCCCTGAAAGGGCCTGACTGCAGTGGTCGTATCACTTTAAATGCGCGCAGTTTCAACACAGCTGTTAGTCAGGAAGTTTCTCCGGTCAGCTCCGTTTTCAGGATTGTTAAGGGCGCAGGGAATTTAGAAATCACACTTCCGATGGGTGAAAAAATGCAAACTTGGGATGAGTTTGATCCGGCCCTGTATAAGCTTTCAGTTGTGTTAAGTACTGCGGCTGAAAAAGTAGGAAAAGAAATCAGCTTTGGGATGCGTGAGTTTAAAGCTTCGGGAAGGCAGTTTGAGATCAACGGGCGTCCTGTGTTTTTACGGGGAACAGTAAACAACTGCGAATTTCCTCTAACGGGATATCCGGCAATGGATGAGGCAGCCTGGACAAGAATCTTTAAAATTGCAAAAGCCCATGGATTGAACCATATGCGTTTTCATTCCTGGTGTCCGCCCGAAGCTGCTTTCATTGCGGCCGATAAAGCTGGTTTCTACCTGCAGCCTGAAGGGCCAAGCTGGGCCAACCACGGAACTTCTATAGGCGATAACAAACCAATCGACCAGTTTATATATGATGAAACTAACAGGATGGAAAAAGCCTATGGTAATTATGCTTCATACTGCATGCTGGCCTATGGCAATGAACCCAGAGGCAAACAGGTAGAGTACCTTACAAAATTTAACGACTACTGGAAAAAGAAGGATTCCAGGAGATTATACACCGGGGCATCTGTTGGTGGAAGCTGGCCGGTGATCCCCAACAACGAGTACATGGTAAGAGGCGGTGCCCGCGGACTGAGCTGGAACGAAAGACCGGAAAGTATGGCGGATTACAGCGCGTTGATCTCCAAATTTACAGTACCCTTTATAGCGCATGAAATGGGTCAATACTGCGTGTTTCCTGATTTCAAGGAGATAAAAAAGTATACCGGTGTATACCGTGCTAAAAACTTTGAACTTTTTGAGGAAGATCTGAAAGACCACGATATGGCGGATGAAGCTGAGCGTTTTCTGATGGCATCAGGGAAGTTACAGGCGCTGGCTTATAAGAATGAAATAGAAAAAGCTTTCCGCAGTCCCGGGTATAGCGGATATCAGCTCCTTTCCCTGAACGATTATCCCGGTCAGGGTACAGCATTGGTTGGTGTACTGAATGCTTTCTGGGATGAAAAAGGATATATCTCCCCTGAGGAATTCCGGAGATTCTCCAACAGTACAGTTTTACTGGCAAGGATTCCACAATTCGTTTACCAGAATGATGAGACTTTTGAAGCGGCGGTTGAGGTGGCACATTATGGACAAAAACCAATTTCAGCGGCTAAAGTAGGATGGAAGATCACAAATTCTGCTTCCGCTGTGCTGGCTTCAGGAAGTTTTGACAATAAAAACATCCCGATAGGAAATTGCTTCGCTCTTGGTAAGGTCATCTTCGCATTGACAGGCATTAAGGCAGCTGAGCAGTTGCATCTTGAAGTGAAGATCGAAGGAACTGAATTTGCCAATGGATGGGATTTCTGGGTATACCCTGCGAAATTGCCAGCCATTAAAACTGATGTTTATTACTGCAGGGAGCTGGATCAGAAAGCAGAAGAAATACTCCGGAATGGAGGAAACGTGTTTTTAAATGCTGCAGGTAAAGTAATCAAGGGAAAAGAAGTGGTTCAAACTTTTCAGCCGGTATTCTGGAATACCTCCTGGTTTAAGATGAGGCCTCCGCACACGCTGGGGATCCTGGTTGATCCTAAAGCTGCGGCCTTCGCTGATTTCCCTACAGCTTTTCACAGCGATATGCAATGGTGGGAGATTGTGAACAATGCCCAGGTGATGAACCTGGAAGATTTTCCGGCAGGTTTCAGGCCATTGCTGCAATCTATAGATACCTGGTTCCTGAACAGAAAACTGGCGGTAGTGTATGAAGCCAGGGTAGGAAAAGGTAAATTGGTAGTATCCAGTGCAGATTTATCAGCAGAAAAAGGTCCTGCGGCCAGACAGTTGTTCTACAGCCTGCAGAAATATATGCAGTCGGACGCCTTTAACCCAGCGTTTCAGGTTGAACTTTCTGTAGTAAAAGATGTATTCCTGACGGGTTCCAAAATCGTTTTTAAAACATATACCAGGGACAGTCCTGATGAATTAAAGCCTAAACCTGCCAAACCTCAATAATTAAACAATATATTAAACACAAATATTTCCCCCTCAAAATGGAATAACATGAACAACACAATGAAATTAAACAGCACTCTTTTTCTGGCCCTGATGATCACTTTCATGCATTCCTATGCACAGAAAGCTCCTGCAAAAAAATCAGTTCTGGCAGCAATGGAATCTACCAATGCTTATTTTATGAAGAAATGGCCTGATCCGGGTGCAACCATCACTACGAACACCACCCGTCCCAGTAATATCTGGACAAGGGCCGTGTATTACGAAGGACTGATGTCACTGCATACCGTTGAGCCATCCAAAGAATATTATGACTATGCGGCCGACTGGGGCGAGAAACATAAATGGGGACTGCGTGGTGGAGTAAGCACGCGTAATGGTGATAACCAGGCCTGCGGACAAACCTATATCGATCTGTACAATCTTGATAAACAGCCAGAGCGTATTAAAGACATCAAAGAATCAATGGATCTGATGATGAAATCCGTTAAGATTGACGACTGGACATTGATCGATGCCATGCAAATGGGAATGCCTGTATTCGCTAAACTCGGCGCTTTATATAATGATAACGCCTACTATGAGTACATGTATCAAATGTATATGCA